>JAZQII010000078.1:0-15686 GCA_045541035.1 Clostridia bacterium | reverse complement strand
TTTTAGCTAAGTACGATATGAATATTGCCGCACTTTCCTGCCATGGAAACTGCGTTCATCCCGATAAAACTGTTGCAAAGAAATTCCAGGATGATTTTGAGAAAACAGTTTTAATGGCTGAACAGCTTGGCGTTGACACTATCGTTACGTTCTCCGGCTGTCCCGGTGGCTCACCTGAAGACAAGACTCCCAACTGGGTTACTTGCTCATGGCCTGACGATTTTGCAAAAATTCTTGATTATCAGTGGAACGAAGTGCTTATCCCCTATTGGAAAGAGGCAGTTAAGTTTGCAAACGCTCACGGCGTAAAGAAGATCGCTCTTGAAATGCATCCCGGTTTCTGCGTTTATAACACAACTTCACTTCTCCGCCTTCGTGAGGCAGTTGGCGAAACCATCGGTGCTAACTTTGATCCAAGCCATCTTATCTGGCAGGGTATGGATCCTGCCGAAGCAGTAAGAATGCTTGGCGGTGAAGCAATTCACCACGTTCACGCAAAGGATACCTATCTTGATCAGACAAACATCAAGAAGGCAGGCGTGCTTTCAACGGGACATTATTCCGACGTTTTAAACCGTTCATGGACTTTCAGAACAGTCGGTTACGGTTTAGACGTAAAAGCATGGAAAGACTTTGTAAGTATGCTTCGCATGGTTGGTTATGACGGTGTTCTTTCCATCGAGCATGAGGATATGTTTATGTCAGTTGAAGAAGGTCTTGAAAAAGCAATCACATTCTTAAAGGATATTATGTCCTTTGAGCCTATGGGCGAAATGTGGTGGGCATAAACTAAGTAAAAACAGTATTTTCAGACCGCTGACTTAACTTGGTCAGCGGTCATTTTTTTACCATTGACATCGTTTTCTGTTTTTGATACAATAAATTTAGCGTTTTTTATGAGAGGTGTTTTTATGGATATATGGTGCGCCCCTGCGTCAGCTCAGATTTTCAAGCATACGCGAAAGCATCAGCAGGATTCCCCTATATTTTTATTAAGCTCCGCAAGAAATATGTTTGCTTCGTTTCAGATTTGTTTAAGAAACGTGGATACTTCCTTTGATATTTCAAGTGTTGAGTTACCTTGTACTCCCGCAGGCATAAGCTGTGAATATTATTTTACGGATTATATTGTTTTTAACGACGGTGTCCCCTACCCCGATATTATTTCCACCAAGGACTCTGTGCACGTGCTTCGCAATACCACGCAAAGTATTTTTGTGCGCTTTTACGCTTCAGCCGATGCAAATGCGGGCACCTATAAGCTTCCCATAAGCATCAAAACAAGCGAGGGTCTTTTTTCTTCTGCCGTCACCCTAACCGTTTACCCCGTAGCCTTGCCTGAGCCAAAATCATCCCATATTTATCACGAATACTTTTTTGACCCGATGATATTGTGCGCCCCATCAAACGAAATTGACAAAAAGATCATGCCAACGCAGTACCCCTATGAGGCATACTCCGAAAAATTCTGGTCGCTTATGGGTGATTTTGCTAAAAAATTCAGGGAACTTCGTGTAAATTGCCTCCACGTACCCGTATTACGCCTCCTATGCGATGGCGGTTCAAAAAGAATTGATACGGCAAAATGGGATTTTTCGTATGAATTACTTGATAAATTCATTGAGTTTTTTATACTTAACGGCTCCGTCAAAAAGCTTTCAATAAAAGCACTCATCGCTTCCGTTTCGGGAGAAACCATAAATTCAATAGACGAAAACGGCGCTGTGATCGCACTTAACGTCTTTACCCCCGAAGCCGATGCTTGGGCAGAAGCAATTTATGGAGGTATATACTCTCATTTTAAAGAAAAGGGCTGGCTTGATATGCTTCAGATGAGGCTTGAGGACGAGCCGCACTCAAGCGAATATTGGAAATGGGCAAGAGAAAAGTGCAGAGCATTTATGCCACGGATTATCTGTGGAGAGCCCCTTGACACCCACAGCATCGCCCGTGAATTAGAGAACGAATGCGATCAGTACATTCCTCGTATCGAGGTATATGAGGAGGGCAAGGATTATTACCTTGAACGGCAGAAGGCAGGCGATCAGGTCTGGTGCTATTCCTGCTGTTATCCCGAAGCCACCGGTTGGATGAACAAATTCATCGACCTTCCCTGCTTGTATTCCCGTTTGATGGCATGGGCTTGCTTCAGTCACGGGATAGAGGGATTTTTGCATTGGGGCTCACATTATTGGAATTCAAAGCTCTACGGGCTTGATCAGGATGCGCGCTTTAAGGGCGACGGCTTTATAGTATATCCTGACGTTGAAAACAACTGCCTCTTACATTCCGCACGCGGTTTTGCGACCTGCGACGGTTTTCAGGATTGGGAGCTTCTTTTAATGCTGAAAAAGGAACATCCCGAGGCGGCAAGCGCTATTTCCCACCGTATTGCAAAGTCCTTTACAGATCTTAGCGCAACGGCTTTAGACGTTGATTCGGCACGCACCGAGCTTCTCACGCTTTTATCCTGATTACTTTTATCTACTCAGTTTTCATTATTTTGCCCAAAAATTTAAGGAGTGAATCATATGCTCATAACACACAAGGAGCTTGGCCACAAGGCAGGCTTGTTTCAGTTCAAAAAGATTTTTAATATAGATGATCTTCCCCAAAGAGGCGAAATAAAGCTTTTTGCTGATACAAAATACCGCTTATATGTAAACGGTATTTTTGTTCAGGTGGGTCCAAGCAAAAGAAGCGAGTTTTATTCATATTTTGATACGGTTGATATTCTTAAATATCTTAAAAAAGGTGAAAACGAGATATCCGTTTACGTTTTGCACCTTGATCCTTCTCCCATAAAAGAAGGACGCCAGCACGTTGAAACTATGATTGCAGGCTCTCACTTAGGTCTTGCCGCAGAAATTACCGTAGGTGATGAAGTTTATATTACCGACAGTTCATGGCTTGTTTCCCTTTGCCCCGAACTTGACATTTTGCCTCCCATCAGAATTTCCTATGGTGCATCAATGGCAGGTATTTTCCAAAAAATTGATTATAATTTGCTTTCAAGAGAATTTACTGCCGCCTATGAATTTTCACCGTTAAAATCAGAAGGTTCAGATGCATCTTTCACGGAGGTTTATAATTTTTGCGGTGAATCGATGCTTTACCGCTTAAAGCCTTCCCCCATTCCGCCACTTACTTATAAGGAGGGCGCATTTGTAAACTGTAACGAATTTTCAGGCAAGGATACAACCTTTGTTTTGAATGCAGGCGAGCACTCAACCGCCGCTGTTCAGTTTAAGGTTTCAGGCAAAAAGGGAACAAAGATCACTTTGACCTATGCCGAAGCCTATTGGAAGAAAAATGGAGACGACAAGCCTTACAAAGAGGTTCGCGATGATGAAAGCGGTTTCATCTTTGGCTCAAGTGATGAAATTATTCTTGACGGGAAAGAGCATATTTTTGAAACCTTTTTCTGGCAATGCTTCCGCTTTATTGAGATTAAAATCGAGGGCGAAGCATTTTTATCGGATATTAAGCTTTTCAGGATGCGCTATCCCTTAAATAATGAAGCATCCTTTGTTTCTTCAGATAAGGATTCTGAAAAAATGTGGGAAATAAGCCTTCGCACATTAAACAACTGTATGCACGATTCCTTTGAGGATTGCCCCTATTATGAGCAGTTACAGTACGCAATGGATTCCCGCTTGCAGGCAATTTTCTTAAGACAGTTAACAGATGATAAACGCCTTATTATAAAGTGTATTGATGATTTTAACGAAGGAAGATTCCCTGACGGAATGATTCCCTGCCGTACGCCATCATTAAGAAAACAGCGTATCCCCGGTTTTGGCTTACACTATATTTATATGCTTCACGATCATATGCTCTATGAAAGAAATTCTGATCGCATTAAAGACCTGCTTCCCGTTGCTGACGGCATTTTAAGATATTTTGAAAGAAACATAAATGACAGCGGTGTTGTTGGCCCTTTAGGCAGATGGAGTTACGTTGATTGGGTTTCCACTTGGTACGGAGGCATCCCAACCTTAACCGGAAGCATTGCCGTTTATAATTTTATGCTCATCGTTGCTTACGAAAACGCATATGAAATGGCGCTTTTTTCAGGAAGACGCGGTTTAGCGGAAGAATACAAGGAAAAGGCCGAAAAATTGCGCATCAGCACAAAGAGTTATTTCTATGACGAAAACAAAAAACTGTTCAAGGATTCCGAAGAAAGCGTTTTCAGTATGCACTCACAGATCTGGGCAGTTTTATCTGACGTTGTTACGGGAGATGAAGCGCGCGACTTGCTTCAGCGCACCTATGACGATAAGGAATTACCTATCTGCTCATATTCAATGATGTTCTTTGTGTTCCGCGCATACGAAAAGGTCGGTCTTTATCATCTTGCATATAAAATGCTTGATAATTGGCGCGAAATGATTGACTTACACGCAACGACCTGGTTTGAATCTTCGCCCTTAAAATCAAGAAGCGATTGCCACGCTTGGAGCTCACTTCCCATTTATGAGTTCTCCGCCTGCATTTTAGGTGTAAAAGTTACAATGGACGGCATTATCATTAAGCCTTACGTTGATGCAAACGATTTTGCAAAGGGTAAGGTTATGACTCCCGTAGGCATAATTTCCGTTGAATGGGAAAAGAAAAACGGTACGCTTAACTTAAAGGTAAGCGCACCTGAAAAGATAAAAATAATCTTGCCTGATAATACAGAATATTTTGAAAAGGATATTGAAGTAAGCTGTAAGGCATAAAAAATACGGTATTTTTGAACACCCCCTAAGCATTTGACTTAGGGGGTGCGGTTTTATTCTGTTTTCTTGTATTCGTTTTCTCGGATCCCGGGGTAAGCGTTATCAAGATATTCCTCACGGTAGGGGTTTACTCCCTCCGATACCGTTTCAGGCTTATTGGGAAGAGTCCAGCTTTTTTTGTAATAGAATTTATTATGGAACTTGTTTTCTATACGGTCAGTTTTTTCAAGCACGTCCATACAAGCTCTGATACAACCCTTTGCGCCGCAAATGGCAAAATATCCCGTGTGGGTTATGATATAATCGTAATAGCCCATTACCTTGTTGGTGCTCGGCTTACGTCCCCACGTGCCCTGCGCCATCGTGTAAGACATTATATATGCCTCTTCCTCCGTCATTTCGCTGTTGCGAACGTCAAAAGCCATATTGGGAAACTCTTTCTTTAAGAAGGGTGAACATTCGTTGTTCATTCCGTGATGGGACAAAGTACAGCGTCCCATCCTTACGTCACCGTACCATATCTTTTTATCTCCGAATCTTACGTAAAGCCGCTTGCCTTCGTCCTTTACCGACGGAATAGCATTGCCCGGACATTCCCTTGCACAAGCGCCGCAATGAAGACATATGTCTCCCGTGCTTAATATGGGATCAGGTTCAAGCTCACAGTCCGTAAATATCAGTCCGATGCGAACACGGGGGCCGAATTTCTTTGTCAAAAAAACCTTTGAAAAGCCTATTTCACCAAGTCCGCAGCCTGCAGCAATAATACGGGTACTGCATACTACGTCAGGGGGAATGCCGTCACGTAGCGGTGCTTTTGTGGTGCCGTTTCCCTCGGGTACGGCAGGATAGTGTGCCACCGCCTCCCAGCCGTGATCCTCAATAAAGCAGGCAAGCTCATAGGAAAGACGGGGACGGAAGAGTGAATTTAATTTATTATAGGAATAAAAGGTGTAGTTGTGCCAATGCGTGCCCTCTTCAATTCCTCTATAGGTGCCCCGTGGAATACGCATGGCAACTGCGATAACCGATCTTGCGCCGGGAAAATACGTAAGGGGTGACATAAGCTTGGGCGCATCCTTGAATCTTTCTATATTACCTATGGCAATACAGTCGATGCCAAGCTCCCGTGCCTTAGCCTTTATCATCTGAGAGGTCAATTTCATTATCTGTTCCCCCTGTTTCCGTCCTTTGAAAAGCTGCCGCCGAGAACGTTTGCGGCTTCAACGTTGCGCTCCGAGGGAGAAGAGGTTCCCCCTACGCTCCAAGGCTCACGCTGTCTGAAGGGATTTTCAAATTTATTTTGAAGAAGTCCCTCCTCCTCAAGATGGCATATACAGGTTCTGTTGCAGAGCGCCGCAATTCTGTCAGGCTTTGCGCTTGGAGCAAAACGGTTTGGGCATGCACCGTTTTTGCAGGTTCTGCATATATCATAGTTAATGCTTGCAACCTTCATCCTTTTACCGCAGATGTTAAGCTCATAGGTATTTTCAGTATCAATTGCACCTAAGGGGCAGTGCCCTGCACATTTACCGCAAGCGTCGCAGACTGAGCCCTCAAATAAAGGAGAAGGCTCTATCTCTGCATCGGTAAGAATCATATGAAATCTTTGTCTTGAGCCGTATTCCGGTGTAAGAAGCAACCCGTTAAGTCCTATCTCACCAAGTCCGCAGGCAACTGCGGCATAATTGAAATCAGGGTATACGTTGGGCTCAGGTCTGCCTTCTGCAACGGAAACACCCTGAGGGCCAAGCTCCGAAGGATTAGGGAACACGGGACAAGCCTCCCAACCGTTATCCTCAAGAAGCCTTACAAGGTCGTAGCAGGCAATGGAGAGGAATTCATCCTCCAGCCAATTATTGCCAAACAAGGCGTAATCACCAAAGTTAGTACCTTCCTCAACACCGCGCAATGCCCCGCGGCAGATGCGCTTACCAAGCATAATTACCGTCTTTGCTTCAGGAAAGATCGAGAAGGGATTGTGCTGTGCATCCACACCTTCGAATCTGTCCTTTCCTGCAAATCCTATAAGATCGATCTTGCATTCCTTAAGATTTTTTCGAATTAATTCTTCTATATTGTTCATTATTGCCTCCAAGTTTAATTTTATCGTAAGCAATATAACATAAAAGAAATGCAGCCGCAATAAAGAAACGCAATATTTTTTAAGATTTCGAAACAAAAAAACTAAATTAGTATTGAAAAATTTTATCAATTATGATATGATTTCAGTTGCATATAAGTGAAAATGGAGGAATAAAGCCATAAATCAGCAAATTCCCACAATTATTAAAGTTAAATTTTTCGATACGTCCTATAAAAGGATGAAGGCAAACGTATCGGCACGTAATTTTTCCTCTCTGACCTACCGCAAAAGCGGAAGAGTGTTGATCTCATCAGAAAAAAATGAGTTCATATCCGAGGAAGGAACTCTTACCTTTGTTCCCGGGGGCTGCAGTTATTCCACCGAGATCATCGAAAGCGGTGAAATGATAATTCTGCATTATCAGACAGAGAAAAAAAGCGGAGACTTTTTTAATAAGCCTACCCTGATACGCCCCATAAATAAAGAACGGTTCTTAGACGTATTTTCACGGGCGCTTTCACATACTGCAATCGGAAATGAATGTGCTTGTATGGCCGATGCTTACCGACTGTTTTCGGAGATATTTGATCAGACCCACCCCCAGCTGGTGCGGTCGTCCCCTGCTCTTAAAAGAGTAAAAAAATATCTTGACGAAAATTTTACCTCCCCTGAGCTTCGCATATCCTATCTTGCAAGGCTTCATAAAACGAGTGAGGCTTATTTCAGACGTGAGTTTAAAAGATATTACGGTGAATCACCTCTTGAATACGTAAAACGAAGAAGGATAGAGACCGCCTGCCATCTCCTGAGCACTGAATTATATTCAATAACCGACGTTGCACTGCTTTCAGGCTTTGACAGTGTCAGCTATTTTTCATCGGAATTCAAGCGGTATATGGGTTGCTCACCTAAGGAATACCGTTATATGTAAAACTAAAACCGCCCTCATTGTCTAAAAAAATGAGCACCTGCCGGAAAAAGCAGGTGCTTAAATTTATACTCTTTTTATTCCCTTTACGAAAACGTGCTTTACGTTGATATTGTCGTCAAATACGCAGATATCCGCATCGTAGCCTTCCTTAATAAGCCCTTTTTTAACCTTTTGGTTCATCATTTTAAGAGGTGAGATCGTTGCCATTTTAACTGCATCGGTAAGAGATATTCCTGCAGATATCATCGTGCGGATAAGGCGATCGCTTGTTGCGATGCTTCCGCCAAAGGCATCGTGCGTTAAAAGCATTGCAACGCCTTTTTCAATGACGACGGGCATTGGCTCTTCCTTGGAGCCAAGATAACTTTCCCCCGAAGTCTGCCCTGCGGCACGCATTGAATCGGTTATCAATGCAACGTGATCAGTGCCCTTTGATTTTACTATAAGTTTTAAAAGTGATGGTGGCAAGTGGCAACCGTCAGCAATAATTTCAACGTTCATATCATCAAGATAATAACCTGCTTCAACTACGCCTGCAATGCGGAATCCCTCTTTTCGGATAATACTGCTACAGCCTGAATAAAAATGTGTTATGTGCCTAAAACCCCAATCAAAGGCTTTAACAACAGTATCAAAATCCGCATCGGAATGGCCAATACTTAAGGTGATGTTGTTTTTATTGGCAAAATCAGCAAACTCCTTTGCGCCGTCCTTTTCAGGGGCAACGCTCCACCTTTTTATTCTGCCCTGACTTTTCTCAAAGAGCATTTTATATTCTTTTTCATTAAACTCCCTGATGTTTTCAGGTCTTTGCGCGCCTGCCTGATTTAAGGATATAAAAGGGCCTTCCATATGCATTCCCAATAAGTTTACGGGAAGGGTTTTATCCTCTTCTGCACGAAGATAATTATCTATCGCTTTTATGGTGCCTTCCGTTCCTGCGGAAAGTGTTGTAGGCATAACGGAGGTCGTTCCGTGCTGAACGTGAAGCTTTAAAATATTTTTATAACTATCCTCTTCATCGTCCATATAATCACTTCCGCCACCGCCGTGAGAGTGGATTTCCACAAAGCCGGCAGATATATGCAAATCTGTGCAATCAAGCACTTCATAGTCGGGAGCAGGTTTTTGGGCGTTTACTATTGCTTCTATTTTATTATCCTTAATTAAAAGGTCGGCTTTTCTTATTTCATTTTCAAGAATAAGATTTCCGCCTGAAAGTCTTATTTTTTTCATAATACCTTACTTGCGCTGTCCTTATCAAGAAACATTTTTGCGTTATCGTGATTTCTTAATGATGTTGCAGGGCACCACTCACCGATCTTGCCGTTAAGCATATTGAAAACTGCTTCTGCCTTTGTAGGTGCAGGAACGGTGCAGATAAGATATTTTGCGCTCATTAACTGCGGAACTGTTAAGGAAAGTGCAAATTTGGGAACATCATCTAAAGTTTCAAAGCACTTATCGTGAACCTGCTGATTACGGCAAACTTCATCAAGAGTAACCTTTTTGATCTTATAGGGATCGGAAAAATCTGCAACGGGCGGATCGTTAAATGCGATGTGTCCGTTTTCGCCAATGCCCATTAAAACAACGTCGGTAGGATATTCTTCCAAAAGTTTTGTATATTCTTCACAACCTTTTTCCGCATCAAGTGCAGGAATAAGATTTACGCTTCTAAAGGGCTTTTTAGAGAAAATATGCTCCGTTAAATAAGTTGCAAAGGACTGTTTTGAGTTAATATCAAGACCAACGTACTCATCCATATGAAAAGCGTTTATCTTTGTAAAATCAATATCAGACTCTAAAAGATGTGCCAAAGTTTCGTTCTGTGAAGGAGCCGCCGCAAAAACTACGTTAGCATAGCCTTTTTCGGAAATAACCTGATTTATGGCTTCTTCTGCCGCCTTTGCCGCCGCTTTACCCATTTCATCACGTGTTTCAAAAACGAAAGTGGTTAATTTATCTGTTTTTATTTCTTTTATCATATTATTCCTCTCTGATATCCACCCATTTATTTGTTTCCATTGACTTCATAATGGCATCAATGGTAAACACGGGTTTAATAAATTCATTATATGTAAAAGTCATTTCTCCGCCGTTTAACACGTTATAGAATTCATCAAATTCTTTCTTTGCGGCGCCCTGAAGATCGATCTTTCTGCTTTCCATTCCGCTTGCAAGAGTTGCCGCAATAAAATAAACGTTGGCTTCTTCGGGATAAGTGCCTAAAACGTCAAAGCCGTCATAGCGGAAAATAACGTTTACTGCCATACCGTTTTGAGATGCAAAAACCTTTTTAACATCCTTACCGAAAGCGGTGAGCACAGTTTCAACAAGATGCTGGGAATAGAACCAAAAACCGTCATACATACTATTTGGCTGTATGGGACAGCAAGCAAAACCGCTGCGGAGTGCAGATTTATCTTTATTTATAATATCTTTTATTTCGTTTACTTGAACGTCGTGCTTAAGCATTGAGCCGCCTGCAAGACGAACACCGTGTTTTTGGCACTCATTCATAAACTCTACCGCTTCATTTGGATCGGAAGTGATAGGCTTATCAATGAACATAGGAATACCCTTTTCAATATAGGGCTTTGCATATTTATAGTGGTTTGAGCCGTGGCGGGCAGTAACAACGATGCCATCAACCTGACCTACAAGGGAATCGTAATTTTCCATTACGGGAACGGAAAAATCTTCGCTTAATTTTTTTGTAACTTCAGCATCATAACTGTAGATGCCTGCAACCTGAACGTCAGGATATTCGCCGTTTTTAATAAAAGTCAAAAATGAGTTTGCGTGGGAATTTT
The DNA here is from genome assembly GCA_045541035.1 of Clostridia bacterium. Taxonomy (GTDB): domain Bacteria; phylum Bacillota; class Clostridia; order Christensenellales; family QALW01; genus UMGS1322. Next base: position 5,126 of record JAZQII010000078.1, on the reverse strand, counting down.
CAACGCCTAAAAATGCAACTTTAAACATATTTTTTCTCCTTAAAATTCTACTGTTAGAGGATTATCGGCATGAACCTGCTCAATATAGTTAATTACCATTGCCGCCTTTTCGGGTGTAACGATCAAGTCTTTACCTTCCATAATTGCACCGTAAAGCTGACGATAGAAACTGTTTACCGCATCGTGGAAGGCATCGCCCTGAACTTCATCTTCAACAGTGATAATATCAAGCTGTTCACCGCAATACATAGGCTTGCCCTCAGGATCTCTGAGGCTTTCCTTGATTACAGGCTTTTCATCAAGTTTTGTAGGATCAATATATTTTAACTGATACTTATTATGATTCATTAAAAGTGTGCCGTACTTGCCGAAAACCTTAATAACGAAATCACTGCCGAAAGCATCAACTGCATTGATTTCAATATCCATAAAGGGTTTATTAGGTGCAGTAAGAATCATTTTACCGCAATCGTTGGCATCACCGCTTGTAAGATTTCTTGAAAGGCTTGAGAACTCAAGGCGAGTATCCTTATCCCAGCCTAAAAGGTCAAGTGCCTGACCTACGGGGTGAGGACCTGAATTGTATACACTTCCTGCGCACTTATACTGTAACGTCTGCCAATCCCAACGGCGGGCAAAGCCTGAATATTTAAGGTTTACCTGATAAACGTCACCGATAATTCCGCTTGCAATAATTTCCTTAACCTTTAAGAAGTTAGGTGTAAAAAGTGACTGGTGGAATGCGGTTACGATAACACCGTTTTCCTTGGCGGTTTTAATAAGGTCATTGCACTCATAAATAGTTCTTGAAAAAGGTTTTTCAACAAGCACGTTGAACTTGTGCATTAAAAGATCCTTTGTGATGGGATAGTGCATTTCGGAAAATGATGCATTTATAACAACATCAATATCATTTCTACCAAAAAGTTCGGTATAATCGGAATATACGTCACACTTAAAATCTTCTCTTGCCCAATCTCTTCTCTGCTTATCGCTTTCAACAACAGCAACTACTTCAATAAAATCATTTACGGGATCAAGGAAGAACTTGCCGTGGATATTTCTTCCGCTTCTGCCCTGACCGATAATGGCTACTCTCATTTTTTTCATAATAAAATACCTCCATATCTAGTTTGGTAAGTATATTTTACCACAGTAAAAAGCAAAAATAAATTGCGAATTTTACTGTTTTTATTGCATTTTCTACTTTTTGATGTTAAAATAGATTTCAAGAGGTGATAGAATGTTCAAGTTTTATTTTAATGAACAGATACACGAAGTTTCGCACAAGCAGGTAATAAACCCAAAAAAGGAAGATTACGCCAACCATATGCACACCTACTGCGAAATGATACTGTTCCTTTCAGGGGACGTTGATTACAATATTGACGGCAATATTTATAAACCGAAAAAAGACGATCTGATGTTCATTCCCAAAGATACTTATCATTGCTTGATGCCAAAGGTGGATACTGTTTACGAAAACTATGTTTTAAGTTTTTCCGCCGATGTTTTTACAAGCGAAGAATATGAAAAAATATTTTCCTATCCCCTTGTTGTGAATATAAAAGACGATCCCTTAATTTCCGATTTTTTTCAAAAACTTGATTTATATAACGAACTTTTTTCAACAGATGATTTTAAAAAAAGTGCTTTTCACCTGATATACGAACTTCTGACTTATTGCTGTTATCTGAACAAAGAAAACTCTTCCGATGCATCAAATAATCCCATAGTAGACGAAATCATTTCCTATATTTCCCAGAACCTGAAAGAGCCGTTAAATGCAGAAATGATAGCGGAAGCATTAAACCTTTCAAAATCACACGTTCAGAACATATTTTCCGAAAAAATGAACGTAGGGTTAAAGCAATATATTTTAAAACGAAAGATATTTGCCGCACGGAACGATATAAAATCAGGCAAAAAACCCGTTGAAGTAAGTGAAGATTACGGTTTTGACAATTACTCAAACTTTTACCGCGCCTATAAAAAAATATTCGGGTATTCACCGAAAACAAAAAAGTAGGAGTGTTATCCTTCTACTTTATTTTCATTCTTAAATTTTTTCCAATATAATCCGAATCCCCAGCAGATGAGAACGCCTAAAAGACCTACGCCGAGCCACAGAAGGGTAACGCCCGTCCAACCGACGCTTTTTTCAACAAATGCAATGCCAACACCTGCTAATGATGAGCCGATATATGCACCGCAGTTTATAACACCTGCAACAAGTGAAGTCTTGTTCATTTTATAAAAATACTGTGGAATAAGGCAGGTAAAACAGTAGTTTGAGCCGTGTGTTGTGCCTTGTGCAACTGCCGCACCGACTATTTTTATAATCATATTGTCTGAACTTATCATCAGCGCTATACCTAAAGCGCCAACAAAGAAAAATGCGCCTGCACAAACCATTTCATTCTTTATAAGTTTTCTTGCAATAACGGCACTTACCGAAACTGAAATCATACTGAATATGGGAAGTATAACGCTGCTTAAAATGGAAGTTTCGCTATCAAGATTAAAGGCATCGGATATTAAACTTGGTGTCCAATCTGTCAATCCGTCGCGGAGAAAACCCAATAAAACCATAGAAAAAACTACAACACCGATAACTACAAGAGCGCCTTTAACTTTTGTGCTTTCATTATTTTCCTTTTTAACGATTTCAACTCTGCGGTAATTGATTTTTTTGGAGAAAATGTGCCATATTACACATACAGTTAATGTAATTACGGCAGAGGTAATAAACACAAAATGCCAGGAAGTAACAGAAATTATTACGGGCGCAACAAGATACATAATTATGGTTGCAATGTTTGATGCAAGGGAAACGCTAAGGGTTGCCTTTTTATAGGTATCATTATCAAAAGTTCCCGATAAAATTCTTACAAGTGGCGGCCAAATCATTGCCTGAAAGAATCCGTTAGTGCCCCAAAGAACGGGACGCACGAAAACGGGCAAAAAGGTCATTAAAATATTCATAATTGACGAGCCTGAAAGCCCCAATAAAATTATTTTTTCAGGCTTTATCCTATCACCCAAAAATCCGCTTACAAGTTGCCCTACCGCATATGTTATTGCAAGTACGGTTAAAGGAAGCGATGCCATTTCTTTTGAAATACCGTCAGTTCTTATTATATCAACCATAACTACGCTATAGTCAAGGCGTGTAAGATAGGAAACAAAATAAACTGCGCAACACAATAAAATTATGTATTTACTTTTTTTATTTTCCATTATAAACTCTCCTAAAGTTTCTATGTGATAATTGTAACATTAAATAGAAAAAAGTCAATAAAATATTCCTTGAAAAATAGGTATACTTATGGTATCATATTAAATCGAGGTGATTTTATGATACTTTTCTTTGACGACCAATCATTGGAAGCACGTATAAATTTTGTGCGCCAATACGAAAAACCTGAATATACCCCCGAACTTACTTACAGAGATCCTTCTGATCTTTCAATTTCGGCAGGACTTCCCAGTGTATTTTATCATGACGAACTTAAAGAGTACGTTATGCTTTACAATATTCTTGATACTGATGATAGTTTAGATCTTGGCATATATATTTGCGCCGCCCACAGTAAAGATCTTAAATCATGGGAACCTCTTGATACCACAAAGTATATGGATATCCCAAAGAGAAAGTTCTTTAATCAGGCTTTTCACCTTAATCAGGGCGAAGGCTGGGTTTATAAGGACGTGCGCGCAAAAAAAGAAGAACGGTACAAACTTTTCTATTGCCGTTATGCTGAAAACTTGAGAATAAGCGATGAACTTTACGTTTCGCCCGATCTTTTTTCATGGACAAAAATAGATACCACATGGAACACACAAGGCTCGGAGCCGGGCATCGGCTGCGCATATTCGGAAAAACTTAAAAAGTACGTTATAACCTGCCGTCCCCATTGGGCGGACAGACGTGTTTGCACGGTAACTACCGAAGATTTCCGCACTTTCTCGCCCGTTGTTCATACACTTCAGACTGACTCAATGGACGAGCCTATGACAGAAGCATACGGTATGCCCATTTTTGAATATGATAATTATCATATCGGACTTATGTGGAAATATTTCCGTCCCAACGGTGGCGAAAGCGTGCAGGTAGGCAATCAGTTAATAAATAATTTAGGCAGAATGTACCCTGAACTTACCTATTCTTTTAACGGACTTCACTATATGCGCAGTTTAAGGGATCCTTTTATTGAGCAGACCAATCCTATGCTCCCCTACTACGGTTGTCTTTTCGCAAACGTATTGCTCGAAACAGATGAAGATATAAGGATTTTTGCCGCCGCATCTCAAGGCGAACACGGCAAATTCAGGGAAAAAGGAACGGGCAGTATAGTTTCATTCAAGTTAAAGAAAGACCGCTTCATTTGTTTGGAAAGCCGCGGAGTTGGTAATTTAAGAACAAGAAATTTATTGATAAACGGACCTATTTCAATAAACGCTTCTTGTGCAGAGCCTATGAAGTTCAGGCTTCTTGATTCAAAAATGCAGGTAGTTGAAGGCTTTGACTTTGATGATTGTGATACTTTTACAGGCGACAGTTGCAACCACGTGCTTACATGGCGCGGAAAAGATACGTCATCTTTAAAAGGCAGAAGTTTAAAACTTGAAATCTCTTCAACAGTTTCACGGCTCTATGCCATAAAAGGCGATTTCACCGTTTTAGCATTTAACCAAAACAGACTTTACGAAACATTCGGAACAGTTGATCCAATAATATAAAAGCAACGGCAGGATAAAAAATCCTGCCGTTTTTATTTTTCACCCTAAAAGTGCGAGAAAATTCACATTGTACCCTCGAACTTAAAAGTGCGAGAAAGCTTGAAAATCAGCGGCGTGTGTGGGTAAAAGCGAATGAGCTTACAAAGCGGTAAGTGATTGAGCTTTTATCCCATACACAACGCGCAGTTTCAAGAATTTCTCGTGCTTTTACTTTTTCTTGGCGATGAAGATCCAGTCAAGTTTATCCGGCTTCTGCTCCACATTATACATTCTGAAAGCATCGGGCCAGAAGGAACGTTTTGAAGAATATTCCCCTGTTCTGGGATTATACCACTGATAGGTATATTCACAATGCTCAAGCCAATTTAATTTACCGGTTTCAT
>JAZQII010000077.1:0-19921 GCA_045541035.1 Clostridia bacterium | reverse complement strand
GCCTAACTTAACATCTTCAGGCAAAAGCTTCAATAATTTTTCTGCATTTTCGATCCACACATCATCGCCTTCGTTGTTAATATCAAGGCGGTTAGTGATAAGGATAAGGGCATCGGTTCCGCTTTTGATGATTTTGTTAAGTTCATCAGCCTGATCTTCAATGGAATCGGCAACGTGACCTGATGATACTACTATCATGTTTTTGTCCAAGGACTTTGCATAATCATAGACCGTCTTATTAAGTTCAACGCGCTCATCAACTGAAAGAAAGGCAATCTCGCTGGATTGACAGATAGAAAAAATACCCGTACAACCTCTGTCATAATAAAACTGCACGTATTTTTTTGCAGTTTCAAGATCAACGGAGCCGTCGGGTTTATAGGGTGTTATCATTGTGGGAAAATTATGCTTCATAATATTACCTCCTATACAGTAATATTGTAAAGCAAATGTATTTTAAGGTCAATATTTAAAGAAGACTTAGTTTTGCCTTTTTGAGACATTATTTACCAAGGTCTTTTTTGTATTGTGTGGGCGTTATGCCTTCAATGCGCTTAAAAGTCTTTGAAAATTGCTGTTGTGAAGAAAATCCCGTTTCCTCTGCAACGGACAAAATGCTTTTTGTGGGGTCGGACATCAGTTTCTTTGCATAGCGTATTTTTCTGGATAAAATAAGATCAGCAACGCTCATTGAAAGAGATTTTTCGCTTAAGCGGTTTAAATGCCTTAAACTTACGTGAACGCAGTCGGCAACGTCAGCGCAGGTAAGGGAAGATGAAATATTATCGTCAATAAATTTAACGGCAAGGTCAATGCGCATATCGTTAGTGATCGCATCATCTGAATTTGAAACTTCGCCCGTAATTTGCTGAAAGACTTCTACACACAAGCAGGTCAACTGATTTTTTATGGAAACGTTAAAGCCTAAAAGAGAGTTTTGCGCATTTTTTAGCATGTGATCAACTGCAAAAAGCAAATAAGAAGTTTCTTCACCTTTAAAGAAAGAATTTTTTGAAAGGCTTAATAAAAGTTTTTGCGGTGAAAGTACGTCAAAGCCAAAGACAAACTCGGAAAAATCTTCTGATGCAAAATCAAGTTTGTGCACCGTTTCGGGGGAAAACAGTAAAAAGGCGTTGGAGTCTGCGGAAACGGATTTACCGTCAACTAAATACTTGGCATTACCTGAAAGGGGCAGATGCAACTCAAAAAATGAGTGTTTGTGCGAAGAATAGTTCCAATTTTCACGATAGGCAGCTCTGCACCAATATATATTCAGGGAAAAATCATCATTTGAAAGCGAAGTGCATATGCGGTTAAGTATCTTTGATGCGCTTTTTAATTTCTTTTCGTTCATATGTTCTCTCCTTGTTGCTTTTTTATTTGAGAGGGTGTAGTGCCCATATATTCTTTAAACTGACGGCTGAAAAAATAAACGTTATTGTATCCGCAGATTTCTGCAACTTGCGAAATTGTGTAAATTCCCGTTTTCAAAAGATCTGCGGCATAATTTATCTTTAATTGAAGAACGTATTTGATTGGCGTAACGCCAAACCTTTTAACAAACAGTTTTTTTAAATAAGATTGACTTATATTTGAAATTTTAGCAAGATGCTCAACAGAAATTTTATCTTTTAAAAAGTTTTCGTTTATGTAATTGATGGCCGGCTCAATAACTTTAAATTTGACTTTGGGTGCATAATTATGGTTTTCAAGTTCGGCAATAATTTCATAGAGAATTGAAATACATTTATGATAATAGCCTTCGCTTTTTGAAAGCCATAAGGATGCTGCCTTTTTAAAAAGTGCCTGAAGGGCTATGTTGTTTTGCATATTGTAGGAAAAGGCCTCTTCACTAAGAGGTAAATCAGTATCAAAAAATATATCAATACAATCGCCGGCTTGATGGCGCCTAACCTCGTATATTTTGTGAGCGCCCTTTGGCAGATATCTTAAAGTACCTTTTTCACAATGATATGTTTTGTCGTCAAAAGTAATCATACTGACGCCTGATAGGTGAAAAATCAATTCATTATAGGGTAAAAAGGGGCGATAAGATGAGAAAGCTTCACCAACGTGGCTTCCTGAAAAAAGTATTACGGAATTTATTTTTGTAACTATGCAGTCTTTATTCATAAAATCACCTGTATATATGTTAGCAAAAAGATAAATAAAAGTCAATGTTTTGTACCAAAAAGTGTAAAAAATATTATTAGTGCATTTACTTTTTAAAGAAGATTTGTTATAAAATTTAAAAAGGGGGCAAAAAAGATGAATAATAGAATTGAAGAAATTTTAAAATTAACTTTAAATGGCAATATGTGGGTTGAAACGGTGCCAACTCATTTTGACAGAAAGGATATATTTTTATCGCGCCAGAAGATGGAATCAAAAAGGCTTTGCCAATATATAATGAATCAGGAACCGAAGATAACCGAGTTTTCAAAAATGACCGGCTTTTTCAGGTGCGATGGCTCAATAGTAGGCGATGCTTTTAAAAGGGGCGGGCACAAATTTTCAAAGGAGCTTTTTGATAATTTTTACGTTAAACCTATTGACGATCTTTCTACTCAGGAGTGGCAACACGCAACGGCTGATTATCAGAAGCTTCTCAATAAAGGTATTAAGGGGCTTTTGGAAGAAATTGATGAATCTTTAAAAGTGCATACAAAGGAAGAAGAAATTGAATATCTTAATGCACTAAAACTTGTCGGTGAAACTCTCATTGCTTGGGCACATAAATGCTCAAAACGTGTTCTTGAATTTTCTAAAACTGTTGAAAATCAAGAATATAAGGTTAATTTGATAAAACTATCTGAGGCACTTTTAAAAGTACCTGAAAATAAGCCTGAAAATTTTTATCAAGCAGTGCTTTCAATATACGTTTGCTTCTCTGCCGACCCTGATAGTTTAGGAACTTTGGATAGATATTTAAGACCTTTTTACTTTGAAGATTTAAAGAAAGGCATATTAACACGGGAAGAAGCAAGTGAATATTTGCAGGAATTATTTATGATGATTCAGGCGGCAACACCTGCAACTTCATATAATTTTACCCGTGGCGGTGAATCACATTTTTGCGTAGGCGGATATCTTTCTGACGGTACAGATGGGTTTGACGAGTTTTCAAAACTCATTCTTGAAAGCCTTGTTGATTTACCTATGTGGATACCTCAGGTTTCCTTGCGTTGGACGGAAAAACTTTCCAAAGAAGATTTTAAATACGTGCTTGATTTGGAAAGAAAAGACCCAAACAAGCGTATTGCCTTCCAGAATGATGAAAAGCGAGTTAAAGCATATATGGAAATTTGCGGTTTTCCCTTTGAAAAGGCGGTAAATTATACAACTGTCGGCTGTAATGAGCCTGCTTTTTTAGGCGCGATTTCAGGAAGTAATTCAAAGGTGAATTTCTTAAAATCCACGGCAACTCTTTTCCACGAAAAAAGCGATAAAATCAAAAACGTAAAAACCTTTGATGAATATTATGAGATTTTCCTTGAAGAAACTTTTAAGGACCTTGAGATTGCTTACGATTATGATGATTTATATAATGCGGTAAAAGCAAAAGATATAAACTATCTTTCAGGCTTATTCTTCCAAGGTTGTATTGAAAAGGCGAAAAGTTTAACGCAGGGGTCTGCCGATTACGTTATTGCAACACCTATGTATATGGGCATAACAAACGTAATTGACTCATTGATTATCGTAAAACAGTTTGTTTTTGATGAAAAAATTATTACGATGGCAGAACTTATTGATGCATTAAAGAATGACTGGGCAGGTTATGAAGATTTGCATATGCTTATTTTAAATAAGGGTGATTTCTTCGGCAACGATACTGAACGTTCAAACTATATTGCCCAAAAGTTGTACAGAAGTCTTTATGAATTTTTGAAAGATAAAACTAACTTGTTTGGTTATCATTGGCTTATTGGCGACCTTACCGGATATAACGTACACTTTAAAATATTTGGTGAAATGTTAGGTGCAACGCCTGATGGAAGAAAAAAAGGGCAACCTTTAAAATTCGGTTTAGGTCAGGGTGAAGGCAAGGATAGGGAAGGCCTTTCGGCGTTTTTAAATTCAGTTGCCAAGGTTGACCCAAGTGGCATTGGTTGCGGTGCAACGGTTACAAATATTACCGTTGACGAACAACTTATTAAAGATGATGTGCTTTTTGAAAAAACTGTTGATATGCTTGAAACCTACTTTAAAATGGGTGGAGTGCACTTTCAGTTAACCTACGTTTCAAAGGAAGATCTTAAAAAGGCAAAAATTACGCCTGAAGAATATAAAAATTTGCGTGTGCGTGTTTCAGGATTTTCAGAATATTTCGTTTCCCTTAATGATGGTTTGCAGGATGATATTATAAGAAGAACTGAGCAAAAGTAATATTGACATTAAGCGGGTGATGATATAAAATTATATGTGATTTTTATATTAGGAGAAATTTTGTGGAAATTAAAACTGTTCTTGGAAATGTTTTGGAAAATGAAGTGGGAATAACTTTGCCTCACGAGCATATAACGTGCTACAGCGAGTTTTATTATAAAATGGCAGGGAAAATTTATCTTGATAAAAATCTGCTTTTAGAAACTGCCGTTAAATATTTAAAGGAAATGAAGGAAGTTTACAATTTAAGCACCTTTATTGATTGCACGCCCGTAAACATCGGCAGAGACGTTGAACTTTTAAAGGAAGTTGCAAAAAATACGGGCGTAAATATAATTTGCTCAACGGGATTTTATTGCATTGATGATGCGCAGTTGGTGACACCGCCCATTGAAAAAATGGTTGATTTTATAGTTGCGGATGCTAAAAACGTCAATGCGGGTATTTTAAAATGCGCTATCGAAAACGAAGTGCTTTCAGATTTTGATGAGAAAATTTTAAGGGCAATCGCAAAAGCGCAAAAAATCTTAAATCTGCCCATTGTTATGCACAGTAATGGCCCCAATAAAAACGGCAAAAAAGGTCTTGAAATTCTTTTGAGCGAGGGCGTTAAGCCACAGGCAATAACGGTAGGTCATTTAAGCGATACCTACGATATTGATTACATAAAGGAAATAGCGTCTTACGGTTGTTTTATCGGTCTTGACAGACTTTACGGCGATATGACGGAAGAAAGGTTTGAAAAAGACGTTAACAGAATTCTTGCGCTTTTTGATGCGGGGTATGGGAATCAGGTGCTTTTATCCCACGACGGACTTGTGTTTAACGGCTTCCGTGGGGAACTTCAAATGGAAGAATTACGCTTTGCGTGGCATTTTAAATATATTCTGCCCAAGTTTTCAAAGGAAGTTTTTGAAAAAATTATGGTAGAAAATCCCTTGAAAATGCTTAAGTGTGGTGAGTGAAAATGTTTGAAACAACTAAAAAGTTTTGCGATTCTTTTTTGAAAATGGGTCTGCCCGGCTTTGATTTGGTGGTTTATAAGGGCGGCGAATGTATTTTAAGGCATATGAATGGGTATTCCGACATTGAAAACAAGGTAAAAATGCAAGGCAATGAAAGATATAATATATATTCTTGCACAAAGGGAATTACCTGCGTTGCGGCATTACAACTTTGGGAAAAAGGTTTATATTCTCTTGAAGATAAACTTTCAGATTATATGCCTGAGTTTGAAGATATGTTTGTTCAGACAGAAAGCGGAATTAAAAAGGCAAAAAATCCCATTTTAATAAAACATTTGTTTGAAATGACGGCAGGCTTTTCCTATGAACTCGGCTCACCGCAAATTTTAAAATGCAAAGAAGAAACAAAGGGACTCTGTCCAACGCGCGAAGTAATGAAATTTTTGGCAAAGGAACCTTTGCTGTTTGAGCCGGGCGATAGATGGGAGTACAGCCTTTGCCACGACGTTTTAGCGGCATTTGTTGAGGTTGTTTCAGGCGAAAAGTTTGAAGATTACGTAAAGAAAAATATATTTGATCCGTTGAAAATGGAAAAGTCCACTTTAATATTGCCTGATGATGAAATCGAAACCATTGCACCCCAATATCGCTTTGAAAAAGGAAAAGCGGTAAACGTAGGCAAAAATATTTTGGAGTATAAAATAGGTAAGGAATATGCTTCAGGCGGTGCAGGCGGTATTTCTACGGTTGATGATTATATAAAATTCCTTGAAGGCGTGCGTACTTGTAAATTGCTGAAACCTGAAACTGTAAAATTGATGATGGCAGATAGATTAACTGACAATCAAAAACGCACTTATTGGACAAGGGAAACACACGGCTATGGTTTGGGCGTAAGATGTACCCACCCCGAAAAGAAAAATACCGATTTCGGTTGGGGCGGTGCGGCAGGCGCATATTGGGCGGTGGATGTTGAAAATGAACTCAGCATATACTTTGGCGCCCATTTGATATCCTCGCCTACACAGGGATTCAGATCAATGCTTTACCGCTTTATAATGGCTGAATTGACGGGCGGTAATTTTGAGGATCTGAAAAATGATTTAAAAGATAAACTTAATTATAATCTTACTTATTAGAGGGAAAATGGCTATAATTTTTGATATTGAAAGAAACTCTTTTGTTGATGGGCCGGGCATAAGAACAACTGTATTTTTTAAAGGTTGTAACTTAAAATGTGCTTGGTGCCATAACCCTGAAAGTCAGAGTTTTGAAAAACAGATGATGTTTTATAAAGACAAGTGTGTTGGCTGCGGAAAGTGTAAAAGCGTCTGCCCCAATAAAGAGGCGTGTACTTTGTGCGGTAAATGCACCTTCTTTTGCCCGAAGGACGCAAGAAAAGTTTGTGGAAAAGAATATACGGTGGAGGAAGTTTTTTCAGAGGTTATAAAGGATAAAACCTTTTATGAAAATTCAGGGGGCGGTGTAACCTTTTCAGGCGGAGAATGTATGTTGCAGGTGGATTTTTTAACGGAAATCCTGAAAAAGTGCAAGGAAAATAATATTCAAACTGCCGTTGATACTGCAGGACACGTGCCTTTTGGAAATTTTGAAAAAGTTCTGCCGTATACTGACTTGTTTTTGTATGACGTTAAGTGCTTTGATAAAAATTTGCACAAAAAATATACGGGCGTAACTAATACCTTGATACTTGAAAATCTTAAAAAGCTTTTTGAGAAAAAAGCGAAAGTGTGGATTCGTATTCCCGTGATAAAAGGCATCAATGATTCAGTAGAAGAAATGCAGAAAATCAAAAATTTTCTTGCTGGTTGCGGAAGCCCTGAAAAAATCGAACTTTTACCCTATCATAAAATGGGTGAAAACAAGTATAATGCCATTAACAAGGAAGTAATTGCCTTTGAGGTTCCTGATAATATTGAAGAACTAAGGAGCATTTTCAATATATAAAATATTTGATATAACAAAATGCTATGGATTATTAAAAACAAAAAAAGGAAACACGAAAAATTTGTGTTTCCTTTTTTTGATCGCAACTAATAGTAGCCTGCTTGGCAACAAGTTGGGCAATGGGAACAAATAATTTAGGGTGAAACCCTTGTTCATAACATTAGTCTATATCCTCAACAACGGTTTCGGGGGGAGTATCGAGCTTTTCAGGATTGCGGAAAAGCTTTTCAAGGCCTTTAAGGGCGGTTGCAAGGTAATGACCGTCAGTTGTACGCTCATCGGTAACAACGGTATAGTCGATCATTGTTTTTGTATAGGTAGTGCCGTCTGTTTTTAAAGCAAGTTCTCTGCGCTTTGCGCCAAAGGTTATAAATACGGGCACGTTGCCAAAGTTATAAAGGTGATGATAAATCGGCGGAATACCCAGGGAACCTAAGTTTGAAATAAACACGCTGGCATGGAACGGTGAAACTTCGTTGATTATTTTAGGCATGATTCCCCAGAAATCAAGAAACTGCATAAAAGCAACAAAGCCTCTTAAAAGCAATGCGGGCAGATAGTTTACGATACGGGCAACGTTATCAAAACCGTTTGAATCACCTTGTTGGCGGGCAACGGCAATGGCTTCTTCCATACGGCGGTAAACGTCTTCAGCAGTATCGGTAGGCTGGAAGCGAACCTTTATTGCTGATTCCTGAGCGTTGACTTTCATTTCCTTTTTAACCATCATGCTCAAAACGATCTCGTTTCGTGCAAAGATTTTCCAACCTGCAACGTAGCGGTTGATGGCAGGTTTTTGCGATACCATTCTTACGTAGGCTGCAACGATAACGTGCATGAAGCCAAAGCCCGTAAGACCTTCATCGCGCTTTTTTCTTATGTACTCGTCAATGTAGGCATAGTCGGTGCTTGCTTGGAATAAATTCTGGGCATCGTTTCTTTTGTGCATTATACTTACTGCAACGTATTGCATTGGCGGCAGAGTGCGGATCCTGCGCCCGTCGTGGCGATCACCTAACCTGCGCCTTCTTTTTGTTTCCGGCATAAAATTGCCTCCTTTAAAAAATGTATAAAAAAATAAATACAAGGCTATTATAACAAATTTTTTTACATATTTCAATAAAAAAATTACATATTGCAATTTGATATGCAATAATATATAATATTTGGGAAGTATGCACAATGAAGGAGAAAAAAATGCAGATAAAAGAACTTATGCAGGCAGTAAACTGTAAAAAGTGGCCTGAAAGTTGGGAAGTTTATTTTCCGATAGCAGAGAAAGAATATGAGGAAAACGGTTGTATATATGCTTATCCTGAATATTATGAGATGCTTTCCGTAAAATATAACGTTTTAAAAGAATTTTTGCCTCTTTTTCAGGAGTCGGCAAGAAAAATACAAGGTGATAGAGATTTTGAGTTGTTCCTTTATTTTCTTTGTTACGTTTTAAATAACAGTAAAAATCTTAAAGAAGAACTTCCGCAATTTTCTCAGCCTGTTTCTCCAAAAAATTGCGATGATATTAAGTATGATATGCTTACGGGCCTTGCAATATGTTCGCAACTTGATACTTGTTATAAAAATCTCATAAAACGAGGTCTTCCTGAAGATATTATTGAGGAAACGATGAACGTTCCTTTTAACGGCATCAGAGGTTTTATGCAACGCCATAACGGCAATTACGGTTACGATCTTTTAAATTGGTTCCAACTTTCCATAAGGGGAGAACTTTTCCAGTTTGATAAACTTCAGGCGCAGATAAACAGTTTCTTTTATTGCGATGTAAAAGTTTTCCAAAATGAAAAAGGCGAAAAGGTTGCGCTTTCCGTAAATCAGAAAATTCACCCGTCAGGGCATATTGTGGGTGCCAGATTTTTTGAAGATGAGAAGGATTCTTTTGTAAGCGAGTTTACAGAAACCGACGAGAAATATATAGGCTATCCCCTTAACGAAAAGGGACTTGTGGAAAATAAAAAAATTGTTCTTGATAAAAAAGAATGGAAACTTATTCTTGAAAAAGGCGATCCCGTTATTGCACTGCATATTCCTGCAAACGCGTCTTTGGAAGATGAAAAGGTGGAAAAGTTTCTTGATTTTATAAAGGAGTTCTTTAAAGAATATTATCCTGATTATAAATACAGGGCAATAACCATCGGAAGTTGGCTTATGGATCCTCAACTTTCTGAAATTCTTGGCGAAAACTCAAAAATAGTAATGTTTCAGAAACGTTTTAAAAAGATTCAGGTGGCTTCCCACGGTGAAAGCGTGTTTAAATTCGTTTTCAAAAAGCCGAATCTTGATTTTGAAATAAAGGACCTTCCTGAAGATACAAGTTTGCAGAAAAAAATAAAAAATATGTATCTTTTTAACAAGGCGATTTATGAAGCAGTAGGATATATTATATAGGGGGATATTATGGATTTTAAACTTAATTCTATAACTACGAAACTTAATTTAGGCGCGGAAAAACCCTTTAAATTCATTCATATAAGCGATAATCACATCGCCTTTGCCGATGAAAGAGAAGAACAGAAAAAGCGCGAACTTGCAGCTGAACGATGCCAATATTTTAAAAATGCTGTTCCCGTTCTTGAGGCGGTAAGGGATTACGCCAATAAGAATAATACCTTTGTTGCTCATACGGGCGATCTTATTGATTTTATTTCAGAGAAAAACTATGAATATGCAACGGAATACGCTTCTTCCTGCGATCTTTTTTTCGCGGCAGGGAACCACGAGTTTGCCAATTATTTAGGCGAGCATGAGGATGAAGAATATAAAAGCCGTTCTGCTGACCGCGTAAACGCCTGCTTCAAAAACGATATTCTTTTTGATTCAAGAATAGTAAACGGAATAAATTTCGTTGCCGTTGATAATTCATATCATCAGTTTCTTCCTTGGCAACTTGACCGATTAAAAGAAGAAGTTAAAAAAGGTAAGCCTATTCTTATGTTTATGCATGCTCCGCTTTATGATGAAAAAACTTATGACTATATGATAAACGGTCTTCATAATAAGTGCGCATTTTTAATGAACGTTCCCGATGACCTTGTTGATCTTTATCCGGAAAATCTTCACTATCATCACCGCGCTACTGAAACAACAAAAAAGGCTTATAAATTTATTCTTGAAGAACCTCTTATCAAAGCCGTTTTTGCCGGACACATTCATTTCCCCTTTGAAAGCGACCTTAACGAGAACACTAAACAGTATGTAATTGGCGGGGATTATGCCAGAATAATTGAAATAAACTGAGCCTGATAATTCCTTGCAATAAAAAAACGCCTGCTAAAAAGCAGGCGTTTAGTTTTATAAAAATTAGATTACGCGAACACGCATAACGTTGCCGATAGCCTTGATAAAGTCAACAACTTCGGGTTTGAATTCGTTATCAATATCAATGATGGTGTAAGCATAATCGCCCTTTGAAGCGTTGATCATACCGCTGATGTTTTCGCCTGAAGATGCGATAGCGGCGGTGATGCTTCCAACCATATTGCTGGTGTTCTTGTGAAGAACTGTGATACGTGCATTACCGGTCTTATTAAGTGAAACTGAGGGATAGTTAACACTGTTGATAATGTTGCCGTTTTCCAAATATTCCTTTAATTCCTTGGAAGCCATAACAGCACAGTTGTCCTCTGATTCGGGAGTAGAAGCGCCAAGGTGAGGGAATACTACAACGCCCTTTGCACCGATAAGAGCATCGCTTGCAAAGTCAGTAGCATATTTATAGATCTTGCCGTTTTCGCAAGCTTCAATAACGTCAGCATCCTTGATAAGTCCGCCACGGGCGAAGTTAAGAATGATAACGCCGTCTTTCATCTTTGAAATGGTATCCTTATTGATCATGCCCTTTGTGGAATCAATCTGAGGAACGTGAAGCGAGATAATATCGCACTTTGCATAGATTTCTTCTAAATCGTCAGCCTTTTTAACTGCGCGGGAAAGTTTCCAGGCGGCTTCAACTGAAACGAAGGGATCGTAACCGATAACGTTCATGCCTAATGCAACTGCGGCATTTGCAACAAGACCGCCGATAGCGCCTAAACCAACAACGCCAAGTGTTTTGCCCTGAATTTCGGGGCCGACAAACTGACCTTTGCCTTTTTCAGCCATTTTGCCAACTGCATCACCGTTGCCCTTAAGGGTTTTTGCCCAATCAGCGGCTTCGATAATGTTACGGCTTGCGGCGATCATTGCGCCAAGAACCATTTCTTTAACTGCATTTGCGTTAGCACCGGGTGTGTTGAAAACAACGATACCTTTTTCTGCACAAACGTCGCAGGGAATGTTATTTACGCCTGCGCCGGCTCTTGCAACTGCTAAAACGCTTTCGGGGAAATCATATGAAAGCATATCTGCGCTGCGAACTAAAATACCTGCGGGATTTTTTGCATCATCGCTGATTGTATATTTATCTTCGGGAAGATTCTCTTTAACAACTCCTGCAATGGAGTTAAGTTTTAAAATCTCAGTCATTTTATTTTCCTCACTTGTTTTCTGCTTCAAACTTCTTCATGAAAGCAATAAGTTTTTCAATACCTTCAACGGGCATTGCATTGTAGATAGATGCGCGCATACCGCCAACAAGACGGTGGCCCTTAAGAGATACAAGACCTTCTGCAGCGGCTTCCTTAACGAACTTTGCATCAAGATCAGCGTTAGGTGTTACAAAGGGAACGTTCATTAAGGAACGGTCTTCCTTGTTTACGCTGTTTTTATAGAAATCTGAAGAATCAATATAGTCATAAAGCATATTTGCTTTCTTAACGTTGATTGCATGAATTGCTTCAACACCGCCCATTTCCTTGATCCAACGGAATACAAGCATTGAAATATAAATGCTGTAGCAAGGAGGTGTGTTGTAAAGGCTTTCGCCGTCTGCCTGAGTCTTCCACTTAAGCATTGTGGGGCAGTCTTCTTTGAAGTTTTCCAAAAGATCATCGCGAACGATAACAACTGTTACGCCTGCAGGACCGATATTCTTCTGTGCGCCTGCATAGATAACACCGAATTTTGTTACGTCAACGGGCTCGGAAAGAATCATTGATGACATATCTGCAACCAACGGAACATCACCTGTTTCGGGAATGTAGTTATACTTTGTACCGAAAATGGTGTTGTTGAAGCAGATGTGAAGATAGTCGGCTTCAGGATCAACCATATCCTTTGTTACTTTGGGAACGTATGTATATGTTGCATCTTCGCTTGAAGCGATAACGCGAGCGTTGGTAAGTCTCTTACCTTCTTTTGAAGAAAGGTTTGAGAAGTTACCTGATACAACGTAATCAGCCTTGCCGTTCTTGTGAAGGTTAAGTGCAACTGCGGCAAACTGCTGACTTGCACCGCCCTGAACAAAAAGAACCTTATAGTTATCGGGAATGTTCATAAGTTCGCGAAGTAAGGCTTCGGCTTCTTTGATAATGGCATCGTAACACTTTGCACGGTGGCTCATTTCAAGAACGCTCATGCCAGAGCCTTCGTAATCAAGCATATCTGCTGCTGCTTTTTGTAATACCGATTCCGGCAGCATGGACGGACCGGCACTGAAGTTATAAACTCTCATTTTTTTGCCTCCTGTTTTTAGCGTTTTCGCCATTTTGTTTTTTAAAATTTTACCGCATTAAAGCGTTGAAGATATTATACTACTGTATTAAAAATTCGGCAACCGTTTTTTGTACAGAGTGCGAAAAAATCTTGAAACTGCGGGTTACAACTGATATAATTGCTCGGTTATTTACATTTATATAAACTCATTTGCTTTCATTCTTGTGTCGTTGTGAAAGTATTTAGATGTATATATAATAATGAATACATTATGTAATACGATCATAATTCAATAATATCATCAATAAGATTATCCCTAAATTTGAACTCAAAAGAACAGTAATGAAAATTACATTGATCCACCATATATCGCAGGGCAACGGCATTGTCAGTTTGTTTTGAAAGGTATCGGCAAGAATCCGTTTGATCGAAGACGCCTAAAAAGTTCTTTATACTTTCTATGCCCATCTGTTCTTTTAATTGGGGAGTGATAAAGTCCGAAACGTCAACGTCAAGGCGCAAGGATTGGCAGAAACAACGAAGGCGGTCGAAGCCGGTGTTACAATCGGCTTTTATGATCTTTGAGGAAATAAGTTTTTTGTCAAAAATCTGTTCGATAGTAAAAAAGTCCATATCGCCTGCGGTGAAAAGAACGATAAGCGCATTTTTTGAGACGTGATAATCAATGCAGTTATCTCTCTTAAATACCTCTTCCATATTTCGGTTTATTATTTTGACGGTTTGTTCTTTTAAAAGAACTACGTGCTCGTTGGATAAAACTAAATAATCGTCAATGGGTTCGGGGAAATAATTATAGACGTTTTTTTCTTCTGTAACAAAATATCCGCCGCATAAACCTATGGAACTTTCGCGCCAGGTATCCTGCTTTAATATGACGGGCGGCGGCAGAGGCTTTTCTTTTTCAAAAACAAAAAACAACTCATAAATATCTTCATTCCATTTGCACAGTCTTCCTGAACAAGGCAAAAGTTTCCCGTTTATAATAGAATAATTAAGTTGTTTATATGTGCTGTCGGCAGGAATTGCGCAAAAAAGCGTTTCTGAAGAAGGAAAGGGTATAGTGATATCACAATCATGATCTATTTTGCCGATAAAATTGCCGTTCAATGTGATAAATGCCAAAAATTCTGTTTTTAACGTAAGCGTTGCCATAATACTCCTTATAGTGAATTGGGTGTATAAAACCCCATAAATACTATATATTGGGTGTTTATAATTAAGTGTATGCGACGCGATTTTAAAAAAGTTATTATTTACAAAAAGTTCACAAATTAAGGGCAAAAAACAGTTGCATAAAAATTGTTTTTGCCATATAATAACGGCGTTGTCCTGTGCGGTGGGACAACTGCGCATGTTTTTGCGTAAATGGTATGAAGCGGAAGGTTGCTGCTCCTATAATGCAGGTAATTTCCGTGGACAATTGTCCGACAATCGGACGAATGGCCGAATACACACCGCTGCTTTAAAAAATAAAAAAGCGGCACACACGGTACAGTGTATTTGAGCTGAAAATAAGGAGGTATATAAATGGCATCGCAGAAAATCAGAATCAAGTTAAAGGCTTATGATCACAATCTTATCGATCAGTCAGCCGAAAAGATCGTTGACACAGCGATCAAGACCGGAGCCACAGTAAGTGGTCCCATTCCCCTTCCCACCGAGAAAGAAGTTATCACTATTCTCCGTGCTCCTCATAAATATAAGGATAGCCGTGAACAGTTTGAACTTCGTACTCACAAACGTCTTATAGACATTTACAATGCCGGTCCCAAAACAGTAGATGCACTTATGAAGTTGGATCTTGCTGCCGGTGTTGACATCAACATTAAACTGTAAGGAGGATGAACGATGATGACAAAAGGTATTTTGGGTAAGAAAGTCGGCATGACGCAGATTTTCGCACAAGACGGTACAGTAGTTCCTGTAACAGTCGTTCAGGCCGGCCCCTGTAACGTAGTACAGGTTAAAACACAGGAAAAAGACGGCTATGAAGCTGTTAAAGTGGGCTTTGGCGACATTAAGGAACAGAACGTAAACAAGCCTAACAAAGGTCAGTTTGTAAAAGCAAATGTTCCCGTAGCACGTTTCATGCGTGAGTTCAAGTTTGATAACTCTGCTGATTATAAGGCAGGCGACGTTATCAACTGTGATATCTTCGCTGAAGGCGACAAGGTTGACGTTACTGCTAAGACAAAGGGTCACGGCTTTAGTGGTGTTATCCAGAGATGGAATCAGCACACAGGTCCTATGTCCCACGGTTCAGGCGCACACAGAGTTGTTGGTTCAATGGGCGCAAGCTCATCACCCAGCCACGTTTTCAAGAACAAGCACATGCCCGGTCAGTGGGGTAATGAGCAGGTAACAATTCAGAATCTTGAAATCGTTCGTGTTGATACCGAAAGAGGCGTACTTCTTATCAAGGGCGCAGTTCCCGGTGCAGCAGGCGCACTGCTTACCATTAAGCAGTCTGTCAAGAGTAAATAAGGAGGTAAGCAGCAATGCCAAGAGTAAATGTATATAACATTGAAGGCGAAAAGGTTTCAACTGTAACTTTAAAGAAAGAAATCTTCGAAGTTGAAGTTAATACCAGCGTTCTTCATACAGTAGTTCGTGCTCAGCTTGCAAATAAGCGTCAGGGCACAAAGGGCACCCTCACCCGTACCGAGGTTGCCGGCGGTGGCAAGAAGCCTTTCCGTCAGAAGGGTACAGGTCGTTCCCGTCAGGGTTCAAGCCGTTCACCCCAGTACTATAAGGGTGGCGTTGTATTTGCTCCCAAGTCAAGAGACTTCTCAATCACCGTTCCCAAGAAGGTTAAGAGACTTGCTCTTAAAGGCGCACTTACAAGCAAAGTTCAGGACAAGGATATCATCATTCTTGATGCCCTTGAAATTGAAGCAAAGACAAAGGCAATGGTTAAAGTTCTTGCAAACCTTAAGGTTGAAGGCAAGGCTTATATCGTAAACGAAGAGCCCACAGCAAACGTTGAAAGAGCTGCAGCTAACATTCCCGGAGTTAAGACCGGTCTTGTTAACACCCTCAACGTAGTTGATATCCTCAACCACGACAAGCTCATTCTTACAAAGGCTGCTCTTAAAAAGCTTGAGGAGGTATATGCATAATGTTTAACGAAGATATCATTATCAAACCCGTTCTCACAGAAAAGAGCTATGATATTATGGCTGATAAGCGCTATGTGTTTGAAGTAGCACCTAAGGCAACAAAAACCCAGATCAAAACCGCAGTTGAAGAAATCTTCGGCGTGAAGGTTGAGAAGGTTAACACAGTTACCACACAGGGCAAACTTAAGCGCATGGGCAGATTTGAGGGCAGAACCTCAACAGTTAAGAAAGCTTACGTTATCCTTAAAAAGGATTCAAAGGCTATCGAGTTCTTTGAGAACATGGCTTAATTGCTTAAAAACAGATTTAATTATACTTCGGGTTGCATAACAGCAGCCAAGGCACCCGTAAGTGATAAAATTCATGCTGCTGAGAAATGGAGAAATTTCAATGGGTATCAGAAAGTATAAACCGACCTCCCCTGCAAGACGTTTTATGTCGGTTTCAACCTTTGAAGAAATTACAAAAACCACTCCTGAACGTTCATTGCTTGATAAGGTTTCAAAGAGTGGCGGTAGAAACAATGCAGGTCGTTTGACAGTTCGTCATCATGGCGGCGGAAACACAAGAAAATACAGAATTATCGATTTCAAGCGTAATAAGGATGATGTTCAGGCACGTGTTGCTTCAATCGAATACGATCCTAACCGTACCGCAAACATTGCACTTCTTAACTACGCTGACGGTGAAAAGCGCTACATCTTAGCTCCTTTAGGACTTAACGTAGGCGACACCATTCTTTCAGGCGAAGGCGCTGATATTAAGCCCGGTAACGCTCTTAAGATTAAGAATATCCCCGTTGGTACTCTTATTCACAACATTGAGCTTATGCCCGGCAAAGGCGGCCAGCTTGTTCGTGCAGCAGGTAATGCAGCACAGCTTATGTCAAAGGAAGAGAAGTACGCTCAGGTTCGTCTTCCCTCCGGCGAAGTTCGTTACATCCTTCTTGAGTGCAAGGCAACTATCGGTCAGGTAGGTAACCTTGATCATGAAAACGTATCTATCGGTAAAGCCGGTAGAAAGCGTCACATGGGTATCCGTCCCACCGTTCGCGGTGTTGTTATGAACCCCTGTGATCACCCCCACGGTGGTGGTGAAGGTAAGTCCCCTGTTGGCCGTCCCGGCCCTGTTACTCCTTGGGGTAAACCTGCACTTGGTTACAAGACTCGTGCTAAGAAGAACAAATCAGACAAATATATCGTAAAACGCCGCAACGGCTAATAAATCGGAAGGAGGCTCATTATGAGCAGGTCAGTTAAAAAAGGACCTTTTATAAGCGCAAAGCTTCTTAAAAAGGTTGAAGAAATGAATGCTTCCGGGGATAAGAAGGTTATCAAGACTTGGTCAAGATCATCCACGATCTTCCCCCAGATGGTAAGCCATACAATAGCCGTTCATGACGGCAGAAAGCATGTTCCTGTTTATATCACAGAAGATATGGTAGGACATAAGTTAGGTGAATTTGCACCTACAAGAACATTTAGAGGTCACTCGGGTTCCGAGAAGTCCTCAGGAAGGTAATAGGAGGTTAGCGGCATGGCAACAAGAATGAGAGAAAAAGCG
The DNA here is from genome assembly GCA_045541035.1 of Clostridia bacterium. Lineage (GTDB taxonomy): Bacteria > Bacillota > Clostridia > Christensenellales > QALW01 > UMGS1322. Next base: position 2,346 of record JAZQII010000077.1, on the reverse strand, counting down.
GCAAATCGTAAAGAAAACCGCGACAGAAGACCTAAAGCTATTGCAAAGTACATCCGTATCTCTTCCCGTAAGGTTCGCATCGTTATCGATCTTATCCGCGGTAAGCAGGTTGACGAGGCACTTGCTATCCTTCAGTTCACTCCTAAGGCAGCATCCCCCGTTGTTGAAAAGGTTCTTGCATCAGCAATAGCCAATGCGGAGAACAATCCTCCGTACCTTAACAGAGATAACCTTTACGTTGCTGAGGTTTATGCTAACCAGGGTCCCACCCTTAAGCGTTTCAGACCTCGTGCAAAGGGCAGCGCAGCACCTATCTTAAAGCGTTCAAGCCACATTACGGTTATCCTTGACGAGAAGAAGGAGGAGAATTAATCATGGGACAGAAAGTTAATCCTCATGGCCTTAGAGTAGGCGTTATCAAAAATTGGGATTCCCGTTGGGTAACCAATAAGGATATGGCAGCTAATATTGCAGAGGATAACAAGCTCCGCACTTATTTAAAGGCAAAGCTTGCAACCTTCAGCGTATCCAAAATTGAAATCGAGCGTAAGAGCAACGCTGTTACACTTTTCATCTTCACTGCAAAGCCCGGTGCACTTATCGGTAAGGGCGGCGAAGGCATCAACGTATTAAAGGCTGATGTTGAAAAGTTCATCGGCAAGAAAGTAAACGTTAATATCATGGAGATCAAAAAGCCTGATATGGACGCACAGCTTGTTGCAGAATCAATCGCTCAGCAGCTTGAAAAGCGTGTATCTTTCCGCCGTGCTATGAAGCAGTCAATGCAGAGAGTTACCCGTGCAGGCGCAAAAGGTATCAAGATTTTAGTTTCAGGCCGTCTTGGCGGTGCAGAAATTGCACGTAGCGAAGGCTATCATGAAGGCAGCATCCCGCTTCAGACACTTCGTGCTGATATTGACTATGGTTTTGCTGAGGCAGCAACAACCTATGGCCGTATCGGTGTTAAGGTTTGGGTTTACAAGGGAGAAGTTCTTGCAAAGAAGGCTGCTAAAGCAGAAGGAGGCAAGTAATCATGTTAATGCCCAAAAGAGTTAAAAGAAGAAGAGTTTTCCGTGGCAGAATGAAGGGTACTGCACAGCGTGGTAACTTCATCGCTTACGGTGATTACGGTCTTGTGGCTACTGAACCCGGTTGGATCAAGAGCGCACAGATCGAAGCAGCCCGTATCGCTATGACCAGATACATTAAGCGTAGCGGTCAGGTTTGGATTAAGATTTTCCCCGATAAGCCCGTAACAGCTAAGCCCGCTGAAACCCGAATGGGTTCAGGTAAGGGTTCACCTGAATACTGGGTAGCAGTAGTTAAGCCCGGTCGCGTTCTCTTTGAGATGAACGGTGTTGATGAGGCTACTGCACGTGAGGCTCTGCGTCTTGCAAGCCACAAGCTTCCCATTAAAGTTAAATTCGTAAAAAGGGAAGATTACAATAAAGAACAGGACGGTGAAGTTTGATGAAACCGAGTAAGCTTCGTGAAATGAATGCTGAAGAGCTTAATAAGAAGCTTTCAGAGCTCAAGAGAGAGCTTTTAAACCTCAGATTTCAAAATGCCACCGGTCAGCTTACTAACCTGAAGCAGATTGATGCCTGCAAAAAGGACATCGCAAGGGTTATGACCATACTCAGAGAATTAGAGATTAAGGGCTAAGGAGGTTGAGGACTGTGGAAAGAAATTTTCGTAAACAGAGAGTAGGTACAGTTATCAGCGATAAAATGGATAAGACAATCGTTGTTGCAGTTAAGACAAAGGTTCTTCATCCTCTTTATGGCAAAACTGTTAACCGTACAACAAAGTTCAAGGCTCATGACGAGAACAATGAATGCGGAATCGGTGATACCGTTCGCATTATGGAAACAAGACCGTTGAGCAAAGATAAAAGATGGAGATTGGTTGAAATAGTTGAAAAGGCAAAATAAGCTTTTTAGGACTATTTTACCGGAAAGGGGTAAATTATGATACAACCTCAAACAAGATTGAAGGTTGCCGACAATACCGGCGCAAAAGAAATTATGTGCATAAGAGTTCTTGGTGGCTCTTTCAGAAGATACGGCAGCGTTGGAGATACCATCGTTGCATCAGTTAAAACAGCTGCGCCCGGCGGCGTAGTTAAGAAGGGTGACGTTGTTAAGGCAGTTATCGTTCGTACAACAAAACCCACCCGTCGTGCAGACGGTTCCTATATCCGTTTTGATGATAACGCTGCAGTTATTATCAATGATCAAAAGCTTCCCCGTGGTACCCGTGTTTTCGGACCCATCGCAAGAGAGCTTCGTGAAAGAGACTTCATGAAGATCATCTCCCTTGCACCGGAAGTTCTGTAAGGAGGAC
>JAZQII010000076.1:0-39457 GCA_045541035.1 Clostridia bacterium | reverse complement strand
AATGGCGAAAGGGATCACCTGTTCCCATACCGAACACAGAAGTTAAGCCTTTCAGCGCTGATGGTACTTGGCTGGAGACGGCCCGGGAGAGTAAGTCGCCGCCGGAATCTATATCAGAGAACCGCTAGTAACGGTTCTCTTTTTTTATATAATATTCGATTTTTTACTTTTTTCTTGATTTTTATTTTAAATATGTTATAATATTATTGACATTTTTTGTCGAATAATATTTTTAGGAGATGTATGTATGAAAAAAGTTGTATCGATTTTGTTGCTTGTTGCAATGACTTCAGTACTTTTTGTCGCATGCCAGAAAAACGAAGTAGAAAAGAAACCCATCGAATTTTCCGCTGTTCAGGTGGAAAATAAACAGCAAGTTGAAGTTAAATGGGGCGAAACTGAATATTCCACCATTGAAGTAACAGTTAAACATGGTGAACAAGTTGTTGCAACTCAGACTGTTGAAGCACAAAGTGCACAAAAAACAGTTCTTGATGTTTATTACGGCAAACATCAGGTAATAGTTTCGGGTAAAAATGAGAAATCTGTTGTAATTGGTGAAAGCACAAAAGACGTAACACTTTCTGCTGATGAGTATATTATTGCACCTATCTCAGGTTCAATGCCTCAACTTTATTTTACCCTTAACATGAAGGAAATCACAAAGGATTATTCGATTCCTGCTTTTGTTTGGCTTGCACGTCCCGATAGCTGGAATTGGGATAATCTTCCTACAAACGTTTATGCAATGCCCAATGTTGACAAGGCAGAAGTTCTTAAGCATGATAACTACGATAAGATGGTTCAGTATACTGACGCGTATATTGAAGAACTTTACAGCATTAACAATAATTCGAAATTTAACCTTTATATCAATGACTTTAACTCATATCTTTATTTAAAACTTCTTGCAGGTAACGGCATTCCTGAAGAGAATTACTACGTAACGCTTCTTTCTGACGGTGGGGCTTCTTATACTGCATTTAACGCTGCTTTTGATAGTGCTGACGAAACTTTTGATGCAGATGCAAAATATGCAGATATGGCATCAAAACTCACTGCACTTTATAGTGAAGTAAGAGAAGCAAAGGACTATAACCCCGGTGGAAAATATACTGTTGATACAAGCACATTTAATCAGTATGCATATGTTTGCGCAAAAGAAATGAGTAACGTTGAATGGTGGATTCTTCGTCCTCGCGATGGTGTTCTTTGTTCACCAGATAAAGATTTCATAACAAAAGTGCTTAATGATGATAAGACAGAAGGTATTATTGAAGAAAGAAACTTTGCTAATCCATTAAAAGCAATGACTGAAGAAGAAAAAACTGCCCTTAAATCTCTTTATAACTTTAATAACGAAATTTTTGAAGCAGCGGATACACAGAACAAGAAAGCAATGATGATTCTTGGTTCATGGGCAAAACCTGAAAATGAACCTGATTTTGAAGCCTATGCAAGATTTACAAAACTTTATTACGGCGATGGTTTCGTTTATTATTATAAGGGACATCCTAATACACCTACGTCAAACTATCCTGATAAACAGAAACAACTTGATGAACTTGGATTGATCGACGTTGAATCATCAATTAACGCAGAACTTATATTATTCTTCTATCCTGATATTTATATGTGCGGATATAATTCATCGACCTTTATGTCAGTAGAGAAGCCTGAAATGGCTTGTGCTATGTATAACATGAAGAAAGATGCATGTACGGGAGAATATAAAGATCTTATTGGTATTTATCTGACAAAGATCGATATTGCAACAAGCGAATATGCTACACTTTGCACAGAAGCTGACCACGTTTACTTCCTTATGGAGTATAACGACGGCTCAAATATGATCGGTATTTATGATGATAATGCAGGAACAATTAAATATTATAAGGCTGAAAATGGTGCATTTACCGAAATAGAGTATAAAGTGGAAATAACTAAATAAGATAAAAGAAACGGCTTTTGCCGTTTCTTTTTATAATATTTTAATAAAAAGACTTTCGTTGTATATTTATAAAAAAACTGCTCTCTTTTTTTGAGAGCAGTTACTTTATTTATGGCATGATTTTTTCTTTTAACTCATCGGGATAATCGGGGATTGCACCTAACTGAGTCACGACGTAATCGGATAATAAAGTTGCGCGGATAAGACATTCTTCTGCCGGGATTTTATTAAGATAGTTTGATAAGAAACAAGCAGAGAAAGAATCGCCTGCACCAACAGTGGAAACAACTTTTGATGTCGGTTTAGGCGAATAGGTAATTTTTTTTGTTGATGTTTCATATAAGAATGAGCCGTCTTTATCAAGAGTAACAAGAATTAACTTAAGATTTTTATATTTTTCGGCTAAAGCATTGCAGATTTCTTCGGGAGTTCCGTCAATACCTAAAACGTTAATTTCTTCCCTTGAAATCTTAAATATCGTTGTCTTTTTTAATGATTCATCAATCATTTCCGACGAGTAATAATGTTGCCTAATATTGATATCAAAGAAAATTTCTTTATAATTGCCGTTTAAAAGCTCATGAAGAGTTTTTTGCGAATTTTCTGCACGCTGTGCCAGGGTGCCAAAATAAAAAGCATCGGCATTAAAGCAATTTTTATCGGGAATCGGAATATTATCGTAAGCGACGTTCTGAACAAGATTATAAGTTGGTGTGCCGTTATTAAGTGTGACGAGGCAATGACCTGTTTCAAAGGGAACTGTCTGGATATTTTTTACGTTTACACCTAGTGATTTTGCGGCTTCAACGGCCTCAATACCAAGTTCATCATCACCGACGGCAGAAACAACGTCAACTTCGAGTCCGAGCTTTTTGCAGTGTGCGCCAAAATTAAACGGTGCGCCGCCGATTTTCTTTTCATCACCAAAAATATCCCACAAAATTTCGCCAAATACTGTTAATTTCATATAGTCACCTTATTTTGCTTCCGGATATTCATTGCAAAGAAGATACATGGGTTCTTCATCTTCTTCAATCTTGGGGAAACGGCCCATTGGCTCATAGAAACGATTATCAGTATTATCGTCATTTACCATTGAAACTTCACCGATGAGAACTTTTCCAAAGCCTTCTTCCGCCCAGAATGCGTGATACTGATAGGGAGGAAGAGTAATACTCTGACCGGGTTTTAAACAAAGTTTTGTGCCTGCAGGGACTGTGTAAACATGACCGTCACTTGTAACAGTAACGGGAGTATCTGCTAAGGATTCGTCTTCAGCACAATTATATACCTGAACGATAAGGTTTCCGCCACCGCGATTAATTATATCTTCCATTTTGTTCCAATGAAAGTGCATAGGGCAAACTTGATTTTCATCTGAAATCAGAAGTTTTTCTGCATATGTTTTTTTGCAGTCGGGCTCTGAAAGAGAACCGTTGCGGATGGTGAAAAGGAAAAGACCTACTTTTTCATAATCACCTAAACCGTAATCTGTAATATCCCAACCGAGCATGTGATTTCTGATTTCGTCATATTCGTGTCCTTTTTCTTTCCATTCTTCAGGTGTGAAGAATGCAAAGGGAGGTAAATTGAATTTCATCTCATTGATAAATTCAAGATTTTCTCTCATTAATTTGTTTACTTCACTTCTTTTCATTTTGTATTTCTCCTTTTCTAATAACTTTCAGATATTATAATATGTATAAAAAATTATGTCAATATGTTAAAAAAATTAAAGGCGATAAAATCGCCTTTTTTTGATTATTTCACTTTCTCAGCAAAACTATTATCAACTATTTTGTTATAATCTGCATTCTTAACTTCAATTCCGGCATCAGTAATAACTTTTATAAGTTGATTAAAGTCCGCTTCTTTACACGTGGGATCAGTTTTCCATGCGTCAATTTTTTTGTAATTTTCAACAACATTTACTATAAGTTCTATATCACTATCAGGAAAAGCGGGAGCAATTGCTTCGGCAATTTCTTTTGGTGAGTGGTTTGCAACCCATTGTTGACCTTTATAGAGTGCATCAACAAATTTTTGGATTAGATCAGGGTTTTTATCTCTGAAACTTTGTGTTACCATCATTGCAGTATAAGCAACATAATCGGTTTCAGCGCCTATTGACGTTATAATAAAGCCTTCGCCAGCCATTTCCATAGTGGAAGCACTTGGCTCAAATAAAGCAACGTATTGATCTTCGCCTGACATAAATGCGCCGCCCATCAGATCAAAACTTACGTCTGTTCTGACAGTTAGATCAACGTTAGGTTCAAGACCGTTTTTTCTTAAAGCATATTCTAATGTCATTTCGGGCATACCACCGGTTCTACCGCCGATAATTGATTTACCTTTCAGTTTATCCCACGAAAATTCTGTATCCGGCGCCTTACCAACAAGGAATGAACCATCACGTTGAGTAACCTGTGCAATTACTACAGGATAATCTTCCTGGCCTTCATTGTAAACGTAAACGGCAGTTTCAGGTCCCATAAATCCAATATCTGCCTGACCGGTAATTAAAGCGGTCATTGATTTATCGCTGCCGCCACCGTTTGTTAATTCAATTGAGATTCCTTTTTCTTCGAAAAATCCTAATTCAATTGCGGCATAAAATGGAGCGTAAAAAATAGAATGGGTAACCTCGTTTACTTTAAGTACTGAAGATTGGTTTTCTTTACAACCTGAAAAGCAAGAGAAAATCATGATTGCGAACATAAGTACGGAAATAATTTTTAACTTCATATATAACCTCCTAAAAATTTCTAATATATAGTATGCTTAGAATAAAGTTTTTGTTAGTTTTATTGATGACTTTTTGCTTTTATTGTGTTATAATATAACCAACTATGCAATGGGAGAGTTTATTGTGGGAGAATTATTTATTGAAAGAGCAAAATTAAATCCTGAACAGAAAAAAGCCGCAGTTACAACCGAAGGACCTGTACTGATATTGGCAGGTGCAGGTAGTGGAAAAACACGGGTTTTAACACATCGTATTGCGCATTTAATTATAGATAAAAAAGTGTCACCGTGGAATATTCTTGCGATTACTTTCACTAATAAAGCCGCAAAGGAAATGAAAGAAAGAGTCGAAAGTATTTGCGGAAGTGCTGATGTGTGGGTTTCTACCTTTCACTCAATGTGTGTAAGAATTTTACATCGAGAGATTGAAGCATTAGGTTATTCAAAAGATTTTACTATATATGATGATGACGATCAGAAAAAACTTATTTCAGAAATCATTGCACAAAAAGAACTTTCACCCAAAGAATATCCTGCAAAAGATTTTTTGTTTGTGATAAGCGATGCAAAAAATAAAATGGAAGGTCCTAATAAGTTAAAGCAACTTGCAGCAAACTCCCGAGAAGAACTTTTTGCTGAAGTTTATGCTACTTATGAGGAAAAAATGCGTAAAGCAAATGCTCTTGATTTTGATGATCTTTTAATTAAAACAGTTGTTCTCTTTCATAAATTTCCTGAAATTTTAGAGAAATATGCAAAGCGTTTTAAATATATTCACGTTGACGAATATCAGGATACAAATATGGTTCAGTATAGGCTTATTCGCCAACTTACTTCTTATTGGAATAATATTTGTGTTGTTGGTGATGATGACCAGAGTATATACGGTTGGCGTGGCGCAGATATCAGAAATATTCTTGAATTTGAAAAAGATTTCGAAAATTCCACTGTAATAAAACTTGAACAGAATTACCGTTCTACAAATAATATACTTGAAACTGCCAATGCAGTCATTGCAAATAACGATTCAAGAAAACAGAAACATTTGTGGTCTGATAAGGGTGACGGATCAAAAATAAGAGTAGAAGAACTTTCAGATGGCCGTTCTGAAGCATATTTTGTTATTTCTGAAATAACTGAAGCTTATAAAAACGGTGCATCCTATAATGATTTTGCAGTTCTTTACAGAACAAACAGTCAATCGCGAGTTATAGAAGAAATGCTTTTAGGTAGCGGTATACCATATTCTGTTTATGGTGGACAACCGTTCTATGGAAGAAAAGAAGTTAAAGATGCGGTGGCATATTTGAGAATTCTTACCAATCCTGATGATGAAGTTGCTTTAAGAAGAATTATCAATGTTCCAAAGCGCGGACTTGGCGATTCTGCATTATCAGAAGTTTCGAACAAAGCCTTTGAAACAAACGATAGTATGCTCGGTGCAATTCTTTCAACTGATCCATCTGAATTTTCGGGAAGAATTCGGAGTAAAATCTCTGCTTTTTCTGTTCTTATTGATGAACTTATGACAAATAGTTTGCTAATGGAACCTAAAGAGTTTGTTGACTTTATGCTTGATAAAACCGGTTTGATGGAAATGTACCGTCAGGATAAAAGCGATGAAGCTAAAGATAGACTTAACAACCTTGAAGAACTTTCTAATGCTTCAAAAACATATTTTGATGATAATCCGGATGCGACTCTTCAGGACTATCTTGTAAATATTGCGCTTGTATCTGAACCGAGTGAAAATGACTTTTTTGGTTCAAATAACGGTAAGGTTACGTTGATGACTTTGCACTCGGCAAAAGGTCTTGAATTTGATACAGTTTTTATGATTGGCATGGAAGAAGGATTGTTCCCGCTTTCAAGAGCAATGGATGAAAAAAGCGAACTTGAGGAAGAGAGACGTTTGTGCTACGTAGGCATAACACGTGCAATGAAAAAACTCTATCTTACTTATGCAACTGTTCGTTTTCAATTTGGAGAAACTCGTGCAAATCCTCCGTCTCGTTTTATTGAGGAACTTCCAAAAAATCGCACAGAAACGCTTTTGCCAAAACCGATCGCACGCAGGCAGGAATATTCATCGTCAAGATTTGATGATGATTGGGGGAATGATTTCATTTCTTCTAAAACAGAAACAGTCAGAACGGTGAGCAAAATTTCTTCTTCAACAAATAACGTTAATATGGGAACGCTCAATTATAATACTCAAAAAGTGAAGAGCAGTAACGAATGGCGTGTTGCTATGACTGTAAAACACCGCAGGTTCGGCATTGGAAAGATCATTTCTGTCTCAGGCAGTGGAGAAAAAACAATGGTAGCCGTTGCTTTTGATAATAACGGAATAAAAAATCTTGTTGCGGCACAGGCAAATCTTGAGATTGTTGGTGAATAGCATGGATGAAATGAAAAAAATTGTTGAAAAATTAAATTTATATAATTATCATTATTACGTTCTTGATGATCCTATTGCAAGCGATGACGAATGGGACAAGTTATATTCCCAATTAAGAAAACTTGAAGAACAGACGGGGATCGTTCTTGAAGATTCACCAACAAAAAAAGTTGGCGGAGATCCTATAAAAACTTTTGAAAGCGTTGTTCATGAAACAAGACTTTGGAGCATGGATAAGGCACAATCCTTTGATGAATTATATGCATGGGAAGAAAAGGTTGTTTCAAGATTGAAAGATGCTTTTGAAGAAGCACCTACCTTTTCACTTGAATATAAATTTGACGGTCTTACCGTAAATGTAACTTATGAAAACGGTGTTCTGACCGATGCTGTTACCCGAGGAAACGGTATTGAGGGAGAACGTATTTTTGCTCAGGCAAAAACTATTCGTTCATTGCCTTTGACCATTCCTTTTTCAGGCAAACTTCAGGTTCAAGGCGAAGGAATAATGAAGAAGTCTGTTTTCGATAAATATAATGAAACAGCATCTGAACCGTTAAAAAATCCTCGAAATGCTGCAGCAGGTGCATTAAGAAATCTTGATCCCTCTGTAACTGCAAGCCGAAAACTTGATATTTTTCTTTATAATATTGGAATTATTGAAGGAAAAAGTTTTAATAACAGCGAAGAAAGTATGAAGTTTTTAAAAGAACAAAAACTTCCGATAAACAGTTTCTTTAAAACATTTTCAAATATGAAAGAAGTCATTGATGCTATAAACGAAGCAGAAAAAACGCGACAGCAACTTGATTTCCAGATAGATGGTATGGTCATTAAAGTAACTGATCTAAAGATGCGTGAATTTTTGGGATATACAGATAAATTTCCAAGATGGGCCATTGCTTATAAGTTTTTTGCAGAAGAAGTGCCTACAAAACTTGTTGACGTTATATGGGATGTGGGAAGAACGGGAAAAGTTACACCAACAGCATGCCTTGAACCCGTTGATATTGGCGGTGCGACTGTAAAAAGAGCGACACTCAATAATAAGTGGGATATTGATCGTAAAAAAGTTAAGTTAAATGTTGACGTATGGGTTAGAAGATCAAACGATGTTATCCCTGAAATTATGGGGGTTGTTGATGAAAATCAAAACGGCTCGGAAATCGAAATACCCACAATATGCCCTGCGTGCGGAACCCCTTTGGTTGAAAAGGGAATGCTTTTATTCTGTCCTAACACTTATACTTGTAAGCCGCAGATAGTTTCAAGAATTGCTCATTTTGCATCTCGTGATGCTATGGATATAGAATCCTTAAGTGATAAAACTGCTGATCAACTTGTTGACGTTTTTGATATTCAAGATGTATCTGATCTTTATAAACTTACTTTTGATGAACTTATTGGACTTGAAGGTTGGCAAGAAAGAAAAGCACTTAATCTCTTAGATGCTCTTGAAAAAAGCAAAAATGTCGATCTATCTTCATTTATATATGCAATAGGTATTTCAAACGTTGGTAAAAAAACGGCACGTGATCTGGCAAAGAAATTTAAAACGTTAGAAGCTTTCAGAAATGCTACAAGAGAACAACTTATTGAGATTGGTGATATAGGCGAAATTGTTGCAGATTGTATTTTGAATTTTAATATTGAAAACAGTTCGCTTATTGATAAACTCCTTGAAGTTGGAGTATTACCTAAAGAAGAACAGGAAATTAACATAGACAGTTATTTCAGCGGTAAAGGCGTTGTTCTTACCGGAAAACTTCAGTCAATGACGCGTGATGAAGCGGGGGATATAATCGTTTCGTTAGGTGGCGAAGTTCAGAGTTCTGTAAGCAAAAAAACAAGTATTCTTGTTGCAGGAGAAAATGCGGGAAGCAAACTTGATAAAGCAAAAAAACTTGGTGTTGAAATTATTGATGAGGAAAAATTCCGTAGCCTTATTAGTGTATAAAATACTTGAAATATGAAGTAATTTGTGATAGAATAATATAATAAATTATTTGGGGGATTTTACATTGAATAGTATGACAGGTTACGGGAGCGCTACGGTTGCTTCCGATGGCAGAGAAATTACACTTGAATTAAAGTCAGTGAACCATAGATTTTTAGACATAAATATCCGTATGCCAAGAGTGCTTATGTTTGCTGAAGATGAGTTAAGAAAAGCTATCGGCAAATATATTTTGAGAGGCCACGTTGAAGTAAATCTTACTTACAGAAATACACGTGAAGATTCTAAAATAATTAATGTTGACAGGGCCCTTGTTTCCCAATATGCAAAAGCATTTGAAGAAATTTCGGAAATGGGTTTTGAAAATAATATGCGCGTTTCAGACGTTGCAAGAATGCCTGATGTTCTTGTTATTACTCAATGCGATGATGATAATGAAGCAGTTTTGAAACTTATCCTTGAAGCACTTGACAAGGCTTGCGAAGCACTTAATAATACTCGCAGAATTGAAGGCGAAAAGATTGGTGAAGATCTTAAACTTAAACTGAAAAATATTCATGATATTTCAAAAGAAATTGAAAAATTATCACAGGGTAATCTTAATGACTATGCTTCACGCTTGCAAAAAAGACTTGAAGAGTATCTTGGCGATAATAAACTTGATGAACAACGTTTGCATCAGGAAATTGCAATTTATGCCGATAAAATAGCTATCGATGAAGAACTTGTGCGATTAGATACTCACATATCAAATATGCTTGATTATATGATAAACGGAACAGAGACTGTAGGCAGAAAATTAGACTTCTTTATTCAGGAATTGAACCGCGAGATAAACACAATTGGTTCAAAGTCGGTTAATGCTGAAATTGCTAAACTTGTTGTAACTGCAAAAGGTGAAGTTGAAAAGTTGCGCGAACAGATTCAGAATATTGAATAAGTGAGGAAAAAATGACAAGGCTAATAAATATTGGGTTTGGCAATATGGTTTCTTCTTCCAAAATTATTGCGATAGTTTCTCCTGATTCTGCTCCTATCAGAAGGGCAATTCAGGAAGGAAAAGATAAGACTATTGATGCAACTTGCGGAAGAAGAACACGTGCAGTAATTTTTATGGAAAATGGACAAATTATTCTTTCGGCAGTATTGCCTGAAACGATATCGGGGCGGCTTAAAGAACAAGGAGATTTTGAAAATGAAGAACAATAAAGGGTTGCTTTTAATAATAAGCGGTCCGTCAGGCTGTGGAAAAGGAACCGTTTGTGAAGAATTAAAAAAGCGCAATAGCGACCTTGTGGTTTCTATCTCTGCAACAACGCGCGATATTCGCAAAGGCGAAACAGACGGTGTTACATATTTTTATAAGACAAAAGAAGAATTTAAAAATATGATTGCTAATGATGAGTTTCTTGAGTACAATTGCGGATATAATGAAAAATATTACGGTACTCCTAAAAAGTACGTTTTTGATCAGTTGGAAAAGGGAAATGACGTTATTCTTGAAATAGAAATGAACGGCGCGCAAAACGTTAAAAATACATATCCTGAGGGAGTTGCGATTTTTCTTTCACCTCCGAGCCTTGAAGAACTTCATAAGCGTCTTGTTGGTCGCGGCCGCGAAAGTGCTGAACTTATTGAAGAAAGATTTAATGAGGCTAAAAATGAAATGAAAAGAGCCTCCCAATACGATTATATTGTTGTTAATGATACTGTTGAAAGAGCAGTAGAATGTATTGAAGCAATTATTAAAGCTGAAAGATGTTCAGTTTTGCGCAACAAAAATATTATAAATGAGATTATTAAATAAAGGAGATTTTTATTATGTATAAACCGGTTAGCAAAAAGACAGAAGCAAAAGTTTCGTGCAAATATGCACTTTCATCAGTTGTTGCAAAAAGAGCAAGAATGCTCGTTGATTTTGAACAATGTAATGAAGAAATTAAACCCGTACTTCAGGCTCTTGAAGAATTTGAAGAGGATATTTTAGTTCCCGGTAAAGAATGAGATATGCCTCTGTTATAGTTGACGTTCTTAATCAAGACGTTGACAGAATTTTTACATATACTATACCTGCGGAACTGAATGTTTCTGCAGGTATGCGAGTTTTGGTTCCTTTCGGAAGGCAGGGGAATATCGAGGGAATAGTAATTGCTTTAATAAATGAAACAGATGTTCCCGAAAATAAACTTAAAGCGATTTCTTCATGCCTTGATAATGAATCTGTATTAAATGATGAACAACTCGCATTGGCTTTTTGGATTAAAAAACAGTATCATACTACAATGGCTGATGCATTAAGATTGTTTATTCCTTCAGAAGTTCGAAGCGGTAGGGTAAAAACAAAATATATTCAAATGATCAGACTGTCTGCTTCAACCGAGCAGACCAACCTGGTTTTGGGATCATTGCGCCCAGGAACAAAAGCACACAGAATTTTATCTGTTCTTCTTGAATATGGCGATATGGAAAAATCCCGGTTAAATCATATCGTCGGCAATTGCTATGAACCGCTCAAAAAACTTATTGTTGATGGAACTGTTGAAGTATATAATCAGGAAGCAGTCAGATCACCGTATCTTGATATAGCGCCTGAAAGATCCCCGTGGCTTGAACTTAATCGTAGGCAAAAAGACGTTTTTAATACCATAATCGGTTCAAGGGATTCGTTTGTTCCGTTTTTATTGCACGGTGTAACGGGAAGCGGTAAAACAGAAGTTTATATGCAGGCAATAAACACAATAGTTTCTACCGGCAAAACAGCCATCGTTCTTGTTCCTGAAATTTCACTTACGCCACAGATGGTGCTTAATTTCAGAAAAAAACTTGGTGATGGTGTTGCCATTCTTCACAGTGCACTTGGTGCAGGCGAAAAATTTGATGAGTGGAAACGTATTTTATCAGGCGAAGCACATATTGTTATCGGCGCAAGGTCTGCTATTTTTGCGCCGTTAAAAAATATTGGTATAATTATTGTAGATGAAGAACATGAAAGTTCATATATTTCTGAAACACACCCGCGATATGATGCAATAGAAGTAGCTCTTCAGCGAGGAAAATATAATAATTGTCCCGTTGTTCTTGGAAGTGCTACACCTTCTGTTTCGCGCTATTATAAAATGCGAAACGGCGAGTTTAAACTTCTCGAAATGCCAATGCGCGCAAACGGTCATGAAATGCCACCCGTTGAAGTGGTGGACATGTCTGAAGAATTTTCTAAAGGCAATAGAACGATTTTTTCAGAAAAACTTTATCTGGAAATGTGCGATTGCCTTATGAAAAATCAACAGATCATGCTGTTTTTAAACAGACGAGGATATTCGAGTTTTGTTATGTGTAGGGCATGCGGTGAAACTATTGCTTGCGAAAATTGCGATGTTTCTTTAACGTATCATAATAATGTTGATAAACTTCGTTGCCATTATTGCGGATATGAGATTCCTATGCCAAAAGTATGTCCGTCCTGCGGAAGCAAGTTTATAAAGCAGTTCGGCGCAGGAACACAAAAAGTTGAGGAAGAATTTTTAAAACTTTTCCCCGACAAAAAAACTGTTCGTATGGATGTTGATACCACACGTGGAAAAGATGCTCATTATCATCTGTTAAAACAACTTTCAGATGGTTCGGCAAGCGCACTTATCGGAACTCAGATGATTGCAAAAGGGCACGATTTTCCTAATGTTACACTCGTTGGAGTAATTGCGGCTGACGGTATGCTCAGAATGCCTGACTATAAAAGCCGTGAACGTACGTTTTCTCTTATTACACAAGTTTCCGGCAGAGCAGGAAGAGCAGAACAACGAGGTAAAGTTGTTGTTCAGACGTATTCTCCGCAACACTTTGTAATTGAATGTGCAAAAAATCATGATTATAAGACTTTTTTTGAAAAAGAAATAGAACAAAGAAAAGCAATGTGGTATCCGCCTTTTTCAAGAATATTACGTATTCTGTACGTGTCTGAAAATGCTGAAAAGGCTTATGACGGATCACTTAATGCTTATGATAAAATCAGGACGCTATTGTTGCCGTATAAGGATAAAGTTTTATATTCCGAACGTTCACAGGCTCCTATTGGTAGAATTCAGGAAATGTATAGACATCAGATTTTAATAAAATTCAAAGAATTTGATGGATTAGATGATATTGTAGATAAGATATTTGATGAAATAAACGGTATTGCCGCAAAAGACTTGTATTGCGATATACAAGTAAACCCCGTTAATTTGTTTTGAGGTGAATTTTTATGGCTATAAGAAATATTTTAAAAGATACAGAACCTCTTTTAAGAAAAAAAAGCAGAGAAGTTGATGTTATTGATGAAAAAATAATTACTCTTCTTGATGATATGAAAGAAACTCTTGCTACCGCTCAAGGCGTTGGTCTTGCTGCACCGCAGGTAGGTATTCTTCGCAGAGTTATAATTGTTGATACCGGAGACGAGATTCTTGAACTTATAAATCCCGTTATCACAAAACAAAGCGGACATCAGGATAGTCTTGAAGGTTGTTTAAGTGTGCCCGGTGTGCGCGGCCATGTTGACAGACCTAAAAAAGTTACTGTTCAAGGTTATGACCGCGAAGGCAACCTTATGGAATATAAAGCGCAAGATTTTGTTGCAACAATTTTCTGTCATGAGACGGATCATCTTGACGGTATTTTGTTTACAGATAAAGCAAGCGGATGTGGCAGAGATGATTGATATTGTTTTTCTTGGCACACCTGATTTTGCCGTACCTTCGTTAAAAGCATTGGTTGAAAACGGATATAATGTTAAAGCAGTTTTTACTCAGCCTGACAGACCTAAAGGCAGGGGGAATAAGGTTCAGTTTTCTCCTGTGAAAGAGTATGCTCTTTCTCAGAATATTCCCGTTTTTCAGCCTGAAAAAATAAGAACCGAAGAAAATGCGAGAATATTGAAAGACCTTAAACCCGATCTTATGATTACTGCGGCATTCGGGCAGATCTTATCAAAGGAAAATCTTGAATCTGCACCTTTAGGTTGTATTAACGTTCACGGTTCTCTGTTGCCCAAGTATAGAGGTTCTTCTCCAATTCAATGGGCAGTTATAAATGGTGAAAAGACAACTGGCATTACAACTATGTTTACTGATGTAGGCGTTGATTGCGGAGATATCATCCTTCAAAAAGAAATTAAGATCGGCGAAGATGAAACTGCAGGCGAATTGTTTGACAGATTGGCAGTTCTCGGTGCGGAAACACTTCTTGACACAATAAAACTCGTTGAAAGCGGAAGTATAAAGAGAACACCGCAGAACAGTAGTGAAGCAACTCATTTTCCCATGCTTGACAAAGCTATGGGGCAAATTGATTTTTCAAAGACGTCTCAAGAAATTAAAAATCTTGTAAGAGGGCTTAATCCATGGCCCGTTGCATGGACAAAATGTGCAGATGATATTGTTAAAATTTATTCAGTTTCTTTGACTGATGAAAAAACAATTTTGTCTCCCGGTGCTATTGTTAGTGCTGATAGTAAAAAAGGACTTAAAGTTGCTACGGGAGACGGTGTTGTTTTGATAAATACACTCCAACTTCCCGGTAAAAAGGCAATGGATTCAAAAACTTTCTTTGTGGGAAATAAATTAAAGGCAGATAAATTTACAAATGAATTATGATCATGCAAGAATTCAGGCATTTACTTTGCTTGATGATATTATTCAAAATAAAAAATATGCCAATCTTACTCTCAAAAATTCATTGAGTGGCTTTGATCAACGGGATAAAGCGTTTATATGCGCTCTCGTTTACGGGACACTTGATAAACTTATAAATATTGATTATATTATTTCCCTTTATACAAAAGGAAAAGTAAACTCCAAAATAAAAACAATCCTCAGAATGGGATTGTATCAAATTCTTTATATGGATAAAGTTCCCGATAGTGCTGCTGTATCTACAAGCGTTGATATTGCTCAGTCTATTGGAAAAGGCATGTTAAAAGGCTTTATAAACGGAGTTTTACGTAATATTTCAAGAAATAAAGACAGTATCAAATATCCTGATGATAAAATTAAATATCTTTCATATAAATACAGTTTTCCTGAATTTTTCGTCAAAGAAATGATAGAAACAATAGGCTTTGATGAAAGTGAAAAACTCTTTTCTGTTGAAGAAAATCATAACACGTGCATTAGAGTTGATCAGAATAAAGCGGATACAGAAACTATTAAAAATAAGCTTTCAGGAACAGACAGTATTTATTTTGACGATTGTTTTTATCTTTCGGGTATGCCAAAGATGCTTGAAAACGGAGTTTGTTCCGTGCAAAGCGAAGCCTCAATGGCGGCAGTAAAAGCGCTTTCTCCGCAGGAAAACGATAAAATACTTGACTGTTGTGCTGCGCCGGGTGGAAAAACTGTTTATATAGCATCGCTTTTAAAAAAAGGCAAAGTTGTTGCTTTTGATAAGCACGAACACCGTGTACAACTTATAAAAAACAACGTTGCCCGTTGCGGTTATGAGGATATTGTTGAAACTGCAACTTTTGATATGACCGATAAACTTTCAGGAAATATGTTTGATAAAGTTCTTGTTGATGCACCGTGTAGCGGAATGGGTGTTGTCGGACAAAAACCTGAAATCAAGAATACTGCAACGGCAGAAGGTTTTTCAGAACTTCAAAAAATGCAAAAGAAAATTCTTCAAAACGCTTCTGAAGTTGTAAAAAAAGACGGAATTCTTGTTTACAGCACATGTACCGTTAGAAAACAAGAAAATATTGATATTATCAATGACTTTCTCAATAATAACAAAAATTTTGTCTTATGTTCTTTAAAAGGACTTTTATCGGAAAAAATTGATTTGAATCATAATACCGAAAACGGATATATTCAGTTTTATCCGCACAAAGATAAAACTGACGGATTTTTTATTGCAAGGATGAAAAGAATTTGAAACTTTTAGATTTATGCTTTGAAGAAATTACTGAAGTTATTCTGAATTGCGGTCAACCAAAATACAGAGCGCAACAGTTATATCAAGGTCTTCAGGCAGGTAAGAAAATTGAAGAGATCAATATACCAAAAGATTTGAAAAGCTATTTTAAAGAAAACGGTTTTTCTGTTGGCGGTGTTGAAATTTATGAAAAGTTCATTTCAAAACTTGATGGTACAATAAAATACTTATATAAACTTGAAGACGGAAACATAATTGAAGGTGTACTTATGAAATATAAGTACGGAAACACTTTGTGTGTTTCAACTCAGGTTGGATGCAGAATGGGATGTGCTTTTTGCGCTTCTACAATTGGTGGTTTGGTAAGAAATCTTTCTGCAGGAGAGATTCTTGGACAAGTTATTGCGGCAAATCGCGATAATTTAGATGATGAAACTCGCGGTGTTGCGAATATAGTTCTTATGGGCAGCGGAGAACCACTTGATAACTATGATAACGTTTTGAAATTTTTAAAACTTGTTACAAGTAAAGAAGGATTAAATATTTCAATGCGAAATATATCTTTATCCACTTGTGGGATTGTTCCAAAAATATATGAACTTGCAAAAGAAAAACTCGGCATAACTTTATCATTATCTTTACACGCGCCAGATGATGAATTAAGAAAAACAATTATGCCGATTTCAAAAGCATATAAGTTAAAAGATACAATAGATGCAATGCGTGAATATGTTAAAAAAACAGGAAGGCGTGTTGTTTTTGAATATGCGCTTATTTCGGGAGTCAACGATACAAAAGAATGTGCAATGAAACTTTCTAAACTTACAAAAGGAATGCAATGTCATATAAATCTTATTCCTTTAAATTCAGTTGATGAAAGCGGATTAAACGGTTCTGACCAATCACGGGTTAAAACTTTTAAAAGCATTCTTGAAGATCTTGGTGTATCGGTTACGGTTCGCCGTGAAATGGGCGCGGATATATCAGGGGCATGCGGTCAGTTAAGAAGAAGCTACTTAAAAAAGGAGGATTTGTAGTGCAATACTTCGGTTTAAGTAACAAAGGAATGGTTCGCGGAAGTAATGAAGATTTTTTTCACGTTCCACAAGATACTGATGATAAAACTTTTTTTATTGTTGCAGACGGAATGGGCGGCGAAAATGCAGGGGAAGTTGCAAGTTGTCTTGCAGTTTCAAGTGCCGCAGTATATCTTAATGAAAATTTTTACAAAGAAAATGATGTTGCTATTCTTTTAAGAAAAGCATTGAATTCAGCAAACAAAGTAGTGTTTGAAACGGCGCGTTCAGATGAAAACTATGCAAGCATGGGAACGACTATGGTTTGCGCCGTAATAAAAAATGATCAAGTTTTTGTAGCCAATGTAGGTGATAGCAGATGCTATATTGTTACAGAAAACAATCTTGAACAGATAAGTATAGATCATTCTTTTGTTCAGGAAATGGTCGATAAAGGAATGCTTACTGTTGATGAAGCAGAAAATCATCCTAATAAAAATCTTATAACAAGGGCAATAGGTGTTGCAAAATTTGTCAACGTCGATGTTTTTGTTAAAAAATGGAAAAAAGGCGATAAGATTTTATTGGCAAGCGACGGTCTGACCGGTATGGTCCATGCCTCGGAGATCAGTAAAATAATTAACGAAAGTTCTGATTGCGAAAACGCAGTCAATGAATTGATTGAATCGGCAAACAATGCCGGTGGCAGAGATAATATTACAGCGGTTCTTATATCTAACGATTGAGGAGAAAAATATTTATGGTCAACGATATAATTGACGGAAAATATCAGATAATATCAAAAATCGGCAGCGGCGGCACAAGTATTGTTTATAAAGCACAACGGTTGGCTGATGAAAAAATTGTTGCAATAAAAATTATTCGCGAAGAACTCGATAACGTTAAAGAAAATGAAAGACATTTTTATCTTGAAGCAGAAGCGCTTTCAAAAATGTCTCATAGAAATATAAGAAGAATTTTCGGTGTAGGTCAGTGGAATGATTCTTTGTATATGGTTACAGAATTTATTGATGGACTTACTCTAAAAGATATTATATCTGAAGGAAAACTTACAACGCAAAAAGCGGTGGATTATGCTCTACAGATAGCGGCAGGTATAGAACACGCTCATAGAAAAGATATAATTCATCGTGATATAAAGCCACAGAACGTTATTGTGTCAAATGACGGAACGGTAAAGATCGTTGACTTTGGCATTGCAAGAATGACAAGTCAGACAACAAGAACAATGGCCGGTAAAGATGTTGTTGGCAGCGTTCACTATTTATCACCTGAACAAGCACGTGGCGCTCAAGTGGATAATCGAAGCGATATATATTCTTTTGGTATTCTTTTGTATGAGATGTTTACCGGCAAGGTTCCTTTTGAAGGAACTGAAGCGGTTTCAATTGCCATGCGTCACGTCAATCAGATACCCGAACCACCGCAAAGTGTTAACCCTGAAATTACTTCGGGTATAAATGATATTATTGTAAAGTGTATACAAAAAGATCCTGAAAACAGATATCAGACTGCATCTGAATTAAGAGAAGATTTGCTTTTATACGTTGCTAATCCTGATGGCTTTTCGGTTGTTAAGGCGGAAACGTTACAAGGAAGAGATAATTTTGAACCTGAAGAAGAAACACCAAGTTCACAATTAAAATCTTTCGTTGTTCCCGAAACGGAAGATGATTCTGAAAACAAAAGAAAGAGAATCAGTCGCACTTCTAAACGTAAAAAGTCAAGAAGACCTAAAGTTGGCGGATATTTTGTTCTTTTGCTCAGTTTGATTGTTTTAGTTATTGCTGTTATTTTAGCAATTAAATTTATTCCGCTGATGATTCCTGAAGAAAAGGAATATCCGCAAAATACTGTGCCGTTAGTAAGCGGTTATTCAAAAGAAGAAGCAGTTGCACTCTTACATCAGGCTTCGTTTTCTAAATTTGATTATGAGTATGCTGATTCAAATGACGTATCCCAGGGTAATGTTATAAAGACTGAACCTGCAGGAGGAGAGTTTGTTGAGGTTAATACTGAAATTGTAATATATATAAGCCGTGGCGGCGAGCAAATTATGGCGCAGAACACGATAGGAATGTCAATATCCGAAGCTGAAAAAGTATTAAACGATCAAGGTATATTGGTAAAAGTTATAAATGTGCAGAACAGTGAAAAGGAAACAGGAACGGTTGTTGCACAAAGCAATCTTACCGGAAAAGTAAGAGTAGGAGATACAATCACCTTAACTGTCGTTGATAATTCGTCAAAAAAACTTATTGTTCCCGATATAATGGGAATGACAGATCTTGATGCCATTAAAGCTAAAATAACGGCGGCAGGATTTAAAGTGGGAAGTATTAAAGAAGTAGCCGTTTCAAGCAACTCTACGCAAGGCGTAAGTTGGCAAAGCCTTGAAGGCGGTATGGAAATTAATCACGTAATTACAGATGATGCGCCAATGCCACAACTTGATTTTAATATCAACGTTGTAAAAAAGACTTATAAATGTATATATGAATTTGAAACTCCTGATGGGGATGCTAAAGATTTCCTTTTGATCGTATATACATCTTCAGGCGATCTTGTTGATGAATTTACTTATACTGCAACAAGCAGCGTATTTTGTGATTATCCCGGTGAACGTTCTGAAAGTTACATTTTTGAGTTGTATGTAGATAACCAGTTAGTAGATAAAAAGACTATTTCTGCAAAACTTTCCGAAGGGGTAAACTATGGCTGATTCAGGTATGATTATCAAGTGTGTTGCCGGTGTTTACGACGTACTTTATGATGGTAAAGTTTATAGTGCTTATGCTGCAGGAAAGTTTAGAAATCAAAACATTACACCTCTTGTAGGTGATTATGTTAAATTAAAGTTTTCTGAACGGGACGGTGAAAAAAATTATATAACAGAAATACTTGAAAGAAAAAATTCATTAAAAAGACCGCCCGTTGCCAATGTTAAGACTTTGCTCATAACGCTTGCAGTTAAAAAACCTAATCCGGATCTTAAACTTGTCGATTATCTTGTTTGTTATTGCAGAATGTTTGGTATTGAACCCATTATTTGCATAAATAAAAGTGATTACGATTATTCTGCAGCGCAAGAACTTAAAGATCAGTTTGTTAAAAGCAAAATAAGGGCATTTATTACAAGCACAGAAACAAATGATGGTGTTGATGAACTTCGCGATGCAATTGATCCCGGAATAACGTGTTTTTGCGGACAGTCTGCCGTTGGAAAATCATCACTTACCAACTTATTGTTAGGCAAGAAAAAGTTTGAAACAGGTGGCTTGAGCAAGAAAACAGAAAGAGGAAAACATACTACACGCCATTCTGAACTTGTTTTGTTTGGAGAGAATAAATGGCTTGCTGATACTCCGGGTTTTTCTTTGCTTGAAGCACCTGAATTATCTGAAGAAGATTTCAAACAACTGTATTTTGAATATGAGAATTTCGCAGAAAACTGTCGGTTTAACGGATGTAATCATATAAATGAGCCTGATTGCGCTGTTAAACATGCGGTTGAAGAAAAAATAATCTCACCGGAACGCTACGAACGATACAAAGAGCTTTTTATAGAAGTTAAAGAAAAATGGAGGAGAAGATATGATTAAAATTGCACCCAGTATTTTAGCGGCTGATTTTTCACAAATGGGAAATCAAGTTGAATTTATTGACAAATGTGGGGCTGACATGATTCATTGTGACGTTATGGATGGTATGTTTGTTCCAAATATTTCCTTTGGTCCCGATATGATCAAAGCTTTCAGAAAACATACTAAAAAACCTTTGGATGTCCATCTTATGATTGAGAAACCGGAAAGGTACATTGATAATTTTATTGATGCAGGTGCTGATTATATTACAATTCATTACGAAGCATCTCCTCATCCGCATCGCACACTGGGTTATATACGCTCAAAAGGTGTTAAAGCAGGAATTGTTTATAATCCGGGAACATCGTTAGAATCATTAAAATATCTTGTTGATATGGTGGATATGGTTCTTTTGATGTCTGTTAACCCAGGATTTGGCGGACAAAAATTTATACCTTCTTCATTAGAAAAACTTCGCGAAGCAAAAAGAATTATAGGTGATAGAGATATTCTTCTTGAAATTGACGGCGGTGTAAATGAAGAAAATGCTCCGGCAATTAAAAAAGCAGGAGCAAACGTTCTTGTTGCCGGAAGCAGTGTTTTTTCGTCACCTGATCCATCAAAAGCAATTGAAAATTTAAGAAACAATATGTAACCAATTCTTCCTCCTTTGTATATTATACAAAAGGAGGTTTTTTTATGAGAAAACTGTTTTTTAGATTTAACATTATGGGGCTGATTTGTATATTGGCAGGAATTACTTTTATAATTTTTAATATACCGTTGTATATGTGGCTGATTATGCTTGGTGCGTGTCTTATTGCGGCAGGATTTTATTTGTGCAGATAGGAGAATTTGATATGAAAGTTATATGTATAAAATTACCCAAAATATTCAAAAATTTATTTAAACAAAATATTGTTAAAGAAAGTAAAAAAAGTATTGAAAAAAAGTGTACCAAGTGATATAATATATAAAAGAAAATACTGGAGGTATATTACTATGTCTGAAAATAAAGGAATTATTACAAGACCTGATTCAGGTGGTTCAATTTCATATTCCGAAGATGTTATTGCTATAATATCCGGTCTTGCAGCATCTGAAATCCAAGGTGTTGCCGGTATGAGCGGTGATTTAAAAAGCGGCATTGGGGAACTTCTTGGAAGAAAGGATCTCAGCAAAGGTATTAAAGCAAACATTTCAGGTGAAGAGGTAACTATTGATATTAACATAATTGTTGTTTACGGCTCAATTATTTCCGAAGTTGCTCTTGAAATTCAAAAGAGTATCAAACGCGCTGTTGAGGGCATGACGGGGCTTAAGGTTATCGGTGTAAACGTTTACGTTCAGGGCGTTCAGATAAATAGCGATAAGAAGTAAGGTGGATTATAATATGAAAATCAGCGAAAGATTATTGCTTATTTTTATGGCACTTATTTTCTTTGGTCTTGTTTTGTGCATTGGTACTTGTGTATGGAGTAGCGAAATTCTGACGATCGTCTTTGATTTTATTGATTCTTCAATATTCATTAAGATAGCAATTACTGCTGTTTTGCTTATTCTGCTTGTTTTATCTTTCCGCAGTATGTTTGTTTCAAGCGGAAAGAAGAAAATGAACGCTGCACTTGCAGCCAGCACCAATGAAGGTGGGATCTACATAAATCTTGATACAATAAACGAACTTGCATCAAAAGCAGTTAAGAAAAATGGGGCGGTTCGTGAATTGAAAGTAAAAACGTCTATGGCAGATGACGGTGCAAATATTGCAGTAAAAATTGCACTTGATGCTGATTCAGTAATCCCCGAAGTTTCTGCACAGGTTCAACAAAGTGTTAAAAGCGATATTGAAGCATTGTGCGGAATTGCGGTTAAGAAGATTATAGTTCAAGTTGATAACTCAATACTTAATCAAAAATCAAAATAAATTATAAAGGGCGGGAAAAAACTCGCTCTTTTGTAAATACTATTGGAGGATAAAATGTCAAAAAGTAGTAATCCCAGAAGCAGGGCACGAGAAATTGCTTTTAAATTGTTGTTTGAAGATATGTTTGGGACAAGTACGGCTCTTGATATGCTGGGACTCTTGTTTGA
The DNA here is from genome assembly GCA_045541035.1 of Clostridia bacterium. GTDB lineage: Bacteria > Bacillota > Clostridia > Christensenellales > QALW01 > UMGS1322. The sequence goes on along the minus strand of JAZQII010000076.1, from coordinate 16,779 downwards.
AGAAGAAATTAATTGGAAAGAGATAAGTGAAGAGAACATTTCTTACATTGATTGGATAAGAGTAAACACAAAAGAGAATCAAAGTGAAATTGACAAAATAATTTCTTCTTTTGCAAAAGGCTGGACGATTGAACGCATGAATAGGGTTGACGTTTCTATTTTACGTTTAGCACTTTGTGAGATTCTTTATCGTGAAGATGTTAATACCGGAACAGCGATCAATGAAGCCGTTGAGTTAGCAAAAAAATACTCATCGGATGAAGGACCTGCATTCATAAATGGAATTTTGGGAGCATACGTCAGAAGCTTATGATTTTTTTAGGTATTGATACAAGTTGCTACACTACCTCTGTTGCGGCTGTAGATGGTGATGGAAATCTTATTGCCCAAAAACGCCGTTTGCTTTCTGTTGCTGAAGGCGAGAGAGGATTAAGACAAAGTGAAGCATTTTTTAAACATATAAATAATTTTCCTGAATTATATAAAGAACTTTTAGAAAATATAAATCCTAAAGATATAACGGCTGTTTGTGTAAGCACACAACCAAGAGGTCTTGGCAATTCTTATATGCCGGTATTTTTTGCAGGAAGAAGGCTTGCTGAAAGTATTGCAATGAGTCTTGATGTACCGCTTTTTGCAACAGATCACCAGCAAGGGCATATTCAGGCAGCAACATATGGTGTTGAAATGCCAAAAGATACTTTTTGTGCCGTTCATCTTTCCGGCGGAACTACTGAAGTTTTGCTAGTAAAAGAAACGGAAAATGAATATAAGGCAAAAATAATTGCGGCAACAAAAGATATAAATGCAGGTCAGTTGATCGACAGACTCGGTGTGAAAATGGAACTTGGTTTTCCTGCAGGCAAAGAAGTTGACAAACGTGCGTGCTTGTATTCGGGACCAAAGATCGTTTTGCCTATAAGTGCATCTTTTGATGCTTGTAATTTTTCAGGAACAGAAGCGGCGGCTATTCGTGAATATGAAAACGGAACAAATATTGATGCTGTGTGCGAAGGAATAATGTCTTCTATCGCAAGAACACTTGCCAAAATGGTTGGTGGAGCGGCATATTATGCCGGTATAAGTGATGTGCTTATGGCGGGCGGTGTTTCATCAAGCGAATATCTTCGCAAATATTTACCTATTTATCTTGAAAAAAGAGGAATGAACCTAAATTTGAAGTTTTCATCAGTTGAATTTAGTTCTGACAATGCGGTTGGCGTTGCTCTTTTGGGAAGAAAAAAATACTTATCAAGAGGTTAATATATGTTACTTGACGGAAAGGCTTTATCAAAAGCTATAAAAGAAGATTTAAAGTTAAAAATTCAAAAGACAGATAAAAAAGTTAAATTAGCAGTGATTCTTGTTGGAGAAGATCCTGCAAGCTGTATTTATGTCAGAAATAAAACAAATGATTGCCATGAAGTTGGAATTGAGTCTTTGGAATATAAACTTCCGGAAACTACAACCCAAGAAGAACTTATGACGCTTATTGATAAACTTAACAAAGACGATAACGTTCATGGAATTCTTGTTCAGTTTCCATTGCCCAATGGTCTTGACGAAGCGGCAGTTGTTCGCGCTATTTCTCCCGAAAAAGATGTTGACGGTTTCTCAAAAATTAACGTTGGCGGAGTTCTTATGAATGATAAGGATTGTTTTGTTTCATGCACACCTGCAGGTGCACTCGAACTTATCAAATCAAGCGGAATTGAGATTACGGGTAAGAATGCCGTTGTAGTTGGCAGAAGTAATAACGTTGGAAAACCTATGGCTCTTCTGTTATTGAATGAAGGCGCAACGGTTACGGTTTGCCATTCCAAAACACAGAATCTTCCTGAAATCACAAAGAAAGCGGACATACTTGTTTGTGCAGTTGGAAAAGCGCATATGATTACAGAGGACATGGTTAAAGAAGGCGCAGTTGTAATTGATATTGGAATTAGCAGAATTGACGGTAAGCAGGTTGGTGACGTTGATTTTGAAAATGTTTCAAAAAAAGCCTTTGCTATTACGCCAAATCCCGGCGGAACAGGACCTATGACTCGTGCTATGTTAATGTATAATACTGTTAAGGCAGCCGGTCTTTTATGAACGTTACTGAGTTAAATAAATATGTTAAGAATTTAGTTTCAAATGATCCGATAATAAGTAATATTGAAGTTATCGGAGAAATTTCAGGATATAAAAAACATTCTTCAGGACATATATATTTTACGCTTAAAGATGAGGGCGCAGCCGTAAGGTGCGCCTTTTTTAAACCGTATTCTTTATATGCAAGTAAAGACCTTAAAGATGGCGCAAAGGTTCGCGTTCGCGGTTCAGTAACAATTTTTGAACGTGATGGACAATATCAGTTAAATGTTTATTATGTTTCTCAAAGCGGCATTGGTGATTTGCATTACCAATTTGAACTTTTAAAGAAAAAACTTTACGAAGAAGGACTGTTTGATAGTCAATATAAAAAACCGATACCTAAATATGTAAAAAAAATCGGTGTTGTTACGTCACCTACGGGAGCAGTTTTTAGAGATATTGTAAACGTTTCAACGCGTCGATGTCCTAATATTGAAATATTACTTGCACCTGTCAGCGTTCAGGGGGAAGATGCACCAAGGTCTATATGTGCTGGATTGGCGGCACTTGATGAACGAAACGATATTGACGTTATAATTGTTGGCAGAGGCGGTGGATCTATAGAAGATCTGTGGTGTTTTAACGATGAAAACGTTGCTCGTTGTATTTTTCAATGCAAAACACCGATTATATCTGCTGTAGGTCATGAAACTGATTTTACAATTTCTGATTTTGTTGCAGATCTTCGGGCTCCTACACCGTCTGCGGCAGCAGAATTAGCGGTTTTTGATTACTATGATTTAGTTGAGGAAATTGATTATTTTGAAAGAAATATTTCGAAATATATTGATAAATTATTTGATAGATATAAAAATAAAATCCAAGAATATTCTTATTCTTTTGAAGACCCAAAAACTTTAATAGATCGCTTTTATCATAAACTTGAAATTCTACAATTACGTTTATTTGATTCTTTGAATATTGAAGAACAAGAACATGATTTAAAGGAACTTTCGGCAAAACTTGATGCATTAAGTCCGTTAAAAGTTCTTGGAAGAGGTTATTCTGTTGTTCATGACTCTAACGGAAAAATTATAAAGAACAGTAGTCAGGTTAATGAAGGCGATGAAATTTCAATTACTTTAAGTAAAGGTGAAATTAAGGCAGAGGTGCATAAATGAAAAATATTGAAGAAATGTCATTGGAAGAAGCAATGAGAAATTTGGAAAATACCGTAGATAAACTTGAAAATAACGAATTATCGCTGGATAAAGCGATTGCTGTGTTTGAACAAGGCGTTAAACTTATTTCCCATTCAAAAAAACTTTTAGACGGCTATGACAAAAAAATAACTGTACTCAAAAAAGAGCATGGAATTTTTAAAGAAGAAAAGATGGAGATATATAATGAAGAATAGTCTGAAAAGTAAAATTGATTATTATAATGAATTAGTTAATGATAAAATGCAAGAATATCTTTCTGATTCAGAAATTCCTTCTGAAATGCAAAAAGCGATGTCCTATAGTGTTTTTGCAGGAGGAAAGAGATTAAGACCTGCTCTTTTGCTTGCAACGTGTGAATTGTTTGGAGGTAAAATAGATAAAGCAATTCCTTTTGCTTGTGCCATTGAGTTTATACATACTTATTCACTAATTCATGATGATCTTCCTGCCCTTGATAATGATGATTATCGCAGGGGCAGGCTTACTTCTCATAAAGTTTTTGGCGAAGATATGGCGATTCTTGCAGGTGATGCTTTATTAAGTTATGCTTTTGAAATTATGATTAACGCTTGTCAAGATAAGAATACCATTGATGCGGCAAAACATATTGCTTATGCAGCGGGAGTCAAAGGTATGGTAGCGGGACAATGGGTTGACGTTAGTTCAAACGGCAAAAAAATAGATGAAGAAAAAATGAAGTATATTCATATGAACAAAACAGCCGCAATGATAAAAGGTGCCATAAAAGCAGGTGCAGTTTGCGCCGATGCAGATGAAAAAGATGTTTTGAATATGGCTGAATATGCTGATGCAATAGGCTATACTTTTCAGATCATTGATGATATTCTTGACGTTGAAGGCGATGAAGAAAAACTTGGCAAGAAAACTGGTAGTGATGCCTTAAACGATAAGACTACTTTTGTTACTTTGTACGGAATTGACGGTGCAAAAGAAAAAGCAAAAGAATACACTGAAAAAGCCATTTCTTTAATCAGGCAATATGGTGATAAGTCAGCGTTCTTTGAAGAACTTGCCGAATATTTGCTTATAAGAACAAATTAAAGTCGTGTATAAAACACGACTTTTTTGTATTTTTTTTCATATATAAGATAAAATATAAAATATGAAATCAATTAATAAAAAAATCAAAATTCATTTATTTTCATTTTTTGCAGGCGCAGTAAACGGCTTGTTGGGAAGTGGTGGCGGAACAGTAATTATGCCAACACTTTACGGGTATCTTGATGACGAAAGAGATGCGCATAACACGGTATCTTTTTTTGTTCTTCCGTTGTCTATTGTAAGCGCATCAATTTGTCGGCAAAGCCTCGATTATAAAACTATGATACCGTTGTGTCTCGGTGCGGTATGCGGTGGATTTATCGGACTGAAACTAAGTAAAAAATTTTCAGTAAATTTTTTAAAAATATTATTTAGTTCTGTAATTATATATTCGGGAATACGAGGACTATTATGATTGAATTTTTTATTGGTTTATCGGCATATATCTTGGCAGGATTTGGGCTTGGCGGCGGAGTCTTGTTAATTCCAATGTTAACAAATTTTCTTAATTTTGAACAAGGACAAGCACAATATATTGCACTTGTTTCATATGTTCCTGCTGCAATTTCTATTGTTTATTCTTCAGTAAAACATAAATTAAGTTGTTATAAAAAAATGTCTTTGCTGATTCCTTCCGGACTTTTAGGTGCAATTGTTGGTGCATTATTTGCACAAGAAATAAACGTTTTTTATCTTAAAAAAATATATTGCATTTTTATGATCATTGTGGGTGTTTATATGTTTCAGGGGGCGTGTTTTAATAAAAGAAACAAAAAAAGTACTTCTTTAAGCCAAAATATATAAAATTTTCTGTAAATTTTAAAAAAAATTTCAAATTCCCTATAGATTTTTATATAAATATATTATATAATATATTTAAAATTAAACTCAATAATTGTTTTTATTACTTAACATACTTTTTAGGAGGAGATTTCATAATGAAAAAAATTGCTATCATGGACATCGGTTCAAACAATGCTCGACTTATCTTAGTTTATATCTATGATAACGGAAGCTATCGTATTGCTGATCAACTTAAAGAGCCTGTAAGGCTTATTTCAGATATGGGGCATGATAATATTATTAAGCCCAGAAGAATTCAACAATTGATCAAAACTATACATATGTTCAAAAGACTTTGCACAGCCAACGGCGTTGAGCAGATTTTTGCATATTGCACAGCAGCTGTAAACCGTGCCGCCAATCAGAGAAGTTTTCTTGATGAAGTTTATGCTACAACACAGATCAATCTTGAAGTATTAACAGGGGAGAAAGAAGCAACGCTTGTTTTCCAAGGTGTTGTCAACACTATGGATATTGACAGCGGTGTTATCATGGACATCGGTGGAGGAACAACTCAACTTGTTCACTTTGAAAAACGTACAATAAAAAATCTTGCTTCCTTGCCTTTTGGTACAGTTACTTTAACTGAACTTTTTGGTCTGGCAGACAAAGTAAAGCAAGAACAGATTGATGCTATTGAAGATTTTTATCGTCAGCAGCTTGAATCGATTCCTTGGCTTGCAACAATTGAAGGATTGCCAATAATCGGTGTTGGCGGATCCTTCCGTAATCTTGGCAAAATCATGCGAATGAAAACCAAAAAAGATATAGGCACCCTTCATAACTATTCTATCAGAGCAAAAGAAATTGATGCTGTATATGAAAATATGTGCCGTCTTGACCTTGACAGACGTATGAAAATAAAAGGTCTTTCAAATGAGCGCGCTGATATCTTCCTTGCTGCATTTGCTGCTATTAAAACTACTGTTGAATATATTGGTTGTTCAGATATTTTTATCAGTTGCTGCGGTTTGCGTGAGGGAATCATGTTTAATGAAATCGATCCTCAACTTGCAGTTAAGCCGGTTCAACACGTTCTTGATTTTTCTCTTGCAAATGCTCTTGGACTTTTCCAGGAAAATGTTAATCATGCAAATAATGTTTCAAAACTTTCACTTCTTATGTTTGAACAACTTCGTCAGTTACACAAATTGCCTAATTCTTACATGAGAATAATAAAGACCGCATCAACCTTGCATGATATTGGTGCGACAATAAAATATCACGATCACCATAAACACAGTTTCTATCTTATTCTTAACTCAAATATTTATGGTCTTACACATCGTGAACATCTTATGAGCGCATTTGTTGCTCTTGCACATAGAAAAGATGATGTTAAAAAAGAGTGCCAGAGATATTCCGATATGATAAGTTCTGATGACCTTATGATCATCTACCGTCTTGCAGTTTTAGTTAGAATTGCTGAAAGCTTTGATCGCGCTATGGACGGAATCGTTGAATCTGTTTCCTGCGATATTTTAGGCGATTCGGTTATTATGAAAACACAGGCAACTGCAGACGCTTCACTTGAAATAAAAGATGCTTTGACTTGTAGTGAAATGTTTAAGAAAGCTTACGGAAAAAATCTTGTTATACTTTAAGTTTGGAGACAAAAAATGCTTTTTACCAATAAAAAAACGATTATAAAGAATGGCGTTGAAATCGTAAATGCGGATATCAACGCCAAAGAAGGAACAATAAGTTATAAAATTCTTACAGAACATAACGTAGGAAATGATAATAATAAGCTTCAGATTAAATTTGATGCACTTGTGTCTCACGATATTACTTATGTCGGCATTATTCAGACTGCTCGTGCAAGCGGACTTAAAAAGTTTCCTTTGACTTATGCTCTTACAAATTGCCACAACAGTCTTTGTGCTGTTGGCGGCACGTTAAATGAAGATGATCATTTGTTCGGCTTATCTGCTGCAAAAAAATATGGCGGAATGTATATTCCTCCTCATTTGGCAGTTATCCATTCATTTGCAAGAGAAGAACTTGCTTCCTGCGGAAAAATGATTCTTGGTTCGGATAGCCACACGCGTTATGGTGCTTTGGGAACTATGGCTATTGGTGAAGGCGGTCCTGAATTAGTAAAACAGCTTCTTGAACGTACATACGACGTTGATTATCCCGACGTTGTTGCGGTATATCTTTCAGGTAAACCGAAACCCGGAGTGGGCCCTCATGACGTTGCTATTGCAATGTGCAAAGAGGTTTTCAAAGAAGGAAAAGTAAAAAATAAAGTTCTTGAGTTTGTTGGTCCTGGGGTTCAAAATCTCAGCGTTGATTACCGTTGCGGTATTGACGTTATGACAACAGAAACAACTTGTCTTTCCTCAATTTGGATGACCGATGAAAAGGTTCATGAATACTATAAAACTCATGGCAGGGAAGAAGATTATAAAGAGTTAAAGCCTCTTGAGTATGCAGAATATGATGCTTTGCTTGAAATTGATCTTTCTGAAATTGAGCCAATGATTGCCTTACCTTTCCATCCAAGCAATGCATATACAATAAAAGAATTCAAGAAAAATGCAAAAGAAATTCTTGCAAAACTTGACGAAGAAATTAAAATACAATACCCTAAATGCTCCTGTTGTGTATCTGATAAACTGAAAAAAGACGGATTCCATGTTGATCAAGGTGTAATAGCAGGTTGCGCAGGTGGCATATTTGAAAATATTACGTGCGCAAACGATATATTAAAAGGTGGAAGTACCGGCAACGATGCTTTTTCCCTTAATGTTTACCCTGCAAGCCAAAGCGTTTATCTTGATCTTGTTCAAAAAGGCATTATAAGCGATCTTATGGAAAGCGGCGCAGTTATTAAAACTGCATTTTGCGGTCCTTGCTTTGGTGCAGGCGATGTTCCTGCAAACAATGCATTCAGTATAAGACACACGACGCGTAATTTCCCTAACCGAGAGGGCAGTAAACCGGGTGAAGGTCAACTTTCGCTCGTTGCCCTTATGGATGCCCGCAGTATTGCTGCAACGGCTCTTAATGGCGGTGTTCTTACCGGTGCAGATGAATTAGATGTTGATTATTCAACTTACGATTACGTTTATCATAGTGATATTTATAAAAAGAGAGTTTATGACGGCAGAAATAATGCAAACTTTGATGAGCAACTTATTTTGGGCCCCAATATTGCTGATTGGCCTAAACTTAAGGAAATGCCTGATCAGGTGCTTATTAAACTTGCGAGCGTTCTTCATGATAACGTAACTACAACTGATGAACTTATTCCGTCAGGAGAGACAAGTACGTTAAGATCAAATCCTTATAAACTTTCCCGTTTTACGCTTTCAAGAAAAGATCCTGAATACGTTGCTCGCGCAGATGAAATTAAAGCAATCGAAGAATCTGATGCTCGTAATGATCTTTTTGATGAACTTAATAAAATTGAAGGTGTAGATATTAAAGAATGCGTCTTTGGCAGTGGAATTTATGCAAATATGCCCGGCGATGGCTCTGCAAGAGAGCAAGCCGCAAGTTGTCAAAAAGTTCTTGGCGGTTGGGCAAATATTGCGATAGAATATGCAACAAAACGCTACAGAAGCAATCTTATTAACTGGGGAATACTTCCGCTTCTTTGTAACAAAGAGACGTCTGAACTTTTTGCTTGCGGAGATTATGTTTTTCTTCCTGAAATCAAAAAAGATTTGATGTCAGGAAATGAAAAAACAAAAGCAATTATTATTAAAGATGATAAAGCGCAGGAATTAGTTTTAGGTATTGTGCCTATGACAAAAGATGAAAGAGACATACTTTTAAGTGGTGGACTTATAAATTATTATTCTAAAAATTAATTGGAGGATATTTTGATGGGATTTTTTACCCGTGATCTTGGTATCGATTTAGGTACTGCCAATACACTTGTTTATTTAAGAGGAAAGGGTATTATCATAAGAGAGCCCAGCGTAGTTGCCGTAAAAGTTTCAGGCAGCCGAAAAGAGGTTCTTGCAGTTGGTGAAAGAGCTAAAAATATGATTGGCAGAACTCCGGGCAATATTGTAGCAGTTAAACCGTTGCGTGATGGCGTAATTGCAGATTTTGATGTTACCGCGGCAATGCTTTCCGATATTATTCACAGAGCAATGCCCAGAGCATTTTCGCTTACAAGAACACGTGTTGTAATTTGCGTTCCTTGCGGGGTGACAGGCGTTGAAAGAAAAGCTGTTGAAGACGCTGCAAAAAATGCAGGAGCCAGCCATGTTGAAATTATTGAAGAGCCTAAAGCAAGTGCTATTGGCGCAGGTCTTCCGATAAATGAACCTTCAGGTTGCATGATCGTTGATATTGGCGGCGGTTCAAGCGAAATGGCTGTTATTTCATTGGGCGGAATTGTTGTTTCACGCTCACTCAGAATCGCAGGAAATAAACTTGACGATGCGATTATGAACTATGTTAAAAAGGAATTTAACCTTGCCATAGGCGAGCGTACAAGTGAGGAAATTAAAGTTCAAATTGGTTCGGCATATCCTACCGGCGAAGAAAAGTCAATGGATATTCGTGGCAGAGACCTTGTTTCAGGTCTTCCTAAAACCATTACAATAACTTCAAGTCATATTCGCGAAGCATTAAGAGAACCTTTGATGGCAATTATTGATGCAGTCAAGGTTACACTTGAAGATACACCTCCTGAACTTGCTGCTGATATTATGGAGAGAGGTATTTATCTTGCAGGTGGCGGTGCACTTTTAAAGGGAATGGATACTTTGATAAAGTACGAAACAGGTATGCCGGTTGTTATTGCTGATTCTCCTCTTGATTGTGTTGTTACGGGCGCGGGAATGGCTCTTGAAAATCTTGATTATCTTTCATAGTGCGGTGTTTATATGTTAAAATTTGATCGTAAAAGATTAAAGATAGGCAAATATATACTGATTGGATTTGTTGTATTTGTTACTCTTATTTTGTTGATGTTTAATAGCGGTGTTGCTTTTTTTGAAAAGATTTCGGGATACGTTGTAAATCCCGTGATCTTTGTTGTTGATGCCGCGGCAGACGGAATAAGTAACTTTTTTCAGAGCTTTGGAGAAAGATCCAAATTAAAAGAAAGATTGCAACAAGCAGAAGAGAAACTTGCCCAACTTGAAACTGTTCAGTCAGTAGCAGATGAGGTCAAGGCTGAAAATGAGCGTTTATTAAAACTTTTTAACGAAAGTGAAAAATATCCTGAATTTAGCTATGAGTATGCAAAAGTTATTGCTCGAAGTGTTGATGATTATAGTGCAACCTTCACTTTGAACAAAGGAAAAAATGATGGCATACATGAGAATATGGTAGTTATTGCATCAGGAGGACTTGCAGGTAAAATTGTTGAAACAACAGATGATACATCTATTTTGCTTGCGTTAATTGATTCTCGATGCGGTGTTCCTGCTTTGTCTGAGGCAAGCAGAGACATGGGAATTGTTTGTGGAGTAAGCGATTCGGGCACAACGGCAGGATATTGTGTTATGACCGATTTACCAACCAATGCTATTGTTAAACCCGGCGATTCTATAATTACTTCAGGAATGGGCGAGGTCTTTCCAAAAGGAATAAATGTCGGAACCATAACTGAGGTATCAAAAGGAAGTCTGAATCAGTTTAATTCATCTGCAAAAATTTCGCCTGCGGTTGATTTTGACCATTTGGAAAGTGTACTTATTATTGTTAATACGGAGGAACAGTAATGCGTACAATTTCCATGTTTGTTCTTTCGAGCATTATGTTTATTTTTCACGTAATGCTTTCTCCTGCTATTGAGATATTTAACGCCAAAATTGATTTTATAATAATTTCAATTGTACTTTTGGCCTTTTTTTCTAAAAAATGGTATCCTCCGGTGTTATGCGCCGTTTATTCGGGACTTGCTGTGGACGTTCTTACGCAGGCAAATACATATATAAATACAGGAGTGTATTTGTTTTTCGGAATTGTTATGGGTATTTTTGTTTTGTTTTTTAAACAAAACGGTCTGGTTGTTTCCACTATAACTATTTTTGTTTGCATAGCGTTAAAACATTTGTTTTTTGTTTTCTTGCTTTACGTTATGCGCTTTTCACAGTCACTTACACTTGGAACGTTTTTTTACGGATTGCCATCAGCATTATATAGTGCAGTGATAGGTGTTTTACTTTATTTTGTTTATAAAGGATTGTTTTCATTTTCTTTTATGCAAGAAAAGAATGAAAATGACGGTAAATATATAATTTAATTGGTGAATAGATGGGATTGTTAAACAGAGAAAATAATTCAGAATCAAACATAACTAAACGCCGTAGCAGTATTGTGCTTTTGGCGTTTATTGTTGCGTTTATTATTCTCATTTGTTCTGTTGCCGATCTTCAATTTATTAAGCAGGAAAAGTTTGCAGAAGCTGCTTCTGTAAAACACACAAGAACTCTTAAAATTCAAGGTTCGCGAGGAAAAATTCTTGATGTTAACGGTATTCCGCTTGCCCAGGATGAAATTAGTTATAATCTTGAATTTTATCGTGAATATAATCTGAAATCAGAACGTGAACAATATACAAACTCTATTATTTTCGCTATTGAACTTGCGAAAAAATATAACAGAGATATTTTAACGACTTTTGCTATAACGAAAAATGATATGGGTGAGTTCTTTTTTGATTGGGGTAATGTTGGAGAAGAAACTGCCCAAAAGCGTGAAACAAAATGGCGCAGTGATTTTTATTTTTCGGATAGCAAAGGATTAAAAATGTCTCCATATGAAATGTATATGGAGATGCGTGAGCGTTACGTCATACCTGAAGATATGAGTGATGAGATGGCGTTTAAAGTTTTAGGCGTTTGGCAGGATAGTATTCAGTCATATTGGTCCTCAAAATCAATTACTGTTCTTTCAAATATCAGTCTTGAACTTGCTACTGCTATAGAAAGTTACAGTTATGAATTAAATGGGTTTAACGTAACAGAGAAAACGATGAGAGTTTATCCGCAGGGAATGGTAGGAAGCCACGTTGTTGGATATCTTGGCAGGATTACGGCAGAGAACAGAAAATATTATGACGACAACAAGTATGATATTGAAAGTTTAGTTGGTGTTTCCGGTATTGAAAGCGTTATGGAAGCTGAACTTACGGGATCAAGCGGTGAAAGAATAGGTCAGCGCGTTGTTGAAGTGACGTCGGGCGGACGTATTTTAAGTGAGATATCCTATGATGAGCCGCAAAGCGGAAATAATGTATATTTAACTATTGATAACAATTTGCAAAGAGTTGCTGAAGAGGCGTTAAGAAAAAATATTGCTGAAATCAAAGGACGTCAGTTATCTGAATATAATGATCCAAAAAACACTCAAAGATATTTGAATCTTGTTGCCGAACGAGGCGGAAAAGAGATTAAGTTTGCTCAGGTTGGAGCAGCGGTTGTTATGGATGTTACTAACGGTGACGTTTTAGCGTTGGTTAGTGAGCCTAACTATGATCCAAATCTTTTTTCCCAAGGTATTTCTCAGGCAGATCTTGATTCGATAATAAACGATGATGCAAAGCCTTTGTTTAATAAAGCGATAAGTTCATCAGATACACCGGGTTCTATTTTTAAACTTGGAATGTCCCTTGCAGGTCTTGAAGAAGGCGCTATTACCGCAAATGAAACGATTGAGGATCTTGGAGAATATAAAAAGTATGTTTCGGGAACGGAAAAAGGTCCAATGTGCGGTTGGTACCGTGATAACTATGAAACACACGGACACATTAACGTTGTAAGTGCCATTAACTATTCGTGTAACTATTTCTATTATGAGTTAGCCGATAGATTGGGAATAGAGAAAATAAAAAAATGGGCAACGAATTTAGGGTTGCTTGATAAGACAAATATTGAATTGACCGGTGAAAGTGTGGGTATCGTTGGCGATCAAAAAACACTTTACGATAACACGCGCGATATTAATGATCAAGATACAAGTTTACCGTATCTTGTTTCCAAGCAGGTAAAAACAATTATTGAAGAATGTGCTGCGGCATCAGGTGTTAACTTAACTGAAGATGAAATCAGTAAGCTTATTCTTCGCTGTTTTGAGATGGTTGGAAAGACTCGTAATGAGATTTTCGATGAAGTTCAGATGATGCTCGTTGATGAATACGGCATGTCTCGTTCAAAGGTTAGAGATGATACCAGATATAAGATATATAGTTCGATTGTTCAGATAACCTGGACAAATACAACAACAATTCAGACCGGTATCGGTCAGAGTATTACAACGGTTACGCCCATTGCCGTTGCGAGATATATTGCTGCTTTAGTTAACGGTGGCAACGTATATGATGCGCATATTGTTGATAAGGTAACTTCGCCGACGGGAGAACTTGTTTATGAACAACAACCAACGCTTGTCCGTAAACTTGATATTAAGCCTGAAAATCTTGATGTAATTAAGCGTGGAATGAGGGATATGGTTAACGAAAGTGAAGACAGATATTCTTCAACTGCACGAAATTATTTTGATGAATTCAAATATAAAGAACAACTTGGCGGTAAAACGGGAACGGCTCAGGTTTCACAGATAAACCTTGAAGACAATGCTTGGTTTGTTGCATTTGCACCCTATGAAAGACCTGAAATTGCTATCGTTGTTTATATTCCAAACGGCCGTTCAGGTTCAATGGCAAGTTCTACGGTTAAAGAAATCGCAGAGTATTATCTTGACTTGAAATATGCTGTTGAAGATGATTCGTTGCCTAATGATAATTCTCTAATTTATTAAGGAGTATATATGTTTGACAGAGTTAATAAAAAAGGAATTTTAATTATTGTTGCTGCAGTTTTAACGTTATGCATTGTTCTTGCAATAATATTTGCAGTTATTCCTAAAACCGATAATATAAGATATGAGATTATCTATGACGGCGTTCATGGGGAGGGAATTTTTTTCAGAGATGAACAATTCTTTGACTTATCTTCTTATGAAAAGGTTTCTTACAATAATATTATAGAAGGTCAGTTTGTTGATGCAAATACACAAATAGTTACTGCATATAAAAAAGGGTACATTAAAGCAACGCTTGAAAAACTTGTTGAAACTGAAAAAAGCATTGTAACCTACCAAAATCAGAATATAATAAATAGTTTTGATGATAAAGAAATTCGTAATTTTGACTTTGAAATTGACGTTGTTATAAAGAAAATGTCTGAAGGAAGCGGCGGATATATTGAGTTATATAAAGAACTTTGTCATCTGATGAACGGCAGACAAGAATATATCAGAAATAACTATAACACAGAAAATAATGATTATCTTCAGAAATTATATGCAGATGAGATGAATATGACACAATCTCTAGGTCAGTGGTGCGATATTTTTACTTCATCTGAAGCAGGAATTGTCGGCTTATATTGCGATGGTTACGAAACGGAACTTTCTGCACTAAACGTTAATAATTTAAGCTATAAAGATTTTGATAATTATTATAAAAAAGATTATTTAAACGATCTTAAAGGGTTTAAGTTAGTTAAAGATTCTACTTGGTATATTGCATTAAGGGTTGATGATTCTTCGCTTTTTGTTTCAGGAAATTATTACCCAATATATGTTGATAATGAAGTTCAGAGTGAAACAGGTCTTCTTGAAAAAATCATTGAAGATAAAAAAGGATGCGTACTGATTTTCAGTTTGAACGATAACGTTGAAAAGTATATGGATATTCGTGAGGCAGATGTTTTTGTAGGAAAGCGTATAGAAGGTTTTTCTGTTGAACGTAGTTTTGCAGATTACGGCGAGATCACCGTTAAAGAGAATAAAACGAAAAAAAATATTCCGATAAATATTATTTATGAAAATGATGAAGTTGTTTTATTTGATGTTTTAGAAGATCTTTATGTTGGACAGAAGGTATATAAATGACTATAGAACAGAAATTTTACGAAATAAAAAATGAAGTTGAAAGAATATGTGATCAGAACGGAAGAAATGTTAATGATGTTAAGATCATTGCAGTTACCAAAACAAGAACTGTTGATGAAATAAACTGTGCAATAAAAGCAGGGGCTTCGATTGTTGGTGAAAACAGAGTTCAGGAACTTTTGGAAAAATATGATTATATAGATAAAAACGCAGAAATTCACTTGATTGGGCAACTTCAAACAAACAAAGTAAAATATATAATGAATAAAGTTTCATTGATTCATTCTCTTGATAGAATATCTTTGGCTGAAGAACTTGAAAAGCAATGCAAGAAGAATGGTAATATGTCAATTAAGACACTTGTCGAGGTAAATATTGGCAATGAATCAACAAAATCTGGAGTTTTACCTGATAATTTAACGGAATATCTTGACATTTTAGCGAATTTTAGGTATATTAAACCTATAGGTCTTATGACAGTTGCTCCTTCAGATGCTACAGAATATCAACAGAATGTGTATTTTGAAAAAATGTGCAAATTACTTGATGAAGGTAAAAGCAGATTTGGCAATGAATTTTGCGAACTTTCAATGGGGATGAGCAGAGATTATAGGGCAGCAATTAAGCAAGGCGCAACAATGATAAGATTGGGTACTGCCTTGTTTGGCGAAAGAATATATAATATTTAGGAGGATTTTACTATGGCAAGCGATAAGAAAAATAAGTTTTTGGAGTTTTTTGGCTTCGGCGGTGCCGATGAATATGAAGATGAAGAGGAATATTTTGAAGAGGAATATGATGCACCTGTAAGATCACGCAGAGAAGACGTGCAATATGAAGAAGAAAGACCTCGTAAAGCAAGAAAGCCCAAGGTAGTTCCCATGCAGGATAGAAATGGCGGAGTAAAGTCAAGTGTCGTTATTTATTCACCTAAAACTTATAACGATGCACAGCCTCTCGTAATGCAACTTATCCAGCATAAGCACGTTATTATCAAACTTGATAAGGTTGAAAGACGCGTTGGACAAAGAATTCTTGACTTCATGAGCGGTGCTGCTTATGCAAGCGATGCTCAGGTTACTGAAGTTTCAAAGGGAAGCATTTATCTTTTTGCTTCAAATCAGACTTATATTGACAAATCTGATGATGTTGCAACAGAATCCGGCGATGACGGCTTTATGATTGAAGAAGATTTCTAAAACTTATTCACGAAATGAAGGGATAAAATGAAAGATATTTCGTCGCCTTTCAGTATAGAGAGGAAAGGTTACAACAGATTTGAAGTAGATCAATGCATTAAAAAACTTGAAAGTGATAATTCACGACTTGAACTTGAAATTGAAACACTTAAAAGTCAACTTGCATCGGTTATTATTCAGAAGGCTGAACTTGAAAAGAAACAGTCTTTAATTGAAGATACTTTGATTAACGCTGAACTTGCGGCAAGAGATATTGTGCTTCGTGCCGAAAAAAAGGAAGATGAAGCGGAAAGAATGTATCAACTTGAATGTGAGAAAATTGATAGAAAATATGCAGAAAAAAAACAAGAACTTGACGAAGTTCTGAAACGGGTTGAATATATTCTTAAGTCTCAACTTGCATTGATTGAAAAAGAATAAATTTCAAAAAAATGCTCAAAATAATTCTTGGTGATTTTTTTGAGAAAAGCAAAAATTGTAACTGCAAAGACATCACGCATTATTGC
>JAZQII010000075.1:0-32971 GCA_045541035.1 Clostridia bacterium | reverse complement strand
GCTATGACGCTGAAAAAAGGTTTGCATATCCATTTCATCCATAATATCAATCGTCCATTTGAAGAAATGATGATGGGTCTTGAGGGCTGGATCCCTATGTATATGACAGGACAGATCTCTCCGTATTATCTCAAAGGTGTTCACAACAAGCTTTTCGGGCATTTCCTTTATTCAAGCGGAGCGGCAGCATTATCCGGTGAGTGCATAATGGATTACCATCAAAACGGAAAGATGTATCTCACAAACAACAAGACCGAAGTATCATATTACAGACAAAGGGCTCTTGATATTTTGTCCAAGGCATCTCCGCTTATGGATATTTACCGCATAGAATCCGAGAATGCTTTCAGCGCATTTGTAAAAAAAGACTTCATAACTTCAGGCAAAAGAAGATCCATTCTTTCCGCATTGCCCATCCACACGCTTTCCGAAGAACTGCTTTTGCAGATTTTGGGACATAATTCTGTTGATGAGGCAGACAAGAATCGTATTCTTGCTTATGCGGCAGAACAACGGCAACTGTATAAAACCGTTTTGGAAGAAGAGAGTATAACCGATGAGATTCCTGTCATCAGCGAATCGGAATTTAAGGAGCATCCTATGTTGTTGTCTCTTTCGGAGATCTTCTACGAAAAGGATATTGCGTATACCTACGAAGAGTATTTACTGCATATGGATCAAACTCTTCGCTACAGTCAGGAGGAAAAGAACTATATTATCAAGCAAAACAGCAACTATCCGTTTAGAAATATACAAATTCGTATTCTTGAAGGGAAATGGGTGGTCATATCTAAAAACAAAGCACCGGCAATTCACTTTGTCATTCACAATCCTCAGCTTCGGGATGCTTTGGAAAATATGACTATTCCGACTTCCGAAGAAAACGATGAAGAATAAGAGAATCGCTATAAGTTATCATATGAAATAGGCGGTTTAATAGTCGAATGTACCGCTGTAAACAGAAAAATACCGAGAAAAACCTTTTACAGTTCTTCTCGGTATTCATCTTTTGGTTTTTCCCTTTTGCAACGCCCATAAGTTAGTATTTTGAAATTACTGCCTTATGTGGCGTGTGCATTTTCGCTTCCTATTTTTTTATAATACCAATGACGGTGCGGAGTAGATTCTTCCGGCAAGTTCTTGGTTTAACATATATAAGCTCTTGGGATCTGAGCCGAAAAGTTCCATTTTTGTAATAAGATCGTTGGCGTTTGTTTCTTCTTCGCCCTGCTCCTTAACGAACCAATCAAGGAACTGCATTGTGCGGAAATCCTTAACATCATAGGCAGCGCCGTAAATGTCATTGATAAGGCTTGTAACGTATTCCTCGTGCTCAAGACCTGCCTTTAAAACGTCCATATCGCAAGTGAAAACCTTATCGGGCTTTGCGATTGCATCAAGTGTTACAACCTGATTTTCGTTCTGCAGGTAGGTGTAGAAAAGCATTGCGTGGTCGCGCTCCTCCTGAGCCTGAATTATATACCAGTTTGCAAAGCCATCAAGACCGCGTGCCTTGAAATAGTTTGAAAAATCAAGATAAAGGTAAGCAGAATAGAACTCCTTGTTGATCTGCTGGTTAAGTAATGCGCGTACTTTTTCGTTCATCATAATAAAAATCCTCCTAAAAATTTTTAACTTCCTTTGTCTCGCTGTCAAAAACGATAGCGTGATCAAAGTTAGTAATGTTTACCGTGTTTAATTTTTCCATCCACGCTCTTGTTTCAAGAGTTTTAAAGGGGCCCTTGCCGTCCTGATTCGTCCAAAGCCAATCAGGTGTTGACCAGAAACAGTATTTTGGCTGAACGGCTTTATAAAATTCCTCATTTACGCCTTGCTGACCGTGGTGCGCCATCTGAACTGCATCAGCGTGAACGTCTTCACCGCTTTTAAGAAGTTTTTCACCTGCTTCAACTCCAAGATCGCCTAAAACAAGGAAAGTGAAATCATCTTCCGTTATGCGAAAAACTGCCGACTGATTGTTTATGGGGTTAGTTAAAATTTCGGGGTTGGCTTCTGCAATGACCTCAATTTTCATAGTGCCAAGCTGAAATACCTGACCTTTTTCTATGTTAAAGTATCTTTCGTCAAGATTTTCTCTTGCAAACTGATTCCAATGTAAAAGTTCGTGCGTGTCTTTAGTTTTCGCAAGTTCTGCCCAGCTATCGGGAAGCTGTGATGCGCCAAGCTTTTCGTAGGTTATACCGTCAGGATCCTTTATAACCTCCATAATGGCGTTGTGGTGATCGTTATGGGGATGAGTTATCAGCCATAAATTAATATGCCCGCCAAGGCTTTTAACTATTCTTTTTAATTCTTCGCCGTTGCCGGAATATCCGCCGTCAATAACAAGAATTTCGCCTGATTTTGCCTGAATGGTATAGCCCATTGTTTGGGTAGGCGTCATATTGGTCTGCTGAATTATTTTCATAAAATTGCCTCCAAGTTTCAGTATAGAAATTATACACCTTTTTATTTAAAAAATCAATATCAATATTGACGGTTTTTCATTTTTATTATAATATATTTACGGGTGATTTAATGAATTACGTTCTGGAAAAATCTTCTGTGCCATCAAAGCGCGCAAAAGAAATTGTTTTTGAAAAACTTAATACTGCCGTACTATATAAGGAAAGCGGAAAGCCCTATACAGATAAAATGAATATCAGCATAAGCCATTCAGGTGAAAACGTACTTGTAGGCTTTAATGATCTCGACATAGGCGTTGATATTGAGGTTATAAAAGACTTTGATAAACGGCTTATATCCCGTTACTTTTCCGAAAACGAACAGAATTTCATTAAATCAGATAACGACTTTTTCCTTATCTGGACAGTTAAAGAAGCCTACCTTAAATTAACGGGCGTCGGCTTAAAGGGCATGAAAAAACTGAACGTTATAAAGGACAACGAACTATATATAGAAAACTGCAAAATCGAAACTTTTGTTAAAGATAATTGCCGAATTGCGATAGTGTATAGAAGGGAACGTATCTTATGAGTAAGAAAAAGAGATTTTTGTTAATCATAATACCGATTATTATAGTTTTAATCGTTCTATCGTTTTTCGGCGCAAAATTTGTTAAGCGCTTAATTATTAAATCAGGCTATGACGATTCCGAAATGAACCCTTATAACCAATTTGCCAAAGACGTTACTATGATAGAACTTCTTGCAAACCCCAATAAATATGACGGGGAACTTATCCGCGTTTCAGGTGTGGGGCAACTTCAATTTGAGGGAGATTGTTTATTTTTAAGTAAAGAAGATTATAAATATTACACCGATAATCGTATATGGCTCCAATTAAGTGACCGCGCAACACCCTATCAGGAAGCAAAAACCTATAACGGAAAATACGTTCTTGTAGAAGGCATTTTCGATAAAGACGACAGAGGTCATCTTGATTTATTTATGGGTTCAATAAAGAACGTAACCCGATATGAATTGTGGGAAGAGGAAGTTACAATAAGCACCCAATATAAAGAGGTTCTTACCAATTTAAAGAACGCCTTTCCCTTTAACAATGATGATTACACGGTTTTCGAAAATCCCGAATTAAGTTATTTATACCGCCGTTGCAAAAATCTTGACGAGATAAATTATTTCTTTAAAGATATTGATTCTGATGGGCAAGACGAAATGTTTATTTTCGTAAATAGTCTTGATTATATTACAGACCTTTACACCATAAAAGACGAAAAACTTGTTCACGTTTTTGATAGCGGAGAAAGATATTCATATAGCGTATATGATAACGGCATCGTAAAACTTCAATGGTCAGGCGGTGGTGCCTTAAGCGGTACAGATTTTTTCAAATACAATAACGGTAACCTTGAATTTATTGAAAGAATAACCTATGATGCCGATAAGGCTTTGGAAGACGGAATCATTAACGATATTTCTGACGCCACCGATAATAATTGTTATTTTAAATCTTCCGTTTATAATGCTGATGATGAACGGGAAGGATATATTCACGTTTCATCTGACGAAGCGGAAAGACTCATAAAATCCCACACAGAAAATGCCCACAACATTTTTAATTCCTGCGATTTTTACTCACTTGCAAGATTTGATTAAAGTATGGATAATATATTTTTAAACCACTTAAAAGACCTTTCAAAAAAATCGGAAATAAACTACCGCTATACTTTTACGCAGTTCTTGTCTTTAGACGAGCAAAGTATGCTTAAAAGTATTGAGCGCGAACTTTATTCTTTTACGCTCTTTGGCGGACTAAACAACTGTGAGCGCGTTATGGCGCGATTTGGCTCGCCTGATGATTTTGGCTATGAAGAAGATTTCCCCATCACCTGCCTGAAAGCCGAGCCCGTACTAAAAAAATTTGCAGACGATCTTACTCACCGCGATTTTTTGGGCGCACTTATGAATCTTGGCATTGAAAGAAATAATATAGGCGATATAATCGTAAAAGATTCTTCTGCCTTTATTTTCGTTACAGACAAAATGGCAGACTATATTAAAGAAAATCTCACCAAAGTAAAGCATACGGTAATTAAAATTTCCGTTAGCGAAAAAGTTCCCGAAAACGCGCTTTTTAATACTGAAAGCCTTGCTCTGCCCGTTGCTTCCTTGCGTCTTGACTGCATGATCTCGGCACTTTATAACTTTTCCAGAAACCAGACAAGCGAGATATTTTCTGCAAAGAAAATATTTGTAAACGGCAGACTTTGCGAAAACATAAGTTTTATCCCTAAAGTCGGCGATACCGTTTCTGTCCGCGGTTTTGGCAGATTTATCTTTTCTTCCGTTGGCGGTACTTCAAAAAAAGGCAGAACATACGTTAATTTAGAAAAATTCATATAATAAAACTACCTGAAGCCAAAATTTCGGGTAGTTTTTTATTGCAAATATCCTTTAAATATGATACAATATACAAAATATAATGGGAATATGTTTATATCGGTGAGAAAATATGTTTCTGCAATGTAATATTCAAGATGAAAAATATATAAAATTACATCCCCTTACCTTAGGCCATCATGATTGCAAAAGCAATCACACCTACGGCCCTGCAGTAAGAATGTATTGGCTGTTACATTACGTTGTTTCAGGCAAGGGAAAATATTTTGTCAATGGTAAGGAATATGACGTTTTCCCCGGTCAAGTCTTTCTTATCCGTCCAGGCGAGATCACCACTTATAAAGCCGATGAAGAAGAGCCTTGGGAATATATCTGGACAGGCTTTGATGCCGATAGTGATAAACTTAACGATCTTCCCTATGTTATGGAGTCGCCTGAACTGAAAGCCGTTTTTGAAAAAATTCTTTTCGAATTTGATTTTACCAGCGACGATCAGCCATATGCCATTGCAAGGATATGGGAAATTTTCGGGATACTTACCAATAATTCTTTTACAAAATCGGAAAGTTCCTATATAACAAAAGCCCTTAACATAATAAAAAGGCAGTATATGCACGATATATCCGTTCAGACCATTGCCAATGAATTGAGTCTTGACAGAAGTTACTTTTCTAATATTTTCAAGAAAAAAACGGGCAAAAGTCCGGGGCAGTATATTTTTGATTACCGTATGCACAAAGCATATTCTCTTTTAAATTGTGAAAAATATTCCGTTTCGGTTGTGGCAACTTCGGTAGGTTACAGCGATCTGTTCAGTTTTTCAAGAAGTTTTAAAAAGTATTTCGGTGTTTCGCCCCAAAAATTCAAGGAAATAAAAGATTACGATCCTGCCTATATAATAAATCTGTCGGAATGACAGTTAAATATTTAGAAACGAGGTACGAAAATGTTTTACGACGAGTTAAAAAATTACGATCAGGAAGTTTTTGCTTCCTGCCAAAGAGAGTTTGACCGCCAACAGCACAACATTGAACTTATTGCTTCAGAGAACGTTGTTTCAAAAGCAGTTCTTTTAGCAGCAGGCACTCCCCTTACCAACAAGTACGCTGAAGGTTATCCCTCAAAGCGCTACTACGGCGGTTGTCAGTACGTTGATGAGGTTGAAGAGATCGCACGTGAGCGCGCAAAGAAACTTTTCGGTGCAGAGCATGCAAACGTTCAGCCCCATTCAGGCGCAAGTGCAAACCTTGCCGTATTCTTCGCTCTTTTAAACCCCGGTGATACTGTGCTTTCAATGTCCTTAGCCGAGGGCGGACATCTTTCCCACGGTTCTCCCGTAAACATTTCAGGTAAATATTTCAACATCGTTCCCTACGGTGTTGACGAAAAAACTCAGACCATTGATTATGATCTGGTAGAAAAACTCGCCCTTGAACATAAACCCAAACTTATTCTTGCAGGCGCATCTGCATATCCCAGAAAAATAGATTTCAAGCGTTTCAGAGAAATTGCTGACAAAGTTAATGCATATTTCATGGTTGACATGGCACACATTGCAGGTCTTGTTGCCGCAGGTGTTCACGAAAGTCCCGTTCCCTATGCCCACGTTGTTACAACAACAACTCACAAAACTCTCCGCGGACCTCGCGGCGGTATGATCCTTTGCGTTGAAGAACTTGCAAAGCAGATCGATAAGGCTATCTTCCCCGGCACTCAGGGCGGTCCTCTTATGCATATTATTGCCGCAAAGGCAGTTGCTTTAGGCGAAGCACTTACTCCTGAATTTAAGGAATATCAGGTGCAGATTGCAAAAAATGCCCAAGCACTTGCTTCTGCTCTTAAGGAAGAAGGCTTCAACCTCGTTTCTGACGGAACTGACAATCATCTTATGCTTATCGACCTTCGCAACTTCAATTTAACCGGTAAGGAATATGAAAAGATGCTTGATGAAGTTCACATTACTGCCAACAAAAACGCTATTCCTGCCGATCCTCAGAGTCCCTTTATTACAAGCGGCATCCGTATCGGTACGCCTGCTGTAACAAGCCGCGGCTTCAAGGAAGAAGAAATGAAGAAGATCGCACATTGGCTTAAAAAAGTTGCCGTTGATTTTGAGGGCAATAAAGAAGCCGTTACAAAAGAAGTAGTGGAATTGTGCGAAAAATTCCCCATATACAAAGAAAATTAACAAAAAATGCCTTTAGTTTTTACTTTACAAAATTACTAAAGGCGTTTATCATATAACACAATACATTTTTAAAAAAAGGAGATATAACTATGGCAACCTTCTTTAATGAACCCTCACATACCTTTAATGAATACTTGCTTGTTCCGGGATATTCCGACAGCACTTGTATCCCCCAGAACGTTAGTCTTAAAACACCTCTTGTAAAATTCAAGAAAGGCGAAAAGCCTGCTATTGAAATGAATATTCCTATGGTATCTGCTATAATGCAGTCCGTTTCAGGGGACAGACTTGCCGTTGCCCTTGCCCGTGAAGGCGGTGTATCATTTATTTACGGATCACAGTCCATCGAAGATGAAGCCGCAATGGTAGCACGCGCAAAAGGCTATAAGGCAGGCTTTGTAAAAAGTGATTCAAACCTTTCACCTGAATCCACCCTTGCTGACGTTCTTGCTCTTAAAGAAGCAACAGGTCATTCAACCGTTGCAGTTACTGATGACGGCACACAGAACGGCAAACTTGTTGGCATCGTAACGGGCAGAGATTACCGCGTAAGCAGAATGGATGCAACCGTTAAGGTTAAAGATTTTATGACTCCTTTAGAGAAACTTATCGTTGCCAAGGAAGGCACAACTCTTTCAGAAGCCAACGATATCATCTGGGATCACAAGTTAAATTCACTTCCCATCGTAAACAATGAAGGCAAACTTTGCTATTTCGTTTTCCGTAAAGACTATGAAACACACAAGAACAATCCCGATGAAATTCTTGATGCACAGAAGCGTTATATCGTAGGCGCAGGTATCAACACCCGTGACTATAAGGAACGCGTTCCCGCTTTAGTTGAAGCAGGTGCTGACGTTCTTTGTATTGACTCTTCCGAAGGCTATTCCGAATGGCAGAAGTTAGCCATTGATTTTATCCGTGAAAAGTATGGCGATACCGTTAAGGTTGGCGCAGGTAACGTTGTTGACGGTGAAGGCTTCCGCTTCCTTGCAGAATGCGGTGCTGACTTTGTTAAGGTTGGTATCGGCGGCGGCTCAATCTGCATCACCCGTGAAACAAAGGGTATCGGCAGAGGTCAGGCAACTGCAGTTATTGACGTATGCCGTGCACGTGATGAATATTATAAGGAAACGGGCATTTACGTTCCCGTTTGCTCCGATGGCGGTATCGTTCACGATCACCACATTACCTTGGCACTTGCAATGGGCGCAGATTTCGTAATGCTCGGCAGATATTTTGCCCGCTTTGAAGAAAGTCCCACAGCAAAGGTTAACGTAAACGGAACGCTCATGAAGGAATATTGGGGCGAAGGTTCAAACCGCGCAAGAAACTGGCAGAGATACGATCTTGGCGGTGCAGGCAAACTTTCCTTTGAAGAAGGTGTTGACTCCTACGTTCCCTATGCAGGTTACCTTTCCGATAACGTAAGAAAGACTCTTTCAAAGGTTAAGAGCACCATGTGCAACTGTGGCGCACACAACATTCCCGAACTTCAGGAAAAAGCAAAATTAACACTTGTTTCATCTGTAAGTATCGTTGAAGGCGGCGCCCACGACGTTGTTCTTAAAACAAAATAAAAACAAAAATTTAACGCGGTTGGTCAAAAAAAGCCAACCGCGTTTTTTTACTGATTTATATACGAGAGAATCTCATCAACTTGATCTGCATCAAGCAAACTGTTTTTGGAAGAGAACAGATATCTTCCCGTTTCGCTTTGTTTCAATGCCAGAAGATATTTTTCGTCTTTTTTAACGGTATCTCCGGGAAAGATTACTTCTATTTCTTTTTTATCATCAATGTTGCCTTTTAAAACCGATATGACCTCGCAAAAATATATATCAGTTTCCGTTGATACCGTTTCATATTCATTAAAAGGCTCTACCTCAACAACATAATCAGCTTCAGCGATAATAGTTTTAAGATCGGTCGCTTCAGTATAGTCCACACCGTAAAACAACCTATTTTCGCCATTGCGAGTATTTATTATCCTTTTTATATATTCAACAAATATCTCTTCATCAAAATTATCGGGGATATCTGAATGTTTGGTTAAAGACTCGTGATATGCAGTGCTTTCTTTTATATTTTCAGCAGGGAAATACAGATCTGCGCCTGAATATATATAGGTATCATGTTCAAAATAAACACTTCTGCGCCTTTCAACGATGAAATAATATTCTTCGCCTTCTTTAAAACGCTTATCTTCTTCATCATTTCGCGTTTTTATGAAAATATTCTCCTTAACCGCTTCACCTTTATATCTTTCAAGCACCTCAACCTCATATTTAACGCTATCACCTATAACCTCTTTTTTGATTATTTTTCCCTTTACAACATCAGTAGCTGTTTCTATAAGTTCTTCAAAGGTTTCATAGATAATTGAAGCACTTGAATTGTGCGGTGTTGGTATGGGCGTTGTCTTGTGTATAGGTTCATTTTTCATTTCACAATCACAAAGGCTAAATAGAATAGTTAAACAAAGCAAGATCAATAAGATTTTCTTCATTTAATCTCCCTCGCATTTTATAACTGAAACAACGGTACTCTATTACTGTAAACTTTTCGGTTTTGAAAGGATTTCAGCCATTATTATGCCCTTAACAATATCTTCATGGGTGAAACAGTTGCTTTCTTCCATGCCGATTTCGGAAACATAAACAGAATCTTCTGAATGTTCCACTGCGCAATGGTTGGCATTAGGCTCGATACACTTACCTTCTGAACTTTCACTGCCTTCACTGCTTACAAAGTTTACTGTTTTTTCTTGTTTCTGACGATAACCGTCTTTTTCCAACTTTTCCTGACCGTAACCTTCCGCGTTGGGGCGGTTTACCCCTTCAAAGGTTTTATTTTGTTGGCGTTTTATTTCTTCCAACCTTCTGAACTGTTCAAAGGGATCTCGTGGAGTAGCAACGGGGCGTTGCGGTTCTGTTTGATTATCGTTCTGATTTTTCTGCTTACTTTCGGAAGCCTTAACAGCGCGGACAACAAATATTATTATTGCCGCAATTACCAATAACCCTTCCATTATTCTGTTTTAGGCTTGGATACGTTAGGATCTGCAATGGAAGAACGCATACGTGTATCAGCAAGCATATTTTCCATCTTATAGTAATCCATAACTCCTAAATTTCCGCCCTTTAATGCTTCTGCCATAGCCTTGGGAACTTCGGCTTCCGCTTCAACAACCTTTGCGCGCATTTCCTGAACTTGCGCTTTCATTTCCTGCTCACGAGCAACTGCCATAGCTCTGCGCTCTTCAGCCTTTGCCTGAGCGATCTTCTTATCTGCTTCAGCCTGATCCATCTGAAGTTGTGCGCCGATGTTTCTTCCTACGTCAACGTCAGCAATATCAATGGAGAGAATTTCAAAGGCAGTTCCTGCATCAAGACCTTTATCAAGAACTGTACGTGAAATAAGATCGGGGTTTTCAAGAACTGCTTTATGGCTTTCGGCACTACCTGCAGTTGTAACGATACCTTCACCAACACGGGCGATGATAGTTTCTTCGCCTGCGCCGCCTACCAAACGGTCAATATTGGCGCGTACAGTAACACGTGCCTTTGCGCGAAGTTCAATACCGTCTTTTGCGATGGCGGCAATAACGGGAGTTTCAATAACTTTAGGGTTAACTGACATCTGAACGGCAGTTAAAACGTCACGGCCTGCAAGGTCGATGGCTGCGGCACGTTCAAAATTAAGGGGAATTTCTGCACGCTGTGCGGCAATAAGAGCATTTACAACTTTTTCAACGTTACCCTTTGCAAGAAGGTGTGCTTCAAGTTTACTCATATCAAGATCAAGACCTGCTTTTGTTGCCTGAATCATGGGATATACGATTCTTTGGGGATTAACGCGTCTGAAGCGCATTGTTGCAAGCTGGAAAATTCCAACCTTAACGCCTGAAAACAGAGCAGTCATCCACAAGCCAATGGGGAAAAGGCGCAGAAACACAATAAGAATAATAAGTGCAACTGCAATAATTGCAATAACGGGAATTATGATGGGGTTCACACCCATTGAAATTACTTGTAACATTTTTAGTTACCTCCTTTAATTTGTTCAACTATAACACGGCGTCCCTGAATATCTGTTACGCGGACAAGCGTACCCGATTCAAGAAACTCGCCGTTAGTTACCACGTCAACGCGCTTTTCTTCTATAAGGGCAATTCCTGCAGGGCGGAGTTGTGTTATCGCCTTGCCTTCCTTATTTATCAGCGCGCTATTATCGTCATTTGCCGAAAAACCCGATTCCTTATCGGTTTTTTGCGAAAGAACAAGGGGATTTTTCCCTTGCTCTGCCGTACGGGCAAAGACGTAAATACAGATAAGGGCAATTATTATTATTGCCATAATTACAAAAATTACGTACCAGCCTATGTAGGGAACAAGACCTATAACGCCAAGAACGCTTAAAATTCCGCCGGTTATTCCTGCAACACCAAGTCCGGGCAGGAAGCATTCAATTATTATCAGTACCGTTCCTATAAGAACTGCCGCAAAAGCAAAACCTAACATTATCTATTCCTCCGTTATAAATTTTTTTATTTTCAGTTGCCCATCGCACATACCGAAACGGCTTGCAATAAACAACGTTTTATCATCGTCTTTTGCAACGGCAACAGTGCCGTTTGAACATATAAAACCAATCTCTCTGTCAACGTTACTTACAAAAGCGAAACTGTGCCCCGATTCATCGATCATATTAAGATCGTTTCCCTCGCCTGCGTAATAATATAATCCGCCGTCTTTAAACTGCACGCTATCGCTTTTTACCTCTTTCACCCTATAGGTTATTGCAGTTGAGGTGCAAACAGAAATGCTGTATGGCGGTTTCTTTTCCTTAAAACATATAAGGGAATTATCCATAACCGCTATTTTATCTATTCCGTCTTCAATAAGCGTTGAATTATTATCAAGCAACAGTAATTCGCCCTTTATGAAAACGTATATATAAGGCTTACATGAATATATGCTGTCAAGAGAACAGTTTTCGCCAAGAGAATATGTTTTAATCTCGTTGGTGTAATCAATAATATTCGTCGTAACGTTTTCTGCCGTTTGCATTTCATAAGCAAACACGTCACGTTCTTTGGAAATATATTTCCCCGAAATTATATCCGAAACGATAAGTTCAGGTGCGCTTCCGTCAACACGGTAAAGATCATATTTAAGTGTTGCCTGACTTTCATCGCAGGATATAAGAAAAATATGTTTGTCTTCTTCAAACTGCGAAAGCACCACCGACGGTATTTCAAATAAAACTTCACCGTCAGCATAAACGAAGCACTCGGCAACCTCAACGGAAACAGTTCGCTTTTGAACGTTGCGCTTGTTTTTAATGATATACGCTTTGCCGTTTTCGCTATCGGCAGATATTATATCCAATCCGTCCATAAGATAATTACGGTAATCTGCCGTTGCAGAGTATATCGGATAACACTTTTCGCCGTTTTGCACCGTTCCGTTTTTCAGCCTGAACAAAAAACTGTCTTCACCAACAAACTCCGCCTGAATTACTTCTGCTTCAATTCTTGTTACGATACCGTCGCGCCTGAAAAACAGCGTATCATCTTTATCAATAAACAACATATTTCCGTTGTTCTCTATTTTCACAGAATCAAGTATTACGTTATTTGCAATTATTTCCGCATCGTTTCTGCCTTTTTGACAACAAATAGTTGCATAAATTGTTCCGCTTTGGGATTTTATATCACTTGCAAATATGACCATATCTTCATATTTCAGATATTTTATGAAGTTTTTGTCATTTCCGCCTATAGAATAATTTACGCGATATTTTGTTGAATATGCGCCTTTTGTTTCAACACGCCACAGATAATCATCCTGCCCGATACAGTAAAAGGGAAATATTGCACTTTCCGAATTGGTAAAAAGATATTCTTTGGGCGCAGGATCTTGCTCTTTTCCATGGACACAGCCTGCAAAAATAAGCACGATCAATAACAGTAATGCAATTTTTTTCACAGACTGTCTCTCCCTTTTTTTAAACTAAAGAATCGTAAAGTTTTTCATACTCCTTTGCAGAAGTTTTCCATGAAAAATCTGTTTTCATTGCGCGCTTCACAAGTTTCTGCCATTCCTTTTTATTTTCAAATACCTTTTGGGCATAGCGAATGGTATAAAGCATATCGTGCGCATTATAGTTTGAAAAACTGAATCCCGTTCCCGTGGACTCAAACTCGTTATAAGGCATTACCGTATCTTTCAATCCGCCCGTTTCGCGAACGATAGGAAGCGTTCCGTAACGAAGGCTCATAAGTTGGGAAAGACCGCAAGGTTCAAAAAGGGAGGGCATTAAAAAGGCATCGCAGCCTGCATATATTTTGTGGGATAATTCTTCGTTATATAAAAGATTTACCTTTAATTTTTCAGGATACTTATTTTCAAAATACTTGAACATTTCTTCATAGCGCTCTTCGCCCGTACCTAAAACCACAAGCTGAACGTTGTCTTGCAACAGTTCATCAAGAATGCAATCAACAAGATCAAATCCCTTTTGCCCCGTAAGGCGCGAAACGACACCGATAAGCATTATATCTTTATCCTGCTTAAGTCCCATTTCTTTCTGAAGTTGAAGTTTGTTTTCAACTTTTTCTTCAGTATTGCGCCAGGAATAATTTTTATAAATACTTTGATCTGTTTCAGGATCAAAGGTTTTATAGTCAATGCCGTTTACGATTCCCACAAGGTCTTTTTGGCGTGATCGCACAAAGGAATCAAGTCCTTCACCGTAAAAAGGTGTTTTTATTTCCTCGGCATAACTTGCGCTTACCGTTGTTATTTTATCAGCATAATTAAGTCCGCCTTTTAGAAGATTACAATCGCCGTAGGCTTCAATTATGCCTTTATCAAAATACTCATTGGAAATTCCCAAAACGTCTTCAACGATATCTTTACTGTAAACGCCCTGAAATTTAAGGTTATGTATGGTAAATACTGTTTTTACGTTTTTATAAAAATCGCTTTTTTTGAACTCATCAAAAAGATATACGGGAATCATTGATGATTGCCAATCGTGGCAATGAATGATATCGGGACAAAAACCGATTTCAGGCATTACCGAAAGCACCGCACGGCAGAAGAATGCAAACTTTTCAATATCCCCCCGTGCTTCCCCGTAAGGTGTGGGGGAATTAAAATAAAACTCATTATCAATAAAATAGAAAGTAACGTTATTATGTTTATATTCAAACACGCCTGCATACTGATTTCGCCAAGCAAGGCGCACCACAGTATTAAACTTATAGGTAAGTTTATCCTTAAAATCTGCCTTTATGCAAGCATATTTAGGCAAAATAACGCGCACGTCATATTTATTTTTATTAAAATATTCAGGCAAAGTTCCGGCAACGTCAGCAAGACCGCCCGTCTTAATAAAAGGTACTGCTTCAGATGTTACAAACAGAATTTTTTTCTTTGCCATAATTTTCTCATGCCTTTCTACGTTGATTAAATATATTGTACCACAAATTTATAGTTTTTTCAATATGTACAGAGAAAAAAAGAAGCCGATTTTTATCGACTTCTTTAAAAAATTTGTTTGTAAGGGTTTATCAAATCTCTAAAACTTATTTTGTGCCGAAAAGCCTATCCCCCGCATCACCAAGACCGGGCAGGATATAGCCGTTTTCATTAAGGCATCTGTCAAGAGTTGACACGAAGACGTGAACGTCAGGATGTTCTTCGGCAACGCGGGAAACGCCTTCAGGCGCACCGATAACTGCCATAAACTTAATATCCTTGCAACCGCGTTTTTTAAGCATGGCAATTGCATCGCAGGCACTTCCGCCCGTTGCAAGCATGGGATCAACTACAAGAACAAGTTTTTCCTCAATACCTTCGGGAAGTTTGCAGTAATATTCCTGAGGCTGAAGTGTTTCTTCATCGCGGTAAAGACCGATATGACCGACACGTGCCGACGGGAACAGAACGTGGATTCCGTTTACCATGCCAAGACCTGCACGAAGAATGGGAACGATAACGATGGCGTTATCCTTAACAACGTGCTGTGTGCAAGTTTCAAGGGGAGTTTTAACTTCCTTTTCAACGGTAGGAACACCCTCTTTAAGACATTCAAAAGTCATAAGAGTAGTGATTTCCTCAACAAGTTCACGAAATTCTTTCATGCTTGTTTTTTCATCTCTTAAAATAGCAATCTTATGATTGATAAGGGGGTGATTGAATATGGTTACGTTTTCGTAGTTTTTCACTTTTATTCACCTTTTTTCTTTTTACGGTTAAGAACAACGTTAGTAATTATACCAAGGATAAGTGCGCAAGCAGTGGTGGTAATGGTTACCTTACCGATTGACATTGCCATACCGCCGATACCGGGGATAAGGATAGCAGCAATGGTAAAGAGGTTAGCGTTATCCTCAAGGTCAACCTTCTGAATCATCTTAAGACCTGATACTGCGATAAAGCCGTAAAGAGTAATGCAAACACCGCCCATTACGCAACCAGGGATAGAATCAAGGAATGCAACGAAAGGTGAGATAAATGAGATAAGCAATGCAATAATAGCAGTAGTTGTAATGGTAGCAACGGAAGCGTTTCTTGTAATAGCAACGCAGCCAACTGATTCGCCGTAAGTGGTGTTGGGACAACCGCCGAATAAAGCACCTGCCATTGAACCAACGCCGTCACCTAAAAGTGTGCGGTGGAGACCGGGTTCTTCAAGAAGATCTCTGTCAATAATGGAGGAGAGATTTTTATGGTCAGCAATATGCTCTGCGAAAACAACGAATGCAACGGGAACGTATGCAACTGCAACTGTTGCAAGATAGGAAGGATCAAAATCCTTAAAGCCCTTAATGCCCTCTAAGAAAGTAAATTGAGGAACAGAAAGGAAAGTCTTTAAAGTAACACCGTCAGCAACGAGAGCCTTAAAGGGAGCAAAGTCAATAACCTGAAGTGCTGCATTTCCTGTTGCGATACCGATAACAGTAAATATAAGAGCAACTGCATAGCCTGCAAGAATACCGATAATAAAGGGAATAAGTTTAACCATCTTCTTGCCGAATGTTGATGAAATAACAACAACAAAGAATGTTACTAAAGCGCATATCAATGAAACCCAAAGAGATCCGCTCATAATAAATGCAGAGCCGTCGTCAAGTTTAGGTCCGTATGAGAAAACGTCGTTAATAGATGCGCTTGCAAGTGAAAGACCTATTAAAGCAACTGTGGGGCCGATAACTACTGCAGGCATAATAGTGCTGATCCACTTAACGCCAACAAGTTTTACAACTATAGCAATAACAACGTAAACAAGACCTGCAAAAATTGCACCTATAATTAAGCCCAGATAACCAAGTGACATACTTGTTGCACCTGCAAAGGCTGCAACCATTGAGCCGATGAAAGCAAAGGAACTTCCAAGGAATACAGGGCTCTTAAACTTTGTTAAAAGCTGATAAACTATGGTGCCCACACCTGCACCGAACAGCGCGGCTGATGCGCTCATGCCGTTTCCTACAATAGCGGGAACTGCGATGGTCGCCGCCATAATGGCAAGCAACTGCTGAAATGCAAAAATAAGCATTTGCCCAAACTTCGGTTTGTCCCCAACGTCAAAAATCAATTTCTTTTCCATGATTCTCCTCCGTATAAATAAAATTTAATGAGATTTTTACTCACAAAGAATATTCTAACACATTCCGAAACTTTTTTCAATAGACAAAAAAAGATTTTTATCAAATTTTGTTGTTATTTAGAATTTTTATGATACAATATAAAAAAACGTATGGAGAAAGATTATGAAAAACACGTCTTTGGTTCACATAGAAAAAGATAATAAATATCTTATGCTTCACAGAATAAAAAAAGAGAACGATATAAATAAAGATAAATGGATAGGCGTTGGCGGAAAGTTTTTGGAAAATGAAAGTCCCGAAGAATGCGCTATCCGCGAAGCCTTTGAAGAAACGGGGCTTACCCTTAATTCATTGGAATATAAAGGTATAGTAACCTTTGTGCCCGATAACTGTGAGGGCGAATATATGCATCTGTTCGTTTCAAAGGATTTTTCAGGTGTTTTAAAAGAATGCGACGAGGGCGAACTAAAATGGGTTGAAAAGGAAAAAATATATTCCCTGCCCATCTGGGAAGGCGATAAGATCTTCTTGCGCCTGATAGATGAAAACGTGCCCTTTTTCTCACTAAAACTTGAATATGCAGGTGATAAACTTATAAAAACAACCTTAAACGGCAAGGTTATATAAAAAACGAGGTAATAAAATTACCTCGTTTTTCTTATTTTATTCCAAGTGAACTGTTTAATAAAACTGTGCTGTATAAGAATAATACATCAGCATTTGTAAAATCAACGAAATTTCCGATATAAGACGGATGAATATATCTTAAATCAACAAGTACGGTTTTTGAATAGCCTTCTGCAAGCAAAGGTGAAATTGATGAACCAAAGGAATCGCGGAAGATTATTAAAGTTTTGCCTGATGTGTTTTTTGAATTTTCAATGGTGATCACCGGCTGATTTCCCGATAAGAAAAATTCGTAGGGATCCCTGCTTTCTGCCTTTAACATATCGTAAACGGCATTTGCGCCCGTTACCTTATAATTATCAATTGTATCGTTTGTAAGATAAGTTATGGTATCAGGCTTTACGTTAAGTGCCGACTGTCCCGTCCACACACCGAAAAACTCTTTATAAAGAACGTTTTCCTTATACTCACCGCTTATATTCGTTCCCATTGAAGTTGCGATTTTTTCTGCCACGTCAACTATTTTATTCTGTCTCCAATGGCTATCGGTAAAGTAATAATCATCTTCTGAAAGAAGATCGCCTACTTTAATGGGTGTCATAAAGGTAAGATTTTCATGCATATATTTTTCAAAAGCATCGTAATCCATCTTAAGTTCCGCAAGATACTTGTTTTTATCGGGAATCATTGCAAAGTAGACTTTATTATCTTCTTTAATATACATTTCTTTAACGTTGTTAAAACGGTCGATAGCATGATCCATCATGTTTTTGTTCATGGGATATTCCTGCTTGGAAATGTGTCCGTTTTTATAATAAATTCCGTTATTTTCATCCTGCATGAAAACGTAATATCTTGTGTAAGCCTTAATTGTGCGCCACATATCCCTTAAAGGGAATCTATCGGTTGTGTAACTTTCAAAATCGCCTGCAAACTGTCCGCTTGAAATATTTTCCAAATTTACTTCAGGGAATTTTGCAAGCTGACGGCGTTCGCTTTCAGAAAATTCAGGTGTTTTCACAAAGAAGCACCAAAAGGAAAATATCAGTATAAAAAGTGCCGATAAAATTACGTTAATATAATTTTTCATACTATATCCTCCTTAAAATCTGAAATATAAGAACGGGTTAAAGGAACCGTCAACAAGATACGCGGTTACGATTATTAAAAGTGCAACTATCACAACAGGTTCAATATACTTAAACGCTTTGACTTTTTCCGCCAATCTTTTAGGTGCAGGTGTTGAACCTACAAGTGCTATCAAGAGAATAAAGCCGAAGTTTTTAAGATAATATACGGTTTCATTAGATATCAAAGGATAATCGCCTATGCCGAACATACCGCCAAGGTAGACAAGCACTTCCTTTAATGACGTTGAGTTGAAAATTACAAAACTTACGAGTATTGCAAAAATAACGTAGATTCTGCCCAACACTTTTGATTTTTCAAGTTTTTTAAGGAAGAATACTTTTTCAATAACTAAAAGAACGGCAAAATAAAGTCCCCAAATAATGAAGTTCCAATCTGCGCCGTGCCAGAATCCGGTAAGCATCCACACAACGAAGATGTTAAAGAACATTCTCGTTTTCTTCACACGTGAACCGCCCATAGGAATATACACGTAATCTCTGAACCATGAGCCAAGAGACATATGCCATCTGCGCCAGAACTCGGTGATGCTTTTTGAAATAAAGGGATAATTGAAATTTTCAATAAAATCAAAGCCCAATATTTTGCCAAGACCGATTGCCATATCACTGTAACCTGAAAAGTCAAAATAGATATGAAGTGAAAAGGCTATTGCATATATCCAGAAAAAGGTTACGCTCTTATCGCCCGACGCTTTAAAAATTTCGCAAAGTTCACCTAACACATTGGCAATAAGCACCTTTTTGGCAAGTCCGAAAACGAATCTTCTAATACCCAAAGATACTTTTTCAACGGAATGTGTTCGGTTTTTAAGTTGAAGTGCAATGTCACTGTAACGAACGATAGGTCCTGCAATAAGTTGGGGAAAAAGCGCAATATAGCAGGCAAGATCAATAAAGTTCCTTTGAGCAGGCACGTTTCCCCTATAAACGTCAATATTATAACTTAAAAGCTGGAACGTATAAAAACTTATTCCAATAGGCAATGCAACATTTAAAAGAGGAATGGAAAGTCCCGTTACAAGATTGATGTTTTCAATAAAGAAATCAACGTACTTGAAATAACCTAAAAAGCCAAGGCTCAGAACTACCGCCATTGCCAGAAATATCTTTTTGTATTTTTGGAATTTTTCCGTTAATAAGCCTAAAATATAACCGATAAAGACGGTTATCATCATAAGAATTACAAGGCGCGGTTCGCCCCACGCATAGAAAATAAGGCTTGCTATAAGAAGCGTGAGATTCTTTAATTTTTTAGGTGTGAGAAAATATAAAAGCAACACACACGGTAAAAAATAGAAAAGAAAAGGGATTCCTGAAAAAAGCATTTAAAACTCCTTAAAAATCGGCACGGCTTTTTTGCCGTGCCGAAAATCATTTAAGTAAAATTATATTATTCAGCAGTTACTTCGCCAACTGTTTCGCCGTCATAAGCGGGAACTTCGCCTTCAACGCCCATGTCGCCTACGCCCATGTCGCCTACGCCCATGTCATCTGCGCCCATGTCAGGTGTTTCAAAGCTCTTGGGGCACATAAGGAAGAATACCACGTTGCCTTCGTTTTCAACAATAAGTTCTTCTGCTTCAACACAGATCTGCCAACGGAGGTTTGCGCTGTCTTTTAAAGTTGTCTTGAATTGATTAACGTCAGCACCGTCTTCAAGAACGAAGATGTAACCAACGAATGCAATTGAACCCATCATGGGGCCAAACATAACACCCTCTTTGAAACCTTTGATCTCAACGTTATCAAAACCTGAAAGGAAGCCTTCTTCAACGGGCATTGCACCGCTCATGAACTGGATAATTTCGTTTTTAAGAAGTCTTTCGGCAATTTCCTGAGCAGTACCTGAATGGTCAGCCTTAAAATCTGCATAGATCTTTTCGCCAACTGTTTCGGGAGCCTTTGCTTCCTCTGTGGGAGTAGGTGTGGGATTTTCGTTCTGAGTGCCTGTTTCACCGCAAGCGGCAAAACCGAGAACAAGTACAAGCGTAAGTAATAATGCGATAATCTTTTTCATTTTTTATTTCTCCTTTTTAATTATATACTGTTCATTTTCATATATAAGAGTAAGTTTCGTTACTCTTTTTTTATCAGAGATCTTCATTTCTTGGGGAAGTTCTTGTTCCTCTGCCATCCAGATGACGGTGCAGGACTCATTAAGTGTTATTTTTTCACTTTCCTTACCGTCAAAAACAAGATATCCGCCTGAAACTTCAACCTCTGTTTCTTCCTTAATTTCAATTTCTGTGCTTACGGGAACTAACGTACTTCTTGCCATTACACTTTCTTTTACAAGCACAACGTTGTTTTCAAGAACTATCCCGTTTACTTTGATTTCATTTTTTTCAGGTGTAAAGAACACTCCTAAAGCAAGAATGCACACAAGGCACGCGGCAACAACTGCCCATGAATAATTTTTCCTTTTTGCTTTTATCTTATTATAAAGCGCATCAGGTGCTTTTATACTGTTGTAGGCACGTATCTGCCTTTCATCAAACATTTTACTGCTCCTTTTTTAATATTTCCTTTGCCCTTAAAATACGCATTTTCACAGCCGAAAGGGAAATTTCAAGAATTTCTGCAACTTCTTCCATTTTATACCCTTCAAGATAATGTAAAACTACTGCTTCACGGTGGGTATCGGGCAACTTTTCAAGAAGTTCAGCCACCTCAAGAAAATCTTTATTATCATGGCTCTGAACACCGAGGGCTTCATCAAGAGGCACGTGCAGACGAATTTTTCTGCGCCTTATAAGATCATTACATCTGTTTACCGTTGCGCGGATAAACCATGCTTTTTCATGAACTTCATCATTAAAATCAGGCGCTTTTGACATAAAATTCAAGAACACGTCCTGCACCGCATCCTGGGCGTCATGGTCGTTAAGAAGCCGACCTAAAGCCAGGCGGTATAACGAATCACCGTATTTACGGTACATTGCATCGATATCAAATTTTTGCTTTCTGAAAAGGTGCAATTTTTCGTCCTCCTGAATATAAACGCTTAAAAAATTAAAAAAGTCACATTGTTTTTAAAAAATTTTTCAAAAAAGATTATACCATACTTTTTCATGTAGGGCAATACAGTAAAAAAAGCAGTTCGGAACTGCTTTTTTATCATAATGTATATTCAATAACACATATTTCTTCATCGGCAGGCTGAATTCTTAAAAGAGTTCCGTCTCCGCAGGGAAGAGAGATATTAAGTTCATCAACGTTTTGAGCAATAAGTTCTTGTTTTCCGTCAACATCGCTTACTTTATAGACGTTATACTTTTCTTTAAAATTAAGAGTAGTATTAAGTTCCTCAAAGAATGCGCGGTTTACGATAAGCATATATCTGTTGCCGTAAGCATCTTCAAGTTCGCCAACTGACGTCCTTTTGGGAAGTTCGCCTTTAATGATGTTGCTGTCTTCAATTTTATCAGCAAGTCCTTCCATATACTCACAATCGGGAAGAAGTTCTTTACTGTGGTACACAAGTTTGCTTTCAAGTGCCATAAGGGTATTGCCCCACGCCCTGACCTTGTCATGAGTTTTTCTTGTGTTTTCAAAAT
Organism: Clostridia bacterium; assembly: GCA_045541035.1. Lineage (GTDB taxonomy): Bacteria > Bacillota > Clostridia > Christensenellales > QALW01 > UMGS1322. The sequence continues at coordinate 11,000 of JAZQII010000075.1, read as the reverse complement.
ACTGCGCTTTGTTTCCCGTAGAGTCAATTACCGAATTATCAATGGCGGTATAGAACTGCAAGCCTTTAACGCCGTAAATAAGGGAACTGTAAAGCATGGCATTGGTCATTGATTCTGTGTAATGAACGTTTTTATCATATACGGGACAACCCTGATAATAAAACCACATTGGCAGATCGTACTTCTTGCAAAGATTGCGCATAAGACCGAGATCGCACCACATCAAAGTATCGTCAAGTTCATTTTTTTCGGTGTATTCGCCTAATCCAACGGGATAGAAATCAAGGGATAATACGGGTGGCTCTATAACGTTTATATATCTTTCAAGATATTCTTTAAACTTGCCGTTTTCCCATGTAAATTCCATATTGTAACTTGGAATGGCAACGGTAAAAATAAGCGCATCAGGTGCATATTTTTCCAACATATTCATCTGATTTCTTGCTTCTTCAAGTTCGTTATCGCGGTAAGGCTCATCCCAAGCGTAATAGCCTAAAACGTTCTTATTATTTTTTAATTTTTCAACTAATTCTTTTACAACGCTTTCGTCAACTTTACGGTCAACGTATCTTTCCTGCATACCGCCCATAATGGCAAAATCCTGAAAGAGAACGTCAATACCGTATTTTTCGCAAAGTTCTGCAATGGCAAAAGATTTATCGTGAGGCATCCACCCCATTTCAAGCATATTAAAGCCTGCTTCTTTAAGGTTTTTTATTGCGGACTCTATATCGTCAGCATGGCACTGAAAAGTGGAAAAAACGAAATCTTTCTGTTTCCAATTAAAGCGTTTGTTACCTATAGGATAGCGGTTTAAAATAACATTTTTCATAGTACAAAATCCTCCTGACGGAAATATTTTACCATAAAAAAGTAAAAAGTCAATATCCTTTAGAAACAATTTTCCCTCTCCTTATTCAGACATTTTTTTGGTAAATTTCGGACATACCGTTGCATAATTTTTTTTGATATGTTACAATGTAAATAATAATACATCAAGGAGGATACCTTATGACTGAAAAAGTGCGCTGGGGTGTTATCGGTGCAGGCGGAATCGCTGATCGCCGAACTATTCCCGGCTTAATGCTTGCAGAAAATGCAGAGCTTATCGCCGTAATGGAAGTCAATATGGATTTGGCAGAAAAATGCCGCAAAAAATGGAACTGTAAAAGAGCCTACGATAATGAAGCAGATCTTTTATCAGATCCTGAAATTGATGCAGTTTATATTGCTTCCCCTGTTTTTCTTCATTTAAAGCAGGCTATGGCGGCAGCAGATGCAAAAAAGCATATTTTAATTGAAAAGCCATTGGCTATGACCGCTGAAGAAGGACAGAAAGTAGTAGATTACTGTAAAGAAAAAGGCGTTCTTATTGCCGCAGGCTTGATGATGCGCTTCGGAACTTACGTTCAGGAAATGAAAAAAGCCATTGCAGAAGGCAAGATCGGCAAACCCGTTTCAGGCTATGCCCAATTTACTTGCTGGTATCCTGATATTCCCGGTGCATGGCGTCAGAGCAAGCAGTATGGTGGCGGCGGTGCAATGCTTGATATGGGCGTTCACTGTATTGACCTTATGCAATATATTCTTGGTTCCAAAGCATCAGCCGTTGCAAGTTTTAACGATACGTTAAGTTTTAACTATGAGGTTGAAGATTCTTCATCAGTTCTTATGAAAATGGAAAACGGTGTTCAATGTGTAGTTCAGTCAAACTTCAACATTGCCGATGATGCCGCAAAATGGCGCATTGAGATTTTCGGTGAAGAAGGGCATCTTATCGGTGATAACGTGATCGGTCAGGTTGACGGCGGAACGCTTGATGCTGTGTTCCTTGGCAAGCAAGGCGCTTACGATGCACAGCAGGATAAAAAAGAAGTTCAGAACACAGATATTAACGTAGAATTCGGCAACACTTACACCCGCGAGATCGAAAGTTTTTCCAATTCAATTTTGACGGGCGCGCCTTTAGAAGTTCCTGCAGAAGATGCAGTTCAGGTTCAAAAGGTTATGGAAGCCGCTTACCGTTCCAACAATGAATCAAAAATAATTAAATTATAAGGAGATATAAAAATGGCAAAGAAGAAAGCATCAGATTTCAGATACAATACAGGTGAAACTAAAGTACCTTGGGCGGCAGTAGGCGAGAACTACAACGCTGAAGACTTAATGGCAATTATCAAATTTATGATGGTTGGCGAAGGCAATGACTACGATGAAGCAATAAAGACCGTTGAAAATGCAGTTTATGCTCTTGATAAGGTTTCCGCACCGCCTGCAAAATTGAGCCTTGATGTTCAGGTTGCAAAGGCAGAAGAAATGTGCGATGAATTTTTAAATACCGAGGGCAGTTTGTTTGTTACCAACTGTACCGCAGGCTTTGAAATTGCATGTAAATACGCAAATCTTAAGCCCGGTGATGAAGTTATCGTTCCCGCAATTACTTTTGCGGCAACAATGGCTTATCCCTTATCCATCGGTTGCAAGATCGTGTTTGCTGACGTTGATCCCAAAACTCTTAATATGGATCCCAAGGACGTTGAAAAGAAGATCACCGATAAAACAAAGATGATCGTTCCCGTTCATATCGGCGGTTATCCCGTTGATATGGATCCCATTATGGAACTTGCAAATAAACACGATATTATCGTTCTTGAAGATGCCGCACACGGCTTCGGTGGTGAATATAAGGGCAAGAAACTCGGTACTATCGGTCACTTCGGTGCATACTCCTTCCACGAAGTTAAGAATATGACTTCCTTTGGCGAAGGCGGTATTTTAACAACAACTATCGAAGATTTCCGTGCAGATATGAAGCGTGCCCGTTTCCTTGGCGCTGACTTCAGTAAGAAGATCAAAAATTGGCTCTATGACGTTTGCCCCATTCCCGGAAAAGACGGCAGTTCTTTCGTTGCAACAAACTTCTCAACAACTGAAATTCAGGGCTTAGGTCTTCAGCTTCAACTTGAACGCTATCCCGAGATCCTTGCAGAACGTAAGCGTGCCGCAACTTATCTTACCGAGCGTCTCAGCGGTTGCGATGCAATTCAGCCTCAGGATCTTGGCAACGATGATATTAAACCTACGTTCCACTTATACAGCGTAATTATCGACCCCGAAAAAGCAGGCGCAGACGTTCAGGTATTTAAGAAAAAACTTGCCGAAAAGGGTGTTACCGAAATTGCACACTTCGGACCTTTGTACCGCTTTGAAGTTCTTAAAAATCTTGGCTATGATGAAGAAGCAATCGCCGCAACCTGCCCCGTTACCGAGGAAGTTTTCGACCGTCGCTTCACCCACTTCCCAATCTACGGCTTAACGCAGGAGCAACTTGATTTTATGGCAGACGCCATTCTTGAATCAATCGACGAAATGCAAAAGGGAATCTAAATAGAAAGAAGGGCATCGAAAGATGCCCTTTAATAATTCGTTATTTTTTTAATAGTGTAGGATATTTTTCTAAGTAATATTGAAAAGATTTTTCTGCAACAATGCTTTTTAATTTGTTAACGTCAACAAAATCAACAAAATCTCTTGTTTTGCGGTTTGCCAACACTGCTAATCTAGCGGCAGAAGCCATATTCGTGTAAGTTTCAACACTTCCAATTCCGCCGGCTGTCCTATTTAACATATATTTCGAATCGAATGCTTTTACTATTTCTTCCTCTTTTTTATATGTGGAAAATGTTTTTATATAAAAAATTCTTGTAGTATCTAAAGCTCCAAAGGAATCAATAGAAAGTATTGAGGAACATATATCACCAAAAATCAGCCGTTCTAATGATTTTTGATTATTCCAATGACCTTTGATTCGTTGTTTAATGTTATTTGAAATTCCAATATAAACTTGTTTGTATTCATCTAAAACCATCATATATACGCCAGAAATGTCTTTAAGCATATTCAAATCAAAACATTCTACAAATTTATGTTTTTTGCATTGCTTGGATATATATTTATTAAAATCATCGAAGTCAAGCGATTTGAAATATTCCATATTCAAATCGTAATTATAATCGGCTTTAGGTATTTGTTTTGTATAATCCGCATCTGTCCACCCGCGCATTCCTTCTGGTTTAGCAGATAAATATATCTTTTTATTTATATGGTTTGTAGGCTTTTCTTTAATTTTTAGTCCAAAGTGTATTATATCCACTGTTTTTTCTATATGTTCCAAAGTATTTAGTGCCTCTCATAATATAAAATAATCATTATGATAAATATATTAATTTTTATCATTTGTAATATTATATCAAATGGCACAAAAAAGGGCAATATATAACTTATTAAAAATATAGTATGGGACAATTTATTTCATAATAACACAAACGACACAATGGGACGGTTCCTTTGTGTTCTTAAAAACTATATTAACAACACAAAAAGCAGTTCATAGAAACTGCTTTTTGTGCATTATATCGTCTCTTGCATACCATCATAAAGTATGCTATAATGAAATTAGAAAGTTTTATACAAAACTTACTCAGGAGAAAATAATAATGTTTTTTGATAAATACAAACTTATTATCGGTGAGAAAAAGGATTCGCCTTTTATGAACAAATACGGAGTATATCAGGACGGCACTACACCAATGTACCGCGACACAAATGGCGTACTTTGGGCGATGAGCGGACATTCTCATATGGGGCATATTGCAATGTTTTCAGGCACTTGTCTTGATGATATGAAGTATATGTATGAGATCAGCACGAACTTTTCCATCGGAAACGCAGACGGTGCTTTTTCGGGAATCAAATACCCTGAGGGAGTGCTTCCACGCGGAAGTATTTGGCCCTTTGGACTTTATATTTGCCCCAGCACTCACCGCTTCTTCTGTTGGTTTCACAACGAAACCGGATGGAACGGTCAGGGCAGTGCATATGACGCCTTCGGCCCTTGCGAAACACCGAAATTTGATTCTGATTTCCGTCACGTTGGTTTGATGCACTCTGACGATGAAGGCAAAACGTGGACCTTTGACCGTTGGGTGTTGTCAGGGGAAGAGGTATGCTTTACGAAAAACTTTTCGCCCGAAGAAAATGCAGTTATCGGTCAACAAAATAACATCGTTCGCTTTGGTAGCGGTGATTTTTGTATGTATATTGAGCCTGACGGTGATTATATCTACTTGTTTTATAATATTCTTACTATGGATATTTCACAAAATTCCACCGAAGACGCGTGGCAAAAATGCGATGCTTTCGTTGCCCGATGCCGTAAGCGCACAGACGGTACTATGGGCGATTTTGTAAAATATTATAACGGCGCCTTTTGCGAGGCGGGAAACCTTGGCCGCGAAAGCGCAATACTTGAAAATGCGTGGCACCCCCGCGTGGTTTACAGCATTCCCGAAAAAATGTTTATTATGACAAGCAAGCCCATCATTTCTACCATGAAGCATAGGATCGACGGTTTAGATGAAATGGCACGAGTGATGCAGATATCCGTTTCTGATGATATGATTCATTGGTCGGATCCTGAAATCGTATATAAAGACGGACTTCCTTGGGGAAATCATTATAACGCCATCGTTCCTGACGATAAAATAAATCAGCCTAACATTTTATCAACAAACGAGTTTTCAATACTCAACAACCACAACGGCACCGACGTAGCACGTTATCCCGTAAAGTTAATACGAAAATAGCATAGGAAGATAATAGGACAGTTCATGTGCGAACTGTCCTATTTTTAGTTTTCGATTTTAATACGTATATCACCCGTGCTTGTTGTGATCTCACATCTTCCGCCCGTTGTTGTTTTAGGAACGTCTATGTGTCCGGTAGAAGTTTTTGCAATAAATACTTTTTCTGAAAGAAGCGTACCCTTAACTTCACCTGTATCGGTATTTATAAAGATTTCATTGGCATCGGATTTTTCAAATTTCACGTCACCCGTACTTCTTTTAACAAAAATGTTTTCCGTGGCAAGAACGTTTTTCAGTTCAACGGCACCTGTACTGCCCTTTGATTCTATATTTTTACATTTGGTATTTGTAATTTCAGTTTTTCCCGTAGAAACGTTAATATTTATATTTCCACACTCTATATTTGAAACCTGAACTTTTCCCGTTGAAACGGAAACTCCTATATTTTCAGAAGATACTTTTTCTAAATAAACATCGCCCGTGCTTGCCGTAATATCAATGTTTTCAAAGGTGAATTTTTCAGATATGTTTACTTTTCCCGTTTCCGATTTTACGGAAAGTTTGTCATATTCCTCTTGCGGAAGCATAACTGTTAATTTGGCTACTTGAAAATTTATGCCTATATACTCATACCATTTTCTTGTATCCTGAATTTTAATGGTAAGAGTATCATCTTTTACTTCCACAAGATATTTTATGTTTTTCTGTTCAAAACATTGAACGGTGCATTTTTCAGCAGGTAAAAACAAAATATCGGAAGTATCGCTTACTATCAAAATATTTTTGAAATTTTCCGTTATTTCATAACTGTTTTCTTCATACTTTGTTGTAGATAATTTTGTGAAATCCCAATTAAACATATTCATTACTCCCGCAAAAGCAATAATTCCAACTACCACAAGAACTGTTGCTATAATAAGCCATGTTTTAGTTTTTTTCATTGCACTTCCGCCTTTCTGATAAAAATTTTCTTTATCCATGAAAAAATGTTTTTCGTAAATAAAAGAACTCCTTTTGTTGTTATCTTACATCCGAAGAATAAAAAGATAGATAATCCTAAACATACAAGTCCCAAAGCAATGGACAAAATTCCCGACAAACTGTTTTCAAAGATAATAAAACAAGTTCCTGATATTGACAATCCGATAGCACTTGCGATGAGTGATGCAAAAATTGCCCAACAAGAAACTATAACAGACCACAACGTAACGTAAAGAGAAAGAATTATAGCAAAAACGGCAATCAATATAGAAAGCCATATGGGAGAGCCAAGTATAAGTAACGCTATTTCCCACACTTTCATTGTTTTTTTGTTTTCTTTTGCCATTTTGGAAAGAGGAGTTTCAACTATGATCTGCGATATAATTTCATCAACGCTTCCTATTTCTTTAACTGCATCTTCTTCAGAAAAACCTTCTTCCATGCGGTCATCTATCATCTCGTTATAAAAATACAAGCGTTCTTCTATATCTTCCTTTGGCAAACAAGAGAGTCCTTTTTCTAACTTTTTAAGAAATTCTTGTTTATTCATTTTTCAGATCCTCCTCAATCACAAACTGATATATGGACATAATTTCATTCCACTCTTTTTTAAATTCTTCTATTCGCTTTAAGCCTATATCGGTAATATGATAATATTTTCTGAGCCTTCCGTTATGTTCGACGGTCTTTACCGTAAGCATATATGAATTTTCCAACCGTTTCAGAATGGTGTATAGGGTTGACTCAGAAAGTTCAATATAAGGTTTCATATCTTTTATGATCTTATAGCCATATGAATCTTCGTTTTTGATTGCCGCTAAAACGCATACGTCCAAAAGTCCCCGTTTCAACTGAATATCCATAACATACCTCCCATTACATAATACATCGTATCACGAAGTATATGTTTTGTCAACAAAAAAACAGCCTTTTCAGACTGTTTTTCATGATTTATTTATTTTTAGTAGCAATAAGCACCATATCATCATTGATCGGTTTTTGGGGAATATCATATTCACCATTTTCATCGGCTTTAAGATTCTCATCTACAACGGTATATTCACCGCTTCTTGGATCAAACCATCTTACAAGATAGGTAGCATCTTTATCCATATTAACAAGTTTACCTGCAGAATCCAAAGATTTACTATACAGATAAACCACATATAATTCGTTATCAATATGAGATGCAACGTAGAAACCTTCTTTTTCCGTCTTTTTGAAGGCATTGCCTTCATCAAAATCAGGAACAAGTTTCCACCACTGAAAACTTTCAAAGAACGCGCGCAGTTTAGTCATTTGATCGCCGGTAGGCATTTTTACTGCAATGCCCCAAGGCATTTCTTTTTCAGGGGGAAGCACGTTATCAATGCCGTCAAAGGTTGGCACGTGGAAATTGTAACGTAATTTATACGCCCATATATCCGCCGCGCCGTAACCATAGCCGAAGATACCGTTAAGATATGATAACCAGCCGTTTACGCGGGCACCGAAATTCTTTGTGTAAAGATAATCGTAATATGCCTCGTAGTTTATAGATACCTTGCCTTCTCCGTTATACCAATAATCTTTGGGAATACCAAAATTGTACTGCTTATGCACAAGGTTGCGCCATTGAATTCCCCACCAGGTATGCTCTTTCATTCCGTAGAAAGCGGATTTTCCCGTAACGTGAAGTTTCTTTTCTTTACTTGGAATGGCTTCATACTCGGTATTATCATACTCAACGTTACCCAATGCACCTGTGCGCATGGCATTTTCCTGATGTCCCGTTATGGGGTGCTTGTAAGGATCGTATTGATATAAAAATTTACACATGGTCCTATAGGGATTGTTTTCAATGGTAAATCCCGGAATGAATCCGTAAAAATGGCTGTCTACCTCTTGTCCCAAAGTCCAAAGCACGGGGTATGAAGCGTATCGTGCCACCCAGAAACGGGTTACTACGCGCATAAATTCTTCATCATGGAACTTTTCGCGCATTGTTTTAGGGAAGATCAACTGGGCGTTTGCATGAACAAGACCTTTTTGAGCAATGTACTGAAAATACTTATCAAAACGCTGAAATTCCTTTATATCTTCTTCATCTATGCCGTCAAATATATTGTATTTGTGATCTATGGGCTCACTTTGATATACGGTAAATTTCTGCTCAACGCGTTTATCTACAATATATTTAAAGTGGGAATTTGTATCAATATCTACTGCATGGGAGCCTTTTTCATCAAACTCCTCTTTAAACATCAGCCAATGAGTATCGCCTAAATAGAAAAACGGTGTGCCGTCATCATACATAAAATAGCGAACGTTGGGTTCTGTTTTTATGAACCCGCGCTTATATATTTCATACTCCCCTGAATATTCAATACAGTTTATTTCACCAAAAACACCGTCAATGCCAAGTTTCAAACCTTTTACTTCTTTAACGGTGTATTTCCAAATACCCAGCACGTTAGGTGCAAAGCGCACGCGCCAAGTAAAACCGCCGTCCCAGAACGCAGGCATCACCATTTCAACACCCGATTCATGAGTAAATATGACGTCAACTTCAGCATCCTCAATATCATTTACTTGTACGTTAGCCAAAAAATCCAACTGGCAAGACGTCCATTTTTCTACGTTTTTCATATGAAAAAGCCTCCTTTTACAGGCATGTAAGGATATTATAAACTATAAAAACTTCTTTTGCAAGAAAAACTGTTTTATTTTTTTATAAAACTGTATTAACATAAAAAAGCAGGCTATTATAAGCCTGCTTTTGTCATTATGAATATATGTTCATCTGTGCACTTATTAGTAAATTTCGTTGGTACGGGTGATTCTGTTTAAGGGGAAGGGGGCAAAGTCAGTAAACTGATTATCACCGTAAAGACCTCGAACGAAGCCCACCATAGTTTCCTTATTTAAGTTATAACAGTTAACAAATGTAGGTGCGGCAGAGAAATAGTTAAAATAAATATCGGGATCGCCAAAGGAAACTGCCACCGATTTTTCGCGTTCAACGGTCATAACGTCCCAGAGCATTGAACATTTTTCACCATAGAAGTGGGGGCCGCCACGGGGAGCGTGCATACCGATATAGGTTGCGTAAATTATAAGATCATAATCTTTAAGGGTGTTGTTATCGGAGGGGGCATACCCTTCCTTAACCTCACATTCTGCGCCATACTTCTTAAATTCATCGACCATATACTGAAGATTATTGAAGCAGACTTCAGAATAGCCGATATAAAAGATCTTTACCTTGCGAATATTCTCCTTGCTAAGTGGCAGGAAATTCAGGTGATTTGCGGTTAAAGTCAGTCCCTTTGAAGCGACCTTTTCTGAAAATTCCGTTGCCTTTTCGCAGATGATTTTTTTGCTTTCCTCTGTGGGGGCAACTAACTTTTCACCCTTTTTAAAGCCATATTTCTCTTTCATTTTAAGGATTCGTGAGCAGGCATCGTCAATACGTTCTTCAGAAACTTCACCGTTAAGCACTGCCTTTTCCACAATATCAATATAATCAAGATCCAATGGACCGAGAACGGCATCAATGCCTGCATTTAAAAGAGCAATATATAGCTTTTCCTTGGGTATTACCGCCATAAGCGCATTCATTGAAATATCATCAGAAACAACAACGCCCTTAAAACCCATTTTTTCCTTTAAAAGCTTGGTTATGACGTTATAAGATATTGTTGAGGGAACAAGTGAGCCGTTAATAAAGGTATCGTCAACTGCACGAAAGGTTTTGTGGCCGATCATAATGCTGTCAACTCCGGCATCAATACATGCCTGAAAATTCTTTGCCTGAGTGCTTTGCCAATATTCAAAGCTCTGTGAATAGGCGGCAGAGCAGAAGTGGGGATCTCTGTCTTCATAGGGATCCTGGCCGGGGAAGTGCTTTGCGCCTGTTGCAACTCCTGAATCCTGAACACCTTTGATGAAGGCGATGGCAAGCTTGTTTACGGTTTCCGTATCGCAACCGAAAGATCTTGTGCCCCTGAAGACACCGGCATTATCCACAACGGGACTCCAAAGCCAGCGATAACCTAAATTATAAAGATCCTCACCTAATATTTTGCCGTATTCATAGGCAAGGGCGGGATCATTTGTTGCACCGACACCTGCGGCGGTAGGAAGTGTGGGATGGCCTTCGAACATACCTGCGGGAATACCTTGGGAAGCATCACAAACGGGCATAACGGGAACGGAAGAATGCTCGTTTATTTTGTTTATATAATCCGTAAAGAAATCCTCTTTTGTGCCGATAAGCTCAGGATTGCCCATTGAAGCTTCCAGCTTTTTATAAATTTCTTTGGGGTGGGACATAAGCCAGGTGAAGCCTACGGGATTTTCTTCAAAATACTTATCGTAATCATCAATTCTTTC
>JAZQII010000074.1:0-60497 GCA_045541035.1 Clostridia bacterium | reverse complement strand
AAAAAAGCAGGAGAAAGGAGCAACCCCTATTGTTTGGGGTTGCTCCGATCAGGACGGACGGCAATGCCGACCGTTAGGGCGTTTACGGGCTTTTAGTTTTATTTTTGCAGGGTCGCTCCTTGATGTGCTAATTCAAGATATAGGTGGCTCCTTGTTGGGAAAACCGCCGAAATTACGGCATTTTAATAGGGGTTGCTAATTTTAAAGGAGGAAATATGAATAACAATCAGAAAAACAAAGTTAGAATTCCAAGCGGCAAAGAATATGATGCTAAAATAGCATTAAATATTCGCCGCAGACAGAATATCCAAATAAAAGATAAAAAGTTAGTCACAACAAGCAGATATGAAATCAAAGGTATGCGATATAAAGTAAACTCTATCTTTGATCTCGAAAATGTTCGTGATAGCGAGGAAGGTCTCAAAAGACTTATGGTGAGCGATGCAAATAAGGCATCATAATCGCTGGACTTTTGAACCGGTTTAGAGTATTGTTGCGGTGCAGAAATCTATAAACTGCACCTATGCACTCTCAATCGGTTTGACATTTACAAGGAGGTAAAATAATTATGCCAAACCAATTGAATGATAAAACCACAGCATTATATTGCAGACTCTCTCAGGAAGATGAGAAAAAGGGTGACAGCGACAGTATCGTAAACCAAAGAGATATGCTTATCAAGTACGCCAAAGAAAACGGATTTTGTAATGCAGAAGTATTTATTGATGACGGATACTCAGGTGTTAGTTTTAATCGCCCCGGCTTTCAAAGTTTGCTTGAACTGATGGAGAACGGTAAGGTTGAAACGCTTATCACTAAAGACCTGTCCCGTCTCGGTAGAAACTATCTTGAGGTAGGTCAATACACCGAAATAATGTTTCCAAGATGGAACGTTCGGTATATAGCCATTAACGACAATTATGATTCGCTTTACACCGAAGGTAACGAACTTGCTCCCTTCAAAAATCTTTTCAATGAATGGTATGCAAGAGATACAAGCAAGAAAATCCGTGCGGTACTAAAAGCAAAAGCGGAACGCGGTGAACGCATTGGAACGTCAATTCCTTACGGATACAAACGTGATCCGGAACACAAAGGTAGACTGCTTGTCAATGAAGAAACTGCGCCTATTATTCGAAGAATATTTGAAATGTGTGCGCAAGGTATGGGACCGAAATATATCGGTAATGTACTAAGGGATGAAAAGATTCTCAAACCGACATTCTACAAATATCAAGCAGACGGTTACTACGGAACGGTCACTGACACAGACGTGCCTTACGGTTGGTCATCACAAACGATATCTAAGATACTCAGAAATGAAATCTATCTCGGTCACACTATTAACTGCAAAACCCGTGTGGTTTCCTTCAAAGACAAACGCACAGTGGAAGTACCCAAGAATGAACAATATCGATTCGAAAACACACACGAAGCAATCATCGATCAGGAAACCTGGGACGCAGTTCAAAAGGTTCGTGAAGGCAAACGCCGTCGTAATAATATGGGTGAAATTGATAAGTACAGCGGATTGTTATACTGTGCCGACTGCGGTTCAAAATTATATTTCGTGCGAGGTAAATCTATCACGCCTGATGCTTACAATTTCATTTGCAGTCGGTATCGCAAACACATTGGCGAACAGTTATGCTCCGCCCATCGTATTCGTGAAATGGCTTTGGATGAAATTGTTCTTGAAGAGATACGTCGTATAACCTATTATGCGAGAACCAAAACCAAAGAGTTCGTTCAGTTTATTAACAACAAAAGCTCCTCTGAAAACAAGAGAGAGCTTACGGCAAAAACGATTGAACTTGGCAGAAAGGAAAAGCGCAATAATGAGCTGAACGCATTATTCAAAAGACTGTATGAGGATAATGTTCTCGGCAAGGTTACCAACGAACAATTTCGTATGTTGTCCGAAGGATATAATGCAGAGCAAAAAGAAATTGCAGAACAGATACCCGTCCTGCAAAAACAAATTGAAGAATTAAAAGCGGCAACCGTAAATATAGAAAAGTTCATTGCAATAGCAAATAAGTATACTGATTTGCAAGAACTCACCGCAGAGGTGCTCCGCACCTTCGTAACGAAGATTGTTATTCACGAACGCACAACCAAGTGGGTAAAAACATCTGAGCAGCAAATCGATATCTACTTCCGCTATATCGGTTACCTTGAAGAAACAAATACGAAACAAGCAGTATAAAAGGAAAGGACGGACAGTCTAAACTGTCCGTCCAACTCCACGCCACCACCTTACGCAAAGATATCCTTATGACAACTTGCGTAAAACCGAGGAATTTTTATTTTAGAAATTGTTGTTAGGAATCTGTTGAGCCTGATAATTCACATCAGGATTGTATCCGTAATTCTGCTGAACCTGCTCTAATTCTTCGTTCTTCTTGAACTCTCCTCTTAATTTAATAAGGGCAACTGCAAAGAGAATAATTGCAACACCGCTGCTCAAACCTGCAAGTGAGAATGTTAAAACGTTTGCTGATGCGGTTATAAAGAGCATAACAATAAGATACATTGAGATCTTGCCGGTAAATCTTCCGCTATCAACCGTATTTTTAATACTGTTTAACGTCTTTATGGTCTTTATGTAGAAAAGAAGATTTATAACAAAACTTGCCGCAATGATAAGAGCAACAACCACAAGAAGTCCTATGATCAAGCCCGTGCCCATATTTAAAGCATCTTTCATCTGATCTTCGTAGCCATAGCCGTAATCATAGCCGTAACCGTAATCTCCGCCGTAATAACTCATATCAAAAATTGCTCCGCCTGCAAGTTCGGGAAGACTTGCCGCAAAAACGATAAGGAGAATAATGGCAATGATGCTTAATCCCATTGTAACGCAGAAAGTTACAAGAGAGATTATTGAAAGCACCTTAATAATTGTAAGACCTGCAGTTTTCATGCCCTGCTCTTTAATATTTCTTCCCGCAGTAAAGATAAGCCAAAGAGCGAGCACAACCAATAAGGTAGGTATCATTCCTAAAAGTCCGCCGACGATGGCGCCTGCACGCATACCTTCAAGCATCTGTTCTATGGCATAAAATTCGCTTGAACCGTAAGCGCCGCTGAATCTCAATGCCGTTTCAATCATGTTGATTATAGCATTGCCTGAGAATGTGCTGATAAGCTGGAACAACGCATACACACTATAAAGAATAACGCCCGTAAGGAAAATAGGTGATGCGGCAATTTTCTTAACTGCATTTATAGCAGGATTTGAAGAATATATCTTCTCCATTTTCTGGTATGCCTGCTGATAGTTCTGTTGATAATTCTGATAATTCTGTTGATAATTCTGTTGATAACCTTGATTGTTCTGTTGATAAGTTTGTTGGAAATTTTGCTGATTTGTCTGCTGGGTGTTCTGATAATTGGGTTCGCTTGACTGCTGATTTTGCTGAGCCATCATCGAAGCACCGCAGTTTTTACAAAAAGCAGCATTTTCCGCATTTTGTGTTCCACATTTCTGACAAAACATTTTTTCTTTTCTCCTTTTACTTGTTTATATTTTTAAAATGCCACGTGTTTATAGTAGAATATACCCGCGTTTCCCTTAATATTGTGCCAACGCTAATGTTGTTCCTGAAAAGGAAAGTATCCATTTCAAAAAACAAACCTATCTGCGGAAGGTCGTTGGCAATGATGTTCTGCAAGGAAAGCGTTGCTGCCTTCAGTTCATCAATGGAAAGCGCTATATCAATACCATAAAGGGCATTATTTGCATCTTGAGAAGAATAAGCCGAAAGATTTCCGCTTCCGTTTGCCTTAAAGGCAAAGTTAAGATTCGGCGTATCTGAAAGGTAATATCCGCTTAAGATCATATCGTAATCACCTTTTGATATGGTCTTTTTCAGATCTGTAAGATTCTGGGCAAGAAGATCAACTTTTATCCCCAGCGCTTTAAGATCATTCTGAATATACTCCGCCGCTTCAAGCCGAACGGGATTTGCAGGCTCGTTAAGCACCGCAAGAGTCAGCGTAAGCGGTCCGCCTGCAACGTCAAAATAACCGTCGCCGTTGTTATCTGTATAACCCATTTCGATAAGCATTTCCTTTGCCTCTACAAGGTTGTGGTCATAGCGTGTTACCGACGCGCTTGAAAGAGACGTATCGTTAAAAAGCGGTTGTTCCGCGCCGGTGGCTTTTGTCAGATAAACGTTGTTTATTATATCCGTGCGGTCAATTGCATAGGCTATCGCCTTGCGGAAATTACCGTCCGCAACGTTAGCCCGTTTTAAATTAAAAGCAAGAAATACGTAGTTATGGGAAAGATAGTTTTTTTCTTCAACGCCTTCAAGGATCTCATATATTTCGGTGGTTTTCAACGCTGACGGCACACAATCAAGTTCTCCGTTTTTAAACGCATCAAGCATTGCTTCGGAATCGTTATAACCTATCGCAACGACTTGCTCAAGATACGGAAGTTTTTTCCACCAGCCTGAGAAACTGTTAAGGATCATTTTTGTTTCGTTTTCAAAGGTAAGATGCACAGGTTCAAAGCAACCGCTTCCGCGTGGAATATCCTTTGTCTGTTTATCTCTATTTTCATAATACGCCTTTGGAATTACGGGAATATTTAATGCATATATAAGGGCATAAGATTTAACTTTTGGATATATAACCAACGTGTTGCCGTAGCCCTCGGCACGCTGAACGTAATAGGAAAGATCGGCATAATATATGCTTTCGGGATCGTTAAGAATGGTGTTTATCGTAAATGCCGCATCTTCTCCCGTAACTTCCCCTAATCCGCCGTGCCAATGAACGTTTGCGCGAAGTTGAATAGTCCAGGTGTTGGAATTTTCATCATACTTCCAGCTTTCAGCAATACATTGAACGGGTTCCATTGCCTCGTTAAAATCAACCAATGGCTCAAATATCATAGAATACAGATTTCGCATCTGCATTTCTTTTACGTATAAAGGGTGCAGAGAATAAGGATTTTTATTCATTGGAATTCTTATCATTCCGCCGGAGATAATCTCCTCTTTTACGTTTTCCGATGTTCCGATATTTCCCGGATTTATTATGGGCGTATCGGGAATTTCTTCTTTGCAGCCGCAAAAGCAGGCAAGGCAAAGAAACAGCGCAAAAACTTTACTGATATATTTTTTTATATAGGTCATAGTAGGTAGAGACCTTTTTAACATAATTAGCCGTCTCCTTATAAGGAATATTGGTAAGCGTTTTACCGTCAGGTGAATAAATACTGCTTTTAAGCCATTTTCTCACGTTGCCTTCACCACCGTTATAGGCGGCAAGCACGAGAGTAATATCGTTATCAAAACGGCCGTTAAGATACTTTATATATTGGCAGCCTAAACGGATATTTGTATCGGGATCAAACAGATCGTTTTCATCTATATCCATTTTATATTTTTCTTTAAGCCACTTTGCCGTTTCGGGCATCATCTGCATAAGTCCTTTTGCTCCTGCGGAAGATTGCGCATCAGCCTGAAAACTGCTTTCGGCACAGATAATCGCATAGACAAAATATTCATCTAACCCGTATTCTTGTGAATACTTTTTTACCTGCGCTTCATATTCTATGGGCAGACGCTTTCTTATCTCCGTATTTCCCCAGAAAAAAGCCACGTAAACAAGCGCCGCCAATATAATTGCCGTAATAATTATTTTAGGAAGGTTTCGCTTTAAATAACTGTCGTTTTTACTCATAATTCAATTCCTTCAGTACTTTATCGACCTGCTCAAAAGTTTTTTCCAGCGTTCCGTTATTGGAAATAACGTAATCAGCATACTGTTTTCTTTCACTATCGGGCATCTGCCTGCTCATACGTTTCTGAATTTCAAGTTTAGGCAAATTGGATCGCTTTATGGCTCGTTCAACACGCTTACCTCGCGAGCAGGTAACTATCATAACTTTATCACAGCGTTTATGAAGTCCCGATTCAATTAAAAGGGGCGCATCAAGAACGGTTATGGGCGCATCTTTATGTTTTTCAAGTTGCTTTTCCATTTCCTCGAATATGAGAGGATGCACAATACTGTTAAGTTTTTGTGTGCGTTCTTCGTTTTCAAAGCAGAATCTTCCAAGTTTCTGTCTGTCAAGTCTGCCGTCAACAAAAAACACTTCACCGAATTCTTCTTCTATTTTTTTTGATGCAATACTGCCCTTTACCATTATTTTATGGGAAATGGCATCAGCATCAACAATGGGGATCTTTTTTGATCTTAAATAATTACTTACGGTGCTTTTGCCTGAGGCAATGCCACCGGTTATACCTAAAATCATTTCAGTTCAAACCATGTCCTTCCTGAATTTGTATCTGCCGTCAAAGGCACGTTAAGTTTATAAACGTTTTCCATCGTTTCTTTTAAAAGTTTTGCGCACTCATCTTTATGGTCTTTATGGACTTCGATTATAAGTTCATCGTGAACCTGAAGAATAAGTTTACCCAAGTGGGGTTTCTCTTTTAAAAGTTCCGCTACTTTAAGCATGGCAAGTTTAATTATATCTGCCGCACTGCCCTGAATAGGTGTGTTCATGGCAACACGCTCGCCAAAGGAACGAATATTATAATTTTGCGCGCGAAGCTGAGGTATCTCTCTTCTTCTGCCCATTATAGTTTTTGCATAACCGCATTTTTTCGCTTCGTTTACGCTATCCTTAAGATACTTTTCAACCTGAGGATATCTCTCAAAATATTTTTCCATAAAAGCGGCGGCTTCTTTGCGCGTTGAACCAATACTTTTTGATAAACCGAAATCACTTATTCCGTAAACTATGCCGAAATTTACCGCCTTTGCCTGAGAACGCTCTGACGACGTAACTTCGCTTATATCCTTGCCTAAAACTTCTGCGGCAGTTCGCGCATGAATATCTTCATTGTTTATAAATGAATTTATAAGCGTTTCATCTTTTGACAGATGTGCAAGAATGCGAAGTTCGATCTGTGAATAGTCAGCATTAACAAGAACGTAGTCATCATCTTTTGCTAAAAATGCGCGGCGAATGGCTCTGCCTGCCTCATATCTTACGGGAATATTCTGTAAGTTAGGCTCTGTGCTCGAAATTCTGCCCGTTGCGGTAACTGCCTGCTTAAAGGTTGTATGGATCTTATTATCCTTTTGCGAAACAAGTGCATACATACCGTCAACATAGGTGCTTTTAAGTTTCTGCAACTGTCTGTATTCAATAATAGGCGCAATTATAGGATGTTCGAGATTTTCAAGAACATCATTATCCGTAGAAAAACCGCGTTTGGTCTTTTTCTGTGCAGGCAGATTAAGATCGGTAAACAGAACTTCGGAAAGTTGAACGGGGCTGTTTATATTAAACTCCTTACCCGCAAGGAAATATATTTCCTTTGAAAGTTCGTTGATACGTGTTGAAAACTCGCTTCCAAGTTCCCTTAAAACGTTTAGATCAACGTAAAAACCGGTTTTTTCCATATCGAAAAGAACGCGGGCAAGGGGAAGTTCCATATCGTTATATAATGGGGAAAGTCCTTTATTTTCAAGGGCGGTCTGTTGCTTCTTATCAATATAAAGAAGCGCCGATGCCCCTATATCGCATGAATAGCGCGCCATAATTTTATCAAGGGAGAAATCTTCGTTTCCTGCATCAAGAAGATATTCGCCCAGCATTATATCACCGTAATTTTCAAACTCACCGAAAAGGTGCATTGCTGATTTTACGTCATAAAACACTTTTCTGATATTTTTATCCTGAACAAAAGGCTTTAATGTTTCAATGGCGCTGTCAATATCCATTCCCATTGATAACAGATCATAGGAAAGAGATATTTTATACTGTGTTTTCTCGTTTATTGCAACAAAAATCTCATCATTGCCAATAAGAATTGCAATAAGATCGCCCGAAAAACTGAATTTATCAAAATCAAGAGTAACAGGCGAAAAAACTTCTTCTTTTCCCCCTACACGCTCATATAAAGACTTAAACTGATACTTTTTAAAAAGTTCCGATGCCTTTATATCTTCTACGGGTTTATATTCGGTGTTTTCCAAAGGCTCAACGGGAACATCGCGGACAATGGTTGCAAGAAACTTACTGTCAAAAGCATCTTCTTTTCCCGCGCGGATCTTTTCGCCCATTTTACCTGAAATCTCGTCAGCGTGCTCATAAAGATTTTCAATGGAAGAATACTTTTCTATAAGGCTTAAAGCCGTCTTTTCCCCTACGCCCTGAACGCCGGGAATGTTATCGGAAGAATCACCCATAAGCGCCTTAAGATCGCAAACCTGATGGGCTTCAACACCGTAATTTTCCTTTAAATTATCAGGGGTAAGCATTATAAGTTCTGAAATTCCCTTTTTGGTAAACCACACCGTAACGTTTTTCGATACAAGCTGAAAAGAATCTCTGTCGCCCGTTAAAACTGCCGCCTGACCGCCTGCTTCTTCTATCAAACGGGCATAAGTGCCGATAATATCATCAGCCTCAAAGCCCGGCTTTTCATAACAGAACACGCCAAGTTGCCCAAGAACCTCTTTCAAAAGAGGAATCTGGGGCACAAGTTCATCAGGCATCTTTTTTCTGCCTGCTTTATAGGCTTCGTAATGTTCATGCCTGAAAGTAGGATGTTTTACGTCAAAGGCGCAGACGATATTATCAGGCTGATATTCATCAACCGCCTTGTAAAACATTTTCAAAAAACCGTATACGGCGTTGGTATATACGCCCTCATCTGTAGAAAGTATGGGGAGGGCGTAAAACGCACGGTTTATAAGACTATTGCCGTCAATTAAAAGAGTTTTCATAAATACCTATCCTTGTGGAAAATAATATCCGAACCATGATTTCTGCCAACGAAGCCACGTTCCCACGTATTCCCGTGAAACGGAAGTTCCCGTCCATATAGGTCTGAACATAAAGAACACAACTACCGCCGCAACTAAAAGCACAACAGTAACGATTGCACCGATCTTTACGTCTTTTCTTGCTAAGTGGCGGAGAACATATACGGTGAACAGAATTATAAAAGGAACAGATGCAAAATAATGGTAAATGAATATACATCTGTTAATGCCGATCCATGGCACCAAGTTGCAGGCTAAACCTAAAATAAGGAAAATAAGCGTGCGCGTATCTCTCTCCTTAAAATCCTGATCATTTTCATCACCTGCTCCGAACAATCCGAAGATGCCTGTTGCTTCCAATGTATTACGTGAAGTTTTTACTCCGTTTTCAAAGAGACGCGAAAGCGCAATTCCCACACCTAAAACGGTAGAGATAAGACCTGCATACCACACGATGGGATTGCCAAAAGCATAAATTGCCGACATATTATCCGCATCCTGAGGACCTGCATAATAGAACATAGGTGTTTCCATTACGGGCCATGTGTACCAATCGCTCTGATAGGGGTGCGTTGCTTCAAGGTTAGCATGATAACTGAACATTGCTTCCTGATTTGAAAGAATTATCTCATACCATTTTCTTGTTTCGCCTTCAGCATTCCAATAGGGATAATAAGAAGCGCAATAGATTATAAGGGGAATAATTATAAATACGCCGATACAGAACAATATTGTATATGCCGTATTTTTATAGAAGGAATCTATTACGTGCATCAGATATTTTTTCTCTTCGCCCGTTGCCTTCTTAACGTTGTTTACCGCAACGTTATATTCACTCCACCTGCGGAATATGGTCATAAAGAATATAACGGCAAGGCCTGCACCTGCATATAAACATATCCACTTGCTTGCCGCACCAAGACCAAAGGAAAGTCCGCAAAGACCAAGAGGAATAAAGGTCTTTTTAAGGGGCGTATTATAGAAACTCAAACTGTAATACCAGAACATAAACAGGAACATTAAGATTATGAACAGTACACCGAAGGAGTCAATGGTGGCGATTCTCGTCTGCACGTAGTGCATACCGTCAAAGGCCATAAGAAGCGCCGTTGCCGTTGCCCATGACGTTTTCTTAAACATAAGAAGTCCAAGGAAATACATTGCAGGCACCATTAAAATTCCCGCAACCGTTCCTGCAAAACGCCATGCAAAAGGCGTCATTCCCATAATTGATATGCACCAGGACATAAAGTCTTTGCCCAGCGGAGGATGTGTCCATTCGTAAATAGAATGTCCGTTGGCGCTTTCATAAGCAGTACGCGCATGGTAAATTTCATCAAAATAGGTACTGTTCATGTACGTTGCGCCTTCAGGAGGAACAAGATCCTGCTCATCAAAAAGTTTATTTCCCCCTGATTCTGTAGTGTTTGATGCAATTATTTCTTTTATTTCAATAGGCGCCTCTGCATCGCTTGACTCAAAGAAACCTACTTCAATAAGTTTTAAATAAGGACTTTCTGCCGCTATAAGCACGTATCTTGCCATGCCCGAAACCGAAAGATGATGCCAATAATAAAGATTGCTCTTTTCAACGGAAAGTGTGTTCTGCATAACCCAATTCTGTCCGTCATCTGAGAAATAAACTTCAAAAGAGCCTTCAGAAAGACTTGCTCTGTAATAGCCTCTGTTTATATCTTTAACCTGACCGAAATCGGCAATAACGTAATCTGCAACGGTGGTTATGCGCCACGCGTTTCCGCTTGATACGGTCATATCCGCAGGAGACGTATGCTTTTCATCAAAACAATTCCACACGTCATTTTCTTTTGATACAATCTGACCGTTTTCGTCAAGAACGGAAGAAACATTTATTTCCTGCTCGCTTAAAAGTTGCAACTCCATTACCCGCGTTTTGTTGTTGTTTCTTATAAGAATCTTATTTACCTTTTCAAGATACTCGTCTGTTACAACAAGGGCGCCCGTTTCCCAACCTTCTTCCATCGAACCGATAGCAAGAACGTCAGTCCACTGACCCGTTTCAAAAACTTCGCCCGTTTCTTCGTTTACCGTCTGTTCAGGTATTGCGATAGTTATATCGCTTGCCGCCGAAACGTAAGCATCAACACCATAGAAAGATATAGGTTCCTTAAAGGTTACAATATAGTTTCCGCCTGATTCCCAACCTGATACGGGTGTTGAATTTTTTTCGTTTTCAGCGTTATAAGCGCCCTGATCATCAAAAAGGCTCTGAGGATCGCCGTTTTCAATATCGGCAGGAACTACTTTTTTATCTGTGGCTTTAATTTCAAGAGGTACGTCGTCTTTTAAGATCACAAGTTCGTTTATAACCGCTTGAGAAGTGGCTTCTATCTTAACGTAACGGGCCTTACCGCTTTCGCCAAGTTGTTTCCAGCCGCCTGAATTTTCAAGAACGGTATTCTGATAAAGAGTATAATCTTCTCCGTTTTCGGAGGTATATACTTTAATTGCGCCTGAAGACGAATTGCTTAAATATTTTATACTGTCAAATTCTTTAACTTCGCCTAAATCGGCAATAGCATAGACTTCCGATTTATCTGCATACCAATAGGTCTGCGCCGCTTTCACGTCACCAAGATCGGTAAATGCAACACAGCCGTAAACAACGGTAATAACAAGGCAGATAACGATATCTTTCCAGGTTACCTTTGGAAGTTTATAATCTCTGCGCGCAAGAAGTTTTGAAAGGGCGGTTGGCTTTTTAACTGCCGCACCCTTATTCTGCACGTTCTTTTTAGCGGGAATATTTTTTATTTCCATACCCTCTGCACCTGCACGTTTATTTTTATCAAGCATTATGGCGATGGTAACGTAAACCTGATAGATAAACAGAATCACCGTCAAAAGCGAGCCAATAACAAAAATTACTTCGCTGGGTTTTACTTCCGCAGTTTTTGAAAACAGATTTTCTAAAAAGGAACCGCTGCTGTTATCAAAATATCTGCCCACTCCCCCTGAAGAATACTTTTTAGTACCTTCATAAAGGAACAAAAGTCCTGCAACGTTTATAAAGTGCACCACAGAATATCCTGCCGAAACAATAAGCAAGCGAATATCCTTAAAGTGAACGAAACTTATGAGCACCATAATTATAACGGGGAACATATAACGTTCATGTGTGCGCGTTGAAACGGTTACTGCGCCTGCAACCATAAGCGCAGAGAGCAACCAGAACCAACCTGAATAAATAGTCTTGTTTCCCTTTACCGCATTGCGGTTAGAAATTGCCTGATATAAGAGATATCCGAATACGCCTGCAACTAAAATTCCCACGATCCACAAAAGCGCTGTGCCAAGATCGCCATAGGTAATTCCTTTAAACACTTCGGTGGTTGATGGAATCCACTGTCCGTCAAGAAGTCCCATAAGGCCAAAGGAAGAAAGTGTTGCATAATCGTAAGAACCTAACGTTGTAAGATATTTGCCTAAAAGCCAATCTACTTCTATGGTTTTTCCGCCCAACTCAACCGAAACGGGGTTCTGCCCGTTGCGCATTATCACCGACAACAACACAAACAGACCTATCGAAAGAAGCAATCCGCCAAAGCCTTTTATAAGGCGCATTGTTCCGCTTTCTTTATTCTTGTTTTTAAAATCAAGATAAATAACGTAGAACTCATGAATTGCCGCAAGAAGCATTACGGGGCCAAAGAGAATTGCCTGAGGCTTAAAAAGCATACCTACTGCAAAGGAAAGTACGGAGAAACCGAACTGGTCAATATCAATGAGCCAGAAAGTTATAAGCATGAACAGAACAAGAACGGAGTCAACTTGTCCCCACACTGCAGAATTTACTATTGCCGTAGGAAGAAGCGCATAGCCGATACCGAGAATAACCGCCAATTTTTCGCCCACGTGTTTCTTCGCGATAATCGCAATCATAATTGATGCAATAATATCACAGATAATGGCAGGTGATTTTAACAAGGCAAGGCCTATCCCCTCCTGCAAATTAAGGCTGAAAAGATTTCCTATTGAAGAGATAATACCTAAAACGATCATATAAAGAGGCGGATAATCGCAGAACATATTTTCAGTATAGAATCCCGTTATACCTCTGTCTGCCATAGTTGCGCCCCAGGACGAGAAGCAACCGATATCCACTTCAAAGCCTTTATAAATTACTGCGGCAACAAGGCGGATAACCAACGCTATAGCCGCAAAAATATATAAATCGCGCATTTTGAAATTAAGTTCTTTATATGCCCAGAAAAGGAACAAGAAAAGAACAGCAAACAAAAGAATGCCTGCAACAGAAACGTTTATCATGGTCTTTTTTTCCACCTTATCAAGTTCCGTTTCCGTTTTTGTTACTTTTTCTTCCTCATCAGGTTGAGCGAAGGAGAAAGGCGTCATGGAAAGCGCCGATACGCCGTCAGGCAATTTTTCAATGCGCGTTAAAGAAACATCATCAAAATACACAACGCCTAAAGCATCTGCAGAATAATCGCCAAGGCGCAAAGCAACGGTCGTCGTTTCCGTTTTACTGTCGGTCTTGCCGTAAACGGTCAGTTTTGTCCACTCTTTATTGCTTTTTACGTAACTGCTCTTGCAATGAGTCTGCAAAAAACCTATATGCGCGCCTGAATCGGTTGAACGCTGTTCAATCACTTCAGTTTTTACCATTGCCGAAAGGCAGTAATATGAATCAGGTATAACCTTTACCGCCTGCGTAAAGCGCGCATCGTTAAAGGTAGTGCTTTCGATTTTTGCTATATTTTTGCCTTCAGGTGCAGAAGGATCTTCCAGAACAGTATAGTATTCAATGGGTGAAGCCGTATCGTATCTGTCAAGAGCCCACCCTTCTATCTCCGTACCGACACCTGCTTCAAAGCCGGGGTTTTTAAGAAGATTCACGTTTAACTGTTGATCCGAACCCTTTTCGCAAGCGCAGAAAAGCAGAGTTATTATCAACATTAACACAAAAACAAATCTTTTTTTCATGCTTTACTCCTTTTAGAATGCATTTTGTATAAGCTGTATTTCAGGAACAGCGTCATTAAATGTGATTTCCAGAACGTCAAAACGGCAGGTTTCCTCTTTTTTCAGTTTGTAACACATATAATGCTGTGCGCCAAAGCGAATATTATCCTGCTTACGTTTGGTTACGGCTTCTCTGCCGTACCCCGCTTTTAGTGACGTTCTTAACTTAACTTCAATAAAAACAAGCATATTTTTATGCCTTGCAACAATATCGATCTCGGAAAACTTTGAGGCGTGATAATTTTTTTCCAAAATCTTATATCCTTGTTTTTTCAGGTATTTTTCGGCAAGTTCTTCACCTAACGAGCCAACTTGTCTTAAATTCATAATATCTTTGTCAAAAAGCTTCTTCTGTGATATGGACACGGTCCGTAAGCTTTTATCATTTCAATGTGTTCTTTGGTTCCATAGCCTTTATGTTTTTTAAAATTATACATGGGATATTCTTCATCGATCTTCTGCATAAGTCTGTCCCTTGTAACTTTAGCAATTATACTTGCCGCACCGATACTTAAAGAAAGAGCGTCTCCGCCGATAACGAATTTTTCGTTTTCGATGGCGTTTATTATGAAGTTACCGTCAATCAAAAGAAAATCAGGCTTTTGCGGTAACCCCTCAACGGCTTTTTTCATGCAAAGTTTCGTTGCCTCACGAATATTTATTTCATCGATAGTCTTTGCATCAACAAGGGCGCAGGACACAATGGCTTTTTCCATTATTTCATCATAAAGTTTTTCGCGCTTTTTTTCGGAAAGTTTTTTTGAATCGTTTATTCCTTCGGGAATATTGTTTCTGTCCAAAATAACGCAAGCCGCCGAAACGGGCCCCGCAAGGGGACCTCTGCCTGCTTCATCAATTCCGCCGATTATCTTATATCCTTTTAATAAAAGTTCGTTTTCAAGATCAAAGGTCATCAGGCACCTCCAAAGTAATTCTTCCCAAAGTGCCTGCGCGGAACTCATCTAAAAGCACGCGTGCGCAACGGGAATAATCATATTCTTTGTTTTTAAGCAAGAATCCGCGTTTTTTGCAGATGGCTTCATAGTCTTCAATGGCTTCTTCCCCAAGAGTTATGCCGTAACGGTCTTCAAGACTCTCTGGATACTTTTCCCTTAAAGTTTTTATAAGTTCAAGGGCAAGTTCATCGCGATCAAGAATCTCATCGTTTATCGTGCCGGTAAAAGCAAGATATTTGGCGCTTACCTGATTATCAAGGCGGGGCCACAGAAGTCCCGGTGAATCAAGAAGATCAACGCTTCCCGTCTTTACCCATTGCTTTCCGCGGGTAACACCGGGTTTATCCCCCGTTTTTGCCTTTTGTGAGCCTGAAAGAGAATTTATGAGGGTAGATTTTCCAACGTTAGGAATTCCTGCAACAAGAGCGCGCATATTTCTGATAACGCCTTTTTGTTTAAAATATTCTGCCTTTTCGGCGCATATCTTGTTTATAAAGGAAACAACTTCACTCTGCCGCGTCTTTGCGTTAATACCGAGAACGGGAATATTATTTTCTTTAAACCAACTGATCCATTTTTTTGTTTTTTCAGGATCTGCAAGGTCAGCTTTATTGAGAAGAACCAATCTTGGTTTGTTAAATTTTTCAATATCGGGATTTCCGCTTGCAAAAGGGATTCGGGCATCACGAAGCTCAATGATAATATCAATGAGTTTCAAGTTTTCCTCCATCATTCTCTTTGCCGCAGCCATGTGCCCGGGGTACCAATTTATGTGCATATAATTCTCCATTATAAATAATATATAATATATTATAACAGATATAATAAAAAAATAAAAGCATTATTTGAATTTTTTGTTTTTGAAAAATTTCCTCTTGAAATCTCAATAAATATCTGCTATAATATGCTACACGCGATAAAAGATAGAAGGAAGATACCTATGAAAGATTTAACTGAAGTTTTACAAGCATTTGGTTTTGAAAAAGACGCTAAATATATTCCCTGGGGTAACGGTCATATTAACGATACTTTCCGCGTTGAGGATAAATTTATTCTTCAAAGAATAAATACCTCTGTTTTCAAGGATTATGAAGGTCTTATGAACAACGTTCTCCTTGTAACAAATTTTTTGCAAAAACAACTTTTTGCCAATAAGGGCGATATTTTAAGAGAAGCCATGGGCGTTATGCCTGCTGTTGACGGCAAGATCTATTATAAAGACTCAAACGGCGACGTTTTCCGTCTTTATATTTTCGTAAGCGATTCATTAAGTATTGATGCGGTTCAGAGTTCTGATGATCTCTATTCCTGCGGTCTTGGCTTCGGTCAGTTCCAGAAGAAACTTGCCGATTTTAACGCTGAACTTTTAGTTGAAACTATCCCCGGTTTCCACGATACATTAAAGCGTTTTGAAACCTTCAAAACCGCCATTGAAAACGATTTTGCAGGCAGAAAAGACTCTGTTAAAGAGGAGATCCAGTTCTTCCTTGACAGATATGATGAGATCAGAATGATCTTTGATATCTACTCAAAACTTCCCTTGCGCGTTACACATAACGATACCAAGTTAAACAACGTTTTGTTTGATAACAATACAAGAAAACCCCTTTGCGTTATTGACCTTGATACGGTAATGCCCGGTTATCCCGCCAACGACTTTGGCGATGCCATTCGTTTTGGCGCATCAACTGCCGCAGAAGATGAACAGGATCTTTCAAAAGTTCATTTTGATATAAATCTTTACGAGGCTTTTGCAAAAGGCTTTATTGAAGGCTGTGGCGACGGTCTTTCCATGGAAGAAAAACTTTCCTTCCCATACGGCGCAATTCTTATGACTTTTGAGTGTGGCATGCGTTTCTTGACCGACCATCTTGACGGTGATAAATACTTTAAGATCCACCGCGAAAATCATAATCTTGACAGATGCCGCACACATATTCAACTTGTTAAGGAAATGGAAGAAAAACTTCCTCAAATGCTGGAAATCATTAAAAATCAATAATATAAGCCCCGATCACGGGGCTTTTTTCAGAGGTTATTATGTCTTACTTTTTTACCGAAAAAATTTACTCTGCTCCCGATCACATCATGGGCGGATCATTAAGTGACGAAACAAAACTTACCAAAAATTCAAGCAAGGTAATTTACGATATTTACGATTCACTTTGCGAAAAATTCCCCCAATATATTAAGAAAACTGCATTGGGTGCCGATATAAACCGCTATACTTTTTCAAACTTTGAACTTGAAAATTTTTCGGATTTTAAAGCAAAATCATTTAAAATCGTTATAATTACTTCCATTCACGGCTATGAGCAGGGTTGCGCATGGACAACGGCACAGTTTTTTAAGGAACTTTGCGAAGATCATGATGATGAAATATTAAGTTATCTGCGCCGCAACGTATTGTTTGAAATAATGCCCGTTGCAAATCCATGGGGTTTTGCCCATAATGACAGAAAAAATGCAAATCAGGTTGACCTTAACAGAAATTTTGAGCCGGGCTTTACGGGTATAACCGATAAAGATTCTGAAATCTACCCCGGC
The DNA here is from genome assembly GCA_045541035.1 of Clostridia bacterium. Classification (GTDB taxonomy): domain Bacteria; phylum Bacillota; class Clostridia; order Christensenellales; family QALW01; genus UMGS1322. The sequence continues at coordinate 43,167 of JAZQII010000074.1, read as the reverse complement.
ACTCATCCGTATTCTGAAAAAGAAACGCAGATAATCAAAAGTTTTATTGACGAAAACTCCGATGCTCAGGTAATTCTTGATTATCACAACATCTGGGGCGGATATCCTCTTTTCTACGTTTACGGCGAAAAAGACGTTACTCTTGCAAAAAGCGTTTTTTCGCATCTTACCGATAAATGGGTTAAAGAATATCCTGAATTTCCGAAAAACAGAATTTTAGGTCTTGTAAAACCCAACGGAAATTGGGGTATGCTTGCCGATTACGTTCTTTCAAAAAATATGTGGATATTAACTATGGAAACTCCTTGGTGTATGCCCGATATCGGTAAAGAGCAGTATGATAAGCCAACCATAAAATGCGCTCTTGAAGTGTTAGTAAATACCCTTTATGCTATAGCCGAAGAAAATTAAAAAAACCGACTTCCGTCGGTTTTTTCTTTTTATAACGATCCCCGTTCTATTATTTTGTGGGCAATATATCCGTTAAAAGGTCTGCCGTCAATTAAAAAATTCGTTATAACGCGGGCAGTTTCAAAAATATCATAGCCTACCGAATCAAGTTTTATTCCAAGTTCATCAAGTAACCTGATATTATCAAAGCCGATAACTCCTGCACCAAGATTTTTTGCACCTACAAATAACTTAACGGCGTAAATATCGGTAGGACAGATAAGTACGTTCTTTTTATCGGGTTTAATTTCGTTAAGTGCCCCGTAAGTATCGGTTATAACGTGCTCCGTGTTCGTACACGCTCTTGAGAAAGCACTTAATCTTTCATTTTGAGCAAAAGTATTATTCTTTAACATATGGGGTTTTACGTATATAAGTCGGTCATAGCCTTTTGAAATGACGTAATCAACGGTTTCTTTCATTGCGAGAGTGTTGTTTATTCCGATATAGGGAATATTTTTTAACCGATTTCCAACAGTAACAACGGGAATTTTCAAATTAAGAAGATAGTTTTCAAAGTCTTCTCCCTGATTTATTGGACATATAACTATACCGTCAACCGCCATATTTACGAGATTCTCAACACATTCAATCTCTCTGCGCGTCTGCTTATTTGTGAACATCACAACAGTTGAATAACCTTTTCGTGAGCAACAGTCTTCAATATTTGTTACAATATCGGAAAAATACTGATTATCAAGATCAAAAACCACTATGCCGATAAGATTTGATTTTCCGCTTCGCATTGCACGGGCGTGATAATTAGGGCGATAGCCATATTCTTTAGCAACCTGAAGAATTTTTTCTTTGGTCGCTTCGCTTATCCCTTTGCGGTTATTTAATGCTCTGTCAACAGTTCCTTGAGAAACTCCGCAAATTTCAGCAAGTTTCGTTGTAGAAATTCCTTTTAACATAGTTCATATCCTTTAAAACTTTTTCGTGTACCTACACGTTACATCGTTATTTTACCAAATAAAAAGCACCGTGTCAACATCCACGGTGCATAATTTTTTAAATTTCAGGTTTAAATGACGGCATTAACTGAAGTTTAAACAAATTCATTTTATGCTTTCTATCAATTATTTCTTTAGTTTCAGGATCATCGATCTCGCCTGTGCGGATATATCTGTCAAGAACGGCATAAGTAAAACCAAGATTGTCCTCATCGGTCTTTCCGCAAAGCCCGTCAATGGGAACCTTATCAACAAGAACGTCGGGCAAGTTAAGTTCTCTTCCGATTTCTTTTACTTCCTGAACGGTAAGATTACACATTGGCGAAAAATCGCCTGCCGCATCGCCATAGCGGGTAGAATATCCAACCCAGTCTTCCGAAAGATTGCAAGTGTTAACAACTCTGCCGTTGTGGCTCTGTGCAACTGCATATAAAGTGGTCATTCTCACTCTTGGCGCAATATTGGTAAGCGTTTGTACGGTGGCTTCAAAGGGAAGGCTGTTCTTTACGCCATCAACTGCCTCTTTAACGTTAATAACGTAATACTTAATATCAAGATGTTTTACTAAAAGTTCAGCCATATCAATATCGTGTTGCTCTCCGCAGGGCATAAGAACACCGATAACACGCTCCTTACCTAACGCTTCTACACAAAGTGCCGCGGCAACCGAAGAATCTTTGCCCCCTGAAATACCTATAACGGCATTACAGCCTTTGCCGTTTTCTTCAAAAAAATCTCTTATCCATTCTACACAGTCATTTTTTACTTTTTTTGCATCGAACATAATAAACCTCCTTATTTAACGTTGATCTGACACATTTTCATCGTTGTAAGCGCTGCCTGATGGCTATCCGGCGTAACACCTGCACAACAAGACGAATCAACGGAAATTTCTTTTTCGGGAAAATGCGCTTTTAATAAAAGAGCATTGGAAACTACACAGATATCTGTGCAAAGACCGATAAGTTCAACAGAAAAATCTTCATCCTTTGTGATTTCAATAATTTTTTCGGGCAAATCTTTTGAGCCAAAGGTGATTTTTTCAATGGCAGTATAACCTTTGTTTTTAAGGGATTTTTCAACTTTCTCGTTTAATTCCCAGCCTTTTGTGCCCTTAACGCAATGTTCTACGGGAAGATTTTTACCTTCGGAAGTATTCATATAGTTTTCAAAATGCGTATCGTAAGTAGCAATTACCGTGCCGTTAAAATTATTGATTTTATCAACAACGTTGTCCACAATAAGAACTGCTTCTTTTGTTCCGAGAGCGCCGTCAACAAAATCATTCTGCATATCAACGACGATGAGAATTTTCTTCATAACCCTTCTCCTTTATTTATCGTGTACCTACACGTTACTGCTTTCGTTAAGAAAATCTATTGCTTCTAAATATCCTTGAAAGCCGTGCCCTGCTATAGTTTTCTTACAGGCGGCACGAATATAAGAAATCTGTCTAAAATCTTCGCGCTTTGAAACGTCGGAAATATGCACTTCAACCATGGGAAGCGCCACCGCCTTTGCGGCATCTAAAATTGCAACGCTTGTGTGGGTGTATGCGGCAGGATTTATAACGATTCCGTCAAAATTACCTAAAGCATTCTGAATTTCATCAACAAGCACGCCTTCATAATTAGTTTGCTTAACTTCAACGTAAATATTTTTCTTTTCGCAATGATCTTCGATCATTTTTTTAAGATCGGCATAAGTATTGTTGCCGTAAATCCCCGGCTCGCGTGTACCTAAAAGATTAAGATTGGGACCGTTTAAAACTAAAATTTTCATACTTCCTCCAAAAGATCAAGAATGGCTATTGCCGCCGCCCCAATTACGGGGGGAACGGCTCGCTGAACTATACAAGGATCGTGTCTGCCTTTAACGGAAAACACAGTATTTTCGTTCGTTTTCAAGTCAACCGATTTCTGTTCCTTATAAATTGACGGGGTAGGTTTAAATGCAACGGTAAATATAAGAGGCATACCTGATGATATTCCGCCTAAAACTCCGCCTGCATTATTGGTAAAAGTCTTTACGCCCTTTTCAAAGTAATAACCGTCGTTATTTTCACTGCCATACATGTATGCAGAAGTAAATCCCGCACCGAAATCAATTCCCTTAACCGCAGGAATACCAAATATGCAAGATGCAATATGTCCGTCAAGCCCGTCAAATATAGCATCCCCTACGCCAACGGGAAGTCCCGTGATCTTACATTCAACTATTCCGCCAACGGAATCGCCCTCTTCCTTGGCTTTTAAAATTTCTTTTTTCATTTCATTGCCTTTTTCATCGTTTATAACGGGAAAAGGCTTTTTATATATGCCGTCAAAATCTTGCGATAATTCATCGAAACTATCATCGCAAGTGCCGTGAACAGCGAGAACGTGAGCATCAATATTTATGCCTTTTTCTGCTAAAATCTGTAAGGCAATACCGCCCATAATACATAAGGGTGCAGTAAGCCTGCCTGAATATTTACCGCCGCCTGCAGGGATTCTGCCGTATTTTACATATGCAGGATAGTCCGCATGACCGGGACGGGGAACAGTTTTTTCATAATCTTGCGAGCGAGTATTTGTATTATAGATAACCGCCTCGAATTTTTCACCGTTCGTCTTTCCGTGTACGTCCACGCCGGAGAGAATCTCGACTTTATCTGCTTCTTTTCTTGGCGTTGAAAATTCATTTTTACCCGGTGCACGAAGATCTAAAAACTGTTGCAGCTCTAAAAGGTCAATTTTAAATCCTTTTTTTAAATTTTCTGCCTTTACACCGATACATTCACCGTGAGATTCGCCAAAAATCTCAATTTTTATGTTTTTGCCGAAAAAAGACATAATTACCTCTTTCTTAAAATATCGCCCTCAGATAATTCAAAAGGGCAGTCAATAACTATTGTTTCCTGGGGGTGGGGTGCTTTTTCAACTTTTTCACCCTCACCGTTATACATATTTTTAACTTCAAAGGAAAGGCCGATATTGTTTGGCGAAATTACCTCAAAAACATCGCCTTCTTTAAAATGGTTACGCTGTTCCAGCGTAAGTCTTCCTTTTTCATAGGATTTAACAATACCTGCAAAAACTTTATCCTGCTTGTATGCCATATCGTCATCAGGCATATATCTTTCAAGTTCGCCGAAATAGAATCCGCTTGAATAGGGGCGGTGGCTGACGCAGTCAAGTTCCTTTGATAAAAGTTCAACGGGGGCAGTTTTGTCTATTGCATGGCGGTAAGCGTTTACTACCGTTGCAACGTAATAGGGTGATTTCATTCTGCCCTCGATTTTAAAGGAAGTTACTCCTGCATCAACAAGTTCATCAATAAAATCAATGCACTTCATGTCCCTTGAAGATAAAAGCGTGGTGCCTTTTTCGCCTTCCTCAACGGGGAAGAATTCATTGGGGCGAGTCTGCTCAACAAGATGATATCTCCAACGGCAAGGCTGTGTGCACTCACCGCGGTTACCGCTTCTGCCCGTAAGATAGGTGCTTATAAAGCATCTGCCTGAATAGGACATACACATTGCGCCGTGAACGAAGGCTTCAATTTCAAGATCTTCGGGAATGACGCGTGAAAAAGTTCTTATCTCTTCAAGTGTCATTTCTCTTGCAAGAACTATGCGCTTAACGCCCAAAGAATGATAAACCTTTGCGGCAAAAGAGTTCTGACAGTTTGCCTGAGTTGAAACGTGAATTTCAAGGTCGGGCACCGCTTGACGGAGAACGCTAATAACTCCAAGATCGGAAACGATGACTGCATCAACGTTTACTTCCTTTAATTTTCTGCCATATTCAACGATATCCTTAAATTCAGGCTCTTTAGCAAAAGAATTTACCGTTACGTAAAGTTTTTTATTTAATGAATGAGCATATTCTACCGCTTCGGAAATTTTTTCTAAAGTAAAACCCGTAACAGATGAGCGAAGCTGCATAAAAGGTCCGCCGATATATACCGCATCAGCACCGAACTTAAATGCAGTTTTTAAACATTCCATATCGCCGGCAGGGGCGAGAAGTTCAAGTTTTTTCATAAAACTCTCCTAAATAAGATTTTTAAAATATAAGCCGTTTGTTCGTGAAAAATCAGGCGCTTCTTGGTTTTTATACATATTATATATCTTGTTTACCTCAAAGGCACTTTCAAGATTAAAATATAAAATATGAAAATCTGCCTTAATATCCTTATCGCCAACATATAACGGCAATGAATTTAATAATGTTACGTATTTTTTGTTATTGCACAAGAGAGTAAACTCAATATTCTTTCTATCGGTAAGGGTGTTTTTACCGCTACAATTTTTGCAATCGTTTACGGGGCAGGCGCGCATCCGCATGAGAGGCAGATAGCCATAGCCGATAATTCCTACGGGAATAGAATTTGAAAGTTTCTCAATATTTTTCTTATTTAATTCAAAAGATGCAACGTAGGCACGTGCGCCCATTTCTTTTAAAGAAATTACGCTTTCAGAGTTCAAAACGTTCATGCCCCAACCTGCTATGGGAATAAGGTCAAGTTTTTTTGCCATATTCACCGCACCGATGTTGTTGCAAAAAGCATATTTTACCCCGCTTGCCTTTATTTTGTTTTCATCATTCGGAAAAACAAGAGAAGGTATTTCTCCAATAACTTGCGAAAACCGCAAAACGCGTTCATCAATTTTATCTATCGGCACAATTACGGGTACATCATCCTGAATTTTATCAAGTTGACTTATGTCTCTTACCCTTAAAACGATTTTGTTTTCTCGTAAAAGTTCTTCCTTATATATATTTAAGGGAAGAATTTTCTGTTTCTTCGTTTCCGTGCGCTTTATTGTAAGTTCATCTAATGCCTGACGTCTTAGTGCATTAAGGCTTGAAAGGGGATAGGAAAGACCTGCATCAATACTTACCGTGATCTCCTTTATATAATAAGGAGTTCCGCCGGTTTTTGAAAGTTGTTTTTTAACGTCATCGGATTCAGTCTGTCTGTTTATTGCACTTTGGGGAATATCGCCCAGAGCAACAACTGAATTTATTCCGTCAGAAACCGTAACTTTCGCTCGTTCATTTCTATAAATTTCCGCAGAAACTGTTATTGGTACGTTCTGCACTTCATTTTTATACTTTTGCGCTATATCTTTTAAAACGCTTTCAGCGGCAACAACGTCTTCTTTTCTGCGATATCCAAACATATCCAGCGTTCTTTTATTTTTAATATAGCCATCGGTAAATCCCGAACGGGAAAATACTTTTTTTAAATTTTCAATATCAGGTTGTTTACCCGAAAGTGCATCACGGCAAGCGGAAACTGCCGAATATACGTACTCAGGGCGTTTCATTCTGCCTTCTATTTTTAACGATGCCACACCTATTTCTTTTAACTTATTTATATAGGGTATATGGCACATATCCTTTAAGGAAAGGGCATATTCGCGGTTTTTCACTTTAAAACCAAGTCGGCACGGTTGAGCACACAAACCGCGGTTACCGCTTCTTTGCCCTAAAATTGAGGAAAGATAGCAACCGCCTGAAAAGCACATACATAATGCGCCGTGAATAAACACTTCAACTTCAAGGGTAGTATTTTCGCAAATGTATTTTATTTCATCAAGGGAAAGTTCGCGAGACAAAACAACGCGTGAAAAGCCAAGTTTTTCAAGTTCCCTTACGCCTGAAAGATTGTGCACCGTAAGTTGAGTTGATGCATGCATCTCAAAATCGGGAAAACTATCCTTTACGATCTTCGCAATGCCAAGATCCTGAACGATCAGCGCGTCAACTCCAATTTGTGCAAGAGTTTTTATATCATTATAGGCTGTTTCAATTTCTTCATCGGTAACGAGAGTATTTAGCGCGGCGTGAACTTTCACTCCGTGAGCATGGCAATATTTTACCGAATCTTCCAATTCTTCCAAAGTAAAATTTTTAGCATTTCTTCTGGCGTTAAAAGTGCCGTAACCTAAATATACCGCATCGGCACCTGCCCGAACTGCCGCTTCCAACTGTTCCCTTGCTCCTGCAGGAGCAAGTATCTCAATATTATTCATTTTTTGCTCCTTTTCAGCGCTTTTTTTATATTATAGCATAAGCAATGTTTTTTGAAAATAAAAAAAGTGCAAAAAACTGTTGACAATACAGATAAAATACTGTATCATATGCACATAATCATTGCTTTAGCATAATAAAGCGATAAAACAAAGGAGAGAAAATCATGAAAAAATTATTAGTTCTTATGCTTACCGTTGTAATGGTAGTTGCTTGCTTTGCAGGCTGCGGCGGAGACAAGACAAAGGTTATCGTTGCTGAAAAGGAATCAGCAGGCGAAACAGTTGCACAGACCGCTGACGAATTTAAAGAGGGTTACACCTATACTGCAGTTGATACTCAGGCAAAAGCACTTATGGAAGTTTCTTCCGGTACTGCTGACGTTGCTATCGTTGACTACGTAATGTCAATCGGTTCAATCGGTGAAGGTACTGACTATGAAAACCTTAAGGTTGAAGGCACAGGCTTTAACGAAGAAAACTACGGTATTGCTTTCAGAAAAGGCTCCGATATTACCAACAAAGTAAACGAAGCCATCAAGACTCTTAAGGCAAACGGCAAACTTGAAGAAATCGCTAAAAAGTATAAACTTGAAGGCGTTGTTACCGCTACAGAAAATACCGAGCCCTTTAAGCAGGCTGAAACAGATTCCGATTGGGAATACATTAAGAATAACGGCAAACTCGTTATCGGTATCACATACTTTGCTCCCATGAACTACAAAGACGATAACGGCGAACTTATCGGTTTTGAAACAGAATTTGCAAAGGCAGTTTGTGAAGAACTCGGCGTTGAAGCAGAATTCCAGGAGATCAGCTGGGCAGCAAAAGAAACAGAACTTGCTGCAAAGAACATTGACTGCATCTGGAACGGTATGACAATCACCGAAGAAAGAGAAGCAAACATGAGCATTTCAATTCCTTACATGCAGAACAAGCAGGTTAAGGTTGTAAAGGCAAACTGATAGGAGATTAAAATGAGTTTTCAACAAGTAACTTATGAGTTGCTTGTGGGTTTCTGGGAAAACTGCAAACTTTTCGGCGAAACGCTGTTATTTGCAATTCCGTTGGGTTTAATTATAACATTTGGCTCAATGTCAAAATTCAAGCCTTTGAAATACTTAATTAAAACATTTGTCTGGATCATCAGGGGAACACCTCTGATGCTCCAGCTTTTTGTTGTTTTATATGTTCCGGGTCTTGTATTTGGCGTACCCATGCGCAACCGAATGTTGGCGGCACTTATCGCCTTCGTTATTAACTACGCCTGCTATTTTTCCGAAATCTACCGTGGCGGAATCGAAAGCATCTCCCGCGGGCAATGGGAAGCAGGTCAGGTTTTAGGCTTAACAAAACCGCAGATTTTCTTTAAGATAATTCTTCTGCAAGTGGTTAAGCGTATTGTTCCGCCCATGTCAAACGAAATTATCACGCTTGTTAAGGATACCTCTCTTGCACGTGTTATTGCTGTTGGCGAAATTCTGTTGGCGGCAGAGCGTTTTGCAGGCAAAGGTCTTATCTGGCCCTTGTTCTACACAGGTATTTTCTTCCTGCTCTTCAACGGCGCACTTACGCTTTTGTTTGGCTACATCGAGAAAAAATTAGATTATTTTAAAGGTTAAATATGAGTATATTGAAAGTAGAAGGTCTTTCAAAGACTTTCGGAAAAAACGAAGTTCTGAAAAATATAAGTTTTTCCCTTGAAAAAGGCGAAGTGCTTTCCATAATCGGATCATCAGGTTCGGGAAAAACAACGCTTTTACGTTGTCTTAACTTTCTTGAATTTGCGGAAAACGGCACTATCACCGTTAACGATAAAGTGGTTTATGACGGCACACAGAAAAAATCCCTTTCCGATGCCGTTTTAAGGCAGAACCGCCTTCACTTCGGTCTTGTTTTTCAGCAATTTAACTTATTTCCCCAATATTCGGTTTTAAAGAACGTTACCCTTGCGCCTACCCTTTTAAACCGAGGTACTGCCGAAGAAATCAACGAGCGCGCCCTCAGTTTGATTGATAGGGTAGGGTTAAAAGACAAAGCCGATGCTTATCCCTGCACTCTTTCAGGCGGACAGCAACAGCGTGTTGCCATTGCCCGCGCATTGGCACTTGAGCCCGATATTCTTTGTTTTGACGAACCTACCAGCGCTCTCGATCCTGAACTTACGGGCGAGGTTTTAAAGGTTATTCGCTCTCTTAAGGGCCACGATTCCACAATGATCGTTGTTACCCACGAAATGCAGTTTGCCCGTGAGGTTTCCGACCGCGTTATATTTATGGCTGACGGCATCATTGAGGAAGAAGGTACGCCCGAAGAAGTTTTCTCAAACCCCAAATCCGAAAGATTAAAAGCATTTTTATCCAACAGTTTATAAGAAAAAGCACTTCACAGCGTGAAGTGCTTTGTAGTTTGATAGAATGCTTTTTAGCTTAGAAGTTTTCGAGCAAATATTTTTCAGCCGCAGCAGACCACAATCCGTTATTTTCTTTTACAAGTTTATCAAGAATTTTAAATCTTTCGTCTGTTGCGCCCAAAGCTTCAAAATCCTTAAGTGCGGTCAAAGGGAGTTCAATATGTGTATAAATTAACTTTTTACCGCCCTCAATTTCGGGCAACCGTTTTGTAGTATCAATAGCCGCATCAATACCGCCGATGTGGGTGATCATAACTGCAGGATCTATTCGTTGTTCGCCTATAAGCTTAACGATATCGTGCATATCACCGGTAGTGCTTCCGCTTGTGCCTGCAACGTGATGTTGTGCGTAATGAACGTTATAGAAATTAAAGTTTGCGCTGAATTTTTTATCAAGAGGTCCTGCAAAGAAGTTAAGGCAACCGTCAAAGCCTAAAATAGCATCGCCAAGTTCAACTACCTGAGGCGCAGGGGCATAAACGAAAACGTCATCAAAACCGCCTGCTGACATTTTTATAAGCTCGTCCTTGTCGGTTGTATTGGTGAAAATAAGCTCAATACCGTCCTCTTTTGCTTTTTCGGGAGAGAAGATCTCTTTGGCGCGGTTCAATCTTTCTTCATCAATATCCGTTACAACGAGAAGTGATGGTTTAATATCTCCGTGCAGAGCAATATCAATGGCAACAAGTCCCATTGGTCCGCACCCTGCAAGAATTGCAACCTTGCCATTTGGCTTAATGTTGGTGTAAGGCAAAAGATCATCGTCAAGATGTAAACTTGCCTTATATCCTCTTATAACGCAGGAAGCAGGCTCAATTAACGAACCTTTAAAGAAACTGTCGCTTTCAAGTTTAATAAGGAAATCGTTTTCAAGAATATGATCATAAACTATCGAGTAAGTTGAAACTCCGCCGATCTCGCCGAAGGTGTAGCCTACGGTGGAAACACCGCCTTCAAGATAGGCAAGGACGGGAGGCATAACTACCTTATCGCCTTTTTTGAATTTATGCTTCCATTTATCGGTAACCTCAACTACCTCAGCACAAAATTCGTGGCCGATAATAACGGGCTTTTCGCTTATGTTATCAGGCACGCGAAGATGCTTTGATCCCTGCTTTACCGTCTTATAAGTTGACATACAAACGCTGTCGGAAATCACTTTTATTAAAATTTCACCGTCTTTAAGGGCGGGGAGTTCAAATTCTTCAAGTCTTAAATCGTTTTCACCGTATAAACGAACTGCTTTTGTCTTCATAATTATTTCTCCTTAAATGCGACCTGCGTTGCCGAATTTTCTGATCTTATCCTTTACAACCTCTTTCATCATTGCCATTGCATCCTCATATACGATAAAGGGCCAGGTTGAAGGATTTTCCACTGAATTAAGCTTATTTTTAAGACCTTTATTAAGCGCACCTACAACGTCAGAATAAATATTTATCTTGGTTATGCCGTGATGAATTGCGTTTTGCATCTGATCATCGGGAGTACCGCTTCCGCCGTGAAGAACAAGAGGTCTGTCGCAAAGGGCAACAATCTCATCCAATCTGTCAATTCTAAGTTCGGGCGTCTTTTTATATACACCGTGGGAAGTACCTATTGCAACTGCAAGTGCATCAACGTCAGTTATTTCCACAAATTTTTTAACTTCATCGGGAACGGTCAAGCTTTCACCGGGATCAGTATTGCTGCCCGTTTCGCTTATGCTTCCAACGCTTGCATTTCCAACGTGACCTAACTCCGCTTCAACGGTTATTCCGTATTTGTGGGCATACTCCGTAACCTTTAAGGTATTTTTTGCATTGTTTTCAAAATCAAGCACAGAGCCGTCATACATAACTGAGCTGAAACCGGCGTCAATGGCTCTTTTGATAAGTTCAAAATCTGTTGCATGATCTAAGTGAAAGCATACGGGAATATTGAAAAAATTTGATGCTTCCTTTACCATTGATGATAATAAGTCCATTCCCTTGCCCGTTAAATCCACGCCAAGTCCCATAAGCAGTGCAGGGGATTTTTCCTCCTCGCAGGCCTCAAGAACGGCCCTCATCATTTCATAGTTACTAACGTCAAAGGCAGGGATGGCATAGTGATTTTTTCTTGCATCTTCAAGCATTTCTTTCATTGATACTAACATATTTGATCCTCCGTTTTCGTTTTTGAAAATTATATCATTACTATTAACATTTGTCAATAACAAATGTTATAAATTGACTTTATATAAGAAATGTAATATAATATGTGTAACATTTAAGCAGGTGAAAAAGAATGAAGATAAGTGATGAAAAAATTTTAATGGCGGAAGCGGTAACCCTCTATTATGAAAAAAACCGAACTCAGCAGGAAATTGCCGATATTTTAGGGCTTACAAGGCAAACCGTTTCAAGACTTATAAATGATGCAAGAAGCGAAAACATCGTTGAGATCAAGATACATAACCCGAAAAAAGACTGCCAGACAATGGAAAACGAAATCTGCAAGCAGTTTAATATTGACAAATGTATCGTTTGCGGTGTAACTAACAAAAATGAAGAGCTTCGCACAATAATGACCGTTAAGGTTGCAAGTGAATATCTTGTTCCGATAATTTCTAAGGGCGGACTGAAAATCGCCGTTTCCTGGGGAAGAACGGTTCAACGCTTAATTGATCAGTTACCTGAAATGCGATCTGAGAAAAACACTGTTTTCCCTCTTTTCGGCGCAACAGATAACGAAAACTCCTATTTTTCATCAAACGAGCTTGCCCGCGGAATGGCTGATAAAATAGGCGCAAACATAAAGTACGCCTGGTTTCCATATCTTGCTGACGGAAAAGAAGATCGTCAGTTACTTCAAAAGCTTTCCTATTATAAAAAAATGCAGGAGTTATGGGATTCGGCAAACCTTGCCATCGTTGGCATAGGAAATACGGAAATCCTTGATGTTTTCGGCAAGACTTTTGGTTACAGCGACAAGCATGCTCAGGTTATAGGCGACATTGCAACTCATTTCTTCAACGAGAATGGCGAAATTATTAATTTGTATGACAACACCTTGTGTGCATCATACGAAAATATTAAAAATGCAAAACAGACCGTTGCCGTTGCTTGCGGTGATAATAAGGTAAAGGCAATAAAAGGCGCACTTAAAACAAAACTTATCAACGTGCTTATTACAGATGAGTTTACTGCAAAACAAATTATAAATTCCTAAAAAATTCGGAGTGTAAAATCACACTCCGAAAAATTTTTAAATTTTTTCAAAAAAAGTATTGACAACCTCAAATTTTTTGATATAATAGAATTGTAATTAGAATAATTCTAAATCTAAAAAGTGAGGTGAGGCTATGACACAACAGCGGCAACTGATACTTGACACTATAAAAGAGTCGTGCTGCCACCCCAATGCAACGGAAGTTTACGATCTTGTAAGGCAAAAGCACAGTATATCCCTTGCTACCGTATATAATAGCCTTAACTATCTGGCAGAAAACGGTTACGTGCGCAGAGTTGCAATAGCAGGTGAGCCCGACCGCTTCGATCATAACACCATGGAGCACTATCACGCCATATGCGATAATTGTAAAAAGATCTTTGACGTTAAGGTGCACGGCATTGTTGAAGATCTTCAAAAGGAATATGGTCTTAAAGTAACAAGTTTCGGCATAAATTTACATTGTATTTGTAAAGATTGCCAACAAAAAAGTTAATTATGGGTATAACCCATTAAATTTGATGAATAATAATTTTTAGGAGGAATTTTATCATGGCAGAATTAAAAGGAACAAAAACAGAAGCTAATCTTCAGGCAGCATTTGCAGGCGAATCACAGGCTCGCAACAAGTACACCTACTTTGCAAGCGTAGCAAAGAAGGAAGGCTTTGAGCAGATCGCCGCAATTTTTCAGCAGACCGCTGATAACGAAAAAGAACATGCAAAAATGTGGTTCAAAGAGTTAGGCGGACTTGGCGATACAGCCGCTAACCTTAAATCAGCAGCAGAAGGCGAAAACTACGAGTGGACAGATATGTATGCAACATTTGCAAAAGAAGCTGAAGAAGAAGGCTTCACCGCTCTCGCTGCAAAGTTCAGAATGGTTGCCGCTATCGAAAAGACTCATGAAGAAAGATATCTTGCACTTCTTAACAACGTTGAGATGCAGCAAGTTTTTGAAAAGGCTGAAGAAACAATGTGGGAATGCCGCAACTGCGGTCACCTTGTAATCGGCAAAAAGGCACCTAAGGTTTGCCCCGTTTGCGTTCATCCCCAGAGTTATTTTGAAGTAAGAAAAGAGAATTACTAAAAACAAATTTGAGGTAAATCCACCAAAAAAGTTAAACGGCAGAGTAAAATCTGCCGTTTATTTATTCTTTGTGCGATAAAACTCCTCGAACCAAAGAGTGCAAAAGTAATTTAAGCCGATGCAACCCGCAGTTTCAAGATTTTTTTGTGCGATGAATTTCCTCGAACCAAAGAGTGCGAGAAAATTCACAGTACAAGGCGTAGCGTTCTAAAAGCGAAAGAGCTTACATAGTGGTAAGTGTATGAGGTTTCGTATCGCTTATGAACCGCAGTTTCAAGAATTTTTTGTGCTCTTTACTTAACTACGGATTTCTTATACTCGCTCGGTGAAAACCCCGTCCGTTTTTTAAAGCATTTTGAGAAATATTGGGGGGTGTCGAAATTAAGCATATCGGAGATTTGGGCAAAATTATATTTTTCTTCGCAGATAAGACGCTTTGCCTCGCTTATTTTCAGATCGTTAAAATAGTCGATTACACCGGTTTTCATATAGGCGGAAAACTGTTTTTTTATGGTGCTTTCGCTTTTGCCCAAATATTCGGCAATGTCTTTTAAGGTGATTCGCCCATAGAGATTATTATTTAAAAACAGTATAATTTCATCAACTTCCGCAGGAACGTTCATTCCGTCAATAATATTTCGGCTGATCTTACTTTCGCTTCGCTCATTGCGCTGAAGTTTTATTAAAAGTGCCTCAAGATAGTTTTTGGTAAGTTGACTGCTTCCGAAAGGTGCATTTTCACGCTTTATAAGTTTTTGCAAAAGGGGGTTGCTTTTATCAAGCATATCATAGCAGGAAAGTGCCTCTTTTAAAAGTGAAGAAATAAGGCTTTTTTCTTCGCTGTCAGGGTGGAATATTTTGCCTTCAAAAAACTTCATCGCCTTATTTTTACACACAAAGGTAATTATGCACACGTTTGGCACAGAATTGCCCGTGCCCGATAAATTGTGAAATTCATTGGGACTGTGAAAAGTAAGTTCTCCGCTTTTCAGAACGAACTGATTTTCTTTTGCGGTGCAAACCATTTCACCGCGGTCAATATACACAAGTTCCCAGAAATCGTGGCTTTCACCGGGATAATAAAAATCCTTTGAAAGTTCCATATAAAATGCGGTGACTATTTTTTCAACGGAAACCACCGTTTCAAAAGAGTGTTTTAAGAATTCTGCTTTCATAATGCCCTCGTTTTACCTGATTTTATAAGTATTATATCTCATTTTACCTTTTATTGCAAGGTAAATAGTTATAAAATATTAAAAAAGGAGGTTTTATAATATGTACACAGTTCTTGTTATTTCATGCCATCCTGACGATATGGAAATTGCTTGCGCAGGCACTCTCTTAAAGTGCAAGGAAAGAGGCGACAGAGTTGTTGTTTGTCATCTTTCAAGCGGCAATTTAGGTCATGAAATCATTCCCCCTGACGAACTTTCAATTATGCGTGCAAAAGAAGCACAGAACAGCGGTGCTATTGGCGGATTTGAAGTTATGTGGGGCGGTTTTAACGATCTTGAGATCTATGATAACAACAAAGAATCAAGAGATAAGGTTGTTTCAATTATCAAAAAGGTTGATCCCGATTTCATAATCACCCACGATCCCAACGATTATATGCCCGACCATACGGCAACCTCACGTCTTGTTTTCGATGCTTGCTTTACTGCAACGCTTCCCAACTATCACACCGGCGTTGAGGGCAGAGCAAGAATGGTGCCCGTTTTCTATATGGACACTTTGGCAGGCGTAAACTTCAACCCCACCGAGTACGTTGACGTTTCACCTTATATTGATAAAAAACTTGAAATGCTCAACTGCCACGAATCACAGATCGTTTGGATGCGCGATCACGATCACATTGATTTCCCCGATATGGTTAAGACCTGCTGCCGTTACCGTGGCTTCCAATGCGGTGCAGATTATGCAGAGGGCTTCCGCCAATGTCAGGTTTACCTTAAGGGAACAACAAAAAGATATTTACCGTAAAGGAGAAAATTATTATGGATTTTAATTCAACAGTTAAGGGTTCAGCCCTTGAAAACTTCTACCCCGCAGGTTGGGATTTTGCAAAGATCGATGCTTGCATCGATGCACCTGAAAAGATCACCGAAAGGCAGGATTTTTGGAACAAGGATTTCACTCCCGTTCAGTGCGATACTTTAGGCGAATTTGAAACCTACATGGGTCATGAGATCGCAATGGAGATCAAAAAAGCAGGAGAAAGAAATCAAAAAATCGCTTTCATTCTTCCCGTTGGTCCTATGGGTATGTACAAATGGGTTGTTTACTTCTTAAACGAATGGAACGTTTCCTGCAAGCACGTTTACACCTTTAATATGGACGAGTGGGCAGATTCCGAGGGCAATACTCTTGCTCCCGATAACCACGGTGCTTTCCAATATGCAATGGAGCAGGCATTGTTTAATCCCTTAGGCGAACTTACCGTTCCCAAGGAGCAGAGAAACTTTGCAACAAAAGAAAATCTTCCTACATACCCCGAAAAGATTGCTGCTCTTAAGGCAGAAGGCGCAAAACTCGTTCTCGTTTACGGTATCGGCAGAATGTGCCACATTGCTTTCTGGGAGCCTACTTTTGCTGCTGATTATGCAAGCGAGGCAGAATGGAAGAGCGCACCTTACAGAATCGCCGCAAAGATCCATCCCCTTACAGTTGAGCAGAACGCTTTAACAAGCTTTAAATCACGCACACCTCTTGTTCCCTGCAGAGCAAACACCATCGGCCCCGGTCTTTTCCTTCAGGCTGATTACGCTATCGGCGGTGCTGACGGCTTCTTCGGCAGAGGAATGCAGTGGCAAGGTCTTTCCTTGTGGATGACACTTCGTCACGGCACAACACCCTGGATCACATCTTCATACGTTCCCACATTGCCCGGCAAGTTATTCTTTATTAAAGAACTTGCAGGTCCCTTGGAAGCAGATTGTAACTAAAAAAAACAAACCGCACGGAAACGTGCGGTCAGTCTGCTGACTTTGTCAGCAGACTGCCAGAGTTCGAGAAACCCTTGCAAGCCAAGGCGCTGAACTTGCAAAAAAGGGAGTTTACACAGACGTAAATGACCGCATTTTGCAAGTGAAATGCAACGAGGGAAACAAACACCTGCAAAATTTTGCAGGGGTTTGTGTTTGCATGGGTTTGTCAGTGCTCTGACCGCACGGAAACGTGCGGTTTATTTTTTATCTTTTCGATTCTATAAATGTTTTACAATCTTCCCAGGTGCAATCTATAAAGGCGTTTTTATAAAGCCTTATTGCTGCTCTGCCTTCAAAGAATATAAAAACTTTATCTTCATACTCTTTGATTCTTTTAATACTCTTATATTGTAATTTGTTTGTGGCATTATGCTCACTTAATAATATTTCGTCATCGAGAAATTCCGTTGTTCTTTGCCATTCATCAACACCGTATATTTTTGTCATCTGCTTATAACGCTGATTCCATATTAAGAAACGTGCAAAAAACAAACGGTATATTGAAAAAGCAAGAAACAAAATGCCAAGGTACAAATTCAGCCAATCATCAACGCCAAATATGATATTTAACGTGATTATAAAAAGACCGCATAAACCGACAAAAGCAGTAAGAACTATAGAAACCACGTCTAATGCGCCGTTTATTATAAATTCTTTTGCCCAACTTTTAACAACGTCTTTATTTACGGTATATTGATTTTTCATAAGTGCCCCCTAAAAAAACACACCCGTTATAAAAATTTCAAGACCGATCAGAATCAAAATCACTCCGCCTAAAACAGATGCTTTATTTGATAATTTCGTACCGCACTTTTTGCCGATAACAACCCCTGCAAAGCACACGATAAACGTAACTATTGCAATTATCAGCGCCGTTAAAAGAGCTTCTGACAAATTATTATCTGAAATGGTAAGTCCTACGGAAAGAGCATCAATGCTTGTTGCAATTCCCTGCACAATTAGCGCGATAAATCCAAGTTTTTTTGCTTCACATTCTTCCGATTTGTTTTCGAGACCTTCTATAAGCATTTTTCCGCCGATAATACAAAGCAAAAGAAGCGCTGTCCACGGTATAAACTTTTCTATTACGCTGAAAAAACCCAACAAAGTATGAACGCAGAACCAGCCTATCATGGGCATCAGAGCCTGAAAGAAAGCAAAAACTCCTGCTACAAGGCACATTTTTCCCTTTTTCATTTTCGGCTCATTAAGTCCGTTTGCAAGGGACACGGAAAAAGCATCCATTGCAAGTCCGATTCCGAGACATAATGCAGTTATATAAAGCATTTTAAATTCTCCGATTAAAGCATAGTTCTGTTTCCGGGACGAGTGGAATTTCTTCTTCTTTCAGTTCTCGTTATCCCGTTTTTCTGCCTTGCGCGTATGCGCAGAGCCTGACGTCTGCGCGTGTAAACAAAGCAAGCCACAAGTACAGCAAGAATTATTATAACAGCAAGAGGAATAAGGAAATACTTGCTTGTTAAAAAGCCAAAGGAAATTCTTGGTTTAACTTTAATATCCATGGGTACCAGATCCATGGGACTTTCGATTTCTGCATCGACGGTTCTTGATGCCTGCGCCATTGCAGAATATATTACTTCATTGTTGTAAATATACTCTACCATGCCAACGTCATCACCGGCGCTCTGCGGTGCTTTTAACACGGGATAGCGAACGGAAACTACGCTTTCATCAAAATTACGAATTTTTTTGCCTACGTCAGAAGTAACGGTAACGAATTTATCTTCAACGGGATGCTGAAGATATAACTCAAGCTGACCGTTTGATTCATCGGTGCTTGCGGCATTTTCAAGGTCAACAACGATTCTCTTTGTTGAAAAAACTTCTCTCAAATTAAGGGTATCGAAACTTTCAAGCCCATATTTAAGAAGTTTTGTCATATCAGGATCGCGATTTGTGTGAGTAGAATAGGTTACTACTGCAATGAGTCTTCTGCCATCAGCCTCAAAATAGCCTGCAAGGCAGTTACCTGCAAGTTTTGTATATCCCGTTTTGATTCCCTTATATCCGGGGAAATATACTTTAAGATTGGGATTAAGAAGATCGTTGGTGTTATAATATGTCTGTGAAGACGGAAGGTTCATATTTCCGTTTGAATAAATAGTTGCGGTATGTTTATAACTTGAGAATATTTTAACAAGTTCTTCGTTCTCGCAAAGAGCCTCGGAAAGAAGCGCAAGATCGTAAGTTGTGGTATAGTGTCCGTCAGCATCAAAGCCGTGAGCATTTTTAAAGTTTGATCCCGTCATACCAAGTGCTCTCGCCTTTTCGTTCATAAGAAGCGCGAAGTTTTCTTCGTTGCCCGAAACGATATAAGCAAGCGCTTTTGCCGCATCGTTACCTGAGGGAAGCATCATAGCATAGAAAAGATCGTTAATGCTTATCATATCTCCGTTTTTAAGGCCTGCATTTGATGAACCTGAAGGCACCGAAATCATTTCATTTGTAAGTGTAACAAGTTCCTGATGTCTGCCCTGCATCTGCTCATAAGCAACAAGCAACGTCATCATTTTAGTTAAGCTTGCAGGACGGCATTGTTTATTCATGTTGCGCTTATACAAAATAGTATCCGTATCAAGATCAACTAAAATTGCTCCGTTTGCAGTAATATCAACGGTTTTACCCGTTGCAATATCTTCATATGCAAAAGCGGGGACAGTAATTATTATTAAAACAAAAAGTATACTGACCGCCTTTTTAATAAATCTGCTATACATCAAGACAACTCCTATTTTACCTATTTATACACTTTTATACATTATAATAGTATAAAATATTTATCGTCTTTTGTAAACAAAATTTTTGTTTTACATTAAAGGCGCCATTGCTTTTAGCAATTTTCCTGCAACACGCGAGAAAAAACCACGTTTTTTTATATCGTTTTGGCATATCTGATGAGATTTTTCAAAAGTATTGTAAAAATCTTCCGTTATTTTATTGATACAATCTGTTTTATACATCAAAAGTCCGCACTCAAAATGAAGATACAAACTTCTGTAATCAAGATTTACCGTTCCTACCGTTGCAATTTTATCATCGGCAAGGAATACCTTTGCATGGATAAATCCCGGCGAATATGTATATATTTTTACTCCTGCCTTTATAAGTTCGGGATAGTGATCTTCCGCAAGAACGTAAGCATAAATATGATCGGGTTTTTCAGGCAAAATTATTCTTACGTCAACACCGCGCTTTGAAGCGAATTTTAAAGCGTTTTCCATTTGCCCGTCAAGAATCAAGTAGGGCGTCATAATATAAACGTAATTCTCCGCTCTGTTTATAATATCAAGATACACGTTTTCAGCAAGAAGTTCATCATCCATTGGATTATCGCCATAGGGAATAACCGTGCCGTTTTCTTGAGTCTTGTTTTCCGCAACAAGATATTTTTCATATTCTCTTGTTTTTTCATCTGCATTCCACATTTCAAGGAACATAAGTGTAAAACTGTTTACTGCTTCTCCTTCAATTTTAACTGCAGTATCTTTCCAATGACCGTAAGGCGAGGTAACGTTTATATATTCATCAGCAAGGTTTATTCCGCCTGAAAAAGCGCAGACGCCGTCAACAACAAGGATTTTTCTGTGGTCGCGGTTATTGTAATGGGTGGAAACAAAAGGTTTGAGGGGCGAAAACATCTTACACTTTATTCCAAGTTTCTTAAGTTTTTTAGGATAGCCGTAAGGCAGATTGCTTACTGCATTGGTGCCGTCGTAAATTATGCGCACTTCAACACCTTCTTCTGCCTTTCTTGAAAGTATCTCAAGCACGCTGTTCCACATAAACCCTTCTTTTATTATAAAATACTCTAAAAAAATAAATTTTTCGGCTTTTTCAAGAGCATCTATCATCTCTTTGAACTTATTTTCACCAAGGGGAAAATATTCCACCTTTGCATTGTTATAAGCAGGAAAACCGCCCTTATCAATAAGATATTTTGAAAGATTATAAAAGCCTTTATCATTTTCTATGCTCTCATAAACTTCTTTATTTTCAGGTAAAAATTCCGAGCCTTCGTCAATGGTTCTTTGTATTGCCCGTTGCTCAACTCTGTGCCCAAGATCCGCCTGCACAAAAAGATACATTAGCGCACCGAAAACAGGTAAAACCCCTATAAAAAAGCACCAGGAAAGTTTAACCGTAGGATCTGATTTTGTATTTAAAACAAAAATGAGCATTACCGCCGTAAAAACTGCAATACTGCCAAAAAAATAGGGAATATATTTTCCTGCATAAAGCATCAGCGCAGACAAAAACAGAAATTGAATAAGCAACAGAAGAATTATTATCATAGTTCTTCCGAAAACCACTTGAATGATTCCCCGCTTACCCTTTTTAATTATATTTTTTTCGTTTATTTTCATTTTTCTCACCCTTTTAAGGGAATTATACTAAAATCAGGTGTTTTTTTCGCCACTCTTTGATGAAAATTTGCGGAAATTACAATTTTATTTTGCAATTTTCAGGTTTATATATTATACTATATGTATATTATTATGGGGGAGTAGAACCATGAACTCGGTTATAGTTTCCACACCTGCAAAAATAAATTGGACTTTAGATATTCTTTCCGTTGATGAAAGAGGCTACCATCTTCTTGATATGCTGATGCAAAGAATAACTCTCTTTGATACGGTTACTGTTACTAAAACGGAAAAAGATATTACCCTTAGTGCAAGCCAGCGCTGGATCCCCACTGACGAAAGAAACACCGCTTATAAAAGCGCCATGAAATTTTTTGAAGCAACGGGCATAGATGAAGGCTGTAATATTTTTATAAAGAAGAATATTCCGTCAGGCGCAGGTCTTGCAGGGGGAAGTGCCGATTCTGCGGCGGTATTTAAAGGTCTTAACGCTCTTTACGGTTACCCCTTATCAGAGGCGGATCTTGCTTCCCTTGCCGTCAGCGTTGGCGCAGACGTTCCGTTTATGTTAAAAAGCGGATTGTACCGTGCTAAAGGAATTGGCGAAAAACTTGAAAAATTACCGTCACCGGAACCAATGCCCCTTTTACTTATAATGAACAAACGGCAAAGCGCTTCGACGAAAAAAGTTTACGGCATTTTTGATGAGATCGGCAGCAATCAAAAACCCAAAACTGATGATTTTATTGATGCCCTTAACAATAAAGACTATGAAAAAATGCGCCTTTCGGGCGGAAACGTTCTAACCGAAAGCGCAATAACTATCGCACCTGATATCGAAACTAATCTTATCCGCCTTAAAGAAGCAGGTGCAGAATTTGTTTCAATGACGGGCAGCGGAAGCGTTTGCTTCGGCGTATTCAAAACGCTGGAAGATGCCTTAAATGCCGAACGAAAATTTTTTGACCGCTGGCACCATGTTTGTCAGGCTTCGTCTTGCGGAATAAGAATAAAGGAGAATTTACGATGAATTTTTTAGCAAAAACGGGAGTTCTTTTTGAGGACTTTTTAGGAATAGAAGGCTTTGATATTTATTGGTACGGTCTTTTAATTGCAACAGGCTTTCTTTTAGCCTTTTTCGTAACAAATTTTTTCTGCAAAAAACGCGGATACAAAAATGATCTTACTACCGATATGCTAATAATCTGTATAATCGGCGCCGTAGTAGGTGCAAGATTATATTACGTTATCTTCTCCTGGAGTGATTTCTACGAAAAAGGAGATTTTCTTGCAACTCTTCGCAACATCGTAAATATCCGTCAGGGCGGTCTTGCCATCTACGGCGGAATTATCGGTTCAATTTTAGGTTTATCGGTATATTCCAAAGTAAAAAAGATGAATCTTATTTCGCTTCTTGACGTTTGCGCGCCGTCTCTTGCATTAGGTCAGGCAATAGGCAGATGGGGTAACTTCTTCAATCAAGAAGCGCACGGCGCGTTAGTTGAAAATCCCGATCTTCAGTTTTTCCCTTACGCAGTATATCTTGATTCGCCTAAAGGATCCGAACCCGTAGGCTGGTATCAGGCAACTTTCTTTTATGAATCAATGTGGTGTCTGTTAATTTTTGCCGTTCTTTTCATATTATTTTTCAAACAGAAGTATAACGGACAGATTACCCTTTGGTATCTTGCCCTTTACGGTCTTGAACGCGGAATCGTTGAGTGGTTAAGAACAGATCAGCTTACCATCGGCAACGTTCCCGTTTCCGCAATATTAAGTATCGTGCTTTGCCTTGCGGCAACAGTAACAATAGTAATTTTTAAAATAAAAAAATTCCAACAACCTATGCCTTTTTATAAAAAAGGAGAAAAGCCTCAGGAATCGGAGGAAAAATAATATGCGCAATTTAACAATGATGACTGACCTTTACCAACTTACCATGATGAACGGATATTTAAAAAACGGTATGGAAAAAAATATTGCCGTTTTTGATCTGTTCTTCAGACCTTTGCAGAATAACAGCGTTTATGCCGTAATGGCAGGGCTTGAGCAGGCAATTGAGTACGTTGAAAATCTTCATTTTTCCGAAGAAGATATTGAATATCTTAAATCTTTAAATATCTTCGGCGAAGATTTTATGGAGTATTTACGCACCTTTAAATTTTCAGGCGAAATATATGCCGTTGAAGAGGGAACTCCCGTTTTCCCAAGAGAACCGCTGATTCGCGTAAAAGCGCCTATTATGGAAGCGCAACTTATGGAAACGGCACTTCTTAACATCATAAACCACCAGACTCTTATTGCAACAAAAGCATCAAAGGTCGTTACCGCCGCAGAGGGCGCAACGGTTCTTGAGTTCGGTTTAAGGCGCGCACAAGGCCCCGATGCAGGTATCTACGGCGCACGCGCCGCGATGGTAGGCGGTTGTAACGGCACAAGCAACGTTCTGACCGGTCAGCTCTTTGACGTTAAGGTTGGCGGAACTCACGCCCACTCATGGGTAATGTCCTTCCCTGATGAACTTACCGCTTTCAGGGCATATGCAGATATGTATCCCGACGGATGCCTTTTGCTTGTTGATACCTATAACACTTTAAAAAGCGGTGTTCCCAATGCAATAACGGTTTTTAAAGAATTACGTGAAAAAGGCCACGAGCCTATGGGTATCCGCCTTGATTCAGGCGACCTTGCCTATTTATCTAAACGTGCAAGAAAAATGCTTGATGAAGCAGGCTTTGAAAATGCAAAGATATTCGCTTCAGGGGACCTTGACGAAAAAGTTATCTGGGATCTTAAAATGCAGGGCGCACGTATTGACGTTTACGGCGTAGGCACAAAACTTATTACCAGCGATGATATGCCTGCTTTAGGCGGTGTTTATAAACTTGCCGCTGAATTTGTTGACGGTAAAATGATTCCTAAAATCAAGGTAAGCGAAAACCCCATAAAGGTTACAAATCCGGGATACAAGCAGGTTTACCGTCTTATTTCCAAGGAAGATAACAAAGCCGTTGCCGACCTTATAACTCTTGATGAAGAAGTTATCAACGAAAATGAACCTTTAACCATTTTTGATCCCGTTGATACATGGAAAAAAATGACTTTGGAAAACTTCCATGCAGAACCCTTATTAAAGCCTATTTTTATTGACGGCAAAAAGGTTTACAATTCGCCAACACTTAAAGAAATTCAAAAGCATCATTTTGAGCAGATGGATATTCTTTGGGATGAATATAAACGTCTTTCAAAACCCCATGTTTACAAAGTTGATCTTTCTCAAAAACTTTACGATATGAAACGTCAGTTACTTGAAAACGCAGGAAAAGGAGATAAAAAATGAATTTAAAGACATCATTTGGAAAGTACAAGGCAAAGGAAGTTGACGCATATCTTGCTCAACTTGATGCCGCACACAAAGAAGAAATCGCTTCTTTAAACAAAAAAATCGCAGAACTTGAAGCAGAAAACACTAACTTAAAATCTCAAAATGACGAGCACAAGAAAAAGGAATCGGTTATTGCTCAGGTGATGATCGATGCAACACAGCGCGCAAAGGATATTGAAGACGATTATCGCAAGCGCGCCGATGAATCTGATGCTGCCTGCCAGAAACTTCACGATGAATGGGTTGAAGGTATGCAGTCTGCCGCGGTAAACTTACAGAAAATGCGCGAAGAAGCAAGAACTCTTTTAGAGAACATTGACGGTCAGTTTGCTTCACTTTGCTCATGGGCAGATATGCGCCTCGATTCGCTTCAGGGTGCGGCGCTTCCATCAGGAAATAAAGAGGAAAGCCTTGAAAGCGAAATTCAGAAAGGCGCAAGCGCCGATTTAGGCGAACTTTGCCGCGAACTTGGTATTTCCGAAGAATCAGAAGAGGCTTCAGGTGAAGAATAAATTTCTTATTGCCTTATGCGGTGTGCTGACTGTATGCCTTATTGTTGCGGGAGTTTTTGCATATCAGCATTTTACAAGAGTTGGCAGTAAAAGTTCAGGCGAGCACAAAATTGCCAACAAACTTAACGATAGTATTGACGTTTTGCCTTATCTTAAAGAAGGCAACATCTATTACTATAAAAACGGTGAAAAAACTCTTGTTGCCGAGAACGTGTACGACCACGATAGCGAAAATCCCGTTTATACCGCCGATTATGCCATTGATGAAAAAAGCAAAAAAATGCTTTTTACAAGCGAGCAGAATCTTTATTTGTTTGACGGAGAAGAAACGTCTCTTATCGGGCGCAACGTAACTTCATGGCGCACAAGCGAAGGTCTTGAAAATATCACATACACCACAAAATGGCAGAATCGCGATGATCTTGGCACGCTGTTTTTATATAAGAACGGTGAAACCATACTTCTTGATGCAGGTATCACGCCTACAACGGTAAAGTTTTCACAGTCGGGCAACTGTCTTTATGCCGAAAAACCTAACACATTCCCCGAGATCCGTTCAAAACTTTTCAGATATGATCTTGACGGCACAAAAACTAAAGTTCACGACAGTTCTTATTCCATCTTCTGGCTTAATGATGACGGAAGCACCGTTATAACCGGTGAAAATAACGACGACAGTTTATATTCTTACCGTATTTTTACTAAAAATTTCGAAAAAGAATATAACTTTTCCAACGTCTATTATGCCGAAGTAACTCAAGACCAAAGCATTTTGTATATTTTATATAATTACGATTACGATATGCAAAAGGGAATCCTTGCGGCGGTGGATCTTCATTCTCTAAAGTTTAAAGATATTGCAAAGGAAGTAAGTTTTTTCAACCTTTCAGCAGTAACCGACGCTTCAAAAGGTGTTGTTTATAGCATCTGCACCGATGAGATGAACGGTTATTATTCCATTTTCTTTGGTGATATTTCAGGAAAATCTACCCGTCTTATTAAAAACACCACAGAAGAAAGCCTTTACACCGTTGCAATAAACAGCGAAAAGAAAAGCGGATATATTTTAACCTATGGCGATACACCCAATAACGGCGGAGTATATTATATAAAATGGAAAGGCTCCGACCTTGAAACAAAACGTCTTGAAACGGGCTACGTTGATTCCTTGTTCTATTATGAATTAACAGATACCGTTACGTATATTAAAGATCCCGCATCGGGCCATGCCGAAATATATCTTTTAAATTCTTCAGGCGCAAAAACGCTTATGGCAAAAAAATGCGGTGTTACATATAACAACAGTTCTCAACAATATACTTCCGCAAGCGTTCTTTCAAACGATACGAAAACGCTTATGTATTTTACCGATATTGAAACGGGCAACACTCTTGTTGATACAAAGGGTACGCTAAAACTTTCAAAGGGCAAAACTATAGACGAAAACGTTTCTTCTGCATATATGGAAGCCCCCATAACTTGCGGAAACATCGAAAATGTCTATTACCTTAAAGAAACAGAAACGGGAATGGATATGTATTTTTACAACGGCAACGAAAGTATTTTAATCGATACAAACGTTGACGGAATGGTAGAACTTAATTAAAACAACAAGCCACCGAAAACGGTGGCTTGTTTGCTATACAGAACTAAACAGTGCAAAAAAACTTGTTTCATCTGTCCTGCCTGAGTGCGAGAAAATTTGCGAGCCAAGGCGCAGTTTATGCAATGCTACGCATTGATGATATACACGACGTTGTCGTGATGATATGCAAAACTGCGTTTTGATGATATACAATGCTTTATTTCATTACGCATTGATTGTGGTATGCGCTACGCGCAACTTTATATGTTTTTATCCCGTCCTCCAAAAGTGCAATAAAACCCGAAATTCAAGGCACAAAGGGGTAAAACCGAAGGCGCTTACAAAAGCGTAAGTAACCGAGCGTTCAGGTCATCGCAACAAAGGAAAAGCCACCGAAATCGGTGGCTTGTTTATTATTATAAATAACTAAGCAGTGCAAAAATCTATTAAACCTGTCCCGCCTGAGTGCGACAAAACGCACAAGCCAAGGCGTGGGTGGGTAAAAGCGAGGAAGTTTACACGATACGTAAATGACGGAGCTTTTATCCCGCCCACAACAAAGGAAATACCCCTTGCAAAAAGCAAGGGGTATGTTTGTGCGGAATTGTCACGCTCAGGGTTAACGTTGAACGCGGCCGGATCCATCTCCCCCAGCCAACGTCTGTACTTCGGAAACGGAAACCATGTTAAGGTCGCCTTCGATGGAGTGCTTGAGGCAACTTGCGGCAACGGCAAACTCAATGGTATCTTGTGAAGCATAGTTCATAAGTGAAGCGTAGATAAGACCTGCGCCGAAACTATCGCCGCCGCCTACGCGGTCAACAATATGCATAAGATAGCTCTTTGAGAAGAAGTATTCACCGTTCTCATAAAGCATTGCCGCCCAGTTGTTGTCGTTGGCGGAAATTGATGAACGAAGTGTGATTGCAACTTTCTTGAAGCCGAAACGGTCAGCAAGCTGTTTTGCAACGTCTTTATATCCTTCGTGATTTACCTTACCGGTTGTAACGTCAGTATTTGCGGCTTTGATACCAAATACGTCAGAAGCATCTTCTTCGTTAGCGATACAAACGTCAACGTACTTGCAAAGTTCGCCCATAACCTGACCTGCTTTTTCTCTTGACCATAACTTTTTGCGGTAGTTAAGATCGCAGGAAATTGTAATATTTCTTTCTTTTGCCTTTTTGCATGCTTCAAGGCAGATTTCTGCAACGTTATCTCCTAAAGCAGGAGTGATACCTGTAAAGTGGAACCAATCAGCGCCGTCGAAAATCTTGTCCCAATCAAAGTCAGCAACGGTTGCAGTAGCAATGGCTGAACCTGCGCGATCATAAATAACCTTTGAAGGTCTCTGGCTTGCGCCCTTTTCAAGGAAGTAGATACCAACTCTGTCGCCACCGCGTGTAATTAAAGAAGTATCAACACCGAATTTTCTAACTGCGTTTACGCCTGCCTGACCGATCTCGTGTTTAGGAAGTTTTGTAACGAAAGCGGCATCAAGACCGAAGTTTGCAAGGGATACTGCTACGTTAGCCTCACCGCCGCCGTAGGTTGCACCATACTTTTCAGCCTGAACGAAACGGTAATATCCTTCAGGTGCAAGACGAAGCATTATTTCACCAAATGTAATAACTCTCATTTTAAAAAATCTCCTTTATTATTTTTTCTGAACAAGATGAAGTGCAAATCCGCCGTACTCACCCTTCATGTAAATAGCGGTAAAGTTGCCCTCTGCATCAAATTTCTTTGTATCTTCATCAAACTGAACGCCACGCTTTTCAAGATGGTAAATTGCGCGCTCAAGATAGTTTGTTTCAATGGCAATATGACCGTTCTTGCCTAAATAGGGTTCTTTCATAAGTTCAATGCCTTTTCCGCAGAACACGCTTGAGTTTCCGTTTTTAGCATTGAAGCCAAAGAAGCCTTCAAATACCGATGCAAGATTTAAAGCCTCATTTTCGCCATTAAGGTTGATACCAACGTGAGCAATATTAAAGCCAAGCATCTCTGTAACAGCAGTACGTGTAAGTTGTTCGATCTTATCAAATTCACCTGCTTTAACAAGTGCCTTATCAACCATCCAGCTTCCGCCGCAAGCAATGATCTTCTTGAAATCAAGATAATCCTTTAAGTTCTGGGCGTTGATGCCGCCGGTAGGCATAAATTTAACCTTGCCGTAAGGTGCGCTCATAGCCTTGATCATTTTAAGGCCGCCTGCTGCTTCTGCAGGGAAGAATTTTACAACTTCAAGGCCAAGTTCAAGGGCGCGCTCAATATCGCTGGGTGATGAACAACCGGGTGTTACGGGAATTCCCTTATCAACACAGTACTTAACAACCGTAGGGTTAAGTCCGGGGCTTACGATAAATTTTGCACCTGCATTTACAGCCTTATCTACCTGCTCGCAGGTAAGAACAGTTCCTGCACCGATAAGCATATCGGGGAATTCTGTTGCCATAATGCGGATAGCTTCTTCTGCAGCGGCTGTGCGGAAAGTTACTTCAGCAACGGGAAGACCGCCTGCGCAAAGTGCCTGAGCAAGAGGACGGGCATCCTTTGCATCGTCAAGTGCAACAACGGGAACGATACCAAGTTTTGAAATTTCAGTTAAAACAGCGTTCATTTTGCAAATTTCTCCTTATAATATATTTATATAATAATTATATAATTTAAAAATCCACTTGTCAAGATTTCCCATAAAAATCTTTATTGCGTTTCTTGTCTTTTTTTATGTAATTCTTGCAAAAATCCGCAAGGTATCGTATAATTTATATATACTGATTTTTGTGAGGTTCTTATGGCTAAATCTTATAATCAAAAAATCAAACTTCTGCTTTTAAAAGAGATTTTTGAAGTTCACACCGATAAAGATACTTTTATTACCATGGAAGAAATAATTTCCATGCTTGAAAAAAGGGGCGTTACCGCAGAGCGCAAAAGCATTTATGAAGATATTCATACCCTCAAGGATCTGGGCATGGATATTGAACTTGTGCGCAATAAAGGGTACCGTTTAAACTCAAGAACCTTTGAACTTGCCGAATTAAAACTTCTTGTTGATGCGGTTCAGGCTTCAAAATTTATTACCGAAAAGAAAAGTAATGAACTTATTAAAAAACTTGAAGGGCTGACAAGTAAAAACAACGCCAGCGAATTACAGCACTCTGTTATTATGCGCGAAAGAGTCAAAACTATGAACGAAAGCGTATATATAAACGTTGATATTATTCAAAGCGCCATCAGAAAGAACAGTCAGATAGCCTTTAAATATTTTGAGTGGGATATGAATAAAACCCGTCGTTACAGAAAAGACGGCGGAACCTACGTTGTAAGCCCCTGGGCACTTACCTGGGATGATGAAAAATATTATCTTCTTGCCTATGATGAAGAATCCGATAAAATGAAACACTATCGCGTTGATAAAATGACCAATATTTTCCTTCTCGAAAAACCGCGGTTAGGGCAAGATGATACCGTTCGTTTTGATACTGCCAACTACTCAAACAAGATGTTTGGTATGTTTGGCGGAGAAACGAAAAAAATTCAACTTCGTTGCCACCAATCGCTGGCAGGAGTGTTTATTGATCGCTTTGGTTCAAATATTATTATTTCTCCCGACGGTGAATATTTTACCGTTATTATTGAAGCGGCGGTAAGTCCCGTATTCTTATCATGGCTCATGCAGTTTGGAAATAAAATTTCCGTTTTAAATCCTGAAGACGTCAAAAAAGAACTTATTTCCCTTGCAAACGACGTAATTAGTGTAAATTCTTAAAAATTTTTATTGAAAGTCCTGTTTTTGGTACTTGCAATCTTGTATAATCAAGGTGTAAAATCAAAAAGGAGGACTTAATGATGGGTGCTTTAATAATTGTAATGCTTTGGCTTGGTATAAATATCGCTATCGAAATTCTTTATGAGGATAAGAAAAAACATTTAAGAAAAAAGTCCGCAAAGAAGATTCAAAGAAAAAACTATGATTTCGATATTTTATCTTATGACGAATCCGATTATACCCAGCTTAAAAAAAGCGCATAAAAGGCAAAACAATATGCATCCTGACATTATCTGTTGGGGTGCATATTTTTTAAAAAACGACAGATTTTTTACTAAAAATTTTTAAACTACTTGATATTTTTTTTATGATATGTTATTATATATACAGAACTATATAAAATTAACGGAGGTATTTTAATATGGCATCAGCAAATTATGCAAAAAGAAGAAGAAATGCAATTTTAGCGGCTATAGCAATGGCGTTAGTTTTCATAATTATCGTTGTTATTATAATCGTTGGCGTTGCCGGCGGCGGCAAAAAAGGCGATAAGGATAAGAACAAGGGCAACACACCCGTTACAACAACTTCTGCTCCTACTCTTCCCACAATAGCACCCCCCGTAAACGCAACTGAAGATCCCTTTGCAACCGAAGATCCCTTTAATACCAGCGATCCTTTTACAACCGGAAGCGCAGCACCCGGCACATCTGCTACTCCCACT
This sequence comes from Clostridia bacterium, assembly GCA_045541035.1. GTDB lineage: Bacteria > Bacillota > Clostridia > Christensenellales > QALW01 > UMGS1322. Next base: position 11,695 of record JAZQII010000074.1, on the reverse strand, counting down.
GCTCCTGCAGAAGCAGGCTCAATTATGTACGTAACCGGTGATGGCGTTAACGTTCGCAAAAAGGCTTCAACCGATTCTGACAAAGTAACTACTCTTTCAAAGGGTGCTGCAGTTACCGCTTATGAAAAAGAAAACGGTTTCTATTCAGTTAAACTTTCAGACGGTAAGTTAGGCTTCATTTCAGAAAAATATCTTTCAGAAGAAGATCCTAAAAAGGCTGACGTAACACCTACTGCAAAACCCACTTCAACTCCTGATACAACAAAGGGCGTTACCAAATACGTAAGCGGTGATTCTGTAAACGTTCGCGCAAGCGGATCATCATCAGCAGCAAAGGTTGCATCACTTATTAAGGGTAAGCAAGTTGTTGCTTATGCAAAGGTTGGCGATTGGACATATATCCGTTACGGCGAGAATAAGTACGGTTACATTGCAACCAAGTATCTTTCCGATACCGATCCCACAAAGGCAACAGCAACACCTACTGCAACTGCTACCGCTACTGCAACCGCAACCGCTACTGCAACACCTACCGCAGCACCCAAGAAATCATTTGCTGACTTCGGCGTGCCTGATGCTGTAGCAAAGGAAGCAGATAAAAACGCAGCATATCTTAACGATGCAGGCTCATATGCAGGCAGAGGTTCAACCGTTGTTGACGGAACAACTATTAACTACTATAAGATAAATACCAAAGACGGTATTACAGTTAACGAAAAGAACTTCTTCTACATCTGGTATGAAGGAACTGATACCAATCCTACAAACGTTCAGTTCAAATCATCAGCACCCACAGCATAATAAAACATAAAGCCACCCGATTGGGTGGCTTTTAGTCTGCCAACAAAGTCAGCAGACTGTCAGAGTTCGAGAAACCCTTGCAAGCCAAGGCGCGATGTTCTGAACGCGAGGGCGCTTACACAGACGTAAGTAACCGAGCGTTCATGGTTATCGCAACGACGGAAATAGCACCCTGCAAATTTTTTCAGGGTGCTATGTTTGTAAGGGTTTGTCAGTACTCTGAAAGCCACCCGATTGGGTGGCTTTTTTTTATGCTTCCGTTACCAATTCGGTTTTTGCTCCTTCGTTGGCTAAATGCTGATCCTCGCTATATTTTATAACGGTAAATTTTCCGTTCTCGTAATCAACGTATGTAACCGAGGCATTAGATGCCCAAGCGGTTTTTTCGTGCATTTCATCAAGGGAATATCCCCACACCTTTAAGCAAAAGGCGCGGATAGCCATTCCGTGGCAACCGATTACAACAGTCTGTCCCGGATGCTTTTTCGCGATGTTTTCAATGGCGGAATAAACTCTTTCAGCAACTTGTGTAACGTTTTCGCCGTTTTGACATTGAGTCCTGCCAATATTGGTGCGCCAAATGTGTATCATTTCAGGGAACTTTTTTTCAATTTCGGGATAGGTAAGATTTTCCCAGTCCCCACCGTTTATCTCGTTTACTCCCGGATCTCTTGTAACGGAAAGACCGTGAAGCTCTGCGGTGAAGCGTGCAGTATCGTAAGCGCGGGTGAGCATACTTGAATAGACTGCATCTATTTTTTCATTTTTTAAAAATTCCGCCGTAATCTTTCCTTGCTGACGACCAAGATCGGTTAAAGGAACGTCAATGTGCCCTGCAAAGCGTCTATCAAGATTTGCCTGGCTTTGCCCGTGGCGGATAATAAGAAGCCGTGTTTTCATTTTTTACTCCTGATTGAATTGTGATTCCATATTTTTAATGTGTTCGTGTTCGTTATATTTTACGATCTCGAAATTACCATTTTCGTAATTAACATATGTAAGTGCGGCATTTTTGCACAAAGGAAGTTCTGTGATAATATCTTTCTTCGCAATGCCCATAATCTTTGCACAAAAATACCTTAAAGCAGTTGCATGAAAAGCAATGAGAACTGTTTTATCTGGATGCTTTTGTGCGATCTCTGCTATTGCCTCATAAACTCTTTCCTGAACCTGCTCGGTGCTTTCACCGCCCTCGATAACAACAAAAGGCTTGTTTTTCATAAAAACTTCATAAGTTTCAGGATATTTTTGTTCAATTTCTGCTAAAGGGTGATTTTCAAAAATACCACGATGTATTTCCCGTAATCTTACGTCTTTTATGATTTCAAGATTATGATGTTTTATAATTATTTGTGCGGTTTCATATGCTCGCGAAAGATCAGAAGCATACACATAATCAATTTTCACATTCTTTAAGGCTTCGCCTGCCGAATCTGCCTGACGTCTGCCAAGATCAGTTAAAGGAAAATCTGTTTGTCCACCGCAAATTCTTTTAAAATTCGCTTCACTTTCGCCGTGACGAACAAGAATTAATTTTGTCATTTTTTAAGCACCTTCCTTAAAAATCTGCCCGTATGACTTTTTTCATTTTTCATAACTTCTTCAGGCGTACTCTCAACGATAACCGTTCCGCCGTTGACACCGCCTTCAGGGCCCATATCGATAATATGGTCGGCAATTTTAATAATATCAAGATTGTGCTCAATAACGATAACGGTGTTTCCGCCCTCAACAAGTCTATCTAAAATGGAAATAAGTTGTTTAACGTCGTGGGTGTGAAGTCCCGTTGTAGGCTCATCTAAAATATAAACCGTTTTGCCCGTGGGACGGCGTGAAAGTTCAGTTGCAAGCTTAACTCTCTGTGCTTCACCGCCCGAAAGCATGGTGGAAGGCTGACCTAACCTAATATATCCCAATCCAACATCATAAAGAAGTTGGATTTTTCTTTGTATCTGCGGTAAATTTTCAAAGAAGCCCAATGCCTCCTCAACGGTCATATCAAGAACTTCAAAAATATTCTTGCCCTTATAGCGCACTTCAAGAGTTTCCTTTGAATATCTCTGCCCGTTACAAACCTCGCAAGGCACGTAAATATCAGGCATAAAGTGCATTGCGATTTTTATAATGCCATCACCTGAGCAGGCCTCGCATCTTCCGCCCTTAACGTTAAAGCTGAAGCGTCCGCTGTTATATCCCCGCATTTTTGCATCCTGAGTTTGTGCAAAAAGATTGCGGATATGATCAAAGACTCCCGTATATGTTGCAGGGTTTGATCGGGGAGTTCTGCCAATGGGACTTTGATCTATTACGATAACTTTATCAAGTTGTTCAAGACCCGTAACGTCTTTACATGGCGCAATGGGGAAGTGGGCGCGGTTAAGTTTACGTGCAAGAGTCTTATATAAAACCTCGTTTACAAGGGAGCTTTTTCCTGAACCCGAAACACCCGTAACTGCACATATCACACCTAATGGGAATTTAACGGTAATATTTTTTAAATTGTTGGCATGAGCCTTTTCAACGGTAATATAACCCCTTGGCTCTCTGCGTTTTTGGGGAACGGGAATTGTTTCTCTGCCTGAAAGATATGCGCCCGTTATTGATTCCTTACAATTCATAATATCTTCAGGCGTTCCTGCGCAAACGATGTTTCCGCCGCCTGAACCTGCAAGGGGACCGATATCAACGATATAATCGGCTTCACGGATGGTATCTTCATCGTGTTCAACCACAATAAGAGTATTTCCAAGATCGCGAAGCCCCTTTAAAGATGCAAGAAGTTTTTCGTTATCTCTTTGATGTAAACCAATGCTCGGCTCATCTAAAATATATAATACGCCCATAAGCCCTGCACCGATCTGTGTTGCAAGGCGGATTCTCTGTGCTTCACCGCCTGAAAGCGTGCAGGCAGAGCGGGTAAGGGTAAGATACTCAAGACCAACGTTTTCAAGGAAAGCAAGTCTTGTGTTTATCTCCTTTAAAATTCGCTCTGAAATCATGGTATCCTTGCCTGAAAGAGTAAGGTCTTCCAAAAATGCGCGGATCTCGTTTACGGGCATATCGGAAAGTTCGTGAATATTTTTGCCGTTGATTTTAACCGCCAAGGCTTCAGGGCGATAGCGCATTCCGTGGCAAGCCTGACAAGGACTTTCTATCATATACTGTTCAAGATCTCGCTTTACGCCCTCGGACTGTGTATCGCGGTAACGTCTTTCCGTTTGAGGAATTATGCCCTCAAAAACCTGCCTATAGGTTCTTGAATGACGGCTTGTGGTAATATGAAATTCAATTTCTTCATTTCCCGATCCGTAAAGGATAATATCCTGATACTTTTTATCAAGATCTTTAAAGGGTACGTCAAGAGAAAAACCGTAATGCTTGGAAAGACCTTCATAATACATTCGGTTCATAGTATCAGTACCCATAACGAACCAGCCTGAAACACGGATAGCACCCTCGTTTAAGGATAGATTTTCATCATGAATAACTAAAGAGGGCGAGACTCTTGAAATAGTGCCCAAGCCTGTACATTCAGGACAAGCACCGAAAGGCGAGTTAAAGGAGAAAAGCCTTGGTTCAAGGGCTTCAATGCTTATATTGCAATCGGGGCAAGCATAGTTTTCTGAAAAAAGGCGTTCCTCATTTGTATCAAGACGGTCAATTATCATTAAGCCTTCAGCAAGTTTTAAAGCACTTTCAATACTATCGGTAAGGCGTGAACGTATGTCTTCACGAACGATAAGGCGGTCAACAACAACGGAAATATAGTGTTTGTTGTTTTTTTCAAGTTTGATCTCATCGGAAAGTTCATACATTTCGCCGTCAATTTTTGCGCGGATATAGCCTGCTTTAAGCATATCTTCCAACAGTTTAACATGTTCGCCTTTTCTGGCGCGGACAACGGGGGCAAGCACAAGAATTTTTGTTCCCTCAGGCATAGAAAGAACTGCTTCAACCATTTGATCAACTGATTGCTTATTTATCTCTTTTCCGCATTTGGGACAATGGGCGACACCGATTCGCGCATACAAAAGACGCAGATAATCGTGAATCTCCGTTACCGTGCCTACAGTTGAACGAGGGTTGTTGTTTGTGGTCTTTTGATCAATACTGATAGCGGGGGAAAGGCCATCAATGCTTTCAACATCAGGCTTTTCCATCTGCCCTAAAAACTGACGGGCGTAAGATGAAAGGCTTTCAACGTATCTGCGCTGTCCCTCTGCATAAAGGGTATCAAAGGCAAGAGAGCTCTTTCCTGAGCCTGAAAGTCCCGTAAAAACAACAAGTTTATTTCTTGGTATTTTTACGCTTACGTTTTTTAAGTTGTGGGTTTTAGCACCCTTTATAATAATTTCTTCGTTCATTCTTCGTCTCCATAAAGAGTTTTAAGCATATCGCGGATCTTTGCCGCCTTTTCAAATTCAAGGTTCTTGGCTAAGCGGAGCATTTCCTCTTCAAGGGCGCGTATCTGATCTTTGATACTGCCTTGAAGTTTAAGTTCTTCCTTGGTCTTTCCGCTGATTTCAATAAGATCGGCAATAGGTTTGATAATTGTTTTAGGCGTGATATTGTGTTCTTTATTATATTCTTCCTGAATTTTTCTTCTGCGCGCCGTTTCTTCTATTGCGCCTTTCATAGAATCGGTCATATTATCGGCATACATTATAACTCTGCCTTCAGCGTTTCGCGCACCGCGGCCGATGGTCTGTATAAGCGACCGTTGTGATCGCAAGAACCCTTCTTTATCGGCATCAAGAATGGCTATCAAGGCAACTTCAGGCAAGTCAAGACCTTCACGAAGAAGGTTTATGCCTACTAAAACGTCAAACTTCTTTAATCTGAGATTCCTTAAAATCTCAACGCGGTCAAGGGTATGGATCTCCGAGTGCATATACTCAACCTTAAAATCTGCTTCCTTTAAGTAATCGGTAAGCATTTCTGCCATACGTTTTGTTAGCGTTGTTACAAGGGTTCGATAACCCTTTTCAGTAGTTTTTCTTATTTCTTCCATCAGATCGTCTATCTGATTTTCAATGGGACGAACCTCGATTATGGGATCTAAAAGTCCCGTAGGCCGAATTATCTGTTCCGCCACTTCGCCATCTGCAAGCTGAAGTTCAAAATCAGCAGGAGTTGCCGAAACAAATATCTTCTGCCCTAAACGTTCCTGTGTTTCCTCAAATCTTAAGGGGCGGTTATCAAAGGCGGCAGGCAAACGAAAGCCGTAATTTACAAGCATTTCCTTTCTTGAGCGATCACCTGCAAACATTGCTCTTAATTGAGGAATAGTAACGTGGGATTCATCAATGATAGTTATAAAATCATCAGGGAAATAATCTAAAAGCGTATAGGGTGGCTGACCGGGACTTCTGCCGTCAAGATATCTTGAATAGTTTTCAATGCCCGAACAATAGCCGATCTCCTGAAGCATTTCAATATCATAACGGGTACGTTGCTCAAGCCTTTCTCTTTCCAAAGGCTTGTTCATTTTTTCAAACTCCTCAAGGCGCTTTTCAAGATCAACGCCAATGTTTTTTATGGCTGACTGTAACTGCTCCGCCCCTGCCGCATAGTGAGTGTTGGGGAAGATCGCCGCGTGTTTAAGTGTTGCAAGCACTCTGCCCGTTACAACTTCAATTTCGCTTATTCTGTCAATTTCGTCACCGAAAAATTCAACGCGAATAGCCTTATCGCTTCTCTCGGCAGTAATAATTTCAACGTTATCACCGCGCACACGAAATGAACCGCGGGAAAAATCGGTATCGTTGCGCTCATACTGAATATTTACAAGTTTTAACAAAAGTTCATCTCTTGTCATTTCCATTCCGGGGCGCAGAGAAATAGCCATTTCCGCATAGGAATGTGGATCGCCTAACCCGTAAATACAGGAAACGGAAGCAACAACGATAACATCGCGCCTTTCCTGAAGCGAACAAGTCGCGCTATGGCGCAATTTTTCAATTTCTTCATTTATAGATGAATCTTTTTCAATATAAGTATCCGTTTGGGGAATATAGGCTTCAGGCTGATAATAATCGTAAAAAGAAACGAAATATTCAACGGCATTTTCAGGGAAAAATTCCTTGAACTCAGAATAAAGCTGTGCCGCAAGAGTTTTATTGTGTGCTAAAACCAAGGTGGGGCGGTTAACTTTTTCGATAATGTTTGCCATAGTAAATGTTTTTCCTGATCCCGTTACGCCAAGTAAGACCTGGGAATCAAGCCCGTCATTTAAACCTTCAACAAGTTTTTCGATTGCTTTAGGCTGATCGCCCGTAGGCTTATATGACGAAACAAGTTTAAACTTATTTTCTTCCATACTCAAAAATCCCCCTCCTTTTAATTTTTTTTAACAAAAAGTATAATCTCCTGCTTCAACGTTATAAGTTTTTCCCTTAATTACAATGGTAGCTTTAACCGGTGTGCTTATTTCATAAACTACCTTTGAATTTTCATTTTTCCATTTGGATTTAATTACACCGTGTTTTGTTTTGAGTTCAACACTAAGCCAATCAATTCTACTGTCTGCAATAGGTGCTATCAACACTTTTTCATATCCAGGTGCTTCTTCAACGGCATTGATTCCGCCGCAAACGCCGTAGATCCAATCGATTACGGCGCCGTAAGCATAATGATTGAAGGAATTCATCTCACTTGACCACATTCCGCCATCAGGCATAATGCCGTCCCAATGCTCCCATATGGTTGTTGCCCCTTTAGTTATGGGATACAGCCATGAAGGATAGTCTTTTCTGAGCAACAAGGTATAGGCAAGTTCACTATATCCGTAACGGCTTAACGCGTGCAGAATATATGGTGTTCCCACAAAACCCGTTTGAAGCATATCTCCGTTTTTATGAATAAGTTCAACAAGAGATTCTATTACTTTTTTAGGATTCCTTGTTATGTTAAAATGAAGTGCAAGAACGTGCTCTGTTTGCGTTTTATAGGTGCCTTCAAATTCATTATTAAAAGCATTTATTATTTCTGTGCAAAGAGTTTCGTAATAGGATACGTCTTCACCGATGATACGCCCGATCTTACACAATATTTCCGTACTTCTCTTATAAAAAGCAGAGCCTATCAGATCGCCACGCGTTTCACCGATATACTGCCCTTTTTCAGCACCAAGTTCAAGCCAATCGCAAAAATGTTTTCCGCCAAACCATAAGTTCTTTTTAGTTGTTGTTTCTGTAACGTAATCCACCCATTTTTTTATGGGCAAAAACATTTTTCTTAAAATTTCTTTATTTCCGTAAGACAGATACAGTTGCCACGGACAAATGGCAATGGCGTCAGCCCAAGCCGCACTTATGTTGATACCTTTCTTCTCAAAAGGAACCACCGCAGGAACGGCACCGTCATCAAACTGATTAAGCACCATATCGCCCAACCATTTTTCAAAAAAGCGGTTTACGTCATAATTATAACTTGCGGCACCAATAAAAACCTGAGCATCGCCAAGCCATCCCATACGCTCATCTCGTTGAGGGCAATCAGTGGGAACATCAAGAAAGTTAGAGCGTTGTCCCCACAAGGCATTATTGAATAATTGATTTATCATACTATCGGAGCATTGAATATATCCCGTGCGCGCAAGATCGCTATACACCGCTATGGAGGTAAAGTTCTCTTTATCTACTTTAACGGGATACTGATCGAGCCGAATATATCTGAATCCGTAAAAAGTGAGAGTAGGCTTAAAGGTTTGTTCGCCGTCTTTGCATATATAGGTGTATTGGCATTTTGCCGAACGATAGTTTTCATTGTAAAAATTCCCGTCAGCATCAAGAGTTTCCGCAAAGGAAAGAGAAACCACGTCTCCTGCCTGCGCGGTAAGGCTTATTTCTACATACCCTGCCAAGTTTTGCCCAAAGTCAATAACCGTTTCACCCTTGGGTGTTTTAATAATATCTGTTGGTTTAAAACGCCGGTGTTCAACGATGTTTTCACCGATTTGCTCTATCAGTTCTTTTTTGCTGTTGTTTTGCGCGATTTCAGTTTTTAGATAAAATTTCGGCACTATTCTTGCATCAAAAACAAAACCATCATATATTTCGCAAAAGCTGTAACCGCTTAAAGCAGCTTTCCAATCTGTATCTGAATAAATATTTTCTGTAGAGCCGTCAGCATATTCAATTTCTATTTTCGCTATTAACGCACATTTGTGATCCGTTGGTTCACTCCACCACTGAGCAATTCTGCCTTTATACCAGCCTGATGCAAGTGCCACGACCAAAGCATTATCTTCTGAAACTGAATCGGTTATATCATATTTTTGATATTGAATCCGATGTTTATATGATGTCCAGCCCGGCGCAAGGATAAAATTTCCCACACGCTCCCCGTTCAACGTAGCTTCATAAACGCCTCTTGATGAAATATACAGAAACACCGATTTTACGGCGCGGGTTATTTTGAAATCTTTTTTGAACAGAGCAACGTTTTCGCTCGCATCATCTTTCAAACAGATCCAATTTGCATTAAGCATAAAAACCTCTTTTAATTTTTTATAATTTTAAGCTCTCCGCCTTCCATCATCTGACGAACAGATAAACAGAAGTTTTCAAGTTTTTCTCCGTTAAATAAGGCTTCCTTAACGTAGTCGCCATCGCCTTCAACGGTGATTTTTAAAATCTTTTCGCTGCTTAAATTCACTTTTGCGGATTTTACAAGGGGATAAGATATTATCATTTTATCTTGTCCCGTTACGGGGAAAAGACCTAACGCGTTCCAAACGTACCAGGCGGTAAGCGCACCTGAATCGTTATTGCCCGGCAAGCCTCCGCGACCCTTTGTGAACATATATTTTTGCACGTTTCTTACTATTTCACAAACACGATCGTGTCTGCCTATATAATTATAAACGTAAGGCGCTTCAATATCGTGCTCGTTGTTGATTCCGTCAAACCTGCGCAGATCAAGTTCCGCAATACCCTTTGCATCGTTGGGAATATTACATTGCTTTACGGGCTCACAGTTATAACCGAAAAAGTCATCTGCAACCTTAATGAAAGCATCATTGTTTTCAAAAAGAGCAATGCGCTCTTCCATACTATTAAGAAGCCTGAAAGAATAGTTGTGGCTGTTGCCCTCATAATACTTTGTGCTTTCTTTAAGCATACCCGTTTCTTTATCAAAAACGGCTATCCATTTTTCCGCAGTTTTTCTGAATATTTTCTCGTTTTTAGAATCGCCCATCTCTCTTGCAATTTTTTCTGCAGCGGCGCAAGCCTCGGTGAGATCAAGAATATGGGTATATCTTTCCTTTTCCCACAAAATATTTATAACTTCTTCAGGATCGCCCTCGTTTTCGTTAAGCGCCTGCTTTATAACTTCTTCACCTGAAACAAGGTTGCGATAGTATGCATCTGCAAGAGTATATACTGCAAGGGACTGCGCCTGATCATCAAAGCGATGAACGTTATCCCAAAGCATAATTCCCGTAGGAATTTTAACGTACTTTTCGCCAAGATCAAGTAACGTTTTGACAATTTTTTGGCTTTTTTCCTTAAAAAGGGTATAAATAAGGGGAAGTTGTGTCTTATATATATCCCAAAGAGTTGCAAAATCGGTGATCTCGCCGTCTTCAACTTCCGCAGGCTTTAAAAGGGAATGATAGAAGTTTGAATAAAACTGTTCTTTTATATCATCGTCGGCATCGATTTCAATTTTTGACAAGGCATCTTCCCATAATTTTTCGGCATCACTTTTAGTTTCTTCAAAATTTTTAGTATTATTTAAGTGTTCTTTTGCTTCCTCAACGCTTTTAAAGGAAACAGCAACCTTAAGCACACAGTTATCTTTTACGGTAAATGCGCCGCCATAGCGTTCTTCCGTTTCATTAACCGAAAGAATTTCGCCCGTTTCTTTTTCGTAATTTTTCCAAAGAAAACTGTCCTCAGCATCATTGACCGTAACATAAAAATGCGTTTTGATTCCCTGCAGGATAATGCTTGCAGAAAAAGAACAGTCATCTTCCTTTTTGATCAAAGCATCTTTTGCAAGATAATAAACGTTACCAAAGGTGCGCTTTAATCCATTGGCAGAAAAATCAATGTAAAGAGTAGACTTTTCAGGAACGGTATATCTGTGCACCGCGCAAAACTCATTTACCGTAAATTCAGCAAAAATACCGCTTTTAAGTTTTACAGAATAGTATCCCGGTGTTGCGTTTTCCGAAAGGATAGCGTCAGTCATAGGCTTGATATCCCCTGAAACAGCTGACGTAACTGCATAATTATAGTATGCGCCGATTCCGCCGGTGCCCGTCTGATGCATATGTGAAAAGCCTAAAACGGGAGCATCAAATTTAGGTACGGGACCGCATCCGTTGGGCATATGGTTGCCGTAGCCCGTAGGATATGCGCCCGTATATGAGCCAACGGACATTATATTAAAGGGCGTGCAGGCATGAGGATATGTATTTCCGCATTGTGCCTTAATAAAAAACCAAGTTGAAGCAATACCTTCAGGTTTAGGAAGATCAATTTCACCGTTACCGTAAAAAACGTCAACATATTTATTTAACATAAAAACACCGCCTTAAAAAATCAAACTTTTCCTATTATTTTCCTTATATATTTTACCACAACATTTATTATTATGCTACATAAAATTAACCCCGAAAACAAAAAGTTTTCGGGGCAGTCTGCTGACAAAGTCAGCAGGCTGCCAGAGTTCGAGAAACCCTTGCAAGCCGCGTCATCGCAAGTTCCGCTTTACGCATTCCGTAAAAAATCACGGAATGCTTTTTTGGCTCCACTGCGACTCCTTATCCCCAAAAAGCACTTCTGCTTTTTAGGGTCCCCTTTGCAAAAAAGGGAGTTTACACAGACGTAAATGACCGCATTTTGCAAGTGAAATGCAACGATGGAAACAAACCCCTGCAAAA
>JAZQII010000073.1:0-22931 GCA_045541035.1 Clostridia bacterium | reverse complement strand
GATCCACGCGACCCGTTAACGGGTAGCAAGTAACCAATGCATGACTGGCAGGTCAACAAAAGAGCACATTTGTGCTAAGCCAGTGAATAAGGGCTATGCCCGAAAAATAAAAACCACGTGCTATGCACGTGGATGATTATTGAAAAAGGTGATTATATGAATTATCGTAAAGATAAATATGGAAACGAGTTATCTATTCTTGGCTTTGGCTGTATGCGGTTTCAGCATAAGTTAGGCAAAATCGATTTTGATAAAGCAGAAAAGCAAATTTTAACGGCAATAGATAAAGGCATCAATTATTTTGATACTGCTTATATATATCCCGGTAGTGAAGCACTTTTAGGTGAAGTGTTGGAAAAAAACGGCGTTCGGGATAAAGTAAACATCGCCACGAAACTTCCGCATTATCTGATAAAAAGTAAGGATGGTATGGAAAAACTTTTTAATGAAGAACTTAAGCGCTTGCGAACTGATCATGTTGACTATTATCTTATGCACATGCTTACTGATACAGATACCTGGAATCGTTTAAAATCAATCGGTATTATTGAATGGATCGAAGATAAAAAAGCAAAAGGACAGATCAGGCAAATAGGCTTTTCTTATCATGGAAACACAGATGCCTTTATAAAGCTGATTGATGCCTATAATTGGGATTTTTGCATGATTCAGTATAACTACATGGATGAAAACTCACAAGCAGGGAAAAGGGGCTTAAAATACGCTAATTCAAAGGGGCTGCCTGTGATGATAATGGAACCCTTGCGCGGTGGTAAACTTGTTAAAAATTTGCCTGAAACAGCAAAAAAGATTTTAAATAATTATAAAGTTAAAAATACTCCTGCTGCGTGGTCCTTTAAATGGCTTTGGAATCAACCTGAAGTAACGGTTGTTCTTTCGGGAATGAACACCGATGAAATGGTTGATGAAAACATAAAAACAGCATCGGAAAGTTTTGTTGGTGACTTAAACGAAGATGATGAAAAAATGTTAAAAGATGTTGTAAAGGCTATAAATGAAAAAATGAAGGTAGGGTGTACCGGTTGCGGATATTGTATGCCTTGCCCCAAGAACGTTGATATTTCTGGTTCTTTTGCAGCGTATAACAGAAAATATGCTGAAGGAAAAATTCATGCGCTTATTGATTATTTTATGTGCACTGCTCTTCGCCCAAACTCATCTGCTGCTTCAAACTGTATAGGCTGTGGAAAATGCGAAAAACATTGTCCCCAAAATATTAAGATCCGCGAAGAATTAAAAAACGTTCAAAAGGAATTTGAAGGGCCAATATATAAAATCGCAAATAAATGTGCAAAAATATTTAAGTTTTAAAAAATAAACCTCTTTTGTAATAACAGAAGAGGTTTTGGTGTACCTGACAGGAGTTGAACCTGCGACACCCAGAGTCGGAGTCTGGTGCTCTATCCACTGAGCTACAGATACGTGACTTTATTTTACTAAAAAAACATATTTTTTGCAACTGTTTTATTATTCTCTTGCAAAAAATCGAAAAAAGAAGTACAATAGTGTTATAAAATGTTTTTTGTGAGGAAAAAATGAAAAAAGGTTTATTGATTTCATTTGAGGGAACTGACGGTTGCGGTAAAAGCACACAAATAAAATTGTTGTCAGAGTTTTTAAAGAAAAACGGCAGGGAAGTTGTTGTTTCACGTGAGCCGGGTGGTTGTAGGGTTGGCGAAAAAATCAGAAAGATTCTTCTTAATGCTGAAAATAGCGAGATTTCGCCTATGTGCGAACTTTTCCTTTATGAAGCCGCCCGTGCGCAACATATGCATGAGGTTATTGAACCTGCGCTTGAAAGCGGAAAAATAGTCATTCTTGACAGATTTATTGATTCTACTTTTGCTTATCAAGGCTTTGGCCGTGAACTTGGTGAAGAGTGTGTTGATTTCTTTAACAGATATGCCATCAACAGCAAATATCCTGATATTACCCTTATGCTCGAACTGCCTCCGGAACTTGCATTTAAGCGCAAGGGTGGTAACGATACAAAGGACAGAATGGAAATGGCAGGAGAAAGTTTCTTTGAACGTGTTAGAAAAGGTCTTGAACGTGCTTCTGAAAAGTATCCGGAAAGAATAGTTAAAGTTAACGTTGAAGGCACTTGTGAAGAAACACATGATAAAATATGCAAGCTTATAAACAATCTTCTGGAGAAAGAAAATGGCTGATAAAAATGTTATAATCGTTGATGAAACCGTTGATGAAGAACAAGAACTTACAGAAGAAGAACTTGAGGAAATTCAGAGAAACGAAAGGCTTAAAAAACTTTTTAAATCAAGAAAAAAATATAGCGGAGGATTTTGGTATTATCTTTCTAAAGTAACAAATGCTCTTGCGATTTTAGGCATAATGATAGGAATGCTTCTTGAAAGCGGTTCTGTTTTTACGGTATGCCTTGTAATTATGCTGATAAGTTCCATAATAAATTATATTTTTTATAAATAAAAAGCCTCAAATGAGGCTTTTATTTTATATTCAGTTTTGTTAAAAGTTGATCTTTTTCCATATAACCTAATGTTTGCGTTTTTAAAATTCCGTTCTCAAAATATAAAATAGCCGGAATACTTGAAATGTTGTATTTTATGGCAAGATCAGGATTATCGTCAACGTTTATTTTTACTATTTGAATATCACTTTTTTCCTCGGCAATTTCTTCAAGCACAGGGGCAAGCATTCTGCAAGGACCGCACCATGGCGCCCAAAAGTCAATAATTACTTTAGGTAACGATAATATTTTGTCAAAACTTTCTTTATTTGCATGAATAATATTCATTACTGATCATCCTCTTCGTTTTCAATTTTTTCATCATTAAAATATTCTTCGTATTCACTTTCGGAAATTTCATCTACCATAACTTTTAAACCGGTTTTTTCTGAAAGTTCTTTTATTAACTGATCCATGCGTGCTTCGCATTGTTCCTGAGACCATTCTTCTTCGCTTTCATCTTGCTCGATATTAAGTTGCTTCATAGCAAGGTAAAGGAGAAGGTAATTATCTTTCTGATCACCCGGAGCCGCTTTTATCCATTGTTCACGGTACATTTCAAGAAGGGGATCATCGCATCTTACTTCAAAATCTTCTTTCGTGAGAAGACCGCGAAAATCACCAAACTCTTCTCTTGTATCTGGATCCTCTATTGTTTTGTTTTTATCAGATTTTATAATTGACAGCACGATAAGCACACCAAGCACTAAAATAATTGCCGCAATAATGACTACAAAATACCATTCAACATAATGTCCAAAAATAATCATATAAAAAGCCTCCTTTTTTCTTTATTATATCAAAGAATGCAAATAGTTGCAAATATATTCTTGTATTTTTTTTACTGTAATGATATAATAATAAAAAATAATTTAGAGGTTTTTTATGAAACGTATAAAAAGTTTTTTTCTTATGATAATAATGTTTTTGAGTTTTTTGCCTTACAGAGTTTTTGCAGAAGCCTATCTTGAAGGTGATGAGCGGCTTGAGGCTTCAGGATTTTTTGATGGTATTGATTCAAATGCGCTTATGGCAAATTGGTATAAAATCGTTCTTGTTGTAGTTGCTGTATTATGCATTATCGGTCTAATTGCTTGTAATATATCATGGTATAAGAAAAATAAGCGTAATAAAAAATAATTTCTTTGTATATAATTTATTGGTGATATTATGTTAATTAACAGTGAAAAAATATATGTTAATAATAGTTTTGATACTACTGTTTACGGAGAATTCTATCTGGGTGATTCGCTTGAACTTATGCCCAAACTAATTTCTGAATACGGTGGTAAAGTTAAACTTGTTTATTTTGATCCTCCTTTCATGACGGGACGGGAATTTGATGCAAGTATGCCCGTCGGAGAGAAAGGATTTTCAGGAGACCGGGGATATTATACAAGAATTCCTTCTTATTCGGACAATTGGAAAAATAAGGAAGAGTATCTTGGCTTTCTTAAAAAAATCCTTATTGGCGCAAAAGAGTTGCTTGCTGATGACGGTGTAATCAGCGTTCATGTTGACCGTCATGCCTCTCATTATGTTCGTCTTTTATTAGATGAAGTTTTTGGCGAAAATTCATTTATAAATGAAATAATATGGCATTATCATTCAGGGGGGAGCAGTAAAAGTTCATTCCCTGCAAAACATGACAATATTTTTATTTACGGCAAAAATTCAAAGGTCAAGATCAATCCCGCAGCGGCAGGCAAAGCGCGCACAGATAAACGTCAAAATCACATGAAACGTTCTATTGATGTTGATGGCAGGGTATATTTTTCTATAAAAAGCAACGGCAAAGAATATAAGTATTACGAAGACGATATTGTTGCTTTTGATGATGTTTGGGAAATACCGCATCTCCAGCAAAAGCATCCTGAACGAACGGGATTTGGAACGCAAAAGCCTCTTGAACTTCTTGATAGACTTATCCGTTCATGCACAAAACCTGATGATATTGTGTGCGATCTTTTTGCAGGAAGCGGAACAACACTTATAAGTGCCCTTAACAACGGTCGCAGATATGTTGGCGTTGATAAATCTTCTTTGAGTCTTTTAACTTTCAGAAGAAGACTGACGGAAAAGAACTGTTTTGATACAACTATTTACCATACTGCCGTTGCAGATGATAGGTCAGGTATAACCTTGCACAAACAAGAAGACGATAAATATCTTTCGGTTACTTTTGACGGTTACAGAACTCTCGAATCTGATGTTGATCTTCCTAAATATAATGATGGATTACAATATCTTACTTACGTTTCTGTAGGCAGAATTGAAGACGGTGCATATATTACGGAAGATTATTCCGTTCGAACCGCCTCAAAACCTATGTTGAAATGTAATTTTACAGTACCCAAAGAAGGAAAAAAAGCAGTATATTTTTGTGATTGTTTAGGAAATCACAGATTTATTGAAATATAAGGATTGTTATGGAACTTAACGTTTTAAACGGCATCGGTCCCAAACGACTTCAAGCATTAAATAAACTTGATATTTTTTGCGTGGAAGATCTTATTGCATATCTTCCGCAAAGATATAGGGACCTAACGGTAGTTACAAAAATAAATGCAGCGGCGGTAGACGTACCGTCGCTTTTTAAGGTGCGCGTTTTACAGAAGCCTATCGTTAAGTATCCAAGAAAAAACTTTAGTATTGTAACTTGTGAAATTGAAGACGTTTCAGGCAGAGCGCAAGCAGTATGGTATAATCAACCGTATATTGCTAAAAACGTTACAGAATTTACAGATATCTATTTGTATGGTTCTATTGAAATCAAACAAGGCAAAAGACGTATTATGAATCCTAGCATTGAGCATGAAGATGAACTTTCGATAGTTCCCGTATATCGTTTGCCTGCATCAACGGGAATGAATCAAAAGGCAATGCGTTCTTTAATGAAACAAGCAATAGAATACTGTGTTCATAACGAAAAAGACGAGTTTTCATCGGAGTTCAGAGCAAAGCATAAACTCTGCACACGGGAGTTTGCCGTTAAAAATATTCATTTTCCACAAAATGATCAGGCATTACTTGCTTCAAGAAGAAGATTGTGCTTTGAAGAACTTATTGATATTCAACTTTATATTAAACTTCGCAAAAAGCAAAACGAAACGGAAGCAGGTAAGATTTTTTCAATAGATGAAAATGAAATAATTGATTTTGTTGGAAGATTACCATATAAACTTACGGGTAAGCAGATAAAATGTCTTGAAGAAATTTATAAAGACGTTACAAGCGGAAAAGCAATGAACCGTCTTGTTCAAGGCGACGTTGGATGCGGCAAAACAATTATTGCCTTTATTTCGATGCTTTTTTCTGTTCAAAATGGCGGACAAGCTGCATTGATGGCTCCTACGGAAATTCTTGCACGCCAACACTATCTTCAGCTTTGCGATTTCTTTGGTGAAGAAAACGTTGCTTTTTTGTCAGGCTCATTATCGACTTTGGAGCATAAAAAGGAACTTGAAAGAATTAAAAACGGTTCTGCCAAATATATTGTTGGCACAAATGCTCTTATACAAAAAACAGTTGAATATAATAATCTTTTGCTTATTATAACTGATGAACAGCATAGATTTGGTGTTGCGCAAAGAGCAAAACTGTTTTCAAAGGGCAATTCACCTCATACGCTTGTTATGTCGGCAACGCCTATTCCGCGAACTTTATCACTTATTGTGTTTGGTGATTTAGATATTTCGATTATTGATGAGTTGCCTGCAGGACGCCAAAAAATATCAACTTCAATTATTTCAAAAAAACGTGAAAACGATATGCTTCAATATATAAGAAATGAGCTTCTTTCAGGTAGACAAGCATATTTTGTTTGTCCTTTAATTGAAGAAGATGAAGAAAGTACGCTGATTTCTGCGGAGGGTTTATTTGAAGAACTTTCATCAGGTGTTTTTGCTGATATTCCAATTGCTTTGATGCACGGAAAAATGAGTGCAGAAGATAAAAATTCAGTGATGGATAAATTTGCTTTGGGAGAAATTAAAGCACTTATTTCTACAACGGTAATAGAGGTTGGCGTAAACGTAAAAAACGCAACCATAATTGTTATTTACGGTTGTGAAAGATTCGGCCTTGCGCAACTTCATCAATTACGCGGGCGCGTAGGCAGAGGAGAACTTAAATCATATTGCTTTATGCTTACAAATAATTCAAATCCCGATACTCATGAAAGAATTAAAATTATGACAAAAACAAACAACGGCTTTGATATTGCTCAATATGATTATGAGTTAAGAGGACCGGGGGATTATCTTGGGAAAAGACAAAGCGGCGTAGCAGAAGCAAGATTCTCATACGCTTTGTCAAACACTTTGTTATTAAAAGAAACTCAGAGTGTTGTTGAAAAAGAAATTCTTCCTGAAATTGATAGATATTTAGAACTTATTGAATCTGTAAATAAAAAGTTCAATAAAGAACTTTCAGATATTGCATATAACTAAAATTTTCCATAAAATATTTTGCATAACTTTTCTTTTTAAGTTCAAAATAAAAACAGAACTTCAAAGGGAGGTGAAAATATAATGGCAAAGTCAAATAAAGCTGCTCTTGAGAACATGAAGTACGAAGTTGCAAACAGCCTCGGCGTAAACATGAAGAAGGGCTATAACGGTGATCTTTCATCCAAGGACAACGGTCGTGTTGGCGGCGAGATGGTTCGCAGAATGGTTGAACAGTACGAACAGAACAATAAGTAATTAAAAAAAATCAAAGCAGAACAATTTTTTATTGCTCTGCTTTGCATACATAAAAAAACCGCTTACTTAATTGTAAGCGGAAATTTTTTTATTTCTTTTCCATGTCCTTTGCTTCTTCGCGGCTAAGGTCAACTTTATCTTCGTCGTATTCAACAACAGCAATAGCAGCCTTATTAAATACAAGTTTAACTTCATCAGGACCAACTGCGATAGTAACGATATCATCGTTTATATCCTTAACAACGCCGTAAATACCGCAATCCATCATAACGCGGTCACCGTTTTTAAGATTGTTTTTTCTTTCCTGCATCATCTTCTGACGTTTTCTCTGTTTACGGCCTGAGAACCACATGAAGGCTATCATAGCCACCATGATAAGTAAAAGGGGAAGTGTATCCTCAAATCCGCCGCCTGTAGTTTGTTGATTTAATAAAGTGAAATTTTCAATCATTTTAAGTAAATTCCTTTCAAAATTATATTGATATATTAGCAGATATCTGCATTTTTAACAAGTGAAATTTTAGTTAAATTTAGTTATAACCGTATTTTTGTAAAAATTCGTTTTTAAAATCAAGAGAACGGTCTTCCCAAATTGCATTTTTAAGATCTTCTGTGAGTTTGTGAAGGAATCGTATATTATGGATTGAAGCAAGTCTCGCACCCATAATTTCGCCTGCATTAAGCAGATGACGTATATATGCTCTTGAGTAATTTTTGCAAGCGTAGCAGTCACATTCTTCATCAAGAGGTCTCGGATCCTCTTTATATTTGGCATTACGGACAACAACTTTTCCATGGCTGGTCATAACTGTGCCGTTACGTGCAATTCGAGTCGGAAGAACGCAGTCCATCATATCAATTCCGCGCGTAAATCCTTCAACAAGACAGTCGGGAGAGCCAACACCCATAAGATAGCGAGGTTTGTCCTTTGGCATAACGGGCATAAGATCGTCAAGAATTTCATACATAAGAGGTTTAGGTTCACCAACGCTTAACCCACCGATTGCAATACCTGGACAATCGGTAAAACTTGCCGTTGCTATTGCACTTTCTCGTCTTAAATCCTTATACATACTTCCTTGAACAATACCAAACAAAGCCTGATTATCATTTGTCCATGAATTGTGACAACGTTCAAGCCACCTGAGAGTTCTTTCCATGTTCTCCTTTGCATCACGGTATTCGCAAGGGTAGGGAGAACACACGTCAAACTGCATCATAATATCAGAACCGAGTGCCTGCTCAATTTCCATAACTTTTTCAGGTGAAAACAAGTGCTTTGAACCATCAAGGTGTGAATTAAAATAAACGCCTTCTTCTTTGATTTTTCTCAAATCAGAAAGAGAAAATACCTGAAATCCACCGCTATCGGTAAGAATCGGTCTGTCCCAATTCATAAATTTATGAAGTCCACCCATCTTTTTTACAAGTTCATGACCGGGACGAAGGTATAAGTGATAAGTATTTGAAAGAATTATTTGTGAGTTTACTTCTTTTAATTCTTCAGGTGAAACTGCTTTAACAGTTGCTTGTGTGCCAACGGGCATAAATACGGGCGTTTCAATAACACCGTGGGGGGTAGTGAAACGTGTTATTCTTGCGCCGCTTTGTTTACATTCTTTTAGAACTTCAAATTTGAATTTGTCTGTTTTCATAGTTTTCTTTCCGTTTTATAAAATAATCATCGCATCGCCAAAGGAAAAAAATTTATAACCCTTTTCTTTTGCGTTTTCATAAACGTTTATAATTTCTTCTTTTGAGCATAAAGCACTTACGAGCATCAATAACGTTGATTCGGGCAAGTGAAAATTTGTTATAAGACAGTCAACTGCTTTAAAAGTATAGCCGGGATAAATAAAAATATCCGTATCACCGCTTGAAGAATGAATAATACGGTTATTATCAGCAACGCTTTCTAACGTTCGGCAACTTGTTGTACCAACAGAAATAATGCGACCGCCGTTTTTTCTGCATAAGTTGATTTTATTTGCGGCTTCATCACTTACTGAATAATACTCACTGTGCATTTTATGGTTTAATACGTCATCAACTTGAACGGGTCTGAACGTACCAAGCCCAACGTGAAGTAGAACGGGGACAATTTCAACACCCATGTCTCTTATCTTATCAAGAAGTTCAGGAGTAAAGTGCAAGCCTGCAGTAGGTGCCGCAGCCGATCCCGTTTCCTTTGAATAAACTGTCTGATACATTTCTTTATCTTCAAGTTTTTCGGTAATATAAGGGGGTAGAGGCATAGAACCCAATCTATCAAGAATTTCTTCAAAAATCCCGTCATATTCAAACTTGATGATTCTGTTTCCGTCATCTTTAATTTCAATAACTTCGGCAAACAACTCGTCTCCGAATTTGAATCTGATGCCTGGCTTTGCTTTTTTGCCGGGGCGGGCAAGAATTTCCCAAGTATCTGTATCAATACGCTTTAAAAGTAAAAACTCAATAAAAGAGCCGGTATCTTCGCGCACGCCTAAAAGTCGTGCAGGAAGAACGCGTGTTTCATTTATTACAAGACAATCACCTTTTTTTAAAAATTCAGGTAAATCGTAAAAATGTTTGTGTTCAATTTTTTTTGTTGATCTGTCATACACAAGAAGTTTTGCATGATCCCTTGGTTCAGTGGGAGTTTGTGCAATAAACTCTTTGGGCAGATCATAGTAAAAATCACTTGTTTTCATATTTAATCCAATTGCATTTTAGTTTGTTGTGAAGATTCGTTGTGCTTAATGCCAAGATGTTCGTATGCTTTTGGAAGGACTATTCTTCCTCTTGGTGTTCTTGAAATAAAGCCTAACTGTAACAAAAATGGTTCAATAACGTCTTCAATGGTAATATCTTCTTCGCCTGTGGACGCGGCAAGGGTATCAAGACCAACGGGACCGCCGCCAAATTTTTCAATCATTGCAAGAAGAACTCGTCTGTCACTTCCGTCTAATCCTAATCGATCGACTTCGAGCATTTCCAACGCTTCATCTGCAATCTCTTTTTCAATAATTCCGTTACCTTTTACCTGAGCAAAATCGCGAACTCGTTTTAAAAGTCTGTTTGCGATTCGAGGAGTTCCGCGTGAGCGAAGTGAAATTGCTTTTGCACCGTCATCTTCCATTGGTATTTCAAGAATTGATGCACTTCGTTTAATTATTTTTGCAAGATCTTCAGGATTATACATTTCAAGCCTGCAAATTACACCGAATCTATCACGCAAAGGACCCGTAAGCATACCTGCGCGTGTAGTTGCACCGATAAGTGTAAATGGGGGAAGACTAAGGCGAACAGAACGGGCAGAAGGACCTTTTCCTATCATTATATCAAGTGCAAAGTCTTCCATAGCAGGATAAAGAACTTCTTCAACGCTTCTGTTAAGTCTGTGAATTTCATCGATAAACAAAATATCGTTTTCATTTAGATTTGTTAAAATTGCGGCAAGATCTCCGGGCCTTTCTATGGCAGGACCGCTTGTTACACGAATGGAAACACCCATTTCTGCGGCAATAATATTTGCAAGAGTTGTTTTACCAAGTCCTGGAGGACCGTATAAAAGAGTGTGGTCAAGAGCTTCTTTTCTTTCCTTTGCGGCAGAAACGAAAATACTTACCATTTCTTTTACTTTTTCTTGTCCGATATAATCTTCAAAACTTTTCGGGCGAAGAGAGCTTTCACTATCAATATCTTCTTCCAACAAGCCTGAAGTTATTATTCTTTCATCTTCCAAAAAAGTTAC
Source organism: Clostridia bacterium (assembly GCA_045541035.1). Taxonomy (GTDB): domain Bacteria; phylum Bacillota; class Clostridia; order Christensenellales; family QALW01; genus UMGS1322. Next base: position 11,980 of record JAZQII010000073.1, on the reverse strand, counting down.
CTCCTGTCAAGACTTTTTAACACTGCGCGGATAATACTCTCGGTATCCTTACAATCAGGAACAACGGCTTCAACTGCTTTAGATGCTTCCTGAGAAGAATATCCTAAAGCCGCGAGGGCATAAATAGCATCGCTTATCATAGATGATTGCGGCGCAGTTCCTTTTTGAACGGTAGCATTTACAAGTTCATCATTATCGACTTTTTCTCTTAATTCAAGAATCATTCTTTGTGCGGTTTTTTTGCCGATTCCCGGAACTCGGGTAAGCGCATTTGCATCACCGCCAACGAGAATCATTGCAAGATCACCTGCTGAAAGTGACGAAAGCACTTGTAATCCAATTTTCGGACCGATACCGCTGACAGAGATCAATCTTAAAAACATTGTTCTGTCTTCTTTAGTTAAAAATCCAAAAAGAATGATTGCATCTTCGCGCACATGCTGATAAGTATATATTTTTGCATTTTGACCGATTGAAACGGAATTCATAACACTTGTTGGACATTGAATATAATATCCGATTCCGTTATTACCTATAACAACACCGTTTAAATCGGTTTCTTCAACTGTTCCTGAAATATAAGCGTACATAATAAAACCTACTTTATTTTAAATTGCGAACTCATTTTTGCAGTGTGTGCATGACAAATTGCTGCTGCAAGACCGTCAGCGGCATCGTCAGGCTTTGGTATTTTATCAAGATTGAGGAAATACATTACCATTTGTTGTATCTGATGTTTATCGGCTCTGCCGTATCCTACGATTGCTTGCTTTATCTGTAATGGCGTGTATTCGTAAAGTTCACTTGTTTTCATTGATGCTGCGGCAAGCAGAGCGCCGCGCGCTTGAGCAACGTTTATTGCGGTTTTTACGTTGTTGTTGAAAAAAAGTTCTTCAATTGCAATGGCATCAGGTTTAAAACGGTCGATTACAGTCTGAACATCAGTATAGATGTTTCTTAATCTTATGGGCGTAGGCATATCCGGCGGGGTAGAGATCACGCCGTATTCAATCATTTTATGTTTATGCCCGTTTGTTTCAATAACACCGAAGCCAAGTGTGGCAAGGCCCGGATCAAATCCTAAAATAACCATAATCAAAATTAAAGCACCTTTCGGGGGAAAATCCTTCAAGGTGCTGTTTAAAGCTGCCCTTATTTATTGTTTATCTGTTGCAAGAAGACCGTAGTAAATTCTGTCAACAGGAGTACCGTTTTCGAGAAGAATATCTGATAACATAATACCTTCCTTGCGGAAACCTAATTTTTCAGCAAGTTTTTGTGCAGGGTAGTTATCCTTATCAATGCAGGTATATACTTTTACAAAATCAAATCCTTTAAAATAAGAATTTTTGATCATTTCGTTGGAAGTGCGGTAAGCAATGCCTCTGTGAAGGAATTCTTCATTACCGATAATAATATAATATTCACCTTTACGATTTACGTCATCAATATTTATAAGACCGAGCATACCGATAGGATAGGATTTTCCGTCTTCTTCAAAAACGTAAATCATATAATCATCACGAGACTTATCAAGTAATGATCTCTGATACCATTTGTTACCCTCGTTTATGTTTTTTGGCAGATAACCATGAAAGCCTTTCACGTGAGAATGATTGGATGCCCAAGAAACCAAATATGGGATATCGGATCTTTCCATTTTACGGATACTAAGCTTATAACTTAACATATTTACACCTCAAAAAAGTTGTTTTTTATTATTATATCAAATTTTACAAAAAATGCAATGATGAATTTTAAATATTGGTATAATTTTATAAATTTAATTATATATTTTAGTGTAAAGTTGCAAAAAAAACAATGGGAGGACCTTTTTATGGATTTAAATATGGAGAATTTACAGTTTGATTCTATTGAAAAAAGAAATTTTTGCGTTAACGTATCTGCAAAAGAGTTAATTGATAGCGAAACAACTTTGTTGAGTTTAACCGCTTATGCTTGTTGCGGAAGAAGCGAAATGCTCAATAATGAAGTCGTCATTGAAGGCTCAGTTAAATTTTATGCAATAGTAAAGCAGAATGAAACGATAAAATCAATTGAAAAATGTGAGAGATTCAGTTTGAATGAAAATGTGTCGGGAATTAAACCCGATTCTAAAATGCTTACAACGGCTTCTGTTGATAAAGTTCGCGGGTATGTTGAAGCGGGAAATTTGATGTTATCTTGCAGTATAAACGTTAATGCGCTGATTGTTTCGCCAAACGAGTGTCAATTTATAACTGAACTTGATGGGGACGAATACCGTAAGAAAGAAGAAAAACTTTCAGTATTTAAATCCACTCTTGTAAAGCAAATTCGGTTTTTTGTAAGTGAAGATACGGAACTATCGCCACGCGTACCTGAAATAAACAAAATTTTAACCGTTGATGCTTTTTCGGAAGTAAAAGAAGCGCATATATCAGCAGGACAGTTGATAATTGGCGGTGATGTATTTTTACATACTGTATATAATTCCACCGATGAATATGAACCTATCGTTCAGGTATCTGATAAATTTGAATTTTCACAGTTGATTGATCTTAATGAGGTGGATTCAGGTAAGCCGTTTGTTCTTCTTAACGTTGAAGATATAAATACGGATGTAAAGTTAAACGAACAAGGCGAATCAAGAATAATAAATTATAATATCGGACTTTCGGGATATGCTTATTCGGGAATCGAAAGGGAATGTAATGTTATCAAAGATGCTTATTCAATAAAAAACAAGATCCAATGTGAAAGTGATAAAATCAGATTTGTAAAAGCAGGCGAAGAATTTGGTTCGTTGCTTAACAAAAGCATAAATGTTCGCGTTCCCAACGGAAACAATCCTATTTCCCGCATAAATTCCGTTACTTTTATTCCTAAGATCAATAATTGCGAAATTATTGATTCAACTGCACATCTTATTTGTTCAGGTGAAATAGGTGTTATTTATACTGCATCAACGACCGGTCAGACAGAGGGCTTTAACACAACGGTTAATTTTGAAATCATAACTGAAAATTCTGTTTTTAGTGATGTGAATGACGTTATATCTTTCATAAAATTAAACGAAATGCAAGCAGTTCTTGTAACGGGAAATGAAATTGAAATAAGATCAGGTTTAAGTGTACGGTTTGTTCCTGAATATTTTTCTGAATCTGTTGTTTTAAAAAATATAAATTCCTTGGAAAATAATGATTTTCCTGAGTTCGGTATAATTATTTATAACGTGCAAAAAGGAGATTCGTTGTGGGAAATATGTAAAAAATACGGTGTTGACGAGGAAGATATAAAAAAACTAAACAGAGATATTGATGATACTCCTGAAGCAGGAAGAAAAATCTATATTTTTAGAAAAATAGCCGTTTAATAATTATTTTTTGCAAAAACATATTTAAAAAGTATGTTTTTGCTTTATTTTTTTTATTAAATGTATTATAATAACTTAAAATGGAGTGAGTAAAATGTCAAGACCAACTAAATGTATTGTTGATTTAAAAAAATTAAAGAACAACTTTCATAAAATAAAAGATCATGTTAATACAAAAGTTCTTGCCCTTGTTAAGGCCGATGCTTACGGTCATGGGTTGATCGAGTGCTCAAAAGCACTTTGCGAGGAAGGTATTGATTATTTGGGTACTGCCTCATTAGAGGAAGCAAAAATTATTCGTGAAGCGGGAATAAATTGTCCCATACTTTGTGTTGGTGTGTTACCGCAAGAAAGTGAGAATATTTGTGTTGACTATTCCGTTGATCAAGCGGTAAGCACATTAGAGGAAATTGAACGGATAGAAACATATGCAAAAAAAGTCAACAAAAAAGCGAACGTTCATATAAAAATTGAAACCGGTATGCATAGAACGGGTATTAGAGAAGGAAATGAACTTAATGAATTTTTAAAGAAAATACACTCTTCTGATCATCTGTGCATTAAAGGTGTTTTTACCCATTTTGCATTGTCAGATAGTATTGATAAAGAAAAAACCCTTAAGCAGGCAGAATGTTTTAAAAAAGCAGTTGATCAAATTAAAAATTTCGGTTTTTGCGATGTGCTTGTCCATTGCGCCAACAGCGGTGCAATTTTACAATATCCGTCATTAACTTTTGATATGGTAAGAGCAGGAATTATATTATACGGCTATTATCCGTCTGATGAAACTTTAAAAACAATTCAAATTGAACCTGTGCTTGATTTTACAACCAATGTTGTTGCAATAAATAAAGTTTATAAAGGTGAAACAATAGGGTACGGATGTACTTTTGAAGCGACACGCGATATGACTGTTGCCGTTCTTCCTGTTGGATACGGTGATGGTTATAAACGCTTGGTTTCCAATCGCGGCTATGTACTTATTAACGGCAAAAAAGCCCCTGTTACGGGTAGAATTTGTATGGATATGACTATGGTTGACATAACTGATATTCCTGAAGTTAAAATAGGTGATGAAGCAGTTCTTATAGGTGAACAAAAAGGCGAAAAAATAACTGCTGATGACCTCGCGGAATGGTCTGAAACCATAAGTTATGAGATTATGCTTTCTATTACGGGAAGAGTGCCAAAAATTTATGTATAATGTAAGAAAACAAGCACGCGATGCTAGAAAAAGCATCGATAAAGAATTACATTTTGCGTATTCGCACAAAATTTGTCAAAAAATTCAGCAATTTATCACCGATAAAAATGTAATAATGCTATATAATGCTATTGATGGGGAAGTAAACGTCGAAGAATTAAAAAAAATTCCCGATAAAACTTTCTTGTTTCCACGTGTTGAGGGTGAATCAATGATCGCAGTCCATAGCAATCGATTTTTTGAAGGTTCTTATGGTATAAATGAGCCGATAGGTGAAGAATACAGGGGGACTATTGATGCGGTAATCGTTCCTTTATGTGCTTTTGACGATAATTGTAACAGATTAGGTTTCGGCAAAGGTTATTATGATCGCTTTTTAAATAATAAGAATTGCTTAAAAATAGGTGCAGCATTTTCTTGCCAGAAAACAAATGAAATTGAAGTAAAAGAAACAGATATTAAAATGGATGTTATTATAACTGAAAAAGAGATATTGGAGAGTGTTAAATGAAAAGTTTTTTTAAATTCTCAGGCAAACTTATATTAACTTTTATTGCAACGAGTCTCGTTGCTTTTATAACGATGATGATGTGTTTAAGTGCCAATATTGAACTTGCAATAAAAATAGTTGTAGGATGCTTGTTTATTGTTTTTATTTATTATATGGCATGGAGCAGTTCGGTAATAAGCGGAGAAGAAGATACAAAATATAAACGCTATAAAAACTACAAAGGTTTTTTTGCAGGATTTGTTGCAATGATTCCTGCTATAATTCTTTCTGTTTTGTATTTGGCTTTGACTTTTAAAGGTTGGGAAGGGCAAAACAGAGTTATAGCCGATGGTGTTTATATGCTCCTTTATTTATTGTTTTTGTCTTTTACACCGATACTTTCGCTTTTTGTTCCTTATAATCCGGCTTTTACCATTGACTTTGCACAACCTGCAATAACTATACTTGATAATATCTCAACACCTAACGCGGTTGCAGCGCCAATGTTCTTTATTCCTATAATAATTTTTATTATCGTTTCGGGAATAGGATATATTTTCGGTCATAATGAAAGAAAATCACTTGCAGATGTAGTGAACAAATTAAAAAATAACAAATAATTACAAATTTTTATTGAAATAATTGTTTAATTGTGTTAAAATTATGAAAAATAGATATTTATTAAGAGTTATCAGCGGCAGATATAAAGGAAAAGGCATTTTATCACCGGAAGGTTTGGATGTAAGACCTACTTCCCAGCGAGTTAAAGATTCACTTTTTAATATTATCCGCATTGATCTGTACGGAAAAAATTTCCTTGATGTTTTTTCAGGAACGGGGCAGATGGGCATTGAGGCCGTTTCCAACGGTGCTCATGCTACCTTTGTTGATGCTGATGCTTCCTTGGTAAGAAAAAATGTTTCAGAAATTCTTAAAAATGAAAATTCTGAAATAATTCAAGGCAATTTTAAAAATGTTTTAAAAAACATGATTGAAAATAATAAAAGATTTGATTTTATTTTTGCTGATCCGCCTTATAACGAGGGATTATATCTTGATATTATAGAGTATACAATTCCTCTTTTAAATGATGACGGAGTTCTTATTCTTGAACATTCTTCTGATTTTGATATTGAAAATCTCGGAAATTTTAATGTTGTTGATAAACGTGTTTACGGAAGCCGATCTCTTACGTTTCTTGGAGGAATAAAATGAAAGTAATGGTGTATCCGGGTAGTTTTGATCCCATTACCCTTGGTCATCTTGATATAATTAAAAGAGCGTCAAAAATGACCGATAAACTCATTGTAACTGTTATGGATAATCCAAAAAAGAAAACTTTTTTTACAGTTGATGAGCGTGTTGATATGATAAAAAAGTCCATTGTAGGAATTGATAATATTGTCGTTGATTCTTCAAGCGGACTTATGGTGGATTATATGAGAAAAGTCGGTGCAACTGCCTCCATTCGAGGTCTTCGTGCTGTTACCGATTTTGAGTATGAAATGCAGTGGGCAACCTTCAATCAGATGCTTGATGATGAATTTGAAGCAGTATTTCTTATGGCAAATACAGAACATAGCTTTTTATCTTCAAGTATCGTTCGTGAAATTGGTCAGTTGGGCGGCGATATAAGAAAAATGGTCGCTCCTGAAATATATGATTTTGTAAAAAATAAATTAAACGTAAAAGATAAAGGAGTTAATTGAAATGGATAGTGTAATTTCTAATTTGCTTGATGAGCTTGAAAAGGAGTTAAGTCAGACCAAGAAAGGATTATTTACAGATAAATCACTTGTTGATGCAGATACCTGCCTTGATATTATCGATGAACTTCGTGAAAGCCTTCCAACAGAACTTGAACGTGCTGCAAATATTATGAAAGAGCGCCGTCAAATTCTTGTTGACGCTGAAGAAGAAGCAAAACAATGCATCGCTGCGGCACAAAAAACTGCTGAAGAAATGGTTATGGAACACGAAATTACACGTAATGCAGAAATTGAGGCAAAGAAAATCATTGATAATGCCCGTCAAAATGCTAAAGAAGTTAAACTTTCAGCAAAAAATTATGCGATAAGTGTTTTTGAAGAACTTCAGGTTCGCATTAAAGATATTGATGATCAGATTTCGCAGGATTTTGCAGATTTTAACCAATAAGAATTTTTCCGCCTTATCAGATATGCCGTGATAATAATAATTAGAGTTATTATAACGGGTACGTGAAGGGCGGTTTTTTCGTATATTAAGCAGAGAATAAAAGATATTATTCCGCATATAAAACGATTTTTTATAAAATTGATTTTATTTATGTTCTTTAGTGTTGATAAACATTGAGTAATAACGCATATTCCACCAAAAGAAAGATAAAAACTTATTATAGGCATTGGTGCATTAAAAATTTCACTTACTTTTTTTATTCCGCTTGTAAACTCTATTATGCCTGACAATATTGCACCCATATTTTGGGGAAGATGTGAAGTTAGAATTTCAATTATTATTCTATAAAATATCATAAAACCGCAAACGTTTAAAATTGCAGGTATACTTTCGGAAATTGCGGTGCTTAAATTTCCTTTTGCATTTAATGCAGTAGTATTTTCATATTGTTGTTTAGATGAGTAAAAGGTGGAAAAAATAAAAAAGGTGCATAAGTGTATTAAATATAAAACATATCCTTTTGCCGTACTTTTTAAAATGGCAGTGCCAACCGTACCAATGATGAATAACGGGCTTGCACAATAACAAATATTTGCGCAGAAATCTTTATTATTTACAAGATTCATTGATTCTACGGTTCGGCTTCCTGTTTGATATCCGCACATAAGACTCATTACAAATGGAAAAGCTAAGTTTTCGTTTATGTTTAGTAATTTTGTCAAAGGTTTTAAAATCTTTGAAAAAATTGTTACACCGCCGTTATAATATATACATTTACTTATTATAAAAAAAGGCAAAAGAGAAGGCAGTACGTTTGTTGCCCAGGTTAAAATACTTTCTTTTGTGGTTTCGATTGTCATTTCAGGAAAAACAACACATATTATTAAAAGAATAATATACATTTAAAACATCACCGATATTATGATATTACGGAGGTGAAATAAATATGAAAAAAGTAGGTCTTGCTCTTGGCGGAGGTGCCGCTCACGGAGTCGCACATATCGGCGTAATTCAGGTGTTAATTGAAAACAATATTCCCATTGATTTTATTTCCGGTTGCAGTGCAGGCGCAATTGTCGGAGGTCTTTATTGCACAGGAAGCGATATGTATATGGCAGGCAAGTTATGTGCTACCATTGATATGTCATCATTTATTGACGTTATTATTCCGCGTCTTGGTTTTATTAAAGGTGAAAAGGCTGAAAATCTTGTTGATATGCTCTGTAAAGGAAAGAATATTGAAGAATGTTCACCGCCATTTTCTGCTGTTGCCTGCGATATTATAACGGGAAAATGCGTTACGTTAAATAAGGGAAAAGTTTCACGTGCTTGCCATGCAAGTTTTGCTATTCCGGGAGTATTCGAACCGGTTGAAATTGACGACATGCAACTTATTGACGGTGGTGCAATGACACGTGTTCCCATTGAAGAAGTTAAACAAATGGGCGCTGAATACGTTATCGGCGTTGATGTGGGATATCAGGGATCAGGTCATTTGAAAGCAAAAAATTTAATGGAAGTTTTAATGTATGCCTTTGAAATGAGCGATTGGCAAACAGTTGAACAGCATTATAAAAAAGCCGATTGTATAATAAATCCCGATTTAAAAGATATTCCGCTTCATAACCTTGATAAAGCGGAAGAAACTATTGAACTTGGAAGACAAGCAACGTTAAAAATCATTGATAAAATAAAAAATGATCTTGAAATTAAATAAACCGCACAAAATGTGCGGTTTTGCTTTAAATTTTCATTAAACCTAATCGATAATCTTCATCACCGTTCAGATCTGAAAGAATTGAATATAATTCGGTTGACAGAACGTTGGTATAAGAAGAAATTTCTGTGCTTTTTCCGTATTTTGTGGCATCAAGCGGGGATATATAATAATTATTAAGATGTGAGAGTATATTGGTGCTCTCTTTTTTTATACCGAGCAGTTTTGCTTTGGGAGCATCGTTAATGAGCAATTGCAATTTATCTTTTGTAATATCCAAAAGTGCACAGCATAAAATACGGCTTATGCGCGAGAAAGTGTAACGTTTGCTTTTTATGTTTAAGATAAGTTCATCAAGAGAATTGGAATAATGAATCTCTTTTTTTATTTTATGTTCAAGACCTTCGTTAACTCCGCAAATATTTGAAAGGTCACTTAATGGCATTGAAATCAGTTTGTACTTTAAAATCTCAAAAAAACGGTCAAAAAACAGGGGAGTGCTTTCGAATGAATACATCTCCGGATTTATTGTGTTATTCATTAAATCAGTCCTTATTTTGCTTGCTGAAGCATATTCCTGAATACGTTTTACCGTTACGGGAATCATTTCACTTTCAAGTGTTGCGATTGATTTTAAATATTCCTTGCCTAAAAGATTATTTGGTTCTCCTTCAAATTGGGAAAGGGATTTTCCGTAAGAAAGACCGTTTTTTATTAAATTTTTAAAAGATTCTTCGTTACTGCCTTCTGTTAAAATATCAAGATCTCCTGACTCTGAACCGAAACAAAGGTGTGTGCAACCGATACTGTTTGCAATCTGAACTCCACCATAGGCAAAGTATTCAGCAGACTGAAGGGAATAGATAGTCGGAAGTTCTATAACCGCATCGGCGCCTGATTTCAAAACGGCTTCGGTTCTTTTGAATTTATCAAAAACAGCATTTTCGCCACGTTGAACAAAGTTTCCACTCATAATACAAACGACAAAATCTGCATCTGTAAGTCTGCGTGATTCCTGAATCTGATAGATGTGCCCTTGATGTAAGGGATTGTATTCGCAAATAATACCGCAAATTTTAATTTTAATCACCTTTTTTCATATTTTTTTCTGTACTAATTAGATTTTTTGTGCTATAATACACAATGTATGTTTATTATATCATACATAAATTAAAAATCAAATATTTTTTCATGGAGGTTTTTTATGAAAGTTTTAGTTATTAACGCAGGTTCAAGTTCAATGAAATATCAGCTTTTTGATATGGATAATGAACAGGTAATTGCAAAGGGCGCTATGGACCGTATCGGTCTTGGTGGAGGCTCTGAGCATAAGTATGTAGCCAATGGCGAAACAGTTAAGGATACCGATCTTAACATTCCTGATCATGAGGATGCTATTCAGCGTGTTCTTAATAAGCTTACTGATGCAAAGGTTGGCGTAATCAAATCAATGGATGAAATTGATGCAGTTGGTCATCGCGTTGTTCACGGCGGCGATAAGTTTGCATGCTCTGTTAAGATTACTGATGAAGTTGTTAATATGATGGAGAGCTTAATTGATCTTGCTCCTCTTCATAACCCTGCAAACCTTCAGGGTATTGCGGCTTGCAAGGCAGTTATGCCCAACACACCTATGGTTGGCGTATTTGATACTGCATTCCACCAGACAATGCCTGCAACAAGCTTTATTTACGGTCTTCCTTATGAAGCATATGAAGAGCACAAGGTAAGAAGATATGGCTTCCACGGTTCAAGCCACAAGTTCGTTTCACAGCGTTGCGCTGAAATTTTAGGTAAGAAGCCTGAAGAAATCAATATCGTATCATGTCATCTTGGTAACGGTTCAAGTATTGCTGCCGTTAAGGGCGGTAAGTGTCTTGATACAACAATGGGGCTTACACCTATTGAAGGTCTTCCCATGGGCACACGTTGCGGTAACATTGACCCTGCAATCATTCGCTTCCTTATGGGCAAATATAACATGACCATTGATGAAATGGATTCATACCTTAATAAAAAGAGTGGTATGCTTGGTATTTCCGGCGTTAGCAGTGACTTTAGAGATCTTGCTGCTGCAGCTCAGGAAGGCAATATGCGTGCAAAACTTGCTATTGATATTTTCTGCTATAACGTTAAGAAGTTTATCGGTGCATATTCTGCTGCAATGGGTGGCGTTGATGCCATCGTATTTACTGCAGGTGTTGGCGAAAATGACGATGCTGTTCGTGCAGGTTCAGTAGAAGGTCTTGAATTCCTTGGTGTTAAGATGGACTATGAACTAAACAAAACTATTCATGGAAAAGAAGCAATCGTTTCAACTGATGATTCTTCAGTTAAGGTTGTTGTTATTCCTACAAATGAAGAACTTGTTATTGCAAGGGATACAAAAGAACTTTCAAAATAATGATTGACAAAGTAAAAAAATATAGATATAATAGTCAGGTATTGTTATGAGTATAGTTGTTTCAGTTAAGGATTCCCTTTATAACGAAGGCGATAGATATGATCTTGAACTTGATGCTTTCATCGAGCCGATAGATTATATGGGTAAAGTAAGATTTGAAAACGTTAAGATCTCAGGTAATTATTTTGCCGATGGTGATAACGTTCGTTTTTACGGTAAGATCAATCTTTCATGCATTTTTGAATGCGACAGATGCCTTAAAGAGTTTTCAAAAGAATACTCATTTAATTTTAGTGAGATATATTCTTTTGATGCTGAAGATGAAACGTTGCTTATAAACAAAAACCATACTGTTGATCTTCAACCGCTTGTGAATGATACGGTTATTTCATCTCTTCCTATTGAACGTTTATGCAAGGAAGATTGTAAGGGATTGTGTCCACATTGCGGAATTGATAAAAATTTTTCATCTTGTACATGCAGTGACGTTGACGATGATAACCCTTTCGCCATACTGCGTGGACTCGTGGACTAAGGAGGTGTTCACATGGGCGCAATCGCACCTAAGCGTAAAATTTCAAGAGCAAGACGTGACTCAAGACGTGCAAACTGGAAGCTTTCACTTCCCGGCATTGTTGAGTGTCCTCAGTGTC
>JAZQII010000072.1:0-22555 GCA_045541035.1 Clostridia bacterium | reverse complement strand
AGGGTGCTATTTCCGTCGTTGCAATTCACTTGCAAAATGCGGTCATTTACGTCTGTGTAAACTCCCTTTTTTGCAAGTTCAGCGCCTTGGCTTGCAAGGGTTTCTCGAACTCTGACAGTCTGCTGACTTTGTCAGCAGACTGAGGCACACTCTGTAAGAAAGTGTGCCCTAAAGGGAAGTTTATAATTCTTCAAGTTTTTTATAACTTTCGGTAAAGCCGCGCATAAACATATTGATGTCGGTGGCGGTCCAGAGAACGTTTGCGCCCATTTTATAGTAGCGCTCGGCAATAACCTCGTTATCGCAGAAGATGCCTGAAGACTTGTTATATTTCTTGCAAATATCAAAAACTTTTTGAACCGCTTCAACGTGTTCGGGATTTTCAAAATCAAAGGGTTTGTGAAGCATCACCGAAAGATCGTAAGGGCCGATGATGATTGCCGAAATTTCTTCACCGTATTTTTCAAGCATTTGGGGAAGATTTTCTATTCCCAAAGGCGTTTCGATCTGAAGAAATAAAAAGCGTTTATAATTTTCTACGGTTTCGTCTTTTCTGTACTGACCGTGTCCGCCGCAACCCATTTTGCCTTTTTCGGGGAAATTCATTGATCTTACGGCTTTTTCAACCTGCTCCAAAGTTTCGCAACGGGGAATCATTATGCCGTCAGCACCCATGTACAGCGCGCGGGAAATGAGATGATATTCGGTGTCGGCAACGCGGACAAAACTCGGTACGCCTTTAAGTCTGCACACCTGCAATGAAGAAATCAGGTTTTCGTTGTTAAAGATGCCGTGCTCGCCGTCAAAAAGCATGAAATCAACTGAATCGCACATTCTTTCAACCATGATGGGACTGTTAAAAGTGGCGATTACCGGACCTACGATCTTTTCTAAATTATTTAATTTTTGCTCAAACTGTGCATAACTCATAATTATTTCTCCTTAAAGTTTTCAACAAGATGCTTAAAAAATGAATATTTCAGCGCGCCGTTTATGCCGTTATCCCAGCCTAAAGTTACTACGCCTATTACGTTTCCGTGGCGGTCGCTTAACACTCCGCCGCTGCTGCCGTGGTCAACGTCAGCATCAAAAAGATAGTAGGCAACACCGTCAACTATATAGGCATTGCTTTGAATAGTTCCGCCGGTGGTGAGCAGTTGAGGCGCGTCGTTGGGAAAGCCTAAAGCGTAGACTTTATCGTATTCGTCAACGTCTTCGCTGAACGTTACGGGGGTTGTTTTTATACTCTTTTTCAGGCGCAAAATGGCAAGGTCGGTGTTGGTGTAGTCGTAATAAAGGGGCGCATCTGCCTTATATTTCTTGCCGTTTATAAGAATTTCAAACTCTGTGCAGTTTTCAACTACGTGGGCGTTGGTGATAAAAGTGCCCTTGTCGTCAATAAAAAATCCCGTGCCCTGACTTTGATTGTAATAGCCTTGATTTATCGTTGAGTAATCGTAAGCGTAAACCTTGAAAATCGATTGGGAATACATCTGGCTTATGGTGTTAAGGTCGAAACCCAAAGGCTCAACGGGTTTTTCTTCGGAGTACACTCCGCAAAGACGGCAAGTAGATTTTTTTATGCCTTCCTCGGTTGCGGTAGGCTCTTTGATAATTTCGTCGTCAAAAGGACCGTCGTGAAAGCAGGGAATCATGGGAATTTTTTCTTCATCGAATTTTTCATGACATTCCAAGCATTTTTTTACGCGGGTACCTTCGTTCTTTCTTGAAGGCTGAAGCAGAACCCACCATTCCCAATTTGTGTGGGGGCAGGGAGTAGGCTCAGGCGAAAAAATCTGCTGAAGTTCGCACCCCGAAAAAGAAAAGATCAGTATAATCGAAATTATAATGGAAATAATTTTTTTGATAGAAATCACCTTCTTTAAAAATATTGTAGCATAAATTTATGTAATTTACAACGTATTTTTAAAAACGGCTTGACAAAAATTAACGAAAAGTATATACTATATTTCGCTTGGAGAGATGGCTGAGCTGGCCTAAGGCGCACGATTGGAAATCGTGTAACGGCTAATACCCGTTCGGGGGTTCGAATCCCCCTCTCTCCGCCAAGTGAAAAACACCGACAAATGGTCGGTGTTTTTTGCTTTACTGTAGTTTAGGGGGATTCGAACCACACGGTGGGTGCGAAGCGTAAAGAAAAACAGTTCAGTGAACTGTTTTTTAGCGAAGCATTGCGAGTTGGGTACTGTTGCAAAGCAACGGTCAACGAGCAGATAGCGCGTGCAAAGCACGAGCGTAATCCCCCTCTCTCCGCCAAAAAAGAAGTAACTTTCGGTAGACGAAAGTTGCTTCTTTTTTTATCCAAGCCGCAGGCTTGGTATATCATCACGCGTTAGCGTGTATCTCATCAGCTCCTTTGGAGCTGTATATCATCACGGCAAAGCCGTGTATAAAACTTCCTGCGTCTTAATGATATGCAAGACTCCGTCTTGATGATATGCAATTTCTGCGAAATTGATGATATGCAATGCTTCACTTCGTTCTGCATTGATTGTGGTATGCGCCCTTGGCGCAACTTTATATGTGAGTTCGATTTATCGAACAGCAGACATAATTGCTTGCAATGCTCGCAAGCGATATACCCTGACGGGCGCGATATATTTGCTTTGCAAATGCAATATATTCCTGATGGAATGCGATATACCGCTTTGCGGTGCGATAATGGCTACGCCCTCGGTTCGAGAAATCGAACAGCAACATATTTTGTTCATAATTCGAGAAAGTGGAAAAGTAATTATAAGAGCGCGTTGTGTGGAGTTGCAAACACATTTCATTCACAAGTTCGATAAAGTGGAATGGCAGTTAAAAGAACGTAATATGGGGAGATTACAACCCTTTCGTCTTTCGCTTTGCGAAAGCCACTTCCCCTTACACAGGGGAAGCTTTTGGATAAAAATTATTCACAGTTCGAGAAAGTGGAAAAGTAATTTATAAGAATCAAGGGGGCGTTCGAGAAATCGGAATGACAGTTGAAATTGCTCACGGTGATTACGGGACATGTGACTTTGCCACATTCAGATTCTATATCTTCTTCTATATCTTCATATTTGCATTTGATGGCTCTAAAGAGCCAGTATAACAAAACCCCACCGTAATTTGTCTAATTTACGATGGGGTTTGGACGTTTTTTATTCTTTTTGGAAATGTTATTATGCGCTTTTCTTATAAAATCCCTAAAATTTGTAAAATGTTTAAAAGTAAAGATGCTCCGACAATAACAGATATAGTAATTTTCCAAATTTTTTTACTAACAGTTTTATCTAGAGAATTTATTCTGTTTTCTAAATCCTGAATGTTTGCGTTCGTATTTTCAGTTAGTTTTTTTAATTCAGTCTTGAGATTATCAATTGAACTTGTTAATTCAGCTGATAAATTCTCAAGTTTATTATCAAAAACATCATCCGATTTGCAAATGACATCGTGTATATCTTTAATTTGCTTTTCAGAATTGCTTTCAATTAAGGCGATTTTTTTATTAGCAGAATCAAAATTTTCAGAAATGCTCGCCTTTATACTATCAATCATTTCCGACATTCTTTGCGAAACATCTTGAATCGTTTGTTCTAGTTCGGCATCGCGATTGGAGTGTTTTTCAAAAGTTTTTTCATGATCATCAATTGTTTTTGAGATGTCGTTGATTCTTTTATCGTGCTCTTGATTTTGTTGTTCAAGTACGCTTATGTTATAATCATTTTCTGATATTTTTTTATCGTGTTCATCATCCTTTTGTTGTTGCTTTGTCAAGGCGTTTTCATGTTCATTTAATCTGTTTTCATTTTTATATATGCTTGCATTTATAGTATCGATCATTTCGGAAGTTCTTTGCGAAACATTTTGAATCGTTTGTTCTAGTTCGGCATCACGATTGGAGTGGTTTTCAAAAGTTTTTTCATGATCATCAATTGTTTTTGAGATGTCGTTGATTCTTTTATCGTGCTCTTGATTTTGTTGTTTAAGTACGCTTATGTTATAATCATTTTCTGATATTTTTTTATCGTGTTCCTCATTCTTTTGCTGGTGTCTAGTCAAGGTATTTTCGTGTTCTTTTAATCTGCCTGAATTTTCAGAAATAAGTTTATTTTGTTCTCGATTAATTTCATCAATTTCATCAATTTCTTTTTGTTTTTTCTCAATTGCTGAATTTAATTGCTCAATAAATTCTTCGTTTCTATTTATTCGAGTAATAATATTTTCTTGATTTTTTATTTGCTCTAACGCTAAAAATAGTTGCTGTTGAGCAAGCTCGCCTAATTCTTCTTCGCTTGCTCCGGATAGTATTGATCTTAATTTAATCAAGACAGATTGGCTTGCTGCCATATTATATGCACTTAATGCAAAAACGAATTTTGTGGCTTTTGCGATTTGTTGTTGATAGTCCATTTGTGCTTTTTGAACTTTGAGTATTGCTGTTTGTGATTCCATTAATGAAGATTGAACTTCGGCTAATTTTTTCTGCGCCTGTGCATTATTTTCGTTATGCTCTATAATTTCTTTAAGATTTTTCTTTATAGTTTCAATTTCATCTTTTTTTGTTGTATAAGTATTCCCCAGGAATTTCTTTGGCGTAACGGTTTTGGTACCTGCATTTTTTGCTGCATTGATTAATTTATCTGCCTCTGTTAATGCTGTTTCAACTTTTTCTCTTGCTTGCTTTTCTTTTTCCTCCGCTTCACTATATTTTTCTTTAGCTTCTTTTAATGATTCAACTTGATCAGCAAATACTTGCGGTAAATTTTCTTCATCAATAGCATATATTTGATTTTCGGTTATGGTAGTAATTTCTTTACTTATTTCCTCTTCCATCTTATTTCAACCTTTCTAACATTTTTTCTCTTAATCCCGGATTTGCTTTATCAATATTTGGCATTAATGCTTCCATATCATTCATACATTCATTCATTTGATTTATAGCTTGCACATGATATTGATAAGTTTTTATTATTTGCTTATACAGTTGATTCATAGCTTCGGTATTATATTGAACTTCTTGCCACATATTCTTTTCTGCATCGTGCATTTTGGCTTCATGTTCATATAATTCAGCTTCGGAACACATTAAGTCAGCCTCTCTGTAGTAGATCTTAATATTAGATAAACTAATGTATTCGCTTAGCGCTTTGCTGCGCTCTTTTTCCTTTTTGCTCTTCTTGACGCCCATAGCTACGTCAGCACCAAGAGCAAAGGCAAAGCGACCGATACCAACAAAATTGATTCTTAAAATACATTGGGGATTAAAACCTCCGGAACGAATAGCGGCATCGGCAATATCAAACGCCATAAAGGTACCGGTGGAAATTGTTAACATTCTCGCAATAGTCCTGTTTTTAAAGGGAATAACACTATTCCAATTAATCTGCCTGAAATCTTTTTTTTCTTTTAATTCCATTACTAAATGTCTTATAAAGAAGAAACATCTGACAATACCTTCGTTTATCAATATTGGCAACGCTTGCTTTTTTGCAGCAGTATATACAACACCGCTCCATTTGGATAGGTTCATATCCCCTTTGCTATAAGCATCCTTTACAAAACTTTTAAGATTTGTATTTCTGAGCATAGGTAAGGCAGAAAGTTCTTTTAGCAATGACAAAAATATTCCGGGAATACCTTGTGAAGTTGATACATCGCTCATCATGTGTCCTACCCAAACATCAACGGCTTTTAAAACTTCAAGTATAAGCGGAGTTGCACTTATATGCTTTATTAGCTTTTTTAAAGGCTCTGGCATTTTTTCATTATTGATTTCCTCGTACTTTCGTATCGCTAAATGGGATAGCCAAATACATACACCACCAATAACAGCACCTATCCAAGCTTTTATTTGTTCTTCTTTTTCTAATGCGGTAACCTCTTGGCTACTTGTATCAGCGAAGAAGATGTGCGGTTTGCCGTCGGTGCCATCTATAAAGATAACCAAACGAAAATAACGAACAAGAATAGAAGCGACTAAACCTGCAATGGAGGGATGGTGAGCCAAATCATCTAATCTATGATACAAAGGGCTGCTTGTCCAATTTCCATCATCGTTTTTATGCTTATATCCACTATCGTTTGCAGTATGGTATTTGTTCACCAAGGACTTTTCTATTTTTTTTATATCTATTTCAGTTTCGCCAACAAAGAAACTATCAACTACACCGGATATAATACCGCTTATTACAGATATGGCGTAATCAAGACCGTCTGCATGGTTAGTTAAGCTATCTATCTCCGAATTTAATTCTTCGACCCTTAAAGATATGAGGCTTAACTTTTCATCTATATCGGAAATACCTTTATATATCTCAACTTTTCTTTTATCACTTAGATCTATGGGTGGAAGAATTTCTACTTCGATTTCTTGAGAAGATACATCTTCATTTGTATTATTAAAATCGCATATATCCGCTTCGTTTATTAAAATCTTCGCAACGGTTGTTTCTTTTGTTTTAGTAGGCATATATTGTGTTCCTTTCCAGAATAATTAGAAACAGTTATTTAATTAGTATAACATGCAAGTATCTTTTTTTCAACCTTTTTCGATAAAAAACAGCAGTATGGAAAATACTCTCCACACTGCTATTATCAGTTGGTTATAAATTATAGATTATTCGTCTGTTTCAGCCGAAACGTCGATTATCGTTATTTTTTTGTTTGTGTTAAGGGTGATTTTTGTGATCTCCTTTTCGGGGTGGGGGTTCTGCCACAAGTAGCGGTAGTAGACCTTATCGGAAACGCGGATTTCGTCGGTTGCCCATGAGCCCATATAGCCGTTATGGCGGTAGTAGCCGTTTTCAAAGGGGGCGTTCTGGCGACGTCCTGAATAGAAGATATTTAAACTGCTGATAAGTGGAATTTCTACAGACGTATTATCAGCATAAGTTACCTTGTAGAAACCGATGTTTATGCCTTCCGCCCAAGGTGTGCGGGGGATAAGATCGTCTGTGCCGTGGGTGAAAGCGATAGTTTTTGCAAAAGAATTTACCGTGATATCAAGTTCCTTTGCCTTGCCCCTGAAGAAATTTTTCGATGCTTCAAATTCCTTGACGCCCTGAATTTCGGCACGAATGGCAGGAATCATACTTCTTATAATTCTATCGTAAACGTAACGGCAGTTTTCCGTATAACTTTCCGACCAGAGCATTTGGGCGGTGTAAATAAAATCATAAAGTTTGCCTTCGCGTTGAAGAGATTCTTCGTTGGTCTGCACCCATGCGGAGATCTGTCCGCCATGAATTTTCTCGCCGCGGATACGTTTTTCAAAGCGCGGGAAATGGCTTGAATATAAGTTGCCGATTATAACGTCAAAGCCTTTGGCGGTAAGATTTTTTTCAATGTCCTTGTCGGTGTGGAAGTACCAAATGAAGTCAAGAAGCACGATATCTTTGGGGATTCTGTCAATGGCGGACACCGTTTTATAAGCAGATACCGGCTGGAGCATGTCTGCCCAGATCATCATTTTAAGGTTCTTTTCTGCCAAATATTTGTGAAGTTTCAAAATATCTTCAACATAGATGTCGGCAGGATCTTTCTTTGAGCAGATGGGGCAAACGCCGATCTGATAGATTTCGTCGTGGCCCATGTGCACGTATTTTTCAGGCTCAAAAGTATCAATAATTTCGTCCATTAAGTCAAAGAGAATTTCATAGGATTTCTCGTTGGACGGACAGAAAGAGTGCGCGTAAAATTCATCGGGCGGAATGTCGGCAAGGCGCTCATCAGTTACGTCATTCGCCTTTTTGTTTTCGGGAATCTCGGCAATTTCCGGGTGGGCAAGAGTCATAAACTGCACGTGGCCTAAACTCTGAATTTCGGGAATTATTTCTATGCCGAAACTGCGAACGTAGGCGCAGAAATCGCGGATATCTTCCTTTTTAACTATCGTTCCGCCGCCAACGGTGCCGTGGGGAAGTTTGGGCCAGATGCCCTGATTGTACTTTTCGTTGGCTTCAACGTATTTTTCGTTGATCTCAGGGTGGCTTTCAAATTCCATTGCACCGCAGATTTCGATTATCAGGTGATTGTAACCCATTGGCGCAATGATATTTTTTACTATTTTTTTCGCAAAATCCATCTGACTGAGGGCAGGCAGGTAAAGATGCACGCCGCGGAATGAGCAGAAGGGATTGTCGGTAATTCTGATTTCGGGAATTTTTCCGTTTTTGGTAAGTTTCTCAACGGTGCTTCTGCCAAAAGTAAAACCGCGCTTATCCTTGGCACAGATGGTTATTTCTTTTTCGTTGACCGTCAAAGTATAGCCGTTTGCTTTTATATTTTCGTCAGTTTTTTCGACGGTTTTTAATGTGGAAATATCAAAAAATCTGCCCGTTTCTTCTATCTTTTCGGGAGTGGGGAAAATGACGGTGCCTGAAAGGTCGGCGCCGTAAACTTCGATTTTTTCAATTTCGATGTCGGTGAAAGAAGAGTCAAAGGAAAGAACGAAATCGCTGATTTCTTCATCAAGAGTCAGCGTGATTTCCTTTTCCGTTATGGCTTTGCCCGTCTCGCCGCGGTAGCTCGTGATAACTTTTTCCTTGTTCGGATCAAGCAAAAGAATTTCTGTGGGCGCAAAGTTTTCACCTAACAGAATTTTTACGGAAGAAATTATTTTCAGTTCCGTCTTTATTTGGGCGTAAATGCCTGAAGATACTACTTCGTTCCAGGGAACAAAAATCTTGTTTTCATATTTAACGGCGGTGCCGTCCCACTTCGATAGCGAAATTTCTCGCCTTTGCGATTGACCGATATACATTATGCAATTTCCTTTCTGTAATAGATCCACAGCGCTTTTTTTATGAGGTCTTCGGGCACGTCAAAATGCTGGGAAAGTTCAAAAACCGTTACTTCTTCGTGGAGTTTTTGAGAAAGTTCTTCTTCGGGAATCAGCATTTCCACAGTCTTTTTTACGGCGCGGTGCTCCATGCGCTTTACGTTTACGGGATTGGCAATGTCAGAATAATACCCGCCCGTCAGCACGTGGCCAAGTTCGTGGGCGAGAACAAGGCGCTCAGTATATTCGCTTTTGAAAACGCTTCTGTCCATGCCGATAAATGGGCAATTTTCAAGTTCCAGCGCGATGGCTTTTGACTTGGGACATTTTACCGAATGGGTCTCGATGCCTTTTTTCGCCGCCAGAGTGTAAAGTTCGTTTATGTTCACCTTGTTCACTTCCTTTCATTGCTATTTTATACTTTTTAATGTACGAAAAAACGGACTTTAACGATTTTTCTGCTTAACGTATTGGGCGAAGGCTTTAACTTCGTCAAGCATCTGATCGGTGATGCCGTCTTCACCGTTGAACAGCGCAAATTTAAGCATGTCGTTGGTGATTTTCGGCGCGGAAGGATCCATTGGAACGTCTTTTCCCATGAGCCATTCTTCCGAAACGTGCAGTTCGCGGGCAAGTTTTGTAATATTTTCTTGCTTGGGCATAAAACTGCCTTTTAAATAGGTGCTGATTGACGATTTGCTGATCAGCGATTTGAGCGCAAGTTCTGCCTGAGACATATCGCGAATTTCCATTGCTTCTGCCAGGCGCTGTGCGAATTTTTTCATAAAATCATCTCCTTGACTAAAGTATAACACACGCGCAAAAAAAAATCAACAGAAAAATTAAAAAAAGTTCGAGAAATCGAACAAAATCTATTGACAAATATGATTGCATCGGTTATAATCAGTTCGATAAATCGAACAAAAACCCCATTTTTTGCATTTTTTAATAAAAAAGTTCGATAAATCGAACAAAATCTATTGACAAATGTGTTTGCCTGTGCTATAATCAATTCGATAAATCGAACTCAAGTAAATTTTTTTGTGTCAAATTTTTTTGTCCAATCAGTTCGATAAATCGAACAAAATACCCCTAAAACAATCAAAAACGCCTGATTTGTTCGACAAATCGAACTGACGGTAAAAGTAACTGCAATATTTTATTCACAGTTCGAGAAAGTGGAAAAGTAATAAAAAGAACGTAATGTGGGGAGATTACAACCCTTTCGTCTTTCGCTTTGCGAAAGCCACTTCCCCTTACACAGGGGAAGCTTTTGGATAAAAAATATTCATAGTTCGATAAAGTGGAAAAGTAATTATAATTGCTTCGCGTTGCTCGCAAGCGATATACCCTAACGGGCGCGATATATGGCTAATGCCAAGCGATATATTTACTTCGTAAATGCGATATATTCGCTTTGCTCATGCAGTAAAGGCTATGCCCTCGGTTCGATAAATCGAACAAAACGCCTAAAAACACCTAATTTGTTCGAGAAATCGAACAGCAGTATATAAACACAAACTAAAATAAGCCTACCCTGTGTAAGGGTAGGTGGCAGGCAAAAGCCTGACGGAGGGGTTGTAATTAAGCACAAACATCATACTTTGTTCACAGTTCGAGAAAGTGGAAAAGTAATTTATAGGTGTTATTGGGGGCAAATCTTGACATTTAATTTCGGCTACGCCCTCGGTTCGAGAAATCGAACAAAATCCCAAAAATCACCTAATTTGTTCGATAAATCGAACCGACTTACAAAGTCAGGTTATGTTGCATTGAGAATATTCAACTTTGCGAAGCAAAATACCACTTCCGCAGGAAATAGCACTTCTGAAAGAAATAGCACTTCTGAAAGAAATACCACTTGCCAACGGCAAATTGTTCACAAGTTCGATAAAGTGGAAAAGTAATTTAAAGAAGCAAGTGTGGGGGGCGAAGTTGCACTCCAATAAAAAACTCGGCTACGCCCTCGGTTCGAGAAATCGAACAGCAGGTTATAAACACAAACTAAAACAAGCCTACCCTGTGTAAGGGTAGGGGGACCGCCGTAAGGTGGTGGAGGGGTTGTAATTAAGCATAAACAACATATTTTGTTCACAATTCGAGAAAGTGGAAAAGTGGATATAAAGTGCTTTAATGTGTGGCGAAAACTCAACATCAAGATTCGGCTACGCCCTCAGTTCGAGAAATCGAACAGCAACATATTTTGTTCACAAGTTCGATAAAGTGGAAAAATAATTTATAAGAAGTTTTGTGGGGGGGAAAAGTTGCGCTCTAACAAAAAACTCGGCTTACGCCCTCGGTTCGAGAAATCGAACACCAACATATTATGTTCACAGTTCGAGAAAGCGGAATGGCAGTTAAAAGAACGTGATAAGGGGTTAAAGATGCACTCCAATAAAAACTCGGCTATACCAAAAGACAAAAAAAGAGATAGCAAACTGCTATCTCTTTTAAAAGTGTTCTGATTGTTAAGGTGTATCTTCGTCAAGATCAAATGATCCGTCTCCACTTTCAGTGAAAACGTTTGAAGTATAAATTGGTGTAATTTCAACCTCAGGTGATTGGTATTGCTGTTTCACAATAAATCCCTCCTTACTTTTTGGGCGACATAAACACGCCCTAAAATCATGTACGGTTATTATATACCATTCTTTTTCTTATGTCAACAGAAAATTTACAATTCTTTAATTTGAATGTTTGTTTCTGTATTGGCTGGGGGAAAGACCGGTAATATCAGAAAAGGTTCTGTTAAAAGAACGGATAGTGTTAAAGCCTGAAAGACTTGCAATTTCGGTAATTGAATTGTTTGTAGTTTTTAAAAGTTTCTTTGCCCTGTCAATGCGCAGACTGCTGATGTACGTTTTAAAACTCGTGTGGAATTTTTCGCGGAAAAGGCGGGAAATATGATCTTTGCTGACGTTAAGTTCTTTTGATATGGTCTCCAAAGAAATATTTTCGCAGAAATTTTTGTTGCAATAAGTAAAAATATCGGCAGAAATGTTTTTCTGCAAATGGCGCGCGCTTTCCAAAGAAAGACAAGGAAGAATTTTTGAAAGAACAAGTACGGAAAAAGCGTTAAGTGCTTCTGTGGAAAACTGCGCTTTCGAACGAGAAAATTCGCAGGCTTCTTTAAGATATTTTCTGACGTCATTTAAAATTTCAGGATCGGTGATTACGGGATTTTTCGGAATCTTATCGTCAAAGTCCACGGAAAATGACCTTAAAATATCGGAAGAAAAAATCAGAATATAATTATTTTCTTCGTTGGAGAAAAAATGGTCAACGTAGGAGTGCAACTGATTGGGAAACATTATGCACAACGCGCCGTTTTCAAGCGAATATTCCTGATCGTCAACGTAGGCGGTAATGGACCCGCTGTCAATAAGCACGATTTCAAGTTCATCGTGAAGATGGGGCGCAAAGCCCAGCGTTGAACGGGGACTTACGTGAACCTTATTCCATTTTTCATAAACGACTCTATCCAAAAAATCACCACCTTAAATCAGAAGTTCTAATTTTTTGCAAATTTCCGGTATATCCTCGGAAACGGTCTGGTAAACTACTGAAAGGTCAACGTCACCGTACTGATGCACGATTCGGTTGCGCATACCCTTTATAGCTTGCCAAGGAATATCGCTGTGCTTCGATCTGAATTCGTCGGTAAGCCGCAATGAGTTTTCGGAAATTTGTATCAGGCGGAAAAGCACCGAATCACAAAGAATCTCGTTTTCTTTTAGATCTTCCTTTGTTATACCTTGTGTTTTTTCAATAATAAAATTAATATCTTTAAGCATTTTTGTTATGTAGTAAGCATCATTTTTTATGTTATCCATATATTTTTATACCGTCCTTAAGAATTTCGTTTGTCAGTTCAAAATTGTTGGCTATTTGATGCTGATCAAGCACATCGACCTTCTTATTAAGACTTTGCCGCAAATTTTCAACAAGTTCGTAAAAGTTAAGACCTGAAAGATCTGTGCTTATTAAAAGATCAACGTCACTTGTGTTTGTTGCCGTTCCCTTTGCATACGAACCGAATAAATAGCAGAATTCAACAGAATTTTCAGTAAAAACATCGGTGCAGGCTGACTTTATTTGATCCAAGGTAAGAATACCGTGTTCTTCGTCAATATAGCCGTATGTGCGCAATTTTTCCATAATGTATTCATACTTAATGGTCGATTGCTTTTTTATATCGTTCTCGTAATTTGAGTATGTGCGCAACGGTACGCCTACAAAATCGGCAGCCTGCTTTTGTGTTAATGATTTATTTATTCTTAATTCCCGTAATGTCATGATATCACCTCAATGCTATTGTAACACAACAAAAGTAAATATGCAATAGAAATGTGCAATTTTTGCATATTATTTTTAAAAAGATATGCAACTTTTGCATATTTATTTTTAAAAGATGTGCAATTTCTGCATATTTGCCAAGAAAAAAACGCTACAATATATTTATGATCCCCAAAGTGTTTCTGTCACGGATATGAAGAAGCATTTCCTTTGTTAGTGCTTTTGACTCCATAAACTCATCATAATCATATTTCATTTCTTCTTTCATCGCCCACAGATGATGGCTTACTTCTTCAAGATCGCCGTGGTCAATGATGATTTCGGCAAATTCCGACATTTTTTCCCATTTTTCTGTAATATTCATAAGATCTTCTTCTGTAGAAATGCCGTCAATATCTTGGGCGAAAGAGGTAAAATGTTTTTCGATCATAATATCTGTAAAGACCGAGCAGGAAACGAAAATAAAAATAACGGAAAAGATCAGAATAAAATTTCTCATAAATACACTTCCTTTAACTTTTTATTTTTGCCGAAAATATAAAGGCGCGTTCCGTCGAACATGGCTAAAAAGACGGCGGAAACGCTGTCAAATCCTGCATTTTTAACGTGTTTTTCAAGCCAACGACTGTCCTTATTTAATAAATCAAGATTTTCTTTTAAGGTTTTTCCGTCCATGATAAGGGCGATATCGGCCTCCTGCTGTGAAACGGAAAGTTTCAGATCTTTAACCTGAACGGCGCGGAAATCTTTTTTCAGAATTACGCTTATTTCTCCGTTGGTTTCAAGGTAAGCGTAATAAACTTCGGAAATATCAAAAACGTCGTTGGAGCGCAGTTGTTCCAACAGATCATTTAAGGTATAGCGCACCGCTTTAAGAGCCTTTTGGTCGATTTTGCCTCTTTCGATAAGCATTCGCGGTTTTCCGCAGATGATTCCCCGCCATAAGGTTGATTTAAGGGAAATTACCGAAAGCAGAAGTCCCACAGCCAATAAAACGTAAATGGGCAAAATTCCCCATAAAACGGGAGTATCAAGATCGCTCATGGGCACCGTTACAAGGTTTGAAGAAATAAGCATCAGCGCAAATTCGTAAGGCTGAAGCTGGGCAATCTGCCGTTTTCCCATAAGCCGAAGCATAACTAAAAGCGAAAAAAACAGTAAAACCGTTCTTAAAATAATGTTAGCCAAAAAATCACCTCTTTTTTATTTTGTTTAAAAATGAAAAAATTATAAATATTATAAGTAAACTATATACAATTTAATTAAAGTGTGATACAATAATAATGAATTATTATAATAATAAGAGAGGCAAAGAATGAAAAACAAAATTCTGCGCACAATTGCATATATTTTTACGCGAGTGCTTATCGTAGCGATAGTTTTAGGTGTTTTGTACGGAGCGTTTCTTTCCAGCACCAAAACGTCAAATCTTTACTTTGTTATTCAGGATGCTTTAAAGGCAAGGCTTGATATTATTTTGATGGATACCGATCCTGAAAACAAAGCACAGTTCTTTTCCTATGATTACCTTAAAGGGGAAGAATATTCTGCCCTTCGTTCAGTTTACAGTTTCTATACCGTATCAGGTTACAGTCATAAATTTGATTTTGATTACGGCACGATGATCGTTTGGCCCTGGCAGAAGAAAAAGACCGTAACCGTCCGCGAAGCGGTTTACACCATAATCGGCGAACTTAACACCGCGGTAATTTCAAAGGAAGATGCAAAAGCAAAGGGCATTGATAAAATTCCTCAATGGAAATCATCTGTATATAACGTAACTCTTGTTTACGAAAACGATTCATGGATGATAGATTCTGTTGAGACGGTTGAATATTTTGACTATCAGCCCCCAAAAACTCCTTCCTTAACAAAGGAAGAAATTGATGCTCTGCGCACACCGTCTCCTGCGCCTACGCCCACTTTCGCACCGGGTGAACTTACAGGTGAGCGTCCTGCAACTATCTCAAACCCCATTGTAGGCGATAAAGTAAACGTAAGAATAGGCCCCGCCACGGAGTATGACGTTATTGAAGAACTTCCCAACGGCGCGCGAGTTACGGTAATGGATGAATCTGACGGCTGGTACTTTATCCGTACCGAAGCAGGAAACGAAGGATACGTAAGCGGATACTATATTTTGTTTTCTTGATAGGATGTAATTTAATGAAACGACAGAACGTTTATGAAAAAGATAAGGTTTATTTCCACATTATAACCCTTATTATATGTCTTTCAATAATACTCGTAACGGCAGGGGCGATCCTTGTAAGTTACGTGTTGAAAAGCAATTCCCAAAATGGGCTTACTGAAGATTACTATGCCCAAAAAGCCTATAACGATAAATATTTTTCTGATAAGATTTTAGACGGCGTAACGGTTTCGGGTATTGACGTTGGCGGTATGACCGTTGAAGAAGCAAAGGAACATCTTTCAGGGGCGGTCAACTATAACATCAAAACCAAGGGCGTAATAATTTACCACGGCGAAAAGACGTGGCGCTTTTCAAAAGATATGCTGAAACTGACCGTTGACGTTGAAAAAGCGGCGCAACTTGCTTACCGCGTAGGCAGATACGGCACCACCGAAGAACGTAACGAAAAACTTCAGATTCTTGATCAGGGCGGAAAAGTTGATATTTCTTCAACTATAATTTCCGATCCACAACCTCTTTATGATGCGCTTTTAGAGATCAAAAAAGAAGTTGACGTTGAGAAAAAAGATGCAACGGTATCTTTCCAATACACAAACCAACCGATATATACTTATACCGATGAAGTGGTTGGCTATTCTCTTGACGTTGTTAAAACCTATTACGCCATTGAATCACTTCTTTCAAGCGAAAAGGAAATAATTGAATATACCCTTCAGTTAAACGAAGTTCAGCCGCTTATAAAAAGAGCCGATATTGAAAAGGAATATACCCTTGTGGGCAAACATACCACAACGCTTTCAACGTCGTCATCTCAGGGCAGAATTCAGAATATTACCCGCGCCCTTGATGCACTTGATAACCGCGTGTGGATGCCGGGCGAAACTTTCTCCTTTAACCAATGGGTAGGCGCACGAACCATCGAAAACGGCTTCGGTTTAGGCGTTTTCATCAATGAAGACCAGCAGTATGATGAAACTGTAGGCGGAGGAATCTGTCAGGTTTCAACAACTATCTATTATGCGGCGCTTCTTTCGGGGGCAAACTCCGTTGGCAGAGGCGCGCCGATGGAAATTATTGAGCGCAGACCTCATTCCTGGCCGTCAGTTTATATTGATAAAGGTCTTGATGCAACTGTTTCATGGCCTCATACCGACCTTAAAATTTATAATAACACTCAAACGCCTTATTTCATGAACACGTCAATTACGAAAAAAGGCTCGCTTTTGTACGTTACCGTTGAGTTTTACGGAACACCGCTTCCCAATAACGCCAAGGTAAAAATCGAAACGGAAATAATTTCCGAAGTTGCACCGCCCGAACCTGAAATGATTCCCGATAAGGATAATAAATATAATCTTCAGGCGGGGCAGTCAAAAGTTGTTACCGAGGCGCGCACAGGTTACACCATAAACGTTTATCAAGTGTGGTCTGAACCGGGAAAAGAAGACGTTAAATCACTTTTAACCGTTTCAAAATATCAACCCGTTCAGGCGAAAATTTATATTTCCACTCAGGCGGCAACACCGTCGCCAACACCCGCACCGCCCACAGAAACCCCACCCGCAGTAAATTAAAAAATTACGAAAGAAGGTTTTTTTATGAAACACGCTTTGGCAGCACTCCTTATTCTCATGACTATGGTTCAACCCGTAGGTTGCGAACTTGAAGACGTTTTAAGGGATTTTACAGATGACTTTGTCGGCTCAAATCAGGCAGAAAACATGCAGAACAGTTTTGATGAAAGCTTTGATGTGATCATTGGCGATGAAGACGGAATAGTAGAAGGTGGCATTATAAACGGCGGAAACATTTTCTATGATGAAGAATACACAGAAGAAAACAAACAACCTGAAAATGATGAAAAAATAACCGTCGGAACTGCCCTTGAATATGAAAAACCTATCGTCGGCTATATTTATACGGAAAACGGTTTTGCTATCGATAAGGAAAATGCAGGCGCTTACGGCAATCACACTATCCGCGTGCCTGAAATCGTAGGCGCGCAAAACGCCAAACCCTTAAACGATAAGATTTACGCTTCCGTTGAAAAGTATCATAACGATCTTGTAAACAACAAAGAGGACATGAATACCTATAACGTCAATTACTATTTCGCCCAAAACGAAAAAGCCATTTCAATTATCATGGAAATAAATATTGGCGAGCAGATGGTTGGCGGAACAACATTCTATAAAGGCTACTATTACGATTGTGAAAAAGATGCCGAAATTTCCTTTGAGGGATATATTCAGAAAATGGGGTACACCAAGGAATCCTTTAAATCAATGGTTCTTACCCTTAAAACAGATTATTATTCAATAACCGAAAAAGAAGCAAAGAACGTTGTCGCAGCGGCACTTGCTGACGATAAAACTTATCTTGTAATCGAAAATCCCGATGCCGTTGATGCCGAACCTTATGTAGGTCTCTGGACTTTTGATAAGTAAAATTGGTACTTTACAAATGTACTTTAATAATATATAATATTATAAATATTAAATATATAAGGAGAACTTTTAACATGAGCACACGTTATGAACAGGCTAAAGCAATCTACGCTCAGTATGGCGTTGATACTGATGCCGCAATCGCAAAATTAAAGAACGTTCCCGTAGCAGTACACTGCTGGCAGGGTGATGACGTTATCGGTTTCGACCATGACGGCCCCTTAACCGGCGGTATCCAGACAACCGGTAACTATCCCGGCAAGGCAAGAACTCCTGAAGAGTTAATGGCCGATATGGATAAGGCAATGTCCCTTTGCCCCGGCGCAAAGAAGATCAACGTTCACGCTTGCTACGCTATTTTTGAAGACGGCTTTGCTGACCGTGATAAACTTGAACCCAAGCACTTCAAGAAATGGGTTGAGTTTGCAAAGGAAAGAAATATGGGTATCGATTTTAACCCCACTTTCTTTTCTCACGATAAGGTAAAAGACGGTCTTACACTTTCTTCACCTGATAAGGCAACACGTGATTTCTGGATCGAGCACGGCAAGGCATGTATCCGCATTTCACAGTATTTTGCTGAAGAAACAGGCGTTCCCTGCGTTATGAACATCTGGACAGGTGACGGTTATAAGGATATTCCTGCTGACCGCCTTGGCCCCCGTCAGAGATATAAGGAATCCATCGAAGCAATCCTTTCCGAGCCTTTCGATAAGAACCTCGTTAAGCCTTGCGTAGAATCAAAGGTATTCGGTATCGGTGTTGAATCCTTTACTGCAGGTTCAGCAGAATTTACTCTTACTTTTGCCGCAACACATGACGGTTGCCTTCCCTTAATGGATAACGGCCACTATCATCCCACAGAAGTTGTTTCCGATAAGATCCCTGCACTTCTTTGCTTCTTCCCCGAAATCGCACTTCACATCACCCGTGGTGTTCGTTGGGATTCTGACCACGTGCTTCTTTTCGACGATGAAACCAAGGAGATCGCAAAGGAAATCGTTAGAAGCGACGCTTTAGATCGCGTTTATATGGCACTTGACTATTTCGATGCTTCAATCAACCGTGTTTCCGCTTGGGCAGTTGGTATCCGTTCATGGCAGAAAGCACTTCTTAATGCACTTGTTACTCCCAATGCTCGCCTTAAAGAGCTTCAGGATAACAACGAACTCACCGAACTTATGATGCTCATGGAAGAAACCAAAACTCTTCCCTTTGGTGACGTTTGGGCAGAATACTGCGCTCAGTGCGGTGTTAAGGGCGATGCTTCATGGTTTGAAGAGGTTAAAAACTACGAAGCCGAAGTCCTTTCTAAGAGGGCGTAACGAAATAAACTTCGTACTTCTGTGTTGCGATAACCTTGAACGCTCGGTTACTTACCGTAAATGTAAGCGCCCTCGCGTTCAGAACATCGCGCCTTGAATTACTCGTTTTTTTCATTCCGCTTGACGGAAGAGTTGCAATTAAACATAAACTAAACATTAACAAAATGCCCGTTTTATCTACGGGCATTTTTGCTAATGAAACTAACAAATTTTTTTGAGGTTATTATGAAAAAGAATGGTGCAGTTGATATAATCTGTAAAGTAATTTCGGTTCTTTTATCAATAGTTCTTGTTCCCATGATAATTGTTACGGTGCTTTTTGCATCTGTAAGCAGTTTGTTAAAGCCTGAAACACTTGTAAATATCGTAACAAATATTGATTACGGTGAGATTTTAGGTAGTTTCGGTGATGAACTTTCTGTTGAAAATGAGCGTCAGAATATTGGCGCGCAGTATAAAGTTTCGCCCCAAATGTTAGGGCAGAAAAATAACGAACTTTCGCCCCAAAAGATGATGTCTTCTTTCGTGCAAAGTGAAAGCGGTAAAAACGCCGAAGAAATGCCCGTTGAATTTGAAGCCAATGCATCGCAAAGTTCTTTAGAATCTGCTCTTCCAAACAGCGGAAGCGGTTTTGATATGAACGGTCTCGGCGGTGCTCTTGACGGATTTTTAGGCGAGATCGCAGGTGATATCACCGAAGGCGAAGCAGGCGAAATGGTAGGGGAGATCGTTGAAGACTTTTTGGAAACTGACGTTGCTCAAGAGATTTTCGGCGAGTATGCCCAAAGTGTAACCGATGCCATTTCAGGTAAGGAAGATGCGCAGGTTGACGGAGAGAAGATCAAAGAGATCATCATTGAAAATAAAGACGAGATTTTTGATTTTGTTGAGCAGTACACAGGTCAGAAACTTGACCGCGACGCTCTGGACGGAATTTTTGATCAGGTAGTTGAAGAAAATATCGGCACCCTTGTTGATAATTTGCCAAAGCCCCAGGAATTTATAAAAGAGATTCCGCCGGAAGTGCTTAAAGTTGTAAATCTTATAACAAGCGGAACCGTTCTTAACGTGCTTCTCACAATTGACGGTCTGCTTATCGTGCTCATATTTATTCTTCGTTTGTGGGAGTTTTCAGGCTTCTTGTGGCTTTCGGTAAACGGTATCGTATCAGGCGCAATCCTTGCAATTATTTGGGGTGCAGTCAGCATTCTCAAAAACATAATTTTAGCAATGCTTGGTCAGTTCCGAGGAGTTATTTCTCCCGTTTTTAAAGAAGTTACGGGACAGATTCTTTTATCATTTATCGTAATTTTCTTAATATCGGCAGTATTTATGACATTATTCTTTGTAATAAAGAATTTGAGAAGAAAGAAAAAAGAGGCAATGAACCTTGGCAAAAACCAGCTTTGACGTAACGGAAGGCCCGTTACTTAAAAAAACGTTACTTTATGCAATTCCGCTGATTTTAACAAGTCTGTTGCAACTGCTCTTTAACGCCGCCGACTTAATGGTTGTTGGCAGCGTTGACGAGATTTACGTTGGCGCAGTAGGTTCTACGGGTGTTGTAATAAACCTGATCGTCAATCTGTTTATCGGTCTTTCAGGCGGAATAAGCGTAATCGTCGCCCAAAATCTTGGCGCAAGGGATTATGTCGGCACACAAAAAGCGGTGCACACGGCAATTCCTTTGGCGCTCATAAGCGGTGCATTTTTGACCGTCGCAGGCTTTTTCTACACTCGTCCCATGCTTTTATGGATGGGCACTCCCGATGAGATCCTTTCTTTATCGGAAGTTTATATGAAAATATATTTCTGCGGAATGATCCCCAATCTTTTATATAACTTCGGCGCGGCAATTTTAAGGGCGGCAGGCGATACCAAAAGTCCTCTTTATTACCTTGTTATTGCAGGCGTAATAAACGTGTTGCTTAACCTGATGTTCGTGAATCTGTTTCACATGAACGTGGATGGCGTTGCCCTTGCAACAATCATTTCTCAATGCGTTTCGGCAGTTCTTGTTATGAACGCCCTTTTAAGACGTATTGATGCCATAAAATTTAATTTTAAAGAAATGAAAATCGACCTTGAAAGCCTTAAAAACATAGTAAAGATCGGTGTTCCCGCAGGCATACAAAGTTCACTTTATTCAATAGCGAATATTGTAATTCAGTCATCAGTAAACTCTTTCGGCCCAATTTCTGTTACGGGTAATTCCGCCGCAGGCAACATTGAAGGCTTTGCTTACGTAATTATGAACTCCTTCTATCAAAGCGCCCTCACCTTTACGGGGCAGAACATGGGCGCGAGAAAGTATGAGCGAATCAATAAAGTGTTTGGCGTAAACGTGTTGTGTACCTTTGTTTCAGGATTGTTGATAGGCGTATTTTTTACCGTCTTTGCAGAATTTTTCTTATCCCTCTATTCGGTAACCGATGTGGAAGCAGTTGAATTTGCAAAAACGCGTCTTTTCTACGTATGCTTTCTCTATTTCCTTTGCGGAATCCTTGACGTTACAACGGGCGTCCTGCGCGGAATCGGCTCGTCATTTGTGCCAATGCTCATCTGCATAATCGGTGTGTGCGGTCTGCGCCTTGTGTGGATATTTACCGTGTTTGCGCATCACCATACTCCCGAAACGCTGTTTATAATTTATCCCATCTCGTGGCTTGTAACGTTTATTGCCGAATTTATCGCTTATATAATAGTAAGAAAACGGCGCCAAAAACTTGGCCTTGAAGTATAAAAAATGAGTGGAATCTTTCCACTCTTTTTTTTGCGCCTATCAGCTAAAAACGTTGCTTCACTTCGTTTTGCATTGATTGCGGTGTGCACCCTTGGCACGAAATTTATATGTCGGTTCGATAAATCGAACAGCAGATATAATTGCTCGCAAGGCTCGCAAGCGATATGCCCTGACGGGTGCGATATATGGCTAATGCCATGCGATATATTTACTTCGTAAATGCGATATATTCGCTTTGCTCATGCAGTAAAGGCTACGCCCTCGGTTCGATTTATCGAACAGCAGTATATAAACGCAAACTAAAATAAGCCTACCCTGTGTAAGGGTAGGTGGCAGGCGAAAGCCTGACGGAGGGGTTGTAATTAAGCATAAACAACATATTTTATTCACAAGTTCGATAAAGTGGAAAAGTAATTTATAAGGAGTTTTTATGGGGGTGCATTCTAATAAAAATTCGTCTACGCCCTCGGTTCGAGAAATCGAACAAAACTCCTAAAAACACTCGATTTGTTCGAGAAATCAAACAGCAGATATAATTACTCGCGTTGCTCGCAAGCGATATGCCCTGACGGGCGCGAAATATGCAACGCTTACGCGTTGATGATATGCAATTTCTGCGAAATTGATGATATGCAAGACTTCGTCTTGATGATATGCAATGCTTCATTACATTTCGCATTGATTGTGGTATGCGACTTCGTCGCAACTTCATATGTCGGTTCGAGAAATCGAACAGCAGGATATAAACACAAACTAAAATATGCCTACCCTGTGTGGGTGCAATATTCGAGCGCGTCCGGTGGACGATGAAGCGAGAAT
>JAZQII010000071.1:0-46338 GCA_045541035.1 Clostridia bacterium | reverse complement strand
GATCCACGCGACCCGTTAACGGGTAGCAAGTAACCAATGCATGACTGGCAGGTCAACAAAAGAGCACATTTGTGCTAAGCCAGTGAATAAGGGCTATGCCCGAAAAATAAAAACCACGTGCTATGCACGTGGATGATTATTATCGGTGTAAATATGAAAACTTTTATTATTATAGTTTTGGTAATACTTATAATACTTATAGGCTTTTTGCTTTATGTCTTTGATACGGCATTTTATAATCCAAAGAGAAAAAGAAATAGAAAAGTTGATTTGGGCGAACAATATCGTCTTTTAAACGATAAACTTAACGTTACCCGTGAAGCAATTAAAAATACGCCCTATGAAAAAGTTCAGATAATTTCTTTTGACGGAACACGTCTTAACGGAAAATATTATCATTTTAAGGATAATGCACCCATAGATATAATTTTTCACGGTTACCGCTCAAAACCTGAAAACGATTGCGGCGGCGGATTTATGCTTTCAAAAGAGTTCGGGCATAACGTGCTTTTACCCGAACATCGCGCTCATGGAGAAAGCGAAGCAAAAGTTATAACATTTGGTATAAAAGAGCGCTACGATTGCCTTCAATGGGTAAAATATTTAACGGAAAGATTTAACGGTGTAAAAATATTTATTACAGGTGTTTCAATGGGCGCGGCAACAGTTTTAATGGCAAGCGATCTGGATTTACCGTATAATGTTAAAGGAGTTATCGCCGATTGTTCATATTCTTCACCTAAAGAAATAATTTTGCTTGAAAGCAAAAAAATGGGATTTCCCCAAAAACTTGCTGAGCCGTTTATCAGTCTGTCATCAAGAATTTTTGCAGGATTTAATTGGATTGAAACAAGTCCTGAACGAGCAGTAAAAAATGCAAAAGTACCCGTTTTAATAATTCACGGGGAAGACGATAGGTTTGTGCCATGTGATATGTGTTATCCAATATATAATGCCTGCAAAAGCCCCAAAAAACTTTTTACAGTAAAAGACGCAGGGCACGGATTAAGTTTTATTATAGATAAAGAAGGCTATAAAAAAGCCGTTAACGAATTTAAAACAGCGGCGCTTAATGATGATATGAGTTATTTTGAATAATTTTAATAAAAAAACAAAAAATAATACCAAGAAAGGAGAATGTCCTATGCTTGGTATTTTTTTATTTATTCTTGGTATTATGATTGGCGGGGTAGCGGGGGTATTTGCGATGTGCCTTGCCCAAATCAACAGATCCGTTAAAAAATCGTAAGAGCAACAACGTCGCCAACTAATTTCTGCCTGAAGTCAATGTT
The DNA here is from genome assembly GCA_045541035.1 of Clostridia bacterium. Lineage (GTDB taxonomy): Bacteria > Bacillota > Clostridia > Christensenellales > QALW01 > UMGS1322. The sequence goes on along the minus strand of JAZQII010000071.1, from coordinate 45,046 downwards.
ATCCATGTAAAATTTATAGGAAGAAGGAATATATTCGGTTTTATCTTCCCATTTATCATAGCGTTCTTTTACAATAGCGCGTTTTTCGTCATTTGTTTTATTTAAAGCCCAGCCTAAATCGAATATATCGCAGAATTCAACGTAATCCATTGGCTTATATAAGGCTTCAGCTGCTTTGCGCTTTTTGTTCCACTCTTCCATTATAAAGGGTGTTTCATAATCAATTTCGTCTTTTTCGCCAATATCTTTCAAAAATACTTGAGCCATGACGTGATGACCGAAATCATTGGGATGAATTCGATCCTCATTTATAATCTTATGTGTTGAAAGCATTGGTTGCATTACTTTTTGAAAATCAACAACGGGAATATTATATTTTTCTGCAAGTTCTTTTTGGTATGCTATGGCTTCATCCATTCTGAATTGACATTTTAAGTTTTCTTCTTCGTAATCGTTTACTTCGTCATAAGGCGTAGGAATACAAATTATTGGTTTTGCGCCAAAATCAATAATCTTGTTTATTAAACTTTCGTAGTGTATTCTATGTTGTAACATTGCTTCATCAAGTTGTTCTTGTCGGTTTTTGATATGCGCCATGTCTTTTGAATAAAACCACCGCGCAATATCGTTTATTCCGAACATCATAACAACGTAATCGGGGTTATAGCAAAGGCAGTTTGCATAAAGATAAGCATCTGCCTTTCTCGTTATTCCGCCGGCTACTCCGCAGTTATAGCATTTGATCTGATATTTTTTTCTTAAATATTGATAAATTTCTGCGATCCACATTCCGTTTGAAGTAATACTGTCACCTAAAAAACAAACTATATCTCTATCTTTAAACATATCTCTACCTCTTATTTATAACCTAATTCATCAAAAATATCTAAAATTTCATTTCTGTATTCTTTATTTGCTTCACAAAAAATAACGGTCGATCCGACTCTAGAATATATAAAGAAATTATCACCTGAGTTAAAGTACATACAATCATAATTACTTCCACTCTTTTTTACCGAAAGTGTTCGCACGGTGAAGTTATTTTCGCTTGTCTGTAAAATTTGATTGAGGGCATAGGGAAATACCTTTGCTTCTTCTGAATCCATAATAACGTATGAAATGGTATATGTGCCGTTGGTAGCAGTAACGGTTGAATCATCAGCTTCATTTACCGTAAAGTTTTTTTCGGTAAGTTTTGAAGTAAAATCATCGGCAGAAATTTCTGTTTTTGCTGCACAACCTGTCAAAGCCAAAAATATTATACATAAAGAAACACATAAAAACTTTTTCATTTTTCCTCCAAATAGATTGAACTCTAAAAATATTTTACCACACTAATAGAATAAAAACAATATTTTTATAAAAAAACCACAGAAATTTCTGTGGCTTTGGCGTTCCCGAGGTGATTCGAACACCCGACCTACCGCTTAGGAGGCGGTCGCTCTATCCAGCTGAGCTACGGAAACATTGTTATATAATTTTATGTTACAAATTGAATTTTGTCAACAGTTAAATATATAAAAGAAGCGCAACTACGGGCATTGTAATAACCGAAAGAATAGTGGTTAAAGCAACAAGTTTTCCCGCATAAGGGGAATCACCGTCATAAAGTTCTGCGAACATTGTAGTAACTGCGGCGGCTGGTGTTGAAGAGAGAATCAGTAATACTGTAAATGCGCTTTCATCAAGAAGTCCCGTAAAACTGATAAGTTTAAGAATTACCCATATTATAGCAGGTAAAACAAGCAGACGAAGTGCAACGAAGGGATACATGTATTTGTCTTTGAAAATTCCCTTAAAATTGATATCAGCAAGTCGAGCACCGATTACAAGCATTGATGCAGGTGCAACCATGTTGCGTAAAGTTTCAAGGAATCTGTATATAAGATTAAATGCTTCGCCAACAAAAGTCTGGTCGTCTTTAACGTTTACGATCCAGGTTCCTGCACCGGTCAGGAAAATTACAAGACCTATCATAATGGGCAGAACGGCAGGGTTGATTATAGCCTTTTTAATTGAAATGTATTTTTTGTCATCTGTATAGATCAATCTGCCCAAAGAGTAGCAAAAGACGTTAAACCACACAACGTAGAAAGTTGCGTAGATTGCAAAATTTTCACCTAAAACGTCACTTATTACGGGAATACCCATGTATCCTGCATTTGAAAAAACAAGACCGAACTGTAAAACACGTCTTGTTTTATCAGGTGCTTTTTTAAAGAATTGTTTTGCAAGAATATAAAGCGTAGCGTGAATTATAAAAGCACAGACAAATACCTGACAAAGTCCTTTAAAAATCTCATTATCAAACTCAATAATAAAACTATGTAAGCATAATCCGACTTGTGCAATATATAACGTAAGCACGGAAAGAGATTTAGAAAAACTTTTATCGGCAATACCTGTTTTTCTTAAAATGAAACCTGGAATCATAAAAAGAAAAAGTGTAAACACCGAAATAAATAAGGTTGAAATTTTAACCATTCTGAAAACCCCTAAAAAAATACCCCTGCTTAAAACAGGGGGTTTAATGGAGCTGATGACGAGAGTCGAACTCGTGAACCTCATCCTTACCAAGGATGCGCTCTACCTACTGAGCTACATCAGCAATTCTTAACAACGTGTGTATTATACAACAAGGTTGAAAATTTTGCAAGCACTTTTTTAAAAATTTTATAAAAACAAAAAATTGTTATTTCTTGACTTTAATGTACTTGATATGTTATATTAAATACTAGAACGGAGGCGAACAAAATATGGAAACAGTAAGCTTTGCATCCGCAAAAGCGGTGTTTGGTCAATTTAATACGGATAGTGAAAATGCGGTTGATCAGTACGGCTTTTATTATCCGCTGGAATATTCCCGTAACGGAACGGTCAGGATCAAAATTACCGCACGCAATTTTTTTAGGTTATATATTAACGGAAAATTTGTATTGCACGGTCCGGCAAGAACGGCACACGGATATCAAAGAGTCGATGAAATAGATATAACCGATTACCTTATACACGGAACCAATCATATAGCGGCAGAGGTTATGGTGTATGGGAATAAGTGCTCGCTTTATGGCAATTATTCCAATGATTGCACCCTTGAGGATGGCTTGTTTATTGCTGAAATAGTACAAGGTGCAAGCGTGCTTTCCGCAACAGGTGTTAGTGATTGGAGAGTATGTAAAATTTCCGCAAGATCACCTAAGGGGGAACGAATATCACATTGCCGTGAGGTTGCGGAAATTTACACTATAAACGCTGATTTTCATTCCTGGAAGCATGGTAAAGGTGAATTTTATTCAGTAGTACCCATAATTAACGAGCCCGTGTATCTGCCACATAAAGCACTTATTCCCAAATTGGATGAAAATCCTTTTGAAAATCTTTTGGATTACGGTGCTTGCAGAATAGATAAGGATAAAAAGATTAAAAACAAGCCACGCAAGGCTTATATTGATTTGCCGTACTACAAAACGCTTCCCGAATATCCCCTTGAGGATTTTAAGCGTACAGTTCGCGTTAAAGGCGGTGTCAGGGTCGTTCCCTCTGATAATGGCTTTAAAATAACGAACGAAGGAACACAGGATCCTTATGTTTTGCTTGCGGCAAGCGAAAGCTATTTGGGCTTTATAAATATCAGCGCAACCTGCGAAGAATCGGGCATAATCGATATTGTACATTCCGAGGTGCTTGAGCTTGACGGCACACCCAATACAACGTACAACACTGTTACAAGACTGCACGTTGAAAAGGGAAGGGTTGATTTTATTTCTATGGAGCCTGCTCTTGCACGTTACGTTTTAGTTATATTCAGGGGAATAAATAACGTAACTCTGCATAAGCTATCAATTATAAACGATTCATATCCTGATCTTAAAAAAACATCCTTCCTGTCAAGCAGTGAATCGGTTAACCGATTATATAATGCGGCAAGGAAAACGCTTATTTTAAACACTAAGGACATTTTTATGGATTGTCCTGACCGTGAACGCGGCGGCTGGTTATGCGATTCCTTGTGGACTGCACGTGCGGCATCACTAATGCTGTCAGATTCTCTTGTTGAAAAGGAATTTCTTGAAAATTTCTTGCTTACACCAAGCGAAAAAATGTATAAAGGCTTTTTTCCCTGTGTTTATCCTGCTCATACGGATTTTATAAGCTCGGTAGGAATAACCACCTGGTCATTCTGGCTCGGACTTGAATTTTGCGAATATGTTCGCCGCACGGGTGATATTGCGTTCCGTGATGAGCATAAAGCAAGGCTTGAAGCGTTTATTAACGGCAGTAAGGAGTTTATTGGTGATAGCGGACTTATTGAAAATTTACCCGGCTTATTTATAGATTGGTCACTTTCAAACACCGATGAGCATAAATATCCCATTTCCACTGCGGCAAATGCATTATATGCATATATGCTTATTGAACTTGGAAGGCTGTATTCAGAGCATAAGTGGATAAGCTTAGGCGAAAGCATCAGGTTGATTCTGCGTGATATAATCCTTAAGGATGTTGAGGTTGAATTTTTAAAATATATTCCGGATGCGATATATAAGCACAAAAACGGTAAATATTATCCTAAGGAAAACTGTTACAGCGAAGCGGCAATGTATACTTCGCTCTGGAGCGGATTGTTTAATAAGGATGAAGCACCGCTGCTTATGGAAAACGTTCACAACGCCTGCGGTCCTCTGCCTAAATATCCTAAAAATCCTAATGTAGGCGAAAGTCAGCTTTTTATCGGACTGTGTATTCGCCTTGATATGCTTGTGCGTCAGGGAAATATCAATAAGATGTTTGAGGATATGTTTGAGATTTATATGCCACAGCTTGAGGAAGGTCCCGGCACACTTTGGGAAAACTGTAATCTTGAAAATAATTCCCGCTGTCACGGCTTTACGGCACACGCAGGCGTGCATCTTATACGCGACGTGCTCGGCATCGGAATCCCCGAATTAAATGAAAAAGGTGAGGGAGAATATAAGATAACTATCACACCTAACATTTGCGGCTTAAGGTGGGCAAAAGGAACACATTTTACTTCCTTCGGTATTGTATCTGTAGGCTGGAGGTATAACGGGATCTGCTTTGAGTTAAACGTAAATATACCCAAGGGCATTAAATATGATATAGTGCTTCCCCGCGAGGTACGGATGCTTGACCGGTCCAATATCACCATTAATGTTGAGGAAGTATAAAATAAAACAGTGTTCAAGCTATTTTGAACACTGTTTCTGTTTTTTTATGATCTGTTTTTGTTTATTGCTTTTTCCAGTAAAACCACGGAAAAATACATAAGTGCCGAAAGCAGACAAAGGATCAGCGTTGCGGACATAACAATATCCATTTTGAAAACCTGGCCGCCGTAAACGATAAGATATCCAAGTCCTGCTTTTGAATTTAAAAATTCACCTACGATTACGCCTACCCAGGACATTCCTATATTAAGTTTAAGAACAGAAACAGTAGTGGGAATACTTGCGGGGAAAACTACTTTAAAAAATAATTGGCTCTTTGTTGCACCGAAAGTTTTTAAAAGAGTGAGTTTTGCTTGCTCAACCTCGTTGAACCCGTTAAGAACACCCATTATAGCCACAACAATAGAAATGAGAAGTGTTACGGTTACAACGGAACTGATTCCTGCACCTACCCAAACGATAATAATCGGACCTAATGCGATTTTAGGCAGACTGTTTAATATAACAAGATATGGATCGATAACGGCACGCGCCATTGGAGACCACCATAAAAAGACTGCAATTATGAAACCAAGCAAACTTCCCAACAGAAACCCAAGCAAAGTTTCAAAAAGCGTGATGCCGATATGAGTGAAAAGTCCCGTCTTAACTAACGTGCCAAGCATTTTTATTGCACGTGACGGTGATGAAAAAATAAAAGGATTGATTATATCAAGAAAAGTAAAAAGTTCCCAAAATGAAAAAAACAAAACAAAAATAGAAACTTGTAAAACAAACTTGATCGTTTTTTTCTTCTTTTCGTGCTTAAGATATTTTACGTGTTCAGGAGAAAACATCATCATTTAATTCCTCCCACAAAGTCTGAAAATAATTTGAAAATTCAGGAGCTTTTCTTCGTTCGATAGGTGAATCCACAGAAGAAAGTTTAATGTTATAAATATTTTTTACTTTTGCAGGGCGGTGTGTTAACACAATAACACGGTCACTCATACTTATTGCTTCTGAAATATCGTGGGTAACAAGTATGGCGGTTTTGCCTTCGCTTTTAATAATTCTGTGGATATCGTCAGAAACAGCAAGTCTTGTTTGATAATCAAGAGCAGAGAACGGCTCGTCAAGAAGTAAAACTGAAGGATCAATGGCAAGTGTACGTATAAGCGCGGCGCGTTGGCGCATACCGCCTGAAAGTTCAAGGGGATATTTGTTTTTAAAATTATAAAGACCGTATTGTTTTAAAAGTTTATCAACACGATCTTCGGATTCTTTTGTTTTTTCTTTACGGATATCAAGGCCCAGAAGGGCATTCTGGCGTACTGTCAGCCAGGGAAAAAGGTGATCCTGCTGCAGCATATAACCAATGCTCTGTTTGCCGTTGGTCGAATTTATTTTTATTTCTCCGCCGGAAGGCTTTTCAAGGTTCGCTATTATTGAAAGAACCGTGGATTTGCCGCAGCCTGACGGGCCGATAATGGAAATAAATTCCTTTTCGGCAACAGAAAAATTTATATCCCTCAGGGCTTCGGTTTCTCCGCTTGGGGTGTGGTAGAATTTGCTTAAATTTTTAAGCGTTACAACCTCAGCCATAATATTATATCTCCTTTTAGGCGAAATAAATCACCTGATATAATATATGATGTGGCAACGTTTTTTGCTATCGGTTTGTTTCAATAAAACGCTTTGGGGAAATACCCGTAATATTTTTAAAAGTTTTGCTGAAATGATATATATCGGCAAAATGAAGTTCTTGGGAAATTTCACTTATTGAGAGCATTTCTGAAAGCAATAATTGTTTTGCTTTTTCGATGCGGTGTTTTTGCCTGAAATCCATAGGGGATTCTCCGCTGTATTCTTTAAAAAGCCTACGGAAATAACATTCGGAAACACCGCATATGCGGGATATTTCTTTAATTGAAATATCGGTATCATTTTCTAAAAGTTCGATTCCTTCTTTAATACAGTTGTAACGGTATTTTGTGTTATCTTGTCTCTTATATGCACAAATGGAAGCCAATAGTTTATATATTACCGATGTTGCTTCAGGAATACATACGATATTCTTTTTGAATTCATCAGCCAATTTTTGGAGTTTTAATGCCAATGAAACTTCAACGTTTTCAATAACTATTTCAGGAATAACGGTAGGGGAAATATCATAACCGTTCATATCCTTTAACTGAAAGTGTATTACCAAAGTGTCTGTTTGCTCAGGCGCGGTATCAGAAAACTCAATAACGTATTTAATGCCCTTTGCCATATAGATCAATTGATTCTTTTTCACGTTTAACGAGTTTCCGCGACTGTCGGTTACTTTTGCCGAACAGTTTTTTAGCCATAACAGAGTGTGTGACGGTTTAGGACGGTTAAGTGAATAAAAAACATTGTTGCGTGAAAACCAGTTTTGCTCTTTTGAAAACGGTTCACATACTATGAATTCAGAGTGATATAGTTCGTCAAAGGGGATAATTTTCATTTTTTTTATATCCTTTATTACAAATAAATTTTTGATTCTTTTATATTATAGCACATATTCTTTAATTTTTGTATCGTTTTTTACAAAAAATATATTGATTTTAACATTGCAAAAATTTTGATATGTATTATAATAAAATCAGGAATTTATATTTCAGGAGGAAAGGTATGATTAAACACAATATTAAGATAGGCCTTGTGCCGATGCGTCGTAACACGACTAACCGTCCTGCTAAAACTTTTTTAACGTGGGTTTCAGCGGAAGAAAGAGGCGAGCGCTTTGTAAATTATATTGAAGAGAATTTTACAAGCGATGAAGTTTCTTTTGTGGATACAAAAGGTCTTGGATCAAACAATCTTATTTTTGATGATGATTCTGTTGAAGAATGTGTTCAACGTTTTAAAAATGCAAACGTTGATGCTGTGATGATAATAAACTGTAACTTCGGTAACGAAGAAGCAGCCTGCGACCTTGCAAAAGCAATTGGCAAACCCTGCCTTTTGTGGGCGCCTCTTGATGATGAATATTATGTTGACGGTGTTCGCCCAACAGATTCGCAATGCGGTCTTTTCGGTGTTTCCCGTCAGTTCCAACGCTATGGCGTACCTTTTTCACACTTGCCTTGTTGCAGAGTGGAATCAGATGAGTTTAAAGAAGGTTTTTTGAGTTTTATCCGTGTTGCCTCAATGGTTAAGAATTTTACGGGACTTCGTATCGGTCAGGTAGGAGCGCGACCTGCACCCTTCTTCTCTGTTATCTGGAATGAAGGCGAACTTATGCAGAAGTTCGGCATTCGTATTACGCCTATAAATTTTGCAATACTTCAGGACAGATACAATAAGAATATGACTGAAAAGCAAGATGAAATTCAGAAGTACGTACAGGTTTTTAAAGATAATTACAAAATGGACGAGCTTACACCTCAATATCTTGAACGTATGGCTTGCCTTGTTGTAACTTATATCGGATTGTTTGATGAGTTTAAACTTGATGTCATGTCTGCAGAATGCTGGACGGCAACTCCGATTGTGTTTGACGGACTTGCGCCTTGTGCAGTTTACGGCATTTTAAACGATATGGGATATCTTATAAGTTGCGAAAGTGATATACATTGCGCAATGACCATGGTTCTTCTTGAATGTGCTTCTATGGGCAAAGAAAGACCTTTCCTTGGCGAATTTACCGTTCGTCATCCGGAAAACAAGAATGCCGAACTTTTGTGGCATTGCGGACCTTTCCCGCTTTCTGTTAAAGCACCTGATTCAGAAGCACGCCTTGTAAATCAACGTGAGTGGTTCCGCGCTAAAGACGGATTATATACTCTTGCAAGAATCGATCAGGAAGACGGAAACTATATGGTTCTTGCAGGAACTTGTAAAACAGTTGCAGGGCCTAAAACACACGGAACATATATTTGGGGCGAGTTTGAGGATCTTCAGAAATGGGAAGACAGACTTATTGACGGACCTTATATACATCACTTTGTAGAGATCCAAGGCGATTACGTTAAAGAGATCCGCGAATTTACTAAGTACTTTAAAAATTTAAGCATAGATAAAACTTTAGATTAAAGGAGATTGGAAAAATGCAGAGAAATGAATTCTTAAATGCAATGATACTTACTGAACTTGAAGATGCTGTAGGTATCGAAAACTGTTCAATTAAGGAAATTGATAAGGTTACACACAGTGTTGACTATTTCTGGCTTTCACGTATGTGGGCTGACAGAGGAAAGATCATGCCTGAAGCAGATTTCGTTGTAGCACCTAAAGACGCTCAGGAAACATCAAAAGTTCTTAAAATTGCAAATTATTATAAGATTCCCGTTACTACTTGGGGCGGCGGTGCAGGCAGCCAGGGCGGCGCACTTCCCATTTGCGGCGGAATTATTCTTGACACAAAAAGAATGAATCAGATATATGAAGTAAACACAGATGCAATGTATATTGAATGCGGTACCGGTGCAATTTATAAGCACATTGAGTGGGCGGCAAATGAAGTTGGTAAAGCAACAATGCACTATCCTTCATCACTTACCTGCTCAACTGTAGGCGGATTCCTTGCACACCGCGGTATCGGTGTTGTTTCAACAAAGTACGGCAAAATTGACGATATGGTATTACAGATGGAAGTTGTTCTTCCTAACGGTGATATTATTTACACTTCACCTGCTCCCAAGCATGCGGCAGGTCCTGACCTTAACCAGATATTCATTGGTTCGGAAGGTACTTTAGGTGTTATCACAAAAGCACAGATCCGTATTTTTGATCAGCCTGAAGACAGACGCTTCCGCGGATTCCTGTTTAAGGATATGAACGCTGCATTTAAAGCAAGCCGTGAACTTTTACAGAAGTTCAAGCCATCTGTTATGCGTCTTTACGATCCTGCTGAAACTGCATCTCTTATTAAGAAGATCGTTGGCGTTGAGCGCGACGGTGCTTTCATGAACGTTGCTTACGAAGGCGTTAAAGAAATCGTAGACGTTGAAGAAAAAATTCTTCTTGATACTTTCAAAAAGTATGGCGCAGAAGATCTTGGAAGCGAATACGGTGAAAAGTGGTGGGAAGAAAAGATCACGTTCTTCTATCCCGGCCACATGATGGATATTCCACAGATGTTTGGCACAATGGATACTATTGCACCCTATGGTAAGATTGAAGAGATTTATTGGGCAATGAAGGAAGCCATTGAAACAAACTTCCCTCAGGCAAGATTTATTGCACACTTCTCACATTGGTATGAGTGGGGCTCAATGATCTATGACCGCTTTATCGTTGATGCTAAAGATGTTCCTGAAGATCCCGTTGAAGCATTAAGACTTCATCAGCAGATCTGGAACTGCGGTGTAAGAACTGCTATTGCTCATGGCGGTACTGTAAATGACCATCACGGCGTAGGTCTTAAACTTGGCAGACTTATGAAAGAACAGTATGGTCCCGCTATGCAGGTGTTTGAAGGAATCAAGAAGACTCTCGATCCCAACGGCATCATGAATCCCTTTAAGTTAGGTCTTTAATAGGAGGTAGAAAAAATGAATGATATTTGCAAAAAGCACGTTGATTCCTGCCGTTTCTGCTGGATGTGCCGTCACATTTGTCCCATAGGTAATACTACAGGTCTTGAAAGAAATACGTCACGTGCACGTGCACTTGGTATTTCACTTGTGAACAGAGGCGTATATGATATTACAGAAGTAATTGATAACGTTTACGAGTGCGCTTGTTGCGGTGCCTGCACAAAAGAATGCGTTACGGGTTGGGATCCCGTTATGTTTACGAAAGAAACTCGTGTTGATGCGGCTCTTGAAGGCAAACTTCCCGAATACATAAACGTTCTTGTTGATAATTGCCTTGAATGCGGAAATGCTTATGGAAAGACGGAACTTGATTCAGAACTTAAAAAGGCTATTTCTGCACATGCAGAAAAGACAGATACACTTCTTTTCCTTGGCGTTGATGCTCGCTATATTGCACCTGAATGTGCAGTAAATGCAATCAAAGCATTTGAAAAGACAGGTATTAAATTTACCGTTCTTGAAAATGAACCTGCCAGCGGTCAGCAACTTGAATACCTTATAAGCGCCGTTGATGAAACCAAACAACAAATGGTTGACTGCGCAAAGGTTCTTAATGATTATAAGACAGTTGTTGCTTACGATCCTCAGGATGCAAAAGTATTGAAGCGAGAATACAAAGAGTGGAATATTGATTTAACTTCAACAGTTAAAACATATACTCAGGTTCTTGCTGAAAACCTTGATAAACTTAATCCCGTGAAGACAGATAAGAAAGTTGTATATCAGGATCCTTTCCAGCTTGCACGTGATCTTCAGGAAACTGAAGAAGCACGTAAAGTTATTTCTGCTTACTGTGAACTTGATGAAATGCTTGTTCACGGAAAAGATACCATGTGGGCAGGCAACATTCTTATGGCACAGTGGATGCCTGAAGTAATGAAGGGCGTTGCGCTTAACAGAATCAATAATGCAAAATGCGTTAATAACGATACCATTGTAACGGCTTCCGTATCAGAATACGTTAGCCTTAAAAACGTTGAAACAGACGTTGAAATTATCTCTATTGAAGAACTTATTTTAAAATAATAGGGGGAGTGCAAAATGTTAGTAAATCTTGATTACGTATTAGATTTAGCCAGAAAAGGTAAATTCTGTATTCCTGCATTTAACGTTTACAATATGGAAACTGTAATGGGCGTTATTGCAGCCGCTGAAGAAACAAAAGCACCAATTATTATTCAGGTATATCCCCGTCTTATAAACGAGGGAAGCGGATATTATCTTGCACCCATTATTCTTGCTGCGGCAAAGCAGGCAAGTATTCCGGTTTGCTTCCATCTTGACCATGGTCCTGGCGAAAAGGAAATCATCAGAACGCTCTGCTACGGTGCAACGGGCATTATGATTGACGGTTCAGTTTATGATTTTGATAAAAACGTAAAGGTAACCAAAAAAATCGTTGATATGTGCAGAGAACTTAATGTTCCCGTTGAAGGTGAATTAGGTCATATCGGCAGCGTAAATGACGATGCTATGGATGAGTTTACTTCACCTAAAGAAGCGGCTGTCTTTGTAAAAGAGACGGGAGTATCTTGTCTTGCAGTTCTTATTGGTAATGCACACGGACATTATAAAAAAACACCTAAACTTGATATTGACCGTGTTGGTGAAATTTATAATGAAACGGGAGGAATTCCTCTTGTTCTTCACGGTGGTTCAGGTATTCCTGATGATCAGGTAAAAGCCGCGATCAGAGCAGGTATCAGAAAAATGAATATCGGAACTGACGTTTGCTGTGCTTTTGTTGACGGTGTAACTAATGAGTGCGCAAAACCCAATCACCCCGTAGCAGTTGATCTCTTTATGAAGAGCACTATCGAAAACGTAAAGAAACTTGCACTTGAAAAGATTGAACTTACAGGTGCATACGGCAGGGCATTATGATAAATAAAATAGTTGGTATCGGCGCTTGCGTTATGGATACGCTTATAACTGTGCCCGAATATCCGCAGGAAGATACAAAACTCAGAGCAATCGGTTCTAAAGCCGCAGGAGGCGGACCCGTTGCAACGGGAATAGTTGCCGCAAGCAAGTTGGGCGTGTCAGTAGGATATATCGGAGTTTTATCTGATGATAACGGTGGAAAATTTTTAAAAGAAGATTTTAAAAAATATAACGTTGATACTACTGATGTAGTAATAAAAAACGGCTATCGTTCATTTACTTCTGTTATCTGGCTTTCAGAAAAAAGCACCTCAAGAACTTGTGTTTTTGATAAAGGAAATCTTCCTCCGCTTGAATTAAATGACAGTCAGGTTGAAAGCATCAAAAATGCGCAGATACTTATGGTTGACGGTAACGAGATGGCAGGAGCCGTAGAAGGCGCAAAAATCGCAAAGGCAAATAACACAAAAGTTCTTTACGATTGCGGCGGTTTGTATGACGGAGTTGAAAATCTTTTAAAACTCACGGATATAATGATACCGTCAGAAGAATTTGCTTTAAAGCATACCGGTTGCCATAACGTTACTGATGCCGCAAAAAAACTTATGGAAATGTATCATCCTGAAATAGTGGTAATTACCTGCGGTAAAGAAGGCGGCGTTTATTATGATGGTTCGGAGATTATAAAATATCCTGCATTTAAAGTTGATGCCGTTGATACAAACGGTTCAGGTGACGTTTTTCACGGCGCCTTTGCAGCAGGCATTATTCATGGATACAGTTACAGAGATTGTTGTTATTTTGCAAGTGCGACTTCTGCAATAAAATGCACGGGTATCGGTGCAAGAGAAAGCGTACCTTCACAAAAAACTGTTCTTGATTTTTTAAAGGAGAAAGGTTATGAATTATAAAAAGTCTTACGTTCCTCAAAACGGTTATACCAGAATTTGTAAAATAGGGGAATGTTCACTTAAAAAACTTGAGTTTGGTATTATTGAACTTGATAAAGGTCAGAAATTATATTTTAATACTGAAGATAAAGAAACTGCATTTATTATGCTTGAAGGTCATTGTAACGTTGAAGTCAATGGCGAAAAGTGGGAAAATATTGGTAACAGAATGACCGTGTTTGAAAATAGAAAAGCAGAAAGTTTCTATATGCCAAGAGAGCAGGAACTTGTTATTGAGGCTATTGATGATCATATAAAAATTGCAGTTTGTGCAACTCCCATTGAGGAAAAGACAGAACCTCAGGTATTAAGAGAAGAACACGTTGTTCTTAAACTTTTAGGCAGAAAGCCTTTTGAGAGAGAAACAAGTTTTATTATTGACGGAAACTCAAATGCAAAGATACTTACCATTGGTGAGTCATACTGTGCAGAAGGTAACTGGGCAGGATTCCCGCCCCATAAGCATGATGAAGACAATATGCCTGCTGAATGCGTTGCAGAAGAAATTTATTATTTCCTTTTTGATCCTAAACAGGGTTTTGCAGTTCAGTGCCTTTATACTGCTGATGGCTCTATTGATGAGGCTTACAGAGTAAAAAATGACGAACTTGTTGAATTCCCCGTTGGCTATCATACCACCGTTACAACACCTGGATATAAGACATATTTCCTGTGGCTTATGGCAGGTGATTATCAAGGATTTAACAGAAGTAACGATCCTGAACACGATTGGATAAAATAATTTAATAAGAGGATTTTTATGAAATATCTTTTAGGTATTGATTTCGGCGGCGGTTCATCAAAAGCAACGCTCATTGATGAACTTGGTAACATAATTGCCGAAAATACAGTTGAATATCCTACTTTATATCCTTTATTGGGGTTCTGTGAGCAGAACCCCGATGATTGGAATAAGGCTTTGTGCGAAAACTCAAACAGTTTAATTAAAAAAAGCGGTATATTTTCCGGTGATATAATGGCTATAGCCATTGATTCTGCAACTCATACGTGGGTTGCCACCGATGAAAATTATACACCGCTTTTTCATGCTATTCATTGGACGGACAGCCGTTCCAAAAAACAGTCATCATATTTGCGCCAACAATTCGGTAAGGAAATTTTTGAAAAAACATTTCATAAACCTGATACGATCTGGACAATGCCTCAAATTTTATGGGTAAAAGAAAACGATAAAGAAAACTTCGATAAGATAAAGCATATTTTCTTTGAAAAAGATTTTATTCGTTATTTCCTGACGGGAGAATATTGCACTGATTATATTGATGCTCAGGGCAGTATGCTTCTTGATACGGTCAAAGGCACTTGGTCAAAGGACCTTTGCGATATGATAGGTCTTGATATTTCTGTGTTGCCGCCAATTAAAAACTCAACGGATATTGCAGGATATGTTACAGAAAAGGCTTCTGCCGTTACGGGCTTAAAAGCAGGCACTCCCGTTATCTGCGGAACTACAGATACGGTTATGGAGGTTTTTGCTTCAGGTGCGGTAAATAAGGGCGATACAACCGTTAAACTTGCAACTGCAGGCAGAATTTGTGTTATAACAGATGCACCTTGTCCTGATAGAGACGTGGTAAATTACTCACATATTGTTGATGGCTTGTGGTATCCCGGCTCTGCGACGAAAGCGGCGGCATCGTCTTTAAGATGGTACCGTGATACCTTTGGCGGTGATTATAAAGAACTTGATCAGAAAGCCGAAGAAATAGCGGTAGGAAGTGATGGACTTGTATATCATCCATATATAAACGGTGAATTAACGCCTTATGCAGATCCTGACCTTTGCGGAAGTTTTATCGGCATTCGCGCAACGCACACAAAAGCGCATTTCACAAGAAGCGTTCTTGAAGGTGTTGCATATTCGTTGTTACACTCAAAAAACAAATTAAATGAACTTGGCGTTCAATGTGCAAACAGAGCAATCCTTATCGGTGGCGGAGCAAAGAGTAAACTTTGGCAGCAGATTGTTGCAGATTGCCTTGATCTTGAACTTAGCGTTACTGTAAGCAGTGATTCTTCGTTAGGTTCTGCTATGCTTGCCGGTGTTGCAATGGGAATTTTTAAAAATCCGTCAGAAGCAGTTGAAAAGTGCATTAAAATTAAATCAACGGTAATTCCCAATAAAGAAAACACAAAAAAATATCATACTCTTTTCAAGGAATATGTTCGTGTTCACGATGCGCTTCAGCCTATATACGGAGATCGAAATAAATGAAAATAATCGTATGTGTTAAACAAAAAGCAGACGGAGAACTTAATCCCTTTGATGCTTGCGCTTACGAGGCAGCGTTGCGTATTGATGGGGCAGAAGTGATTTTGCTTTCCATGGCACCTGAAAAAAGCGGAGAAATGCTTTTGAACCTTACTCGTTTAGGCGCAAAAGAAGCATACCTTCTTTGCGATAAAGCATTTGCAGGCGCAGATACTCTTGCTACTTCATACGTTTTATCTCTTGCAATCAAAAAAATTGGTGCAGACCTTGTTTTTTGCGGCAGACAGACTGTTGATGGAGATACGGGACAAGTCGGTCCCGGCGTTTCTGAATTTTTAAACTGTAATCTGATAACCAATGTGTTAGCGATTAAAGAAGCAGATAAGAATATTGTTTGTATAAATAGAAACAATGACGTTATTACAAAAGATTTTCCCTGCCTTATAACAGTTGAGAGAATAAACGATTTAAGAAAACCAAGTATCCGCTCTAAAAAAGGAAATCTAACGGTGTGGAATGCATCAGATATTTGCGCAGACGTTACAAGATGCGGACTTTTCGGTTCACCTACGCAGGTTATAAAATCTTTTGAAAATAATTCCGATAAAAGAAAATGTACCTTTGTAGAAAAAAACAATCTCTTTGAACTGATTGAAAAGGGTTTAAAAGAAGATAGACGGAATACTGAAACGGAAATTTCAGATATAAAACTAAAAAAACTATGGATAATCGGTGAAAAGCCTATGGAGTATGCCCGTAGTGTCAGCGATGATATTACGGTTATAGAAAAATTATCTGCAGAAATATTGGCGGAAAAAATAAAAAATGAAAAGCCAAATGCTGTTTTGTGGGATAGTTCTTCATGGAGTAAAGAAACGTCGGCACGTGTAGCGGTAATGCTTCAGACGGGACTTTGCGCTGATTGCACAAAACTTGAAACAGACGGTGAAACTCTGTTTATGTACCGTCCTGCATTTTCAGGCAATATTATTGCAAAAATAAAATGTAAAACCATGCCGCAGATGGCAACGGTCAGAACGGGAGAAGATAATCAGGCAAAGATTATGATCGCAGTTGGTAAAGGTGCAAAAAATTCGTTGCCTGAAATATATGCTTTTGCTGAAAAGATTGGGGCAGAAGTGGTTGCTACCCGCGGTGCAGTTGATGCAGATATTATGAAATATCCGTGTCAGGTCGGCTTAACGGGAAGATGTGTCAGCCCTTCAGTTTATATAGCCGTTGGCGTTTCAGGTGCAGTTCATCATATTGTGGGAATGAAAAATTCAGGCACGGTAATTGCAATAAATAATGATAAAAAAGCACCCATATTTGAATATTCCGACTACGGTATCGTTCTTGATGCCGAAGAAGTGTTTTAAGGAGAATTTTTATGAAAATATATAGCATTCACGATGAAGAATTTAAAAATTTCGGCAGAGTAATTGATGTTGATACAACGGAGATCGTTGCTGTTGCCAAAAATATTGAGATGCCCGAAAACGGTTCAAAATATGTTCCTTTTTTGGAAGCATTTGAAAATCTTGATATCAAAAAGTATTTTCAGGATGAAATATTTGGTCAAAATCCCATGCAGCTTGGTTTTTGTTGGGGATATAACGATACAATGAACGCTCTGGAATGGCATACTTGTTCTGAAATCAACGTTGCAACTGATGATCTTATACTTTTGCTTGGCGATATCAGAGATATTGAAAAAGATTATAAATATGATTCTTCAAAAGTTATGGCATTTAAAATGGAAAAAGGCGAAACTGTGGAGATATATGCAACAACGCTTCATTATTGCCCTATACATTGTGATAAAAATATAGGCTTTGGCAGCGTGGTTGGTTTAAGTAAAGGAACAAACACGCCCCTTGATAAAAAGCCGGAAACAAACCTGCTCTTTGCAAAAAACAAGTGGCTCATTGCTCATGAAGATAATGAAGCATTAAAGGCAAGAGGCGTTGTTGCCACTATTTACGGTGAAAATTATAAATTATAAAAGAAAGGTCAGGAATATCCTGACCTTTCTTAATTAAGATTAATCTGTATTTAATTTCAATTTTTATTTTTCAACGAACTTTTTCAGGGCGTCAAAGGTGGAATCACTTATGCAATGTTCCATCTTACATGCATCATCAGAAGCGGTGTTTTCGTCTACGCCCAGTTTAATAAGAAAATTTGTTAAAAGATTATGGCGGTCGTAAATTTTTTGGGCAATATCTTTACCTTCGGGCGTGAGCGTAATATATCCGAAATTATCAACGTTAATAAAATTGCCGTTTTTTAATAAACCTACTGCACGGCTTACGCTCGGCTTTGAAAAACCCATATATTCGCAAATGTCAATAGAACGTACTGAAGTACCTTTTTTTGAAAGTATCAATATTGTTTCAAGATACATTTCGCCTGATTCTTGTAAACTCACGAAAAAGCCTCCTAAATGAATTCCTGATTATTATAACACAGTTTTTATTTTTTTTCAATAACAAAAAATATAGTGATTTTTATGTTGATATGTCATTTTTTTTACAAATATACATAAAATAGGGTAAAAATAAGGAAAAATATCAAAAAAATTTGAATTTTGTGAACGATTTTTTAAATTTTATCTTGAAATTCATTAAAGAACAATGTATAATATAATCAGCAATTAAATTTTAGCTAAAATGAAAGGGGTTTTGAAAATGGACTATCACGCTTCAAATGTAAGAAATGTTGCCTTTATCGGCCACGGAGGAAACGGTAAAACTTCACTTACTGAGGCGATGTTATTTTTAAACGGTAATATCGAACGCTTAGGCAAAACAGATGACGGCAGTACAGTATGCGATTACGATCCCGAAGAAATTAAAAGACATATATCTATTTCGCTTTCAATTGCACCTGTAGAATTTGAACAGTCAAAAATAAATATTCTTGACTGTCCCGGTTATTTTGATTTTGAAGGCAGTGTACTTAATGCACTTAACGTATGCGATGGCGCAGTTATTGTTGCTTCGGCTCAGGGGATTGACGTAGGTACTGAAAAAGCAATCGAGATTACGAAAAAGAAAAAAATACCCCGCGTTATTTTTATAAATCAGATAGATAAGGAACATACTTCCTTTGATAATACAGTTGCCGAGTTAAAGGCAAAGTACGGCTCAAATATTGTACCCATCCTTTATCCCATTATTGAAAATGGGGTAATGACGGGATTTGTTGATCTTGTTGATAAGCAGGCTTATGTTTTTAAAGGTGAAAAACGCGAAAAAACAGAAGTTCCCGCAGAACTTGTTGATACAATTGAACTTGAACATGCTGCATTGATGGAAACGGCGGCTGAAAATGATGAAGAGCTTATGGAAAAAGTAATTATGGGCGAAGAACTTACCCATGATGAAATTATAAAAGGTCTTGGTCTCGGTGTTGCCGATTCATCAGCAGTTCCCGTTCTTTGCGGTTGCGCTCTTGACCTTAAAGGAGTAAGACTTCTTCAGGATACTATTATGCGTTTTATTCCTTCAAGTGAAAACAAAGAATTTGAAGGACTTGATGATATCCGCATTTGTTCAGAAGAAGAACCTTTCTCTGCATACGTATTTAAAACCATATCAGATCCTTTTGCAGGCAAACTTTCTGTATTTATGGTTCGTTCAGGCGTTCTTACTGCTGATACTGCAATTTATAACGCCAATGAAGATAAGGCTGAAAAATCAGGCAATATCTATATTCTCAAAGGTAAGAATCAGACGCAGGTTCAGAAACTTTATGCAGGTGATATCGGTGCTATCGGAAGATTGCAGTATACGCTTACGGGGCACACGTTATATTCCGGCAAGAAGATACAGTATGAATCAGTTGAGAATCCTTGGCCCGGTATGCGAATGGCAGTAGTTCCCAAAAAGCAGGGCGATGAGGATAAGGTTTTCTCTGGTCTTCGTAAACTTATTGAAGAAGATAATACTCTTTCTTTGGAAAAGAATACCGAAACCAATGAAATGATTCTTATGGGCTTAGGCGATATGCACCTTGATATAACGGTGCAGAAACTTAAAACCAAGTATAACGGAGAAGCATTGCTTAAAACTCCGCAGGTTCCCTATAAGGAAACTATAAGAAAATCCGTTAAGGCACAAGGTAAACATAAGAAACAGTCAGGCGGTCACGGTCAGTATGGCGATTGCTGGATCGAGTTTAATCCCAGCGATAAAGAGTTTGAATTTGTTGATAAGGTTGTCGGCGGCGCAGTTCCAAGATCATATATTCCCGCAGTTGAAAAAGGTTTATTGGAATGTATGAAGAAAGGCGTTCTTGCAGGATATCCCGTAACGGGCATTTCATGTACTCTTTATGACGGTTCTTATCACGATGTTGACTCCTCGGAAATGGCATTTAAAATGGCTGCATCAATTGCATATAAAACGGGCTGTGCAGGTGCAAACCCCGTTCTTCTTGAACCGGTATATTCTGTTGAGATAACTGTTCCTGATGATTACATGGGCGATGTTATCGGCGATATAAACAAGCGTCGCGGCAGGGTTCTCGGTATGACGCCTGAATCAAACGGTCAGCGTATTGACGGCGAAGTTCCGCTGGCGGAAATGTTCAGTTATGCAAAAGATCTTCGCGCTATGACTCAGGGCAGAGGCTTGTATAAGATGGAATTTGTTCGCTATGAAGAAGTTCCACAGATGGTTGCTCAAAAGATCATTGCAGCGGCACAGAAAGATAATGAAGAATAAGTATTTGCCAAAAATGCTTAAATATAGTAAAATAATATTGTTGCATAGGAGGAAATAGTTTATGCAAATTACAGACGTGAGAATGCGTAAGGTCGAAAATGCAGGCAAACTTAAAGGAGTTGCGTCAGTTACCTTTGATGATGAATTCGTTGTTCATGACATAAAGGTTATTGAAGGTACGTCATCTTTGTTTGTTGCAATGCCGAGCGTAAAGAATTCTGTAGGCGAGTTTAAGGATGTTGCACATCCTATAAAAACTGAACTGCGTGAAGCTATCTCAAAGACTGTACTTGAAAAATATTTTGAAGAATAAGAAGAGCTTAAAATGGGGCTTTCACTTGTGAAAGCCCCTGTTCTTGCGAAAATGGAGGAATATTATGTATAAAACTTCTTTAATTCTTGCTGCAGGTGACGGCAAAAGAATGAAATCAGATCTGCCTAAAGTAATGCACAAGGTATGCGGATACCAACTTGTTAAACACGTTTTTAATGCGGTTAAAACCGTATCTGATGATCAGCCTATCGTTATAACGGGCAGAAAGGGCGAACTTCTTCACGACCTGTTTAAGGATAGTGCAAGATATGCAGAACAGACAGAACGCAGAGGAACTGCTCATGCGGTAATGTGCGGTCAGCATTATCTTGAAGGTAAAGAAGGCTATGTTACAATAACTGCAGGCGATATGCCCATGATTACCGGTGAAACTTTCCAAAAACTTATAAATACGGCAATTGAAGAAGACATGTCGGCTTGTGTTTTGACCGCCATCGTCGATGATGCTTTCGGATACGGAAGAATTATTCGTGATGCCGATGGGTCGGTTAAAGGAATCGTTGAACACAAAGATGCAACTGAAGAACAGAAAAAAATCTGCGAAATAAATACGTCTATTTATTGTTTCAAGATCAGCGATCTTCTTGAATCGTTAACAAAAGTTCAGTCAAATAATGCTCAAGGTGAGTTGTATCTTACCGATACTCTTGGTATTTTGCGTTCAGAAGGCAAAAAAGTAGGTGCTTGCGTTGCAGATGACGTGACAGAAGCCATGGGTATCAATGACCGTGTTCAGCTTTCTGAAGCAGAAAAAATGATGCGCAAGAGAATAAATGAAAAAGTAATGCGCGAAGGTGTTACGCTTATTGATCCTGAAAGCACCTATATTGAAGCAGGTGTAATTATCGGAAACGATACAGTTATTTATCCGGGAAACGTTATTTCAGGCGATACAGTTATTGGCTCAAATTGTGTTATTTATCCCAATAACCGTATTGATAATGCAAAAATTGCTGATGGTTGTGAAGTTCAGGCATCTGTTATTCTTTCGTCAGAAATCGGCGAAAACACAAAGGTAGGACCTAACGCTTATATCAGACCTGAATCAGTCATCGGCAAAAATGCAAGAATCGGTGATTTCGTTGAAATTAAAAAATCAAATATCGGTGACGGAACGAAGGTAAGCCATCTTACGTATGTTGGCGATGCTGAAGTAGGTGAAAACTGCAATATGGGTTGCGGAACTGTTTTTGTTAATTATGACGGCAAAAACAAACATAAGACCGTTGTTGGAGATCACGTATTTATCGGTTGCAATGCAAACCTTATTGCGCCTGTAAAAATTGGCAATAACGCATTTATTGCGGCAGGAAGCACCGTAACTGATGATGTTGAAGATAATGATTTATGTATAGCACGTGAGAGACAGACAAACAAGAAAGGCTGGGTGCTTAACTATAAAAACTGGAAATGATGAAATAATCGTAATTGCGGGTCTGGGTAATCCGGGCTCGCAATACGCTTTGACAAGACACAACGTCGGTTTTATGACAATTGATATTTTAACTGCAGAATTAAAGGCATCAATGCCAAAAGAAAAATTTGACGGTTTGATTTTTGATACAAGAATTGATGGCAAAAAGGTTTTATTGGTCAAACCTCAAACATATATGAACGATAGCGGAAGATGTCTTTTACAAGTAATGCAGTTTTATAAAGTAAAACCTGAAAATATTGTTATTATTTATGATGATATTGATTTACCTGAAGGTAAGGTCCGTATTCGTGCAAAGGGCGGGCCCGGAACACATAACGGAATGCGCTCAATTGTTCCGCATTTAAGTGAGAACTTTCCCCGTATTCGTATCGGAATAGGTCAGCCGCCACATAAAGAAATGGATCTTGCTGATTATGTGCTTGGCAAATTTTCAAAAGAATCTCAAAAAATAATGGAAGAAGCATTTTCTCGTGCCGCAAAAGCTGCAGTTGAAATAGTAAAAAGCGGAATCGATGCTTCTATGCAAAAATATAATTGACGAGGTAAATAATGTTCAGACTGTATAAAGGTGCGTTAGAACAAAGCGCGGATTTCTGCAGGCTTGAAAAAAATGTCCGGGAGGGGGTAACACCCATCTCGGTTTTTGGCGTTTCGGACGGGCAGAAAAACCATATTGCAACAGCATTGGCTGAAGAAAGACCCATTTTGTTTGTAACGCAAGGTATTTCAAGTGCTGAAAAAATAAAGAAAGATTTTGAATTTTATACGGGGAAACAAGCAGTTATCTTTCCTGGACTTGATAGAATTTTTGGCGCGCAGTTTCAAAGCGGGGAAACACAGCTTCGCCGTATTGAAGCGCTTGATCAGTGTTTAAATGGTGTTGATGCTGTAATAGCACCTCTTGAAGCCGTAATTTTTAATATTATGCCTTCTGAAATTCTTGAAAAACTCAAGATCACTATTGAAGTAAATAAAAGGTATAATATTGAGGAAATACGCAGACAACTTGTTGATTGCGGATATAACTCTGTTTCACAGATCAATTCAAGCGGTGAATTTTTTATTCACGGCGGAATAATTGATATTTTTCCCAAAAATGCAGAACATTCAGTAAGAATTGATTTTTTTGATGATGAAGTAGAATCTATCAGAGTTGTAGAACCCGTTTCACAACGTTCTGTTGAAAAGATAAATAAGATAGAGATATTGCCTTTAGCAGAAATATGTTCAACTGATGAAATACGTAAAAAAGGCGCGGAACTTCTTAATGAAGAACTTGTAAAGTTTAATAAGACGTGTAAGGATAAAGAAGCGGTAACACTTGCAACGGATACGTTTGTTCCTATGGCGGAGAAGTTGAAAAACGGTGTTTTTTCAGTTAATCCCGATCAACTTATGCCGTATTTATATCCTCAATACACTTCGCTTCTTGATTATGTTCCTAAAAATACACTTATCGTTTTTGATGAAGTTAAGATATTAAAAGAGCGCGGAGACAATATTGAGCAGGAGTTTTCCAAAAATATTTCAGATCTTATGTCTGAAGGAAAAGCGTTGCAAAGACATGTAAACGTTTTTACCGGTTTTATGCGTTTTTGGAAAAAAGCCCTTGAACGTCAAGTAGTTTGTATGCAGACTATTTCAGGAACCATTCCCGATACGGATGCAAAGGCAGTTTTTAATTTTAACGGCAGGGCGATGCAGTCTTTCCACGGAAAACCTGAATTTTTACTTCAGGAAGTAAAAATATATCAGAATTCAGGATATAAGACTATTCTTTGCGCAGGCACTCAAGCAAGAATGGATAGAATAGAGAAAGAATTTTCTGAAGCAGGTATTGGTGTTTTACCGTTAAAAAGACCGAACGTAGTCATTGAAAAAGGACAGATTGCCGTTGTTTTGGGTTCTGTTGAAAAAGGATTTGAATATCCTGATGCAAAGACCGTTTTTATTGCGGAAAATGATATTTTTGCTTCTGTTAAGCAGAACAAAAAGGTTGTACAAAAGACCAATAAAAATGCAATAGATGCTTTTGTTGAACTGAAGATCGGTGATGCAGTAGTTCATGAAACAAACGGTATAGCGATCTATCAAGGCATTATAAAAATTGAAACTGACGGCGTAAAAAGAGATTATCTTTTCTTAAAATACCGTGATGAAGATAAACTTTACGTTCCCGTTGAACAGATGAACAGAGTGCAAAAGTATATCGCACCTGACGATACTGCACCAAGATTAAGCAAATTAGGTTCTCAGGAATGGAATAAAACAAAAGCCCGCGTAAAAAAATCCATTGAGGATATGACGGAAAAATTATTATCTCTTTATAAAGTGAGAGAGAATACAAAGGGCATTGCTTTTGATCCTGATACACCTTGGCAAAGAGAATTTGAAGAAGATTTTCAGTATGAAGAAACTCCTGATCAACTTCGCTGTATTGCGGAAATAAAACGTGATATGGAGTCAGATAAAGCAATGGACAGACTTCTGTGCGGAGACGTTGGATACGGCAAAACGGAAGTTGCATTGCGGGCTGTGTTTAAAGCAGTAATGTCGGGCAAGCAGGCTGCAATTCTTGCGCCTACCACCATATTGGCCCAGCAACACTATAACACGTTAAAAACAAGACTTGTTAACTTTCAGGCAGTTCGCGTTGAATGCTTAAGCAGATTCAAAACTGCAAAAGAGCAAAAAAATATTCTTGAAGGTCTGAAAAGCGGAAAAGTTGATATTATCGTGGGAACACATAAAATTCTCGGCAAAGACGTGGATTTTAAAAATCTTGGGTTATTGGTCGTTGATGAAGAACAGCGATTTGGTGTTGGGCATAAAGAAAAAATTAAACAGTTAAAAAACAATATTGACGTTTTGACTTTATCTGCGACACCTATTCCCAGAACGCTTAATATGGCACTTTCGGGAATAAGAGATATGAGCCTTCTTGAAACACCGCCGTTAGAACGTTTTCCCGTGCAGACTTACGTGGTTGAATATTCCGAATCAATAATACGCGATGCGATTTTCCGAGAACTTCAACGCGGCGGTCAGGTATATTATTTATTTAACCGAATTGACGGTATTGAAACTTTTGCAGATAAACTGCGCCAACTTGTTCCTGATGCCCGTATTGCTATCGGTCATGGGCAAATGGAAGAAAAGCATCTTGAAAAAATTATTATGGATTTCTATGCAGGGGAATATGATGTTTTGTTGTGCACAACAATCATTGAAAACGGAATAGACGTTCCCGGCGCCAACACAATAATTGTTCAGGATGCGCAAAGATTCGGTCTTGCTCAGTTATATCAACTTCGAGGAAGAGTGGGAAGATCAAACCGTATGGCTTATGCATATTTTACCGTACCGCCAATGCGCGCGATAGGAGAAGATGCGGTGAAACGTCTTAATGCCATAGAAGAATTTACACAGATGGGTTCAGGATTTAAAATTGCTATGCGCGATCTTGAAATACGCGGAGCAGGCAATCTTTTGGGTGGAGAACAGCATGGACATATGTCGCGTATCGGATATGATCTGTATTGTAAAATGATTAAAGAAACTGTTGACAGCAATCTTGGCAGAAATGTTGAAGAAACACCTAAAGCCGCGGTAGAAATGAAAGTAGATGCTTTCATCAGTGATGAATATATACCCAATGAAGCAGTTAAATTTGCTTGTTACAGAAAGATATCGGATATAGATGATAAAGAAAATATGCTTGATATGTATGAAGAACTTAACGACCGTTTCGGTAAAGTACCTGAAAGCGTAGAAAATCTTCTGAATATTGCATATATTCGCTCATTGGCAGGATCCGTAAACGTAAGCGTTGTAAGAGAAGAAGCGGGAAATACTGTCTTGATATACGTTAACCCTGACGTGGAAAAAGTATCACGCGCAGTAAGCGAATTTTCTGAAAAATGTTATATTACCGCCGGTAGAAATTTTGCCGTAGTTATTAAGAGCAAAGGCATGAGCGATTACGAAAGAATAAAACAGATTATCAGTTTTTTAGAGTGTCAACAAAACTTGAATTAAACTAATAAATGACGAAAAAATGATGAAAAGTAAAAAAACTACTTGATAATAACGGATATTTAAGGTATAATACATTTAATTGTAATATGGAGGTTTGTTTTTATGAAAAAGATTTTTGCAACAACTTTGATTCTTGCACTTCTTTTAGGTGTATTTTCAGGTTGTACGCTTATAAAGGATGATGATAGCAATGCTGTAGTTGCTACAGTAAACGGTGTATCTATCCTTAAAAGCCAATATGATAAGGTTTATGATTACTATCTTTATATGTATACAAGTTACGGATATGATGCCGCAACTGCAAAGACATATATTGACAGTATGGCAGCTGATTTCCTTGAAGGTCTTGTTCAGGATGAAGTTTTAAGACAGTTAGCAGAAAAAGAAGGCTATCTTAACTATACTGAAGAGCACAAGAAAGAAGCACAGGCTCTTATTGATGAAAATAAGAATTCCTTCGTTGATGCTCTTGTTGAAGAATATAAAACTGCCCTTGAAGGTCAGGAGATCAAAGGTAAAAATGAAGGCGAAAGCGATGAAGATTACTTCAAACGCAAAGCAATAGAAAAGTATCATGAAGATCTTAAAGATAACGGAACTTCAGAAGAAGAAATGCTTGAAGAACAACTTCTTGCAAAGGCCATTGAGAGATTCAAGGAAGATAAACTTAAGGATGTAAAGGTTCTTGAGGCTGACGTTATATCTGAATATGATGCTACGGCTAAAGAGCAGGAGCAGGAATTCACAACGGATGCAATTTATGTAAAGGCAAGAAACGGTGAATCTGTTACTTTATCTTCAGGTTCAACTGCTACTTATGACATTTTTGCATATAACCGTCCCGGTTACTCCTTTGTTCAGCATATTCTTATTAGTTTTGAAGAAGAAGACCTTACAAAACTTAAATCAATTGTCGGATCAATTGCTGAGTACGATGAGGAAATTGAAGACCGTAAGGCGCTTATAGAAAAAGAAACTGACGAAGCCAAAAAGGCTGAAGAGCAGGCTGCATTAGATAATGCGCAGAAGATACGAGACGAATATCAGGAACAGTATGATCTTGCAATAAAAGAAGCAACTGCAAAGATTCAGGCAAAGACTGATGAAGTTTATAATTCGGTTAAAGACGGCGATGAAGCAAACTTTATCAAAGTTATGATCGAAAAAACAGAAGATACCGGCATGACCACAGAAGAAGCTGCTAAAAAAGGTTATCTTGTTGGCCCTGAAGACGGTATGGTTGAAGAATTCTCAATGGCAGCAAGAGCACTTGAAGCAGGTCAGGTAAGTGAACCCGTTGCAACATATTACGGTTATCATATTATTCGTTGCATTGAAGATATTCCTGAAGGAAAAGTTGCTTTTGATGACGTTAAGGAAGAAATCAATGAAAAATTAACTGAAGAGAAAAAAGCAAGCGAATGGACTTCAATGGTTACAAAGTGGACAGAAGAAGCAACCGTTAAGAAATATGAAAATCGTCTTTCATAATTAACTTTAAAGAGCAAGTTTTTTACTTGCTCTTTTTATATATTGACTTGTTACATTTAATGTGTTAGAATTATAAAAAATTTCGAGGTGATAAAATGAAAATTGAAGAAATAGATAAGAATTTTGCGTCAGCATCCTTCGAAGGTTTGGATATTGAGTGGTATAATATAAGAAAAGCACCATTTAAAATTTACGGACTTCTTGATGATGGCGAGCAGTTTTTTCGTATGCCGATAGAAATTGCCCAAAAGGTTAGTGAAGGCGTAACGGGACTTAATAAATGTACGTCAGGCGGCAGAGTCCGTTTTGCAACTGATTCTTCGTTTATTGCTGTTGCGGTGGAGCAACCGGATTTCTGGATTGGACCTCATATAACCGCACTATCTTCAGGTGGATTTGATCTTTATTGTGATGATGGCAGAAATAAGGGCTTTGTTGGTTCCTTTCAACCTGATTGTAATATTAAAAAAACTCGAAACGTAGTTCGTTTTGCGGGACGTGATTGGGATGAAGGCGTACATAACTTTACAATAAACTTTCCGCTTTATGCAGGAGTAAACGATGTGTACGTCGGAATAAAAAAAGGTTCGACGCTTTCTGAAGGCAAAGCGTATGAAGATAAATTGCCTATTGTTTATTACGGTTCATCTATTACTCAGGGCGGATGTGCATCACGACCGGGAACTTGCTATCAGAATTTAATTTGTTCTCAAAATAATACTGATTATATAAACCTTGGTTTTTCAGGTAATGCAAAAGGTGAGGATATTATGGCAGAATATATTGCATCTCTGCCGATGAGTGTTTTTGTTTATGATTACGATCATAATGCACCTGATGCGGATCATTTAAAGAAAACTCACGAAAGGTTTTTACGGATAATAAAGGATAAACATCCAAACGTTCCCGTAATAATGCTTTCCAAGCCTACTCTCAATATTAACGATTATCAGGATAGTCAGCGCAGACAAGTAATTATTGATACGTATAATAAGTTAAAATTCGAGGGAGATAACAACGTTTACTTTATTGACGGTTATGAAATGCTCAAAGGTGAGTTTGGAAATGAGTGCCTTGTGGACTATTGCCACCCAACAGATTTAGGATTTTCACGTATGGCGTCAGCTATATTGAAAATTTTAAAAAATATTTTATAATAGCGAATATGCATTTTTGGTGAAATATACATTAAAAATGCATATTTTTTCATTTATAAATGAATATTGTGCATAAAAAATAATTTTTTTAGAATTTTTATGCAAAAATAGTTGACAAAAAAACAAATGCTGATATAATAAGCACATAAAACTTGTTTCGGAGGTTTTAGTATGAACAAAGAGAATATTAAAAAAGTTGTTCTTGCTTATTCCGGAGGTCTTGATACATCTATCATCATCCCTTGGCTTAAGGAGAACTATAATAACTGTGAAGTTATTGCTGTTTCAGGTAACGTAGGTCAGGCTGATGAACTTGAAGGTCTTGAAGAAAAGGCAATAAAGACGGGCGCCTCAAAACTTTATGTTTTAGATCAAACAGAGGAATACGTTGATGAATATATTATCCCTACAATGAAAGCAGGCGCAGTATATGAAGATTATCTTCTCGGCACAAGCCATGCCCGTCCTTGCATTGCAAAAGGTTTAGTTGAAATTGCAATTAAGGAAAATGCTGATGCTATCGTTCACGGTTGTACAGGTAAAGGTAACGATCAGGTTCGTTTTGAACTTGCAATCAAACACTTTGCACCTAATATGCCAATCATTGCTCCTTGGAGAGAGTGGGATATCAAATCAAGAGAAGAAGAAATCGAATATGCAGAAGCACACAATATTCCTTTAAAGATAAACAGAGAAACAAATTATTCAAAGGATAAAAACCTTTGGCATCTTTCACATGAAGGCATGGATCTTGAAGATACAGGCAATGAACCTCAGTACGAAAAAACAGGATTCCTTGAAATGGGTGTTTCACCTCTTCAGGCTCCTGATAAACCTACATATATTGAACTTGAGTTTGAAAAAGGTATTCCCGTTGCACTTGACGGTAAGAAGATGACTGCAAAAGAGATCATCTTAAAACTTAACGAGATCGGCGGAGCAAACGGTATCGGTATAATTGATATCGTTGAGAACAGACTTGTCGGCATGAAGTGCCGCGGCGTTTATGAAACTCCCGGCGGAACGATTCTTTACAAGGCACATAACGTTCTTGAAACTATCTGTCTTGATAAGATGACAATGCACGAAAAACAAAAACTTTCAATTACCTTTGCTGAACTTGTTTATAACGGTCAGTGGTTCACTCCTTTAAGAGAAGCATTAAGTGCTTTCGTTGATAAAACTCAGGAAAGAGTTACAGGTAAAGTTCGTCTTAAACTTTATAAAGGTAATATGATCAACGCAGGCGTTTGGAGCCCGTATTCACTTTATTCAGAGGAAATAGCAACCTTTGGCGAAAGCGATTATGATCAGAAAGATTCTCAGGGCTTCATTAACCTTTATGGTCTTCCCATTAAGGTTCAGGCTATCGTTGACGGTAAGAAATAATAGGGGATAGATAAAAATGGCAAAGATGTGGGCCGGAAGAACCTCCGGTCAAACGGATAAACTTGCAGATGATTTTAATTCCTCCATTCATTTTGACTCAAGAATGTATAAGCAAGACATTCAGGGAAGTATGGCACACGCCGCTATGCTTGGCGAAAAGGGAATAATCACTCCCGATGAAGCAAGTCAGCTTATTTCAGGTCTTGGTGAAATTTTAGCAGATCTTGAAAGCGGCATTTTGGAATTTGATATGGAATGTGAAGATATTCACATGTTCGTTGAGCAGGTTTTGACTAACCGCCTTGGAGATCTTGGGAAAAAACTTCATACTGCAAGAAGTCGTAACGATCAGGTTGCCCTTGATATCAGAATGTATTTGAGGGATGAAACTGATACGATAATAAGTTATATCAGAAGCCTTATCTCAAGTATAACAGATAAAGCCGATGAATATAAAGAGGCAATTATGCCGGGATATACCCATCTTCAGCGTGCGCAACCTATAACCTTTGGGCATCACTTAATGGCATATTCAATGATGTTTTTAAGAGATGTTGACAGATTCTTGGATGTCCGACGAAGAATGAATGTTTCGCCTATCGGATCCTGCGCTTTAGCGGGAACTACCTATGATACCGACCGCGAATTTGAAGCTGAAAAACTTGGTTTTGACGGTATCTGTCTTAATTCTATTGACGGCGTTTCCGATAGAGATTTCTGCTTGGAGATGCTCTCTGCAATAGCAATTACGATGATGCATTTATCAAGATTTTCCGAAGAAATTATTTTGTGGTCAAGTTGGGAATTTAAGTTTATAGAACTTTCCGATAGTTTTACAACGGGTTCTTCAATAATGCCCCAAAAGAAAAATCCCGATATGGCAGAACTTGTCCGAGGTAAAACGGGTAGAGTTTACGGCGATCTGATGGCGTTATTAACAACTCTAAAAGGTATTCCTCTTGCATATAATAAAGATATGCAGGAAGATAAGGAAAGCATCTTTGATGCTTGCGATACCTTGAAAATGTGTTTGCAGGTATTTGATCCAATGATCAAGACAATGAAAGCAAACACGGGAAATATGAAAAAAGCCGCGCAAAAAGGCTTTATAAATGCAACGGATCTTGCTGATTATCTTGTTAAAAAAGGCTTGCCTTTCCGCAGTGCTTACAAGATTTCAGGTGAACTTGTTGCAAAATGTATCAAAGAGGATAAAGTTCTTGAAACGTTAACTCTTGATGAATATAAAGAGTTTTCAGATTTGTTTGAAAATGATCTTTATAATGAAATCGACCTTGTTACTTGCGTTGAAAAACGCATAAGCAAAGGCGGTACGGGCTTTAAATCAGTTGAAAGCCAAATAAATTATGTTAACCAAAAAAATAATATATAAATTAAGAAAGAGGTTATTTATTATGAAAAAGTTTTTAGCAATCGCAATGGCAGCATTAATGGTAATGGCTTGTTTTACAGGCTGTGCAGCAAAAGGAAAGACGCTTGATCAGGTTAAAGAAGCAGGCAAACTTGTTGTAGCAACAAGCCCCGATTTCCCTCCCTTTGAATCTCTTGAAGGTGATAAGGTTGTAGGTATTGAAATTGAAATTCTTGAACTCATCTGTAAAGAACTTGGCGTTGAACTTGAAATCCAGCAGATCGATTTTGACTCTGTTCTTAGCGGAATTCAGGCTGCAAAGTTTGATATGGGCGTTTCCGGTATCACCGTAACAGCAGCACGTCAGAAGAATATGCTTTTCACAAACCCCTACTATGAAGCAGCTCAGGCTATCGTTGTAAAAGAGGGCAGCTCAATTGCATCAAAAGCAGATCTTGATGGCAAAAAGGTTTCAGTTCAGTCAGGCACAACTGCAGAAGATTTCTGCACAACAAACAGCTATAACGTAAGCTCCTTCAAGGCAAACGCTGATGCACAGACAGCTCTTACCACAGGTAAAGTTGATGCATGGGTAATTGATAACTGCACAGCAATGGAAATGGTTGAAAAGTACAATGCCGAAAATGAAGATAAGCTTGTTATTCTTGATGAAGCAATGACTACAGAACCTTATGCATTTGCATTTGCTTTCGGTTCAGAAGACCTCGTTGATGAAATCAACAAAATTCAGGATAAGCTTTTAGCAGACGGTACAATTCAGGGTATTTTTGAAAAATATGAAACCGTTTACGAAGCACCCAAGAAATAATATCAGTTTGTAAAAATCGAAAGGGATAGCGGTTTTTAACGCTATCCCTAACGTTATTATTAAGGAGAATGACTTTGGAAAAGTGGTTTGATCAACTTTATGAAACCTTCATTGTAGACGGACGCTATAAATGGCTGTTAGAAGGTTTTGGAAATACAATTACAATTACACTTGGTGCTTTGTTAATAGGTGTTATTATCGGTACGTTGATTGCCGTTATTAAATATTTTGCAGACGATATTCCTTTTTTAAAGGTTTTATCAAAGGTATGCGATGTATATGTAACGGTAATAAGGGGTATTCCCGTAACGGTTCTGCTTTTAATATTCTACTTTATTATTATGAATACTGCCGACAGTATTGTTACTGCGATAGTTACGTTCGGTATAAATTCAGGCGCATACATGGCCGAACTTATACGTAGCGGTATAAATGCGGTTGATAAAGGACAGATGGAAGCA
Organism: Clostridia bacterium; assembly: GCA_045541035.1. Lineage (GTDB taxonomy): Bacteria > Bacillota > Clostridia > Christensenellales > QALW01 > UMGS1322. The sequence goes on along the minus strand of JAZQII010000071.1, from coordinate 12,005 downwards.
GGCAGAAGTCTTGGTTTATCACAACTTCAGACTATGAGTAAAATTATTTTACCTCAGGCAATTAAGTATATCCTTCCTGCTATAGGCAATGAAATGATTGCTCTTTTGAAGGAAACTTCTGTTGCAGGTTATATTGGTATAAGAGATCTTACAAAGGGCGGAGATCTTATAAGAAATATTACTTATGATCCCTTTAATCCTCTTATGCTTGTAGCACTTGTATATTTAGTGCTTGTTGTGCTTTTAACACAGTTGCTTAGTTTTGTTGAAAGGAGATTGGCAAAGAATGATAAGCGTTAATAACTTGCAAAAAAACTTTGAAGGCGTTTCGGTTCTTAAAGGCATTAACGTTACAATAAACAAAGGCGACGTTGTTTGTGTTATCGGACCGTCAGGTTCCGGTAAATCAACGTTTCTTCGCTGCCTTAATCTTCTTGAAAAGCCTACGGGCGGAAACATAATTTTTGAAGGCGAAGACCTTACTGATAAAAAAGTAGATATAAATCTTCACCGTCAGAAAATGGGAATGGTTTTCCAACAGTTCAATTTGTTTCCCCATATGTCTGTGCTTGAAAACCTGACCTGCGCACCTATTATGCTCAAAAAGATGCAAAAGGCAGAAGCGGAAAAGAAAGCAATGGAACTTCTTAAGCGAGTTGGGCTTGATGATAGGGCAGGTTCATATCCCAATCAACTTTCAGGTGGTCAGAAACAGCGTGTTGCTATTGTCCGTGCCCTTTGCATGGAACCTGACGTAATGCTTTTTGATGAGCCTACAAGTGCCCTTGACCCTGAAATGGTTGGCGAAGTTCTTGACGTTATGAAAGAACTTGCAAAAGAAGGAATGACCATGGTTGTTGTTACTCATGAAATGGGTTTTGCACGAGAAGTTTCAAACAGAGTTATATTCCTTGATGACGGTGTAATTGCCGAAGAAGGCACACCTGATGAATTGTTTAACCATCCCAAATGCGAACGCTTACAGTCTTTCCTTGCTAAAGTTCTTTAAAAGAGGTTTATTATGAATTTAAAAGGTAAAAGTTTTTTAAAACTTCTTGATTTTACAACGGAAGAAATAAACGGTTTAATTGATTATGCTATTGAATTAAAAAAGCAGAAAAAACAAGGCATACCTCATAAAATTTGCGAGGGAAAAAGTATTGCACTTATTTTTGAAAAGACAAGTACCCGTACACGTTGCGCTTTTGAAGTTGCTGCTGCAGATTTAGGCATGCATCCGACCTATCTTGATCCATCAGGTTCACAGATCGGCAAAAAGGAATCTATTGCTGATACTGCAAGAGTTCTCGGAAGAATGTATGGTGGTATAGAATATCGCGGCTTCGGTCAGGATATTGTTGAAAATTTAGCAAAATATGCAGGCGTTCCCGTTTGGAACGGACTTACTAACGAATTCCATCCAACCCAGATACTTGCTGATTTTATGACGATAAAAGAGCACTTTGGTTCACTTGAAAATATTAAACTTGTATATATGGGCGATGCCAGATATAATATGGGAAATTCTTTAATGGTTGGCTGTGCCAAAATGGGAATGCATTTTGTTGCATGCACAAATAAAAAATATTTCCCCGATGAAAAACTTGTTGCTGAGTGTCAAAATATTGCAAAAGAAACGGGTGCGGTCCTTGAGTTTATCGAAGATCCGATGATCGCAACAAAAAATGCAAGCGTTATTTATACTGACGTTTGGGTTTCTATGGGTGAGCCTGACGAAGTGTGGGAAGAACGTATCGATGAACTTATGCCTTATCAGGTTAACGCTGAAATTATGAAAAATGCGGGACCTCAATGCAAATTTATGCACTGTCTCCCTGCATTCCACGATCTTAATACTACTATCGGGAAAACGATCAGTGAAAAATTTGGTATTGATTGTATGGAAGTTACCGATGAAGTGTTTGAAAGCGATGCTTCCATCGTATTTGATGAAGCTGAAAACCGTATGCATACCATTAAAGCCGTTATGGCTTCAACATTATAAAAAAATTGGCTATCAATTGATAGCCAATTTTTTAATGTCTTGTATCGTCTTTAAAACATTCGCAAAATCTTCCTGCAAAGGCGGCAGGTTCATTGCCGATGTATAAGTGGGAAATATCACCGATTCCCGATGCCCTGAACGAGGCAACACCGTCTTCTCGTTCTTCGGAGAAAAATGTTGTAACAGAACTTGGCGGTGTAAAAGCATGTTGCCATAAAGTGTATGGAGAACAATTCATTAAATGGGATAAAAGTACGCTTGTAAGCCCGTAATGGCAAGTAAATACCAAAGTATCATGATTTGAGTTTGTTACTTTATAATTGAAGTTATCTCTCACGTAACCGTGTTCGGCAAGAACCTTGTCAAATTCATTGCAAACGTGCTTATAACTTTCATATACGTTTGAATTTTTAATAAAATCGACGTTCATCCACTTATCGGCAATAAATAAATCAGGATAATTATTTGCAAAAGAAGGTAAAAGATCCCATGCAATTTTTTCTCTATCAAGATAGGGGACTTTAATTTTACTGTAATCAAATTCCCTTAACCAATCACAATATGTTGCGGTCATGTTTTTTGCTTTAAGCGTTGGTTCGATGGTTTTCATTGCCCGACCGTATATTGAACAGTAAACTTTTGAAATATCCTCTTTTACCATTCTGTTTTTCAAAAGTTCTGCTTCGATTTTTCCTTTTTCGGTAAGTCCGTCAATGGCATAATCGGGATCGCCGTGCCTGATAATAAGTAATCTCATAAAATCCTCCAACTAAGCGTTAAATAGAATAAAACCAATAGTATTTGTTGCAAAATTCGTGAACATATGAATTATCCACGAAAGATATATATTATTGTATTTTTCGTTGAAAAAATTGAAAATAATGCCACCGATAAAAAGTCCTATAATTGCAAGAAGAATAACTGAAAAATCAAACCATCCGATCATCATGGCAATGTGATATAGTGCAAAAAGCAACGCGCTGATTGAATATGCCCACTTTTTTGGTATTTCATTTTTTAATTTTAAAAATGCAAAACCTCGGAAAAAGAATTCTTCAAGAAAAGAATTTATAAAGGAAATATAAATCGCAACAAAAATAAAATTGTTTTTATCTACGCCGGTTGAAGATGTAAGGCTTGTTGTTAATTTTGAAAAATTAAAAATATTTCTGAAAAGAAAAAAGGCACCTAACACAACGCCGTAAAGGATTATTCCCATACCTAATGCGGTGAAAAGACCGTTCTTGTGCAATTTAAACAAAGACTTGATATCAAAACCTTTATTAAAACAAGTATATATTAAAGGTAATCCTAAAAACAAAACAAGTTTAAAAACTGATTTTATAAAATATCCGGGTTGAATAACGGCATCTACAATGCCCATACATAAGCAAGCAAAAAATGTTATGAGAATTATTATAATACCTTGTTTTTTCATGGGACTCACCTCGACAAACATTATAACATAATGTAGAAAAATAATCAATTAAATAAAAAAACGACTTGAATAATCAAGTCGCTTTTTCTGGTGGAGATAATGGGATTCGAACCCATGACCCCTTGACTGCCAGTCAAGTACTCTAGCCAACTGAGCTATACCCCCAAGCACATAATATATTATACATAATTTTTTTTGTTCGTCAATCACTTTTTTTAAAAAATCAGTTTGTGTTTTTTGCATTTTATAGTATAATATCATAAATATGTTTTTATGAACAGAGGAGGTACTGTAAAAATGGCAAAAATTAAAATGACGACGCCTATTGTTGAACTTGATGGCGATGAAATGACCAGGGTTCTCTGGCAATGGATAAAAGAACTTCTCATTTTGCCTTACGTTGATCTTAAAAGTGAATATTACGATCTCGGTCTTGAGTATCGTGATAAAACTGAAGATAAGGTTACTGTTGAGGCGGCAGAGGCAATTAAAAAATACGGCGTAGGTGTTAAGTGTGCAACCATTACGCCAAATGCACAGAGAGTCGAAGAATATAATCTTAAAAAGATGTGGAAAAGTCCTAACGGCACTGTTCGTGCAATTCTTGATGGAACGGTATTCCGCGAGCCTATTGTTGTTGACGGAATAAAACCCGTTGTATCAAATTGGGAAAAACCTATTATTATTGCCCGTCATGCTTATGGTGACGTTTATAAAAATGTTGAATTCCGTGTTGAAGAAGGCGAAACGGCTGAACTTGTTATAAGAGGAAAAGATGGCGAAAGAAAAGAAACGATACTTACCTTTGATAAGAGTGCAGGTGTTGTTCAGGGCCTTCACAATATTGATGCTTCTATAGAAAGTTTTGCTCGCGCCTGCTTTGAATATGCTCTTGATAAAAAGCAGGATCTTTGGTTTGCCACAAAAGATACAATATCAAAAACTTACGATCATCGCTTTAAAGATATTTTTGCTGAAATATATGAGAATGATTATAAGGCAAAATTTGAAGAAGCGGGTATAGAATATTTCTATACGCTTATTGATGATGCTGTTGCGCGTGTGATCCGTTCAAAAGGCGGATATATCTGGGCCTGCAAGAACTATGACGGCGATGTTATGTCTGATATGCTTGCAACTGCATTTGGTTCACTTGCTATGATGACAAGCGTTCTTGTTTCACCTGACGGCAAGTATGAATATGAAGCCGCACACGGAACTGTTACAAGACACTATTATAAATACCGTGACGGTGAGGAAACAAGCACAAACTCTGTTGCAACCATTTTTGCATGGACCGGCGGTCTTCGTAAGCGCGGTCAATTAGACGGAAATGATGAACTTGTTCAGTTTGCCGATAAAATGGAAAAGGCAACAATTGCAACTATTGAAAGCGGTATAATGACTAAGGACCTTTATATTCTTTCAACATTAGAAAACAAAAAAGCGGTAAACAGCCGTCAATTCCTTGAAGCAATTAAGAATAAATATGATGAAATGTAAGGAGAAATGAAAATGAAAATTTACGAAACATGGGAAAACATGCAGGAACTCTGCCAGAGCGAAATGCAGCAGAGAGAGTTATGGAACACTTATTATTTGCAGGAAACAGAAGCATATAAAGTAATTCTTGGCGAAAAGAGTTTTAATTTAAAAGGTACTGCAAAAGAACTTGCAGAAAAATTCAATATGGAAACTGCAATTTTTGCGCCTTTTGTTGACGGTATCAATACTTCTCTTGAAAAGGAACTTGATGTTAAGGAAATCGAAGAAGAAACAGAAATTGAAATGAACATCATTCCTGAAAAGCTTTTTTATAATATGCTTAATGCAAAGGCAAAGTGGCTTTATGAATTAAAGGAGTGGAACGATGTTCTTCCTGAAGAAAAGCGTACAGAGATTACCCGTACATGGCGTCAGGAACAGCAGGCAGTAAGCGCAAATACTGTAGGCAGAAACGATCCTTGTCCCTGCGGAAGCGGTAAAAAATATAAAAAATGCTGCGGCAAGTAATTGAGGAATATAATGTCATTTGATAAAAGCAAAATACGTAATTTTTGTATAATTGCACATATTGACCACGGTAAGTCAACTTTAGCAGATCGTCTTATTGACGAAACGGGCACAGTAAGTTCACGTGAAATGCGTGCACAGTTGCTTGATACTATGGAACTTGAGCAGGAGAGAGGAATAACTATTAAATCTCAGGCTGTTCGTATGTTCTATACTGCTGATGATGGCGAGGAGTATATGCTTAACCTTATTGATACTCCCGGCCACGTTGACTTTACCTATGAGGTTGAACGCTCACTTAATGCATGCGAAGGTGCAATACTTATTGTTGATGCTACCCAAGGCGTTGAGGCGCAAACGTTAGCAAACGTTTATCTTGCGGTAGGGCAGGATCTTGAGATTCTTCCTGTAATAAATAAGATTGACCTTCCAAGTGCAGAACCTGAACGCGTAGCGCAAGAAGTTGAGGACATTATCGGAATTCCCTGTATGGATGCGCCCAGAATTTCTGCAAAAGAGGGCATTAACATTCATGAAGTTCTTGAGATGATCGTTCGCGATGTTCCGCCGCCGAAAGGTGATGACAGCGAGCCGCTTCAAGCACTGATATTTGATTCTGTTTATGATAACTATAAAGGTGCATTAAGTTTTGTTCGTGTTATGAACGGAACGGTTAAGGTTGGCACAAAGATCAGAATGATGCATTCTAATCATACCTTTGATGTTACTGAAGTTGGTGTTTTCACACCTAATTACCGTGAAACGGAGATGCTTTGTGCAGGTGAAGTAGGTTATATTTCCGCAAGTATAAAAACGGTAAGCGAAACGCGTGTAGGTGATACGATTACTGATGATGATAATCCTGCAACTGAACCGCTTCCTGGGTATAAAAAGATAATGCCAACGGTTTTCTGCGGTATTTATCCTGCTGACGGAAGCGAGTACGATGATCTTCGCGATGCTTTGGAAAAGTTGGGATTAAATGATGCTTCACTTACTTTTGAACCTGAAACTTCTGCTGCTTTAGGCTATGGTTTCCGTTGCGGTTTCCTTGGATTGTTGCATATGGAAATTATTCAGGAGCGCTTAGAACGCGAATTTGATTTTGACCTTGTAACAACTGCACCAAGCGTTATTTATGAAATTACAAAGACTGACGGTACAGAACTCCGCATTGATAACCCTGCAAATCTTCCAAAAGTTGATGAAATTAAGGAAATGCGTGAGCCCATAGTTAAGGCAAATATTATGACGCCTAAAGATTATATCGGTGCCGTAATGGATCTTTGCATTGAAAAACGCGGTGAATATATCAATATGCATTATGCAGATGAAAACCGTGCAGTTCTTGAATATCGTATGCCGTTAAACGAAATCATTTATGATTTCTTTAATACGTTAAAATCACGAACCCGTGGATATGCTTCTTTTGATTATGAACTTGCAGGATATCAGGAAAGTGCGCTTGTTAAACTTGATTTCCTTTTAAACGGTGATATGTGCGATGCACTTTCAGTTATTGTTCATAAGGATAAAGCCTATGCTCATGGAAGAATGGTTGCCGAAAAGTTAAGAGACGTAATACCGAGACAGCTCTTTGAAATTCCCATTCAGGCTGCTATCGGTGGAAAAGTAATTGCCCGTGAAACTGTACGTGCAATGCGTAAGGACGTTCTTGCCAAGTGCTATGGCGGCGATATTACAAGAAAGAAGAAACTTCTTGAAAAGCAAAAAGAGGGTAAAAAACGTATGCGCCAGGTTGGTAGCGTAGAAGTTCCTTCCGAAGCTTTCCTTGCGGTTTTGAAATTAGATTAAAATGCGCGGATTATATATTCACATTCCATTTTGTTATAAAAAATGTTCATATTGTGATTTTGTATCCTTTGGCGGTAGAGAGAATTTTCTGCCGCCTTATTTGCATGCTTTAAAAAATGAAGCAGAAAAATTTAAAGGTGAAGAAATTTCCACCGTTTTTATCGGCGGCGGAACGCCGAGTTTGATGTCGTGTGAACAGATCGAAGATCTATGCGCTTTTTTGCATCAGAACTTTAAAATAAAAAGCGATGCAGAATTCTCTATGGAGGCAAATCCCCAATCATTGACCTTTGATAAACTTGTGTCTGCAAGAAACGGGGGAGTAAACAGAATTTCCGTTGGTGCACAATCTCTTTCTGATAACGTTTTAAATGAACTTGGCAGAAGTCATACTTTAAAGCAGTTTGAAGATGCTATAAATAATATAAAAAAAGCAGGGTTTAATAACTATAACCTTGATCTTATATTTGCTTTGCCTGATCAAACTCTTGAAATGTGGCGCGAAACGCTTAATAGAGCGGTAAATTACGGCTCAACGCATATTTCCTGCTATTCTCTTATTCTTGATCCGTCAACGCCGTTAGGGGCTGCATATGAACGTAATGAGATATCTGTTCCCGATGAAGATACTGAACGTCAGATGTATAAAATGATAAATGAAGTATTTTCAAAAAACGGAATATATCAATATGAAATATCAAACTATGCTAAAAAAGGCTATGAGTGCAAGCATAATATAAACTATTGGAAATGTAATGAATATATAGGTCTCGGTTGTGCGGCGCATTCTTATTATAACGGTGCGAGATATAATAACACAACAGATATTGAAAAGTACATTTCTCAAAAAAATATTGTTGAAAACAAGGAACAATTATCTTTAACAGATATGGAAGAAGAATTCTTGATGCTTGGTTTAAGAATGAATTCAGGAATAAATTTAAATGAATATAATAATAAATTCAACTGCAATTTTCTTAAAAAATACATTACTGTAATAAAAAAATTAAAAGAGTTACATCTTATTGATTTACAAAACGATCAATTATCTTTAACAGAAAAAGGTCTTGATCTTTGTGATAGTGTGGTACTTGAATTTATTGAACAAATATAAAAACAACGTAGCAACCTTTTACGGTTGCTACGTTGTTTTTTTGATGAATATTAGGGGAATCTATTTTTTACTATGACAAGAGTCCTTCATAGCGCAGCCGGAACAACCGCAGGAGCAAGAACCTTTGCCTTCTTTTCTCTTTTTTATTTCATTTACAACTATTGCGATCACTATAATTGCAATAATTGAAGCAATAATAATTGTTGGCCACATATGTTTCACCTCTTAATTGTTATGTTTGTTTTTTCTGAAAAGCATATAAAGTATAAATGCAAGAACTATAATTGCAATGATCGTACCTATAATGTTACCGCCACCAAAGAACCATGAGCCTAACTGATATACGATAAGGCATACGGCATAAGCAAATACACACATATAAGTAATTGCAAATGCGGTCCATTTCCAGTTGTTCATTTCACGCTTGATTGCGCCCATAGCGGCAAAGCAAGGTGCACAAAGAAGATTAAACATCATAAATGAGAAGCCTGCAAGAGCGTTGTTATTGAAAAACTCTTTCGCGATAGTTGCATAAGTTGCGGCATCACCTTCCATAGCGAGGTCTGCATTAGCCATGGATGAAAGAGTGCCAAATGTTCCAACAACTTCCTCTTTTGCTACAAGACCTAAAATGGTTGCTACGGCTGACTGCCAGTTTCCAAATCCCAAAGGAACAAATATAAATGCAATTGGCTTTCCGATCATTTCAAGAATAGAAGCACCACCGTATTCTTCGGTAATATAGTGGAATCCGTTCTCAAATGAAAGACTGTTTAAAATCCAGATAAGAACGCTTGCAGCAAGAATTACCGTGCCTGCACGCTTGATAAATGACCAACCGCGTTCCCAAGTTGCACGGAAAATGTTTGAAGCAACGGGTGCATGGTATTGGGGAAGTTCCATTACAAAGGGGGAGGGGTTTCCTGCAAAAGGTTTGGTCTTTTTAAGAATAAGTCCGGTAATAACAACGGCGGCAACGCCTATGAAATATGCGGCAGTTGCAATTAAACCGCTTCCACCGAAAAGTGCACCTGCAATAAGACCAACAATAGGCATTTTAGCACCGCAAGGGATAAATCCGGTGGTAATAACAGTCATTTTTCTGTCGCGGTCTTGTTCAATTGTACGGCTTGCCATTATTCCGGGAACACCACAGCCGGTAGCAACAAGCATGGGGATAAAACTTTTTCCCGATAAACCGAATTTTCTGAAAAGTCTATCCATAATAAAGGCAACGCGAGCCATATATCCGCAATCTTCAAGAATTGAAAGAAGCAGGAATAAAATGAGCATTTGAGGCACAAAACCAAGCACAGCGCCAACGCCGCCGACAATACCGTCAGCAACAAGGCTTGTGAGCCAAGGTGCACAGTTCCAACCTTCAAGTAATGATGTTACGCCCGGAACGATCCATTCGCCAAAAAGCGTATCGTTCATAAATCCAACGGTCCAATCGCCAACAGTACCGATTGAGATCGTGTAAATAAGCCACATAACCGCAACGAATATAGGCAATGCAAGGAACTTGTTAGTAACGATTCTGTCAATTTGATCGGAAGTTGATAATTTTTTGTTATGCTTCTTTTTGAAACATTTTTTTGCAAGATCGGTTATGTAAACGTATCTTTCGTTGGCAATAATGCTTTCGGAGTCATCATCATAATGATTCTCTACGTCGACAATATCTTTTTCTATATGCGCTAAAATATCTTCGTTTAAAGTTAATTCTTCGCGAACACGTGAATCTCTTTCAAAAAGTTTAACTGCATACCAACGCTGACTGTCTTCATTTAAGTGATGCACCGTTGCTTCTTCGATATGTGCAAGAGCGTGCTCAACAGTACCTGAAAAAATGTGAATGTGTGAAAAACTGCTGTTCTTTGCTTCGTTTACTGCAAGTTCAGCGGCTTCCTGAATTCCATCGCCTTTTAAAGCAGAGATTTCGATAACTTTACATTTAAGACCTTTTGAAAGAAGTTCAATGTTTATTGAATCGCCGTTTTTTCTAACTATATCCATCATGTTTATAGCAATAACAACGGGGATTCCCAAATCTAAAAGTTGTGTTGTAAGATAAAGATTTCGTTCAAGGTTTGTTCCGTCAACAATATTAAGTATGGCATCGGGTTTTTCTTGAACAAGATAGTTTCTGGCAACAACTTCCTCTAATGTATAGGGGGAGAGTGAGTAGATACCGGGAAGGTCGGTTACGATTACATCGTCATGATTTTTTAATTTACCCTCTTTTTTCTCAACTGTTACGCCCGGCCAATTGCCTACGTATTGGTTTGCACCGGTCAAAGCATTAAAAAGTGTTGTTTTACCGCAGTTAGGGTTACCTGCAATGGCAATTTTATATTCCATCTTTATATCCTCTCTGTTCGCTTATTCAATTTCAATCATCTGGGCATCGTCTTTTCTTAATGAAAGTTCATAACCTCTTAAATATAATTCCATGGGATCGCCTAACGGTGCGAATTTTCTAACGTAGATCTCAACACCTTTTGTAATACCCATATCCATTATACGTCGTCTGATAGGTCCTTCTCCATGAAGTTTTTTTACTGTTACGGTCTGCCCGATCTTGGCATCTTTTAAAGTTTTCATGTAACACAACTCCTCTCTGTATAGTTAGTCTATGCTAACTCGATCACAAACAAATCAGTTAGCCATTGCTAACTACACGAATATGATACACATATTTGAAAATTTTGTCAACAGTTTTTTGAAAAAATCGCAAAAAAATTTTTTCTTGTAATTTTGTATGAAATAATTGCAAAAAAATAATTTTTGTTGTATAATATTTTTCATAAAATATCAGGAGGAAATTTTTATGGATATTGTTAAGCGTCCCGATTCAATGTTACGTATTACCACACCTGAACTTGCACAAAAGTTTATTGATGAACAAGTTAAAGAGGTTCAGGCACAAGTGGGGGATAAAAAAGTTTTGCTTGCACTTTCAGGCGGTGTTGACTCATCTGTTGTTGCAGCACTTCTTATTAAAGCAATAGGCAAACAACTTGTTTGTGTTCACGTTAATCATGGCTTGATGCGTAAAGGTGAAAGCGAACAGGTTGTTGAAGTGTTCGGAAAAGAATTAGATGCAAATCTTATTTATATCGATGCCACAGACCGTTTTCTCGATAAGTTGGCAGGTGTAGCAGAGCCTGAGAAAAAACGTAAAATCATCGGCAGTGAATTTATAGTTGTTTTTGATGAGGAAGCACGTAAGCTTGATGATGTTGACTTCCTTGCACAGGGTACAATATACCCCGATATTCTTGAAAGTGACGGTGTAAAGGCTCATCATAATGTCGGCGGTCTTCCCGAAGATATGAAGTTTGAACTTGTTGAGCCGATAAAACTTCTTTATAAAGATGAAGTACGTGTTGTAGGTAAGGCTTTGGGTCTTCCTGCAGCAATGGTTGACCGTCAGCCGTTCCCCGGACCGGGTCTTGGCGTAAGATGTCTTGGTGCAATTACACGCGACAGACTTCATGCACTTCGTGAAGCAGATGCAATTTTGCGTGAGGAATTTGATAATTGCGGACTTGCAAAAACAAGTCGGATCGTAGCCATGTCGTTCTGTGGGCCAAGGAGTTGGAGGGATATTTTGT
>JAZQII010000070.1:0-6199 GCA_045541035.1 Clostridia bacterium | reverse complement strand
TAACGAAGATGCACTTCCTGCTATGTGGGAACCATATTTAGGAATTTGCGGAAGTTCTTTGTTCGCAAACGTAGAAGATTTAATGAAAGATTTAAAATCTCAACCCGAATATAAACAATATTTCATATAGTCAAGAAAATCCTCAGTTTTCATGCACATTTTACTCGTGACATTAAGTTCAAACTACCAAAAAACAAAGTTATCCATTTTATAATATGCTATGGCGCAACGTATGTACACAAGCTATTGGCGGTTATTCTTTTTTGCAAAATAAAAAGGGTCTGTTCCATCACTGTAAAGTGGGACAGACCCTATATTTATTTATCCATTCCTATTGCTATTCCATAGCCGATGCCCATAAGGATTTCACCTACAGTCCACCCGCTTTCTATTGCGCAGGGACCCCAACCTACGTCGTGGGGCATACCGTATGCTTCGCGGCGCTCACAGTCTATTCCGCGCATCCAGGCACCGTTAAATGATTTATCATTGCTCTCTATCTGTATTTCAGATAAGAAGCTTACAATATCTTTCCATAGATTAAGGAATAAATTATCTTTTGTAGCTTTAAAGGCGTAAGCAAAACCTAAAGGCAACCAGTTGATCGAATAGAGAAGATCCTGCACGGGATCACCATTATCTGCAAGTAAGGATGATTCTGTACCTGACGTTCTGCTCCTTAAAGCCTTATAGCCCGTATCGTGTTCAAGATATCCGCCATTTTTGTGACGGTATTTTTCGAGGCGGTTTGTTACCTCATAAAGGTATGCTCGATGCTTTTCTTCTTTTGTTGTGCTGTAAAGGCAGGCAAGGGGAAGAATGAGCCTGCACAGCTCCTGAGTTTCACTATGCTCTCTGATTGTATCAGGGAAAGATGACATAAGCGTTTCAATTCCCTTTATCGCAACATCAAGATAAGCTTTATTTCCCGTAATATTATATGCAAGGATCAAAACTGCCATATAATAGCCGTTGTGGTGGGCGCAGGGGAAGTCAGAAGGCGAATTTTTCAGCTTTTCAATGCCTTCTTTGGAAAGATACTGTGCATCGGTGCGCTTGATACGCAAACCGTCAGTACCCGTTGTGGCAACAAGATAATCTAATGCACCGCAGAGTTTATCAAGATACTGTCTATCGGAAGTCAATTCCATTTGAAGTAACGTGCCTAAAACAGTTCGAGCAACGTCATCATGATAGCACACGTCCCAGGCTATTGAACTCCAACGCATCATACCCTTATGAATGCCTTCATTTACGTAAAGTTTTTCAAAGGAAAATTTTTGAAGATTTTTATATTTTTGAAGAGAGTCTTCGTTTTTATTGTTAAACCAATCAAAGAAATATGCTCCGCCAAGTTCACCTGAACAATCGTTGCGCACGGCGGTACTGTAGAACTGTTTTCCATCGGGAAGAATATTGTGAGAAAATCCTTCAAGAGCACCGTCTTCACCGTTTTTGAGAAGAAGCTGTGCGTCCTCTATCCAGTTAAGTCCACGCTGAAAACATTCTGAAGAAGATAGGGGAGGATGGTTCAGAGAAAGGGCGGGCTCTGTGGTTACCGATACTTTCTTATTTAAAAGAAACGAAATGATGATGGATGCTATTTCGTCCCAACGTGAGTGAGGTGAAAAACGTGCCTGAACATAGGAAGCAAAGCGGAAAGCGCAGATCATCACGTTTTCCTTTAATTTAAAAAGCGTGTATTGTTCAGGAGAATATTCTGTCAATTCAGTTTTATCGTGAGAAACAACGTGTCCTGCAAGGCATAGAATAGGCTCTTCTTTGCCAATCATACCGCAAAAGGGATAAAAGATGTTGGCGTGATCATCGAGAAGATCGCCTTTATGAAGCTGATTAGTATTTTCACCTGAATAGATCATTCGTTGAGAGACCGTTTGAATTTTTCTGCCTTCGTCAATATAAGTGTAGCAGATGCTCTTGCACCACTCCATAAATACGGGTTTTTTGCTTTTTATAAAACGCTCAACCTCAAGGCGCGTGTCAATAGAAAGGCTGATAGGTTCTTCCTCTGTTCCGCCTAATATTGCGCAGGCATCGAAGCCTGCAAGGCTGATTTTTTCATCAGGATCAAATAGCGTTAATTGAGCATATCTGCCCAAAATTTTTTCAAAATCACTTTCTGCTTTACGAATAACTGCAATCTTCATAAAAATGCTCCTTAATTTACAATAATTCTGTGTAATACTCGCTGGGGGATTTTCCCGTTTTCTTTTTGAAAAATTCCGAAAAGTAATGTATTGACGAAAATCCACACAAGCTTGCAATTTCACCGATTTTATGATTTTTTAAAACGATCAGCTCTTTTGCTGTCTGCAATCGGGCATTAAGAAGGTCATCAATGGGTGTGATCCCAAAAAATTGCTTATACAAAGCGCAAAAATGACTGGCAGAGTAACCTGATTTTTTTGCCATCGTTTCCAATGTCCATTCTTGGTTGCAATGCTTATGAATATGTAGCCGGAGTTCATTAAATTCGTGATGAAGCTTGTTTTTTGCTTTGTTTTCATTTGTTTCGGCACGCTTCAACGTTATTAACAACTGATAAATATGATTCGATATCAACGCTTTGCTAAATTCATCATTATACAGATTTTCGGTTAGTATTTCAGAAAAAAATTTGGAAAAGGATTTTGTATCACCGTTAGAAACTGGTCTGTCATAAGGCATTTTTTGCAAAAATTCAAGCTCTGAATCGTCAGCAGAAAAGAACATCCAATCGTTAATAAAGCCTTCACGGGCGGAAAGAGAGCCGTGTGCGTAGTTACCGTTTGGGGCATGCAAAACAAAATCGCCCGCTTTGCCGCCCATCCTTTTTCCGTCGACTTCAATAAAGAAATTATTTTTAAAATGCATCAGGAGGTATCTTGATGGCAGACTACCGTGCCAAATTTCCCTCGGTTTATGCCTTGTGCCAAATTGACCAAAGTGAAAATAAAACAAATTCGATCTCCAAAATCATAAGATATTGTAAATTTTACAGCAACAAAATAACATATTTTAAAGACAATGTCAAGAGGGGAATTTATAATTAATATAGTAATTGCTTAAAAAGAAAGGGTGTAAAAAAATGCCTAATACAAATAAATTCGGTATGTTTATCCATTGGGGGATCTATGCTTTGACTGGTATTCAGGATCAGGTATTTGCACGGTTCCAAATGGATAGGACAGAATACGAAGATCTTGCAAATAAATTTAATCCCGTTAAATATGAGCCTGAAGAGTGGGTAAAGTTAGCAAAATCTGCGGGAATGAAGTATATTTGCTTTACAACCAAGCATCATGACGGCTTTTGTATGTGGGATACAAAATTTACCGATTACAATATTATGAACACGCCATACGGTAAGGATGTTTTAAAGGAGCTTTCAGATGCTTGTAAAAAGCACGGTATACTTTTATCTCTGTATTACTCAAACCCCGATTGGCATCATCCGTATGGCTATAACCCAAATTCGACCCATCAGTGGAGATGCGTTCAAAGGGATAAGGTAGATTTAGAGCTTTATAAAACGTATGTAAAAAATCAAATTACAGAACTGCTTACAAACTATGGCTCTATTTATACGTTGTTTTGGGATATACCGCCAAAGGTCAATGATGAAAGTATGAATGAGATGGTTCGTAGCCTTCAACCTGATATTTTAATAAACGACAGAGGCTGGAGTAAGGGCGATTTTTCCACGCCTGAGCGTGAATACAGCTCGCAGGCGGGTAGTTGGTTTACTCGTATGACCGAGGCGTGTAATTCACTTGGTCAGCAGAGCTGGGGTTACCGCGAAAATGAGGATTTCTATTCTATTCGCCATTTAAAATGCTCAATCGATCGCATTATGAGTATGGGTGGCAACTATCTCTTAAATGCAGGACCGTCAGCAGAAGGAGAAATTACGCCCGATTATGCAAATCGCATTAAAAAAATCGGAGATTGGTACAATCGAATGGAATGTTGCTTGGAGGACGCCGAACAGGACACTTTTGACTATGAATCCCATGCAAACATTTGCAATGCCACTAAGAAAAACGGCAAAACCTATCTGCATTTTTATGAGGGACTTATTTCCACTGCGGTAAATTTAAAAAACTATCCTTCGCTTCCTAAAAAGGTAAAACTTATGAATACGGGCAAAGCTCTTGAAGCAAAAATCGAGTATCTGCCTGAGTTTTTTGACGGGGCTACAGGTAAATGTGAGGCTGAATATTTGCATATTACGGGTATTCCCGTTGATGATCTAATTGAAGAACCAATTGTTCTTGAAATTGAATGGTAAGTTTAAAGAGGATGAGAACAAAAGATATATGTTTTTATGCATAACGGTTGACTTTTTAATACAAGTCTGTTAGAATATGAAATGTAAAATAAAAATCAGGAAGTAAAAAAATGGATTTTGGAAATAAGAAAGGAATCGCTGTTGCGGGTAGCGTGCTTGTTGATAAAATCAACGAAATAAAAGCATATCCCCAAAGCGGTGAGCTTACGCAGATTCAAAATATTGAAAAGGCTGTAGGCGGTTGTGTTCCTAACGTTGCGCTTGACCTTAAAAAGATTTGCCCCGATATTAAAATTAAGGCGGTTGGAAAAATCGGTGATGATGAAAACGGAGTTTTCGTTTCAAAGGTGTTAAGTGACGGCGGTGTAGATGTTAGCGCTTTTGTTGTTACAAAGGAAAAGAACACAAGTTGTACCGAAGTTATGAGCATTGTAAACGGGCAGAGAACCTTCTTCTGCTATCCCGGTGCAAGTGCTGAATTTGGATTTGAAGATATTGATTTTGAAACGTTAGATTCTGAAATTTTGCATCTTGGCTATTTCCTTCTTTTAGAAAAAATTGATAATGGCGAAGGTATTGAAATTTTAAAGGAAGCAACAAATCGCGGTGTAAAAACATCCATTGATTTAGTCAGTGAAAATTCTGACAGATATAATATTGTTATTCCTTGCCTTCAATATACAGATTATCTTATAATCAATGAAATGGAAGCAGGCAAGCTTGCAGGTATTGATCCAACTGATGAGAACATTGAAAAGATCGCATATCGCTTAAAAGAAATGGGCGTCAGAGAAAAGGTTGTTATTCATATGCCTGATTATGCGGTCTGCCTTTCAGATGAAGGATATACCGTAGTAAATTCCTATAGCCTTCCTAAAGACTATATTAAGGGAACAACCGGCGCAGGCGATGCTTTCTGTGCGGGAACACTTATTGGTATCTACAAAGGCTGGACAGATAAAGAAATTCTTGAATTTGGCTCAGCGGCGGCAGTTATGGCTCTTGGTAAGCCTGATGCCACAAGCGGTTTGATCGAAGAGGCAGAAATACGAAAATTTTGCCAACAATTTAAAAGAAAAGAGAGATAAAAAATATGCTTGTTAATTTGAATGATGTACTTTATAATGCCAAAAAAGGCAAATATGCTGTAGGACTTTTTAATGCAGTAAACCTTGAACTTGCCCGCGGAATTATTTCGGCGGCAGAACAAACGGGCTCTCCCGTTATTATGGGTACTGCTGAAGTTCTTTTCCCTTACGGACCTTTGGAAGAAGTTTCATATTACTTATTGCCCATGGCAAAAAAAGCAAGCGTGCCGGTAGTAATTCACCTTGACCACGGCTTAAATAGGGAAACTTGCTTGAAAGCACTTGAACTTGGTTTCTCATCAATCATGTATGACTGCTCAACAGATTCTTACGATGAAAACGTTAAGAAAGTAAAGGAAATGGCAGATATTGCTCACTCCTTTGGCGCAACTATCGAGGGCGAACTTGGTCACGTTGGCGATAATGATGGCTCTGCAGAGGGCAGCGATCATATGGCTGATCCTTCAAAATTCTTTACCGATCCCAAAATGGCAAAGGATTACGTTGATAAAACGGGCGTAGATGCTCTTGCTATTGCAGTAGGCAACGCTCACGGCGCATATAAATTACCGCCTAAACTTGATTTTGAAAGAATCCGCACCATTGCAAAAACAGTAGACGTACCTCTTGTTCTTCACGGCGGTTCAGGTCTTACTGATGACGATTTCAGACAAGCCATTAAGGAAGGTATTAGCAAGGTTAATATTTTCACCGATATTAACGTTGCGGCAGTAAAGGCTGAATTCAGCAAGTTTACTGATATGAACAAGGGTATTATCGACCTTATTCCTGCGGCAGTTGAAGCAATTAAGCAGGAAAC
>JAZQII010000069.1:0-22448 GCA_045541035.1 Clostridia bacterium | reverse complement strand
CATACCACAATCAATGCAAAACGAAGTGAAGCATTGCATATCATCAAGACGAAGTCTTGCATATCATCAATTTCGCAGAAATTGCATATCATCAACGCGCAAGCGTTGCATATTTCGCGCCCGTCAGGGCATATCGCTTGCGAGCAATTATATCTGCTGTTCGATTTCTCGAACAAATTAGGTGTTTTTGGCGTTTTGTTCGATTTCTCGAACCGATGGCGTAGCCGAGTTTTTAGTTGAGTGCAACTTCCCCCAATATCACGTTCTTTTAAATGCCATTCCACTTTATCGAACTGTGAACAAAATGTGATGTTTGTGCTTAATTACAACCCCTCCACCACCTTACGGCGGTCCCCCTACCCTCACACAGGAGTGGCTTTTGTGACATCTCCATATAAAGTTGCACCAACGGTGCATACCACAATCAATGCAAAACGAAGTGAAGCATTGCATATCATCAAGACGAAGTCTTGCATATCATCAATTTCGCAGAAATTGCATATCATCAACGCGCAAGCGTTGCATACACCCCCCCTTTGCTTAAATAAAAAAATGTCCCCTACCGTTGCAGGGGACTAAATATAATAACTATACTTTAAAAAACTTTATGTTAATGCTATTCAATTGTCTAAAAATTTAACTAAATGGTACATTGGACTAATTTCCTTTTCCTAGATTTTCAAGTAAACAATTTTTCTCATAGAAACACATCCTTGAAAATTCACGTTGTTACTTTGTTTTGCGCCTTTGCGCTTGTTCAGAACATTGGACCGATTCCTTTCATTCAGATTTCGAGATAGAACCTTTTTTTCATGATAAACCACGTCCTTTTCTTCTTAAAAGATGGTATCTCGGTTAGTACATTGGACCAATTTCCTTTCTAAAAATTTTATCGTTTCAGGCAAAGACTTTTTCTTTCCGCCATAAAACTCAACGTCCATGAGTATTTAGTTTTGTATCTCTTCCGTTGCCATTGGACTCACGTCTTTCTTTCTTATTTTCACCCTTATTATAACAGACCCGAACCCCAATGTCAATACCCTATTTATAAAAAATTCATAATTTTTATGATATTTTTTCAAAAATAAGTGAATTTGAGCGTAGTTTTATGAAACTTGTATGAGAATTTATATAAACCCGTTGACAAAAGTTATATTTTGCGCTACAATTCTTTACAGAAAGAAGGCGAAGAATATGAGTAAAAGTTTATACAGCGTAATTTTAACAGACGAGATCGTTTATGAAATTGACCGTCTTGCATTAAGGGATAACACCAACCGCTCAAACCTTATCAATCAGATTTTGGCGGAGTACGTTTCTTACACCACTCCCGAAATGCGCATAAACAGTATATTTAAAACCATTGAGAATATAATAAACGAAAGCACTTATCTTGTGCCCCAAGTGCTTCCCCAAAAAAGCACCATGAGTTTAAAGGGCAATCTTGATTACCGCTACCGCCCCACCATAAAATATGACGTGGAACTTTTTAAAACGGTAGAAGATAATTCCATCGGCAGATTAAGCGTAATATTCCGCACCCAATCCCCTGCCCTTTTAAACGAGATAAACGAATTTTTCAAATTATGGTGTTATCTTGAAAGCAACGTGTTTAAGAAAAACGTAACTTACACTCTTTCCGAGGGCAAGTTTACAAGAAGCATAACTTTAAACCCCAACAAGACTTACTCAGCCGAGGAAATTGCCAACGCCATAAGCAGTTACATCAGGCTTTTTGATGAGTGCATGAAAAACTATCTTTCTTCACGCTACAGCGAGCAGGATATTATCCTTCGCCTTAAAAACCATACCGTAAAGGAGGTACTGATATGACCGACAAATTAACTAAAAAATCCATTGAAGCAATTCAGAATGCACAGAAAATTGCTTACGACTTTGAGAGCGCGGAAATAAAGCCCGAACATCTTTTTTACGCGCTTATAACCGATGAAAACGGGCTTATAGTAAGCATTCTTTCAAAAATGAACGTTGACGTTGACTCCTTAAAAAGCGCAACGAAAAACATACTTGAAGCCATGCCCAAAGTGTCCGGCGGAAAAACCTACGCTTCCCCCGAAGTTGAAAAACTTATTATAAATGCCGAGAAAATCATGCAGAAAAACGGTGATGAATATCTTTCCGTTGAGCATATAATGGTTGCCCTTTTAGATTCGCCAAGCGAAAAATTAAAAACTCTTTTTAAAACTTATTCAATTACCAAGCCTGCCTTTATTTCTGTTTTAGAAAGCGTAAAAGGCTCAAAAAAAGTTACAAGTGATGAGCCTGAAAACACCTACGAAGCCCTTACAAAATACGGTTTTGATCTTGTTCAGCGCGCAAAGGAAGGAAAACTTGATCCTGTTATCGGCAGAGATACGGAAATCAGAAACGTTATCCGCATTTTATCCAGAAAAACGAAAAACAATCCCGTTTTAATAGGTGAGCCGGGCGTTGGTAAGACCGCCATTGCAGAAGGTTTGGCGCAAAGAATCGTTCGAGGCGACGTGCCCGAAGGCTTAAAAGACAAAACTATTTTCTCCCTTGATATGGGCGCGCTCATCGCAGGCGCAAAATTCCGCGGCGAGTTTGAAGAACGCCTTAAAGCCGTTTTAACGGAAATCAAGGAATCAGAAGGCAAGATAATTTTATTTATTGATGAACTTCACACCATAGTAGGCGCAGGCAAAACCGACGGCGCAATGGATGCAGGCAATCTTTTAAAACCGATGCTTGCCCGTGGCGAACTTCATTGTATCGGCGCAACCACTTTAGACGAGTACCGCAAATATATTGAAAAAGATGCCGCCTTGGAAAGACGTTTCCAGCCCGTTATGGTAACCGAGCCTGACGTTGAAGATACCATTTCTATCCTGCGCGGATTAAAGGAAAAATACGAAATTTTCCATGGCGTAAGAATTCACGATAACGCTTTAATTGCCGCGTCAACTCTTTCAAACCGCTATATTACCGACCGTTTTCTTCCCGACAAGGCAATCGACCTTGTTGACGAGGCCTGCGCTTTAATAAGAACGGAAATCGATTCAATGCCATCTGAACTTGACGATATGCGCCGAAAGATCATGCAGCTTGAAATTGAGGAAATGGCGCTTTCCAAGGAAACGGACACACTTTCCGTTGAACGCCTTGAAAAGTTAAAGGAAGAACTTTCCGAGGAAAAGGAAAAGTTCAACGAAATGAAAGCCAAGTGGGAAAAGGATAAAAGCGAAATTGAATCGGTTAAAACAATAAAAGCCGATATTGATAAAACCAACCTTGAGATCGAAAATGCCCAACGTGTTTACGATTACGAAAAGGTTGCAAAGTTAAAATATTCTTACTTACCCGAACTTGAGAAAAAGTTAAAGGATGCCGAAGAAAAAGCAAAAACTTCATCTTTAATCCGTGATACGGTAACTGACGAAGAAATTGCAGGCATCGTTGCAAAATGGACGGGTATCCCCATTAAAAAACTTGTTGAAGGCGAGCGCGAGAAAATTCTTAACCTTGAAAAAATTCTCCATGAGCGCGTAATCGGTCAGGACGAAGCAGTTACAAAAGTTTCAGAAGCCATTCTTCGTTCCCGTGCAGGCATTGGCGATCCCAACCGCCCCATAGGCTCCTTCCTATTTTTAGGTCCAACGGGCGTTGGTAAAACGGAACTTGCAAAAGCACTTGCCCAAAGTCTTTTTGACGATGAAAAGAACATGGTCAGAATTGATATGAGCGAGTATATGGAAAAGTTTTCCGTATCCCGCCTTATCGGTGCCCCTCCCGGATACGTTGGCTATGATGAAGGCGGTCAGTTAACAGAAGCAGTCCGCCGCCGCCCCTATTCGGTAATTCTTTTTGACGAGATCGAAAAGGCGCACCCCGACGTTTTCAATATTTTACTTCAGGTTTTAGATGACGGCAGAATCACCGATTCCCAGGGCAGAACCGTTGACTTTAAAAATACGGTAATTATTTTAACAAGCAATTTAGGCTCACAGTATCTTTTGGAGGGAATCAGCGAAGACGGTGAAATTTCAGAAAATGCCCGTAATCAGGTTGAAAATTTGTTAAAGCAAAGTTTCCGCCCCGAATTTTTAAACAGACTTGACGAAATCGTTTTCTACAAGCCTTTAACTAAAAAGGATATTAAGGGTATCATTGATATTTTGCTTAAAAATCTTGAAAACCGTTTAAAAGACCGTTCTCTTAATCTTCTGGTTACTGATTCGGCAAAGGACTTTATTATCGAAAAAGGCTTTGATCTCATTTACGGCGCAAGACCTTTAAAACGCTATATTCAAAGTAAAGTCGAAACCCTTATCGCAAAGACCATTTTGGAAAAAGACCTTGAACTTTTTGAAACTTTGACCGTCGATGCAAACGAAAACGGAATATTTATAAGATAACAAAAAAGCACCCAACGGTGCTTTTTTTGTCAATATAATTCAATAAATCAATATCTTACTATTGATTTTGGCTTTTTTCCGTGATAGAATAAACAAAAAACTTCAAGGAGAATTTTATGAGCAAATTATATTTAGGTTCTGATTACTATCCGGAAGCATGGAAAAAAGAACAAATTGACGAAGATATTTTAAAAATGAAAGAAGTCGGTTTTAACGTTGCAAGAATCGGCGAGTTTGCATGGTTTGATATGGAGCCAAGTGAGGGAAACTACGACTTTTCATGGCTTCATAACGTTATTGACAAGTTAGGCGAAAACGGAATTTCCGTTATTTTGGGAACGCCTTCTGCCACACCGCCCAATTGGCTTTACAATAAGTACCCCGATATGGCGGTTTTAAAGGCTGACGGCACAAGAGTTACTCACGGCACAAGGCGCCATTGCTGCTCATCTAATCCCCATTATATTGAATATTCCTTAAAAATTGCCGAAAAAATGGCAGAGGAATTTGGAAATGACGAAAACGTTATCGGCTGGCAAGTTGATAACGAAATTTACCCCTACGACCATATGGCTTGCGTATGCGAGCATTGTATGAAAAATTTTCACAACCGCATAAAAGCAAAGTACGGCACCGTTAAAAACCTTAACGAGGAATGGAACCTGCACCTTTGGGGTCAGGGCTACGAAAGCATTGATGCTATCCCCGCGCCCATAGGCTGGCACAACCCTCAGCTTAAGCAGGAATGGCATCTTTCAATGGCACAAAACCACGTTGAGTTTGTGCACGCTCAGGCGGAAGTTATCCGCAAACACTCAAATAAACCTATCGGCACAGACACAATGCCCTTTAACTCATTTAACTACCGCGACCTTAACGGAAAGCTTGACGTTGCAATGTTCAACCACTATTCTCAGCCTGATTATATGCCCACAATGACTTTCTGGCTTGACTATATGCGCAATTTTTCAAAAATTCCCTATTGGGTAACGGAAACTCAGGCAACGTGGAGTGGTTCAACCGCCCCCGCGATGTACGTTTTTGACGATAACTTTATCCATATGAATTCTTGGATTGCCTATATGTTTGGAGGAAATGCAAATCTTTATTGGTTATGGCGCACCCACTATGCAGGTCATGAACTTATGCACGGCGCTGTTCTTGATTCGTCAGGTCGTTTCACCCACACCAAGAACGAACTTATTAAACTTTCAAAGGATCTTAAAAAATCGGAAGAATTTTTGCTTAACACCAAGGTTAAAAGCAACGTTGCTTTAACGTTCCAAAGCCTTAATTGGAACATTCACCTAACGCAACAGATAAACACCCAATTAAAGGAAAACGAAAACGACGTTTACGATTTTTATTCTTTAATGCTTAAAGAGGGCGTTCACCCCGATGTTATTGACTTATGCGCAGATATCGAAAAATATAAAGTTATCTTCTCGCCCTTTGCCTATACTCTTGAAGAAGGCAACTTTGAAGAAAAAATAACCAAGTGGGTAGAAAACGGCGGAACTTGGGTAGTTGGCCCATTATCTGATATCAGAACGAAGATCGGCACAAAGTATATCCATGCTCCCTACGGATTTTTAGAGAAATTAACAAAAGCATATCAACTTTATATTACCCCCACCGATAACGGCTCATTTACCTGCGTAAATGAACTTGGTGAAGAAGTTAAATGTTCAAAATCCTTTGAAATTTTTGAAGATATGGGCGAAAATAATCTTATCACCATTAAAAAGGGACACAGTTCTATGATCGGTAAGCCTTGCGCCCTTGAAATTCCCATCGGCAAGGGTAAGGTAATTATCCTTGGCACACTTCCCGAAGAAAAGGAATTAAGAAGAATTATCTCAAAAGCAGTTGTTGAAAACAACGGTGATAAATTTGATGTTACGGGAAGCATCGTAGTTGTCCGCCGCGAAGGCGAAAACCATAAAGGACTTATGGTTGCAGATATTTTAGGCGAAGGCGGAACACTTAAATTCGACGGCAAAATGAAAGATATCTTAACCGATAGCACCTATGATGGCTCTATAACCCTTAAGCCTTTCTGTTCAGCAATATTAGTAAATGCATAGAATTTTAAGGAACCGATTTTTCGGTTCCTTTTTTTTGAAAAAATTCCGTTATTTTTAAAATTGACAGCGCACAAAAAGGTGATATAATGGTGTTGAGGTGGTTTTATGACGTTACAAAAAATCGCAAAACTTGCAAACGTTTCCGTTTCAACGGTATCCAGAGCGCTGAATAACTCCTTTGATATTAACCCCGAAACGCGGGAACTCGTTTTAAAAATTGCCGATGAGCAAGGGTATTTCCGCGAAAAGAAGCGCGTAAAAATGGAAAACAAGCGCAAGAACAGTATTAACGTGGCAATAATCTGCCCCGAAATAATCAGTTCCCACTATTCGGATTTGGTAACCGCATTAGCCGAAGTCATCCGCGAAAAAGGTTCTGACTGTACCGTTTACTATAACGATTTTTCCGAAGAAAAATTACGTAACATCATAAAACGCTCCATTGAAGATTCAAGCCACGATTCAATTATATGCTTTAACGATATTCCCTTTGATGCGGAAAACGGCAATATTCCCATTGTCTGCCAGAAAGGACTTGAAAAATACTCAAAACTTGTAATCGATTATTCCGTTGTTTTAAAGCAATGTGTTGAGCACCTAATAAAAGCAGGCAAAAAGAAGATCGCCTATGCAGGCGAAAGCCACTCTACTCACAAAGAAATCCACCTTTTAAACGCTCTTAAGGAAAAAGACCTTTCCATTTTCCGCACCTATAAAAGCAATCAGCGTTTCGGAAAAGCCGGTGAAGAATGCGCTTTTGACTTTTTAAAAGATGATAATCGCCCCGATGCAGTGATCTGTGCATATGATGAGATCGCATTCGGCTTTATTCACACGTTAAATAAAAAGGGAATAAAAGTTCCCAAAGACGTTGCCGTTATGGGCATAAACAACGTGCCGTCATCAGAATATTTCTTTAACGGTCTTACCACCATCGGCTACGATTGTAAAAGCGTCTTTTCGCTTCTTGTTGACGATCTTTCCAAAGAAGTGCAAAAAAACACCTTTACCCCCAAGACCTATAATATCCCCACAATTTTAGTGGACAGAAGCACCGTGTAACGGTGCTTCAGCCTGCTGACAAAGTCAGCAGGCTGCCAGAGTTCGAGAAACCCTTGCAAGCCAAGGCGCTGAACTTGCAAAAAAGGGAGTTTACACAGACGTAAATGACCGCATTTTGCAAGTGAAATGCAACGATGGAAATAAACCCCTGCAAAAATTTTGCAGGGGTTTGTGTTTGCAGGGGTTTGTCAGTGCTCTGAGACACTTTTCAGTGTCTTTTTTTACGTAAAATAGAGAGTTCCCCCTTCTCATATATCTTGTGCAGAAGATAGTGTATAGCAGGAGCAAGAAGGGGTTATCTCTTATTTTTAAGGATAGCAAATAAAAAAAGTTTTTTCAAGAGGTTGTCCCCACATCGACAAAATGTGTACCTATTCTGTGTTTTTCAGACAAACGACCGTTTTAAAAGTGTTATCGGTTGATAAAAATACGGCGTCGCCCTGATAGCGTTCAGCAATACTTTTTATGGAAAGTATGCCAAAGCCGTGGTTTTCTTTATCATCCTTGGTGGTGGTAAGTTCAGAAACGTCGATCTTTTTTTCGGTGGGGTTTGTAATGGAAAATATTATCTGCCCGTCACCTAAACTTATGGAAATTCTTATTACTTTTTTGCCCTCAACTTTTTTTGCGCCCTCTATGGCGTTATCAAGGGCGTTACCCACTAAAACGGCAAGGTCGGTATTGGGAATTTTCACCTGACTCATGCGGTAAAATCCCGTTTCAAAAGAAATATCATATTTTTTTGCAACGTTCATTTTGCTGGAGATAACAATATCAAGAACGCTGTTGCCTGAATTTATTTCCGCATCTTTTTTAAGTTCAAGTTCGCTTTTTAAATGTGCTTTAAGTTCTTCCGTTTTGCCTTCTTCAAGTTCGGCAAGAACACCTAAAAGAAAATTCTTGTGGTCATGGCGAAGACGTTTTATTTCAAGATTGTTTTCGCAAAGTTCCTGATAACGTTCTTCCTGCTTTTTAATAAGTTCATCGGAAAAGGCAAGTTTTTCGCGGTTTATAATATCGCGGTGCATGGAATCAAGGAAGAAAAAGATTAAAACGTTGCTGATTATCAGTAAAATTATGCCCCACAACGCAAAGGCTTCAGTGCTTTTTGAGTTTCCGCCTAAAAAGGATAAAAGCGCAAGAGATATAACAACGCTTGCAATAGGTAAAGAAAATATCAAAAGCCATTTGCCTTCAAATTTATGATAGAAAATTCTGTGGCGCAATGTTTTTAAAATAAAGGCTATAACGTAGGACAGGAAACGGGACAAAATAAGTCCTATAAAATACGGAACGCCGAGAAGAGTTTCGGCAAAATTCATGGAAAAGACGGTCATCATAAAAAGACCTACCAGCATTTCGCTTAAAACTGAAACGGCAACTGCCATAAAGGACAAAAATACGGAAGCGTACCACTTGAATTTATATTCAAGAGAGATCACAAAGTAGAAAACAGCGGAAAGAATAATCGTAATAAAGGCATTTTCAACAAATGCAGTTACGAAAAAACTTGATAAAATTGCTATAACGTGAAGAAAATTCCACTTTATTCTGCCGTTTTTGGAAAATGCAGAAAACAGATATGATACGGTTATATAAGATAAGATCGCGTCAAATGCCGCAAAAAGGAAATCGTAAAAATTCATACTACACCTGCCATGTACGTTGCGTAAGCATCAACTATTTCGGAATAAATACCCCTTGAAACGGTAAGTTTTACGTTATTTTGTAAAATTATTTCCGTTTTGCGGATCTCCTTTATTTTTTGAAGATTCACAACAAAGCATCTGTACACCTGATAAAAGCCAAATTCAGAAAGTTCATCAAGAACGTTTTTTAACGTCTGACGGACAGAATAATCACCTTTAGCCGTGTGATAAATGCAGTATTTTCTGAAATATTCAATATAGAAAATGTCCGTTAAAAGTAAGTTTACATTGCCCTTGCCCGTTTCAAGGACAAAGTTTTTGTTTCTGCGCAGATATTTTTTATAAACCTTATCAAGTTTATTCTTTAAAAACTCATTTTCTCCTTTTATGATGTAGCCTACCGCGTCGCAATCAAAGGCATCAAGGGCATATTCAGGATAACTTGAAACAAAGGCTATTACCGTCTGTCTGCTTTTTTCGCAAATGGTCTTGCCTATTTCAATGCCCGAAATTTCAGGCAT
This sequence comes from Clostridia bacterium, assembly GCA_045541035.1. Lineage (GTDB taxonomy): Bacteria > Bacillota > Clostridia > Christensenellales > QALW01 > UMGS1322. The sequence goes on along the minus strand of JAZQII010000069.1, from coordinate 12,732 downwards.
CTCAACGTCAAGAAAGACAACGTCAAAGCCTTCCTTAAAAAAATCATCAAGAAATTTTTTGCTTTCGGTGTATATAGTTATTTCGGCTTTTTTAAAATGCTCGTGCTCGCATAATTTTTCTCTAAAACTCTCTAAAAAAACCTTTTCATCGTCAAGAATTGCTATTTTCATTAAAATCACCCGACTATATCATACCATAATATTATTTCCCTTTCAATACAGTTTAGGGACAAATTTTTGCAGTTTAGGGATTTTTTCAAAAATATTGACTTATTGAAAAAAAGTGTATATAATATACTAAAGAAAGGGGCGTGATTTAATGTGCACTAAAAACCAATTAACGGATATTACCGAAAAAGTTGCATTGCTTTCAAAATCTGTTTTTGGCGAAAAGTTTGACTCTGCCCTTTTATACGGTTCATACGCCCGCGGTGATCAGACAAAGGATTCGGATATTGATATTATGGTCCTTGCCGACGTTCCCCGCGAAGAACTTTCTGCTTATAAAAAACCTTTTATATCCCTTACATCAGAACTTGGGCTTCTTCATGACGTTGTCGTTACCGTAACCCTTAAAGATACTTTAACCTTTAATAAATATATTGATGCAGTTCCCTTTTATGCAAATGTTAAAAAGGAGGGCATAAATATTGTTGTCTGAAGAAAAAATCGTTTTATCAAAAACGCGTCTTGATTTAGCGAAAGAACGGCTTTCTTTTGCTGATGAAATTATGAAACTTGGTGATTACAAAACAGTCGCCAACCGTTCATACTATGCAGTTTTTTCTGCTATGCGCGCCGTATTGGCTTTAGACGGTATTGATTCAAAAAAGCACTCAGGAATAATTGCAGAATTCAGAAAAAACTATATTAAAACAGATCTTTTACCTAAAGAACTTTCGCCAATGATCGACGCTCTTGTTGAAATTCGCCAAGGTAGCGATTATGATGATTTTTACATTGTATCCGAAACAGAAGTAAAAGAGCAACTTGAAAACTCCAAAAAATTTATTGTTGCCGTTGAAAACTTTTTGAAAACGAAATATCAGTAAGGCAAGAGAACATTTCTCTTGTCTTTTATTTTAAAAACCGCTTGCCTAATTCTTAACTCTATGATAAAATACACTCATATATTAAAGACTGTGAAAAAGGAAAGTAGCAGATTTTCGACTTACACAGAGAGAGGCGCATTGGTGGAAGCGCTTTTAAGGCGGTTTTTGTGAAGTTCCCTTTGGAGTTGTCAGGCTGAACAGTTTTAAGTAGGTCTGAACGGAGAAACACCGTTATGTTGTTGAGGCACTTGTTTGAGTGTGAATTAGGGTGGTAACACGGCTTTTCGTCCCTTGGCGAAGAGTCTTTTTATTTTTTTAGGAGGAATTTAATCATGCTTGAAAAATTAGCAGGCGTAAAGATGCGCTTTGAGGAACAACTTGGAAAAATTGAAAACCTCAACGATCTTGAAAATTTGCGCGTTCAGTTTTCCGGTAAAAAGGGTGAACTTACTGAACTTCTTCGTTCAATGGGATCACTTTCGCCTGAAGAAAGACCTAAAATGGGTCAGAAAGTAAACGAACTTCGCAACTTAATTGAAGAGGCTATCGCAAATAAAAAGGACGAACTTAATGCACTTAAGCGCGCCCAGCAGTTAAAGGACGAGGTTATTGACGTAACCATTCCCGCGTCCCCTGAAAGACGCGGTACACTTCATCCCCTTTCATTGACTCAGGAGAGAATGTGCGAGATCTTCCGTTCAATGGGCTTTGATATTGTTGACGGTCCTGATGTTGAAACGGATTATTATAACTTTAAGGCACTTAACTTGCCTGAAGATCACCCTGCCCGCGATATGCAGGATACTTTCTATATTGCAAAAAACATTCTTTTAAGAACACAGACCTCTGCTGCACAGATAAGAACCATGAAATCAAGAAACGTTCCTATCCGCGTTATCTGCCCCGGCAGAGTTTACCGTGCTGACGAAGTTGATGCAACACACTCACCTGTTTTCCATCAGCTTGAAGGTCTTGTTGTTGATAAGGGCATTAACCTTTGCCACTTAAAGTACGTTTTAGAGGAGTTTGCTCACGAAATGTACGGTAATGACGTTAAGGTTAAATTCCGTCCTTCATACTTCCCCTTTACTGAACCTTCAGTTGAAGTTGACCTTTCCTGCACAGAATGCGGCGGAAAAGGCTGTAGAGTTTGTAAAGGCACCGGCTGGATAGAAATTTTAGGCGCAGGTATCGTTCACCCCAACGTTTTAAGGGAGTGCGGAATCGATCCTGAAGTTTATTCAGGCTTTGCATTTGGTATCGGTATTGACCGTATCACCACAACAAGTTACAAAATTCCTGATCTTCGTCTTGTATTTGAAAACGATATTCGTTTCCTCAAGCAGTTTAAATAAGGGGGTAGAAAAATGAAAGTTTCACTTAATTGGTTAAAAAGATACGTTGATATTGACGTTACCCCTGAAGTTCTCTGCGATAAAATGACTTCGCAGGGCTTTGAAGTTGAGGGTATTGAAAAAAACAGCGTTATGACTAACGTTGTTGTTGCAAAAATTCTTGAAATTGAAAAGCATCCCGATTCGGATCACTTACAGATCTGTCAGCTTGATATCGGACAAGAAGAAAACGTTCAGATCGTAACGGGTGCTGATAACGTTTTTGTCGGCGCACACGTTCCTGCCGCACTCAACGATTCACACTTACCTAACGGCATGCACATTAAAAAGGGTAAGCTTCGCGGTGTTCCCTCCAACGGTATGATGTGTTCAGGCGAAGAACTTTGCTTACAAGGTTCAGGTTTCCCCGGTGCTGACGTTTACGGTATTCTTATTTTAGATGAAAAATGGGCGCCCGGTACTGACGTTAACACCGTTATCGGTGCTGACGATTGCGTAATTGATTTTTCAGTTACTTCAAACCGCCCCGACTGCAACTCCGTTTTAGGTATTGCCCGCGAGGTTGCCGTTTGCTTAAATAAGGAAATTAAACTTCCCGAAGTAAACTATACAGTTAAAAAGGATGCAGAAACGCCCATCAGCGTTACAGTTGAAGATTTTGACCTTTGCCCAAGATATATCGGCGCAAGTGTTGAAAATATCCGCGTTGCTCCCTCTCCCAAGTGGATGGCAGATTGCTTACTTTCCGCAGGCATGCGCCCCATCAACAATATCGTTGACATTACTAACTTCGTAATGCTTGAAACGGGTCAGCCAATGCACGCTTTTGACGTTGAAGATATTGCAAAAAATTCTATCATCGTTCGCCGTGCATACGAAGGCGAAAAACTTACCACGCTTGATTCTAAAGAACATACTTTAAATAACGAAATGCTTGTTATTGCTGACGGTGAACGTTCAGTCGGCATCGCAGGCGTTATGGGTGGCGAAAACAGCGAGATCAAGGAAAGCACAAAGGCTATTTTCTTTGAATCGGCTAAATTCCGCCGTGACAGCGTTAGAAAAACTGCAAGAGGTTTAGGTATTCAGACAGAAGCAAGTTCACGCTTTGAAAAGGGTATTGACGCTGCAGGTTGTGATTTTGCACTTAAACGCGCTTTAAGTCTTATTGACGAACTTGATGCAGGTGACGTAACTTCCTGGAATCCCGATGTTTATGAAACTCTGCCCGAAGCAAAGACTATCGTTGCGCCTTTAGCAAGAATTGAGGAACTTTTAGGTATAACCGTTCCCACAGATATTATTCTTTCTATTCTTAAAAATCTCGGTATTAAGGCAACGCTTGAAAACGACGTTATCACCTGCCTTGTTCCGACACGTCGCGATGATATTGAGGGCGTTCACGATATTTCGGAAGAAATTATCCGCGTTTACGGATACGATCATATTATCTCCCGTCCCCTTTCAGGCGTTTTAACAAGAGGTACTAAAACTAAACAGCACCAATTATCGGATATTACCAAGGAAGAACTTTTATCAATGGGCGCAAATGAGATCGCAACTTACTCATTTATCTCACAGAAAGCCTACGATATGCTTGGTATTTCTTCGGAAAACACCGTTAAACTCATTAACCCCCTTGGCGAAGATTATTCCATAATGCGCACACAACTTTTCTCAAGTATGCTCACCGTTATGGCTACAAACTTTAATAAGGGCACAAGCGATATGCGCTTATTTGAGATCTCAAAACTTTTCATTCCCAAAGAAATTCCCGTTACCGAACAGCCTGAAGAAAGAAAAGCACTTGCTATCGGTGTTATGGGCGAAAAGGAAGATTTCTTCACCTTAAAAGCAATGGTTGAAACAATCTTCAAGCGCTTTAACATTAAAGCAACATACGCTCGCAGTGAAGAGCCTTATATGCACCCGGGCCGTCAGGCAGTTATTATGCAGGGTAACAATGTTTTAGGTTATTTAGGTGAGATCCACCCCGACATTGCCAATAAGTTTGATATTGAAGGCCGTCCGTTGATCGCACAGTTAGACCTTGCAAATGTTTTTGCTATTGCAAACTCAAAGGTACTTTATACTGCACTTCCCAAATATCCTGCCATTGAGCGCGACCTTGCGGTGCTTGTTGATACGTCCCAGGAAATCGGACCTATGCTTGATGCTATCAAGTCAGCAGGCGGACAACTTGTTAAGGAAGTTAAACTCTTTGATATTTATAAGAGCGAATCTTTGGGCGAAAACAAGATGAGCGTTGCTTTCTCCATTACAATGCTCAACCCTGAACGCACTTTAAAAGCCGAAGAAGCACAAAAGGCTTTTGATAAGATAGTTCGTTCACTTGAATATCGCTTTGGCGCAAGTTTGAGAGGTTAATAAATTTAGAGAGTGGTTTATCACCACTCTTTTTTTATATTGATATATTGACAATGTGTGCATAATGTGTTACAATATACATACAATAAACAAGGAGGTGTATTGTATGGAATCAACAAATTTAAACATTCGTACAGATAAAGAAGTTAAAGCGCAGGCAGAAAAAATTTTTGATGCCTTGGGACTTAATATGACCACCGCAATAAACATCTTTTTAAGGCAGACAATACGCGAAAACGGTATCCCTTTTGAAGTTAAATTAAAGGTGCCTAACAAACTGACTGAAAATGCCATCAACGAAGGCAGAAAAATTGCTTTCGATGAAAGTGCAAAGGGTTATGACAACATGACCGATCTTAAGGCGGCACTTGATTTATGAAATATACCGTAAAATTTACAAATCAGTTTAAAAAGGATATTTCTCTTGCCAAAAAGCAGGGCAAAAACGTTGATAAACTTCTTAATGTTATTGAAAAATTGGCAAATGGCGAAACATTAGATGCAAAATTTCGGGATCACCCGTTAAGCGGAAACTATAAAGGTTGCCGTGAATGTCATATCGATCCTGATTGGTTGCTTATTTACGAAGTGATAAATGACGTTTTGGTTTTGATGTTATACCGCGTTGGCAGTCATTCGGATTTATTCAGATAGAGGCAGAAAATTTTCTGCCTTTTTATTTTTTTGTCTTGCCCATATAAAAAAAATGCGGTATAATCAAATAAAATCTTGAGGTGATAAAAAAATGCTTGATATTCTTGCAACGGGTATTTTTGACAGTCGCGAGCGATATAAAGATATGAAAGAAACGCCGTTACGGGTTACTCAATACTATGAATTGGAATTCTTTCTTTCAAGTTCGGGAACGGCAGTTTTAAATAATAAAAAGATTCCCCACAAGCGCGGACTTACACTTTTTATTACGCCCAACACCAAGCGTTACAGCGTTGGAAATTTTTCATGCTTTTATATTCATTTTATGCCCGATGAAAAGTTTTTAGAGATCATAAAAAATTTTGAGACCTTTGAAAGTTTTCAGAATTTTTATTTAAGCGAACAGTTTTTAAAAATCATCGACCTTTACAATTCAAATGATATAAACAGCCGTCTTGACCTTGAAGCGGAAGTTATAAGTTTAATTAAGACGGTGCTTTTTAAAAAGGACCTTTCTAAAGATGAATCCATTGAAAATGCGGTGCGCTTTATTGAAAATAATTTTGAGAAAAATATCGACCTTATAGATATTGCAAAAGAAATAAACTTAAGTCCCACCTATTTCCACAAAAAGTTTAAGGAATTTTACGGTATCACGCCAAGGGAATATTTATTGAAGATCCGCCTGAAAAATGCAAAAAAACTTTTGCTTACAAGTGATATGACTTTCTTTGAGATCAGCGAAAACTGCGGTTTTTCTTCACAAGCATATTTTAACTTTCAGTTTAAAAAGGAAACAAATATGACTCCAAGCGAGTTCAGAAATACAAGATATCAGTTGCCTGAATAAGCGGTATTTGCCTTACGGCAATAAAAAAGACTCCGAATTTTCGGAGTCTTGTTGTTTTTTTTCCAGCCAAAGAGTTCGAGAAAACCACGAACTAAAGAGTGCGAGAAAATTCGCAAGACAAGGCGCGGAGTTCTAAAAGCGTAGGAGTTTACAAAACGGTAAATGACTACGCTTTTACGGTTTCCGCAACACAGTATTGCGGAGATTTCTCGTGCGATGAATTACTGCAATCCAAAGAGTGCAAAAAAACTTGAAAATCAGGCGAAGAAGTGATTAAACCCGAAGGAGTTTACATGAGCGGTAAATGACTGAGGGTTTATATCATTTGTGAGCCGCAGTTTCAAGAGTTTTTTGTGCTCTTTGCAATAATGTTCTCGGCGGCGGTCTTTCCCGCACCCATTGCTAAAATTACCGTTGCAGCACCGGTAACAGCATCGCCACCTGCGTAAACACAAGATTTGCTTGTTTTACCAAATTCATCGGCAATTATGCAGCCGCGGGAGTTTACGGAAAGTTCGGCGGTGGTATCCTTAATTAAGGGGTTGGGGGAAGTTCCGATTGCCATGATAACGGTATCAACATCAAGAATAAAATGGCTATCGGGAATTTCAACGGGACTTCTTCTGCCACGTTCATCAGGCTCGCCAAGTTCCATTTTAATGCATTCCATTTGTTTAACGTTACCCGATTCATCGCCGATAATTTTTGTGGGGTTATTAAGAAGCATAAACTCAATGCCCTCTTCCATGGCGTGTTCAACTTCTTCCTTACGGGCAGGAAGTTCATTTAAGGAACGGCGGTAAACGATATATACTTTTTCAGCACCTAATCTTAATGCGCTTCGGGCGGCATCCATGGCAACGTTTCCGCCGCCTACAACTACCACCTTACCGCCTTTTTTGATGGGCGTTGAAGAATCTTCAAGATAGGCTTTCATCAAATTTGTTCTTGTTAAAAACTCGTTGGCTGAATAAACGCCTTTAAGACTTTCGCCCTCAATGCCCATAAATCTGGGAAGTCCTGCGCCTGAGCCGATGAAAACGTATTCAAAGCCTTCTTCAAAAAGTTCGTCAACGGTGAGAGTTTTGCCGATAATAACGTTTGTTTCGATTTTAACACCAAGTTTTTTAAGGGTGTCAACTTCCTTTTCTACGATGTTTTTGGGAAGACGGAATTCGGGGATTCCGTAAACGAGCACACCGCCTGCAAGGTGAAGTGCTTCAAAAACGGTAACTTCATAGCCTTTTTTGGCTAAAGTGCCTGCGCAGGTAAGACCTGCAGGGCCTGAACCTACAACGGCAACTTTGTGGCCGTTTTTTTGGGGCGGAACAACGTTTGAGCCGTGGTCGTTATGCCAATCGGCAACGAAGCGCTCAAGTCTGCCAATGCCGACGGGTTCACCCTTTATACCGCGGATACATTTTGATTCGCATTGCTTTTCCTGGGGGCAAACGCGGCCGCAGACCGCAGGCAAACTTGAAGACTCGCTGATAATCTGATATGCTTCTTCAAACTGACATTCCTTAACTTTTTTGATAAAAGCAGGAATGTTTATTTTTACGGGACAGCCTTCAACACAAGGCATATTTTTACAGTTAAGGCAACGTGCCGCTTCAGAAAGTGCAGTTTCTTCAGAATAGCCTAAAGCAACTTCCAAAAAGTTCTTGGCGCGCTTTTTGGCATCCTGAGTGGGCATAATATTTTTCTTATTGATATCCATTATTTTTCTGCCCCCTTAAAAAGATTGCAAGTTTCTTCGTGGGCGTGGCGTTCAAAATCTTTATACATACTTGAACGGGACATTGCCTCATCAAAATCAACCTGATAACCGTCAAAATCAGGGCCATCAACACAAGCGAACTTGGTTTTTCCGCCAACGGTAAGACGGCAACCGCCACACATACCCGTTCCGTCAATCATAATGGGATTCATGGAAACGGTGCATTTAACGTCAAAGGGTTTTGCAGTTTTTGCAACGAACTTCATCATAATTAAAGGTCCGATGGCAAAGACTTCCTGAACGTTTTTATTGTTTTCCAAAATTTCCTTTAAAGGCTCGGTAACTACGCCTTTTTTGCCGTAAGAGCCGTCATCGGTAACAACGGTAAGGGTGGTTGATGCTTCCTTAAATTCATCTTCCAAGATAACAAGATCTTTATTTCTGAAGCCGATCACAGAATGAACGGCAACGCCTTTTTCCTTTAAAGCGCGGGCAATGGGAAGCGCAATGGCGCAACCTACACCGCCGCCGACGATAACTGCTTCTTTTAAGCCGTCAAGTTCGGTCTTTCTGCCTAAAGGGCCTGCAAAATCGGAAATAAATTCGCCTTCTTTTTTGTGGTTCAACTTTTCCGTAGTAGCGCCGACTACCTGAAAAATTATATCAACCGTTCCCTTTTCCCTATCAAAGCCTGCAACGGTTAAGGGAATTCTTTCGCCCGTTTCATCAACGCGGAGAATTATGAACTGCCCTGCTTCTGCCTTTTTGGCAACACGGGGTGCAAGGATACTCATAAAAGTAACGGTTGGGTTAAGTTCTTTTTTAGTAACGATTTTATACATTTATTTACCTTCCAACTGATCAATGCGATCATTAAGTTTCTTAATAGCCTGCTGAACGGGATCGGGTACGTGAACGTGGTCAAGAATATCAACCTTTTCACCTTTAACGCGAACAACCTTTGCAGGAACGCCGACTGCCGTGGCATTTTCGGGAATTTCGTTTAAAACTACGGCATTGGCGGCAATTCGGGCATTATCACCAACGGTAAATGAGCCTAAAACTTTTGCGCCTGCGCCAACTAAAACGTTATTGCCTAAGGTGGGATGACGCTTGCCCTTTTCCTTACCTGAACCGCCTAAAGTTACGCCCTGATACAAAAGGCAATCGTCCCCGATAATGGTGGTTTCACCGATAACGATACCCATACCGTGGTCAATAACAAGACGCTTGCCGATGGTTGCACCGGGGTGAATTTCAATTCCCGTTCTCTTTCTTGATTTCTGGGAAATGCTTCGGGCAATGTAAAAATGCCCTTTTTTATAAAACCAATGAGCAATTCTGTGGTCGATCACAGCGCGCACACCGGGATATAATAAGAAAATACTTAATTTGCTTCGTGCCGCAGGATCGCGCTCCTTATAGGCTTCAAGCAATTCATTTAATTCTTTAAACATATACTACTCCAATTTAATTGATACTTATATTATAATGTTTACAGAAAATTCGTCAACGATTTTTGAATATTCTATCACATTTTATGAATATATTTAACTTGAATTTATTACAGTTTTGTGGTACAATAAATCTGAATATGAAAAATTTTATTTTTCCGAGGTTATAATGAACTTATTTAAAAGACAGGATATCGCCATTGATCTTGGCACCGCAACAGTTCTTATATACGTTAAGGGCAAGGGTATCGTGCTTCGCGAGCCCAGCGTTGTTGCCGTGGATACGGAAACGGGAAAAGTTCAGGGTGTAGGCTTTGAGGCACAGAGAATGCTTGGCCGCGCGCCTGAAAGTATTTCCGTTGTGCGCCCTTTAAAAGACGGTGTTATTTCCGATTGCGATATTACACAAGATATGCTTGAACTCTTTATGAAAAAGGCGTTGCCGAGAAAAGGTATTTTCCGCCCAAGAATTATTATGTGCGTACCCTCAGGCGTTACCGACGTTGAGCAGCGTTCAGTTTTAGGCGCGGCACAAAGGCTTGGCGCAAAGTGTTCTTATATTATGGAAGAACCCCGCGCGGCGGCAATCGGCGCAAATATTGATATTGATCAGCCACACGGCACGCTTATCGTTGATATCGGCGGCGGAACAACGGATATTGCACTTCTTTCGTTGGGCTCAAGCGTTATAAGCACCTCAATTAAGGTTGCAGGCAACAAGATGGATGACGATATAGTTAAATATATGCGCAAAAAACATAATCTGCTTATCGGTGAGCGTACTGCCGAAATGCTGAAAATAAATATCGGCACCGCATGGCCAAGAAGCGAACCTTTGACAAGTGAGGTTATGGGCAGAAACCTTTTAACAGGTCTGCCTAAAAGCATTGAAGTAACTTCCGAAGAAATTTCCGAGGCATTGCAGGATTCCTTTGACAGAATTTTAGCGGAAATACATAAAGTTCTTGACGAAGCACCGCCTGAACTTGCCGCAGATATTATCGAAAGCGGTATCGTTCTTACCGGCGGCGGCGCGCAGATGCTTGGTCTTGATAAACTTATTTCCTCAACCTTTGGCGTAAACTGCTACGTTGCTGACGATTCAGTTTCATGCGTTGCAATAGGCGCAGGAAAATGCCTTGATAATCTTGACTACTTAAATCCTGACGATAATGAACTATAAAAAACATAACGGAGTGGCTTTTTTGCCACTCCTTATATTTTTTTTGAGTTTTACACATAAATATACTCTTGAAGGGCGCGAGTACGCTGTCCCAAATAGTGCGAGAAAATTCACAAATCAGGGGCGTGTAAGGGTAAAAGCGAATGAGCTTACAAGACGGTAAGTGATTGAGCTTTTATCCCTTGCACAACCCGTAGTTGTGAAGATTTCTCGTGCACTGAATTACCTCGAACTAAATAGTGCAAAAAAACTTGAAAATCAGGTGAGAAAGCAATTAAAGCCAAGGGAGTTTACAAAGGGGTAAATGACCGAGGCTTTATATTGTTTTCGAACCGCAGTTTCAAGATTTTTTTGTGCTATTTCTTCAAAAAGTCGATGAAGCTTTTAACGTTACCATAATAAGCATCCTTTTTATAGTAAGCATAGACGTTATATTGGGTTACAAAATCCTGAACGTCAAGATAAGCGATATGGGGATGGTTACGCTCGGTGCCCATGGCGATGCCAAGACCTTTGGCGATAAACTTATCGTAGCACTCAATATCGTTGCAGACGATGGAAATATCGGGCATAAATCCTGCGCCTTTGCAGGCACTTAACAAAATTCGGTGCATATTGCTTCCTTCACCGATGGATAAAAACTTTTCGTCTTTAAGATCCTTTAAGACGAGTTTTTTATTAACAAGGGGGCTATCCTTTGAACACATAAGTTTTACGGGCATAGTGAAAAGTTCAAAACGCTCGTATTCAAAGTAACTATCCTTTTCTTCATCAATTATAATATCGTAATCAGTAAAGTTCGTTTCATTGGTGTTAAAGGTGGTTTTAAAGGAAACTTCGGGAAATTTCTGATTGAACTCAATAATTTTATCGGAAACTCTGCGCCTTGTACTGCGCACGAAGATCTTTATTTCGCGCATATCCCCTGAACGTAAATTGTCAACGGCTGAATCAAGATGAAAAAACACCGTTGAAAGAGATTCCTGAAAACGCTTGCCGTTGGCATTTAACACAACGCGGTTTGCCTGACGGTCAAAAAGGGTGCTTCCAAGTTCCTTTTCCAATCTTTTTATAGATGCGGAAACGCTGGTTAAAGGCACTCCGAATTTTTCCGCCGTTTTATTAAAACTTCCCGTTTTTGCAGATTCATAGAAATAACGTAACTGTAATAACTCCATAAAAATCACCTCATGGAGTTATTATACATCATCTTTCAAATTGACGCAACGGTATTTTATATGAATTTACTTTGTTATGTATTCAGCAACATGAGCAGGAATTGCAGTTGCAGTTACAGTTGTTGCAGGAATTACAGTTGTTGCAGGAATTGCAGGAATTATTGTTGTTTAAATTGCAGTTATTTACGCAGTTATTTATGCAATCGTTTAGGCAGTTGTTATTGCAGTTTCCGTTGCAGAGAAGAAGAACAAGCAAAATTATGAACCAAAGGTCGTTATCGTTGCAATTGTTGTTATTGAGGATCAGAAAAAGCACCAGAATAAAAGGTAAATTTGAATTTTCATTGGTCGAAAAAAGATTGTTACAAGACATAAAAAAACTCCTTTTTCTTATTTTTCTTTAAAATATATGTTGAAAAATTAAAAAGTAACACTTTTTTTAAAGAAAACATATTATAAACTGTAAGCACGACTTACAAGAAATTCTTTTATAAAGGAGTATATAATATGGGTAAATTCTTTTCAGGTAACGACTGCGGCTGCAACGATTGTACATGGATCATCATTTTACTGATTCTTCTTTTCTGTTGCGGCGGTAACAATAATTCATGCGGCGGCGGCTGCTCATTGGTTGGCGACAACTGCTCATGGATCATCATTCTTATTCTTATCCTTTGCTGCTGCGGTTGCGGCGGCAACAACAATTCCTGCGGCGGTAACGACTGCGGTTGCTAAAAAAAGAAGGGTGTTTCCACCCTTCAGAGCACTGACAAACCCCTGCAAACACAAACCCCTGCAAAAATTTTGCAGGGGTTTGTTTCCGTCGTTGCATTGATACTATAGCACGCGTAAAGGAGTTCGCCTCAAATGCTGTATCAGCGTTGCTTTCGGGTTTGTC
>JAZQII010000068.1:0-42730 GCA_045541035.1 Clostridia bacterium | reverse complement strand
TACTGCGTGGACTCGTGGACTAAGGAGGTGTTCACATGGGCGCAATCGCACCTAAGCGTAAAATTTCAAGAGCAAGACGTGACTCAAGACGTGCAAACTGGAAGCTTTCACTTCCCGGCATTGTTGAGTGTCCTCAGTGTCATGCAAAGATGCTTGCACACAGAATGTGCAAGGCTTGCGGTTATTACAATGGCAAGCAGATCGTTACAAAGGAAGAAGAATAATTCTTTATAGCGAGTAAAAGCGTGTATCGTTTGATGCACGCTTTTTTATTTTTTTTCATATTCTTTTATCGGGTGATTATGTGTGGTTTGCAAAGTTAACTGATAAAAATGTAACTGTTAATATTGACGGTAATGTTCAACAATTTAATATTGAAAATTGTTGTTATATTCAAAAAACAGATAATATATTTTATTTTCTTAACGGTAAATATTTATATTTGATTTTTAATAAAAGAACAGTCAGAAAAATTCCCATGATCGACATATCATCTAATAAATTTATAATAAATGAAAAAATATATGTTTCAGGGGAAGAAAGCGGGGCAATTTTTGTTTACGATAGTTTGGGGAACGCCTTAGAGTCTTTTACTTTAGGTGAACACGTTTCTGATTTTGATATTGATAAAAAATCAATATACGCGATAACTTATCATGATAATTCTATTATAAAAACGGATTTTAATTTAAGTTTAAAAATCCAAATAAATTCTGCACCACAAAGAATAATTGTTGATAAATTTATATATGTTTTATCTCATGACGGATTCTTAACTTATATATCCCAATATAATAAAAATCTTAAACTGATAAAATCGATTTCTTTTCAAAGGCAAATAGGAAATCTATATAAATTCTTTGATAAAATAGTTTTTAACGGAAGTAATTATAATTACATATTAAGTACAAATCTCAATATTATATCAATAAAAAAAAGCACAGGGGAGAACCTGTGCAGATTTAGTGATATTCCTATTTTTGAATCAGAGAAAAAACTTGATATAATAAATAATATCATATATCCCTGATTAGAACGCTATATAATGCCGAAATGGCTTCATCAGCGCGTTTTTCCCAATTTTCTACAATAAGTTTGGCTTCTTCTTCATCGTGTGCGACGATAAGAATATCGCTCATAGACATATCTTTATCAAAGGCACGAAGATGTACTTGATATTTACCGTCATCAAGAATACTGATTCGAGAGGAAACTTTAGATTCAAGGCTTAATTTCATAAGGTTTTTACTTACGTATTCATTTATGCCTTTTCTTATTGAACCGCGAATATCCGTTTTTAAATGGGCAAGAGTAATTCTTCCGTCAACAGATATAGTATAAGTACTGCCCAAAGGTGTGCTTTCTTCGATCAAATAATTTTTATCAAGCATACTTGAAATTGAAATTGAAGCGTCGATATACGTATATTCACTTGATGCAGCGAGAGCACTGCAAATTTGTTCCATGTTAAGCGGAATTTTTGCTTCTTGCAGTAAATATAAAATTGTAAGAGACGATTCCGTAAAGTTCATAAATACTCCTGTTATTTAAAAAGCCCGCAAAATGCAGGCTTTTTATTTTATTGAATAAAATCTTTAATATCCTCTAAAAGCTTTGCGATTTCATTTTCATCGTCTGAAAGAATCTCAAGTTCAATGGGATTAGAAAGATCCAGGCTAAAAATACCCAAAATGCTTTTTGCATCAACAACGTATCTGCCTGAACGAAGGTCAAGATCAAAGGGGTATTTGTTGATAATATTAACAAAAGATTTAATAAGTGTTGAATCGTTTAATTTAACTAATATTTTTTTCATATAAAAATCTCCTTTTTTTATAGTATAACATATCGTATTGTGTATTACAATGGATTTTTAATAAATTAAATGTTAAAAGAATATAAATCCGTCTTTTTCACTTTTTTGCAAAAGTTCTTTTCCGTTGACTTTAACAATGAATTTATCCGCATCAGACTTTTTAAGTTTTACTAAAGTAAGTTCGTTATCACCATCAAAATCAATATTTACAGTCATAGTATTATTTTCAATGGTCCATGAAGCGTAAATATCACCGTATTTTGAAGGAATAATACCTTTTGCATTTGTAACATGATTGGTGTGAGGCGCAAAAGTAAATGTTTTGAATCCCGGCGTTTCAGGCATTACGCCAAGAATGTATGCAGAAAGAATATGAGCAATTGCGGTATCAGGGTGTGAACGGTCCCCCCAAGCGCCGCCGTTTGATTCTTTAAGCGGGGGATAAGTCATACATTCCCACGTTGTCTGAGGTCCTCTCCAATCGTTGAGTGACTTAATCCAGTTTGCAGGGTGCATATTGTGAGATCTGAAGTCAAAGTTTGGATCTTCAAGAGCATCATATACTATAAAGTCTTCGCTTTCCTTGACATAAGTATATCCGGGTTTGTATAAGGTCTGGTATGCTTCTTCATCAAAGCCATACATATATGCACCGCGGATCATAAGCGCGGTAATTTTGCCGTGTCCCGGAGTATTATCAATAAGAGCATCTAATGCTGCTTTTGCATCTTTCGGATCTTCGAAGTAGTGAACAGATAATGCCAAAGGATTGGACATGGGGCAGAGATCTCTATCGTAAAGACCTTTTGTAAGCCAACCTTCAGGCGATGTGAAATTCTTTTTAATGGCTGCTCTTACAATATTCTTCCTATTAAGGAATTCTTTTTCATCTTCAGTTTTACCTAAAACACCTGCAATATATGCTGCTTCGCCAAATGCTTCGGAAATGATAAGGTTATTATAAGTGAATTTGCCCATATCATTAAGAGTATGGTCCCAAAGACCTTTACTTGTAGCATAACGCTGATTAAATAAACCGTCTGCTTCAACGAATCTCCAAAGATAATTTACGTCATCTTTTATATTCTGATAAATTTCTTCACAGAAAGCAGTATCACCTGTAAAAAGCAAGTAATCAGCAAGAGTAGGAACGATCCATGCAGAGAAAATATCAGATTCGTAATAGCCGTAATCGCCGATTTCAGGTTTTTTTGTATTTTCGGGATAGCAAGTACCCCAAACGTATCCTTCAGGTGTCTGGTGGAAGGCAAACATTCTTAATGACTCAGGCATTGCTTCAAAATTTTTGAATGCGTAATAAATATTTCTTCCTGCCCAATCAAGATCGCCGATCCAAGGAAGTCTGTCACGTTTTGCGCCATCAGAAACAAAGGGAGCAGAACGTGTGAATTCATAAGCATCAAGAGTGCCGCTAAAATCATCAGTCCAGATTTCTTTATTATCAGATGTAACCTTAAGATTTTCTGCAACAGCCCATTTTTCTGTTGTCTGGCAGAAACCGAAAGAACCTTCCTGATATGTTGCATCGGTAAAGGTAAGATATGTTTTACCGTCAATTGAATATATAAATTCATTTTCGTTTGCAGAAACGCTGATATGATAGAATTTATTATCAATAACGGCAAAATCAACACTCGATTTTGCTATCAGAGTGTAAGCGCTATTTTTGCGAAGGTATGCTTCAATACTTCCGTCAAGATTTAAAAAGATTACATATCCGTTTGAAATATCTGTTGCACGAACTAATACACCGATACCTGAACACATTTGAGGATTCTTTGCGATAGCACCGTCAAATTCAACGGTATAATTTTTTAAATCTGTTCCATTTTTATAAAAACCTGCATCATTACCTTTTGCAAGGGCACGAAGTAATAATTTACCGTTCAAAGTATCCCATGAATGTGAATTGTTTATTGTTGCAATCTGGCAAGTCCAACATGATGCGTACCAGAGTTTTGTTAAATTTTCATCAGAACATTCAAAAGCACCGTCGTATTTTGAATCATCAGAAGTGTAATAAATATAGGCATATTCGATTTCGACAGATGTTCCCGGAGTTTCAAGTTTGATCATAAGCCAATTCTGTTGACCTTGAATCAAAGGAGAAATATATTCACCAACATGTGTTATAGAAAACAAATTAAATCTGTTTGGATCACCCGGTAAAACGGGAAGTTCAACACCTAAATATTTACAGCAACCGCGGGAAAAATCACCGTTCTCGCCATACTTTTCATCCATAATATAGTCATACCAGTCAGAATATGCAAAACGAATAACGGGTGTTTCTCCGCTATAAGATTTAATTTTAAAAACAGGATATCCGCCGGTAGATGCGCGGCCGAGGTCAAGAATAAGTTTAGGTGCTACATCTCCATCATACTTTAATGTAGTTGTACCTGTCTCTTTAGTAATATTTTCTGCATTTTCTACATTGCCAAAAACATGCTTAACTGATTGCGGATAGCATTTTTTATTCTCGGGGCAAAGAATGTGTTTTTTAAATTCGTTTAAATTCATAGTAAAATCTCCTATACACATAATTAAGTATATTATATCAAATTGAAATCATAAAATCAAGATGTTTTTATTTATATTTAGTTTAGAACAAAAATTATGTATATTATAGCAATTTTTATATTGAATTTATTTTTAAATAATGATATAATAACACGTGATTTGTTCATTAGGAGGAAAATTTAATGATAAAAAGACATGAACATAATGTTGATTTTTGCGTAGTTGGCGGTGGACTTGCAGGAATGTGCGCTGCAATTCAGGCTGCAAGAAAAGGTAAAAAGGTTGTTCTTGTTCAAGAAAGACCTGTTCTTGGCGGAAACGCATCAAGTGAAATACGTATGTGGGTTTGCGGTGCACAGGGCTCAAATGACCGTGAAACCGGTATAATTGAAGAAATAAATCTTGAATGTCTTTATAGAAATCCATATAAAAATTATTCAGTTTGGGATAGTATTCTTTACGGTAAAGTAATTGCCGAACCCAACATTACACTTTTGTTAAATACTTCTGTTTGCGATGTTGATATGGAAGGATCAAAAATTAAAACGGTTGTTGCTTGGCAGATGACCACACAATCATGGCACTATATTCAGGCAAAGTTTTATTCCGACTGTTCAGGAGATAGTATTCTTGCGCCTTTAACACATGCAGAGTACCGTCTTGGTAGAGAAGCGGCAGATGAGTTTGGCGAGATAATATCGGTAACTGAAAAAGACAATAAAACAATGGGCTTAAGTTGTCTTATGCAAGCAAGAAAAATGGATGAAGATATTGAATTCATTGCACCTGAATGGGCAACAAAATTAACTGATGAAGATATTAAACGCCGCACCCCCAATATGGAAAGCACTTATGAAAATTTCTGGTATCTTGAACTTGGCGGTGATAGGGACACTATAGGCGATACAGAAAAACTTCGTGATGAACTTGTTGCGCTTGCCTTTGGCTATTGGGATTACTTTAAAAACAGCGGGAAATTTGATTCTGCGAAGTGGCAACTTGAATTTTTAGGATTTTTGCCCGGAAAACGTGAATCGCGCAGAATGGTTGGAGCTCACATTCTTACACAACCTGAAACAATCTCAGGTGGTCATTTTAAAGATGTTGTTGCTTACGGCGGCTGGCCTCTTGATGATCATGATCCTAATGGTTTCTATTTTAAAGGAAGAGGAACCAATATGGGCGAGAGTCAACTTAAAGGTATTTACGGCATTCCGTATCGTTCATTATATTCCGCCAATATTGAAAATCTTTACTTTGCTGGAAGAAATATAAGCGCAACTCATGCGGCAATGAGTTCTTCACGCGTAATGATGACTTGTGCAATTTTAGGTCAGGCAGTTGGTGAAGCCGCTGCTGTTGCAGTTGAATATGACACAACACCTCAAGGTGTATATGATTTCTATATTGAAGAAGTACAGCAGAATCTTATGCGTTCAGACTGTTTTATTCCTTATCTTACCCGTGAAGTTGGTAAGCCTACAAAGGTTGGTCGTTTATCCGGTTGTGAAAACGCAGATAATCTTAAAAACGGTCTTGATAGAAACAATTCGTTATATGGCGATAAGGAAAATGGCGCTTTTGCTGAACTTAATTCAAAGATTACTTATAGTTTTGATGAGCCTCAGTATGTAGAAATCGCTCACATTGTTTTTGACAGTGATCTTGATAGAGTTACTATTCCAGGTGATGAATCTGAACGTTATCATAGCATGCGTTGTAATATTTTTAAAGATTCTCCCAAAATGCACTTGCCAAAAACCCTTGTTAAAGATTATACTATAGAGTGTGTGTTAGCAGACGGAACAACAAAAAATATAGATGTTTTGAATAATATCAAAAGAATGAACGAAGTAGTTATTGATTCTCTTGTTAAAGAAATATCTCTTATTCCCAAAACACTTTGGGGTGATATGGAAAAGGTACACATTTTCTCTTTTGATCTTTATTGATTGGAGTTTTTATGCAGGAAAATCCTATAGGTTTTTTTGATTCGGGCGTTGGCGGACTTTCGGTTTTGAAATATGCTGTTGAATTTATGCCTGAAGAAAATTATATATATTTTGGTGATTCTCTCAATGCACCTTACGGCACAAAAACCAAGGAAGAAGTTTATTCTTTAACAGAAAAAGGTATAAATAATCTCATATCGCAAGGTGTAAAAGCAATTGTTGTTGCATGTAATACTGCAACAAGTATTGCAGTTGATGAATTGCGAAAAAAAATTGATATTCCAATTATCAGTATGGAACCTGCAATAAAGCCTGCTCTTGAAAAAACAGATGGAAAAGTTCTTTTGTTAGCAACAAGTGTTACGGTTAAATCTGTTCGCGTAAATAAACTTATTGAAAAATATGATACAGATAATCGTGTGATTAAGGTTCCGTGCGAAAAACTTGCTAAAAAGATCGAAGAAGCGGTTTTTTCTGAATCTGATATTGATACATATCTTTCTGAACTTTTATATCCATATAAAAACAAAAATGTTTCAGCAATTGTTCTTGGTTGTACACATTATCCTTTTGTTGAAAAGAAAATTAAAGACATTATTGGTGAAGGCGTATGCATTTTTGATGGTATTGAAGGAACGGTATCACACCTTAAAGATATTCTTGTTGAAAAAAATATAAAAAATTATTCATGTAAAAAGGGATCTGTCCAAATTCAGAGTTCATTAAAAGGTGAAAAAACTCTTGAACTATATAACAAATTACTTTGCGGAGGTATTTTATGAGATGTATGTTTTGCGGTTGTCTTGATAGCAGGGTGCTTGATTCACGACCAACTGAAGAGGGAAGTGTTATTCGCAGGCGCAGAGAGTGCCCTGAATGCGGAAAGCGCTTTACAACCTATGAAAAAATTGAGTCAGCACCGGTTATGGTTGTAAAGAAAGATGGAAGCCGTCAGCTCTTTGAAATAGATAAAGTTCGCAGAGGTATTGTTAAAGCTTGCGAAAAGTGTAAAGTTTCTGTTGATCAGATCGAACACGTTGTTAATGAGATAGATAGGCAAGTTCACAGTTCTCTTGAACATGAAATCAGTTCAATAGAAATCGGTGAGATCATCATGGATAAACTTATGCAACTTGACCAAGTTGCTTACGTTCGTTTTGCATCAGTTTACCGTGAGTTTAAAGATATTGATTCATTTATGAAAGAACTCAGTACCTTATTAAAACAAAACAAAGAAAACGAAAAGTAATAAAGAAGCGCATTATTGCGCTTCTTTCATTTTATATAAAGTTTCTATATATATTTCATCTTTGCTTGTTTTTAAAATTTCCACCATCTCATCAAAGGAATAAAATTTGACTTGTTCAACTTCTTCTCTTTGAATTGTGCAATCTTTTTCCGAAAAATCTAGTTCAAGCAAAAACATATCAAGAAGAACGGCATTGTGATATATTTCATGAAAGAATAGGGTATATTGCTCTTTTTTTGTATCTAAACCCAACTCTTCTTTTACTTCGCGAATGGCGGCGTTAATTCCCGATTCGCCTGCCTGAACTTTTCCGCAGGTTGCGTCCCATTGACCCGGATAATACTTTTTTGTCAATGCACGTTGTTGAAGAAGATATTTATTTTCTTTATTTTTGATTATTATATGAACGAGAAAACTGTATTCTCCTTCTTTTAATTTTATTCCTTCATGAAAAGTTCTGCCCGTCGGCATAAGATTTTTATCATAAATATCCCAAATTTCCATTATCCGAAAACCTCACATGCTGCAATAAGTTTCAAAAGATCTTTGTTAAAATTATTTTTACCGTAACAATCAAAAAATCTTTCGGTAAATTTTTCTGTTTTTAAATTGAAATTAAGCGTCCATGCTCCCCAAAATATATCAATGTGTTTATCTCCGACTCCTGCATTACCAAGATCAATGAATGATGTGAATCTATAGTTTTCAAGCATTATATTCGGTAAGCAATAATCGCCGTGAATTAAAGTATCATTTTTTAAAAATTTTTTGTTTTTAACGATCTCATTCCATGCTTCGTCGGCAGAAGAATATCCCCAATTATCGGGAAAAAGAGAACTATCATAAATACCGTTTTTATAGTTATGTTCTGCTAAAGAAAGATATTCTTTTGTTCTGTTTTGAATAGGACAGTCTGAAAAATTTGTGCTATGAAGATCATATAAAGTTTCGGCAATGGTATCACATAATTTTTTCGGATTTTCGAGAAAATGAGTACAATCTTTTCCCGATGCTTTTTCGGTTACAAGCCAATCGTATTCGTCAGAAAAATAATCATAAACTTTTGGAGCAAGATGCTTTTTATTAAAATAATCGGTAAGCATTGCTTCTTTTTCCAATGAACCTTTACAAGAAGATTTAATAAAACAATTATGCTCTTTTATGTAGATAACTTTTGCTTCTTTAGAGCAACTGCTGTCAAATATTTCTGAACTTTTTAGGTAATAGTGTAACTTCTCAGGATATTCGTTTATATTAATATTGATTTTTTTAAGTTTCATATCAAAGATCCTTTTTTGTTAAACATACAACGCTTTCAATATGCTTTGTATGACAAAACATATCAACAAAAACAACGTCTGATGATTGATAACCTAACGATGAAAGAATTTTAATATCGCGAGCAAGTGTTGACGGATTGCAAGATACGTAAACGATTTTCTTAATATCATTTTCAGCGATAGCGTTTAATAATGATTCTTCGCAACCTGCGCGTGGAGGATCAACAACCAGCACGTCAGGTTTTTCGTTATTTTTGAGTAATTGCGGTAAAACTTCTTCACAAGCACCAACATAAAATTCTGCATTGTTGATATTATTGAGTTTTGCGGTTTCTTTAGCCGTTTCGATTGCTTCGGAAACGATTTCTACGCCAATAAGTTTTTTTGCTTTTTTTGCAAGCATTAGACTCATAATTCCTATACCGCAATATGCATCAAAAACGATTTCGTTGCCTAAAAGATCGGCAAAATCAAGTGCTATATTATATAATTTTTCTGCCTGAACAGTATTTACTTGCAAAAAAGCAAGAGGCCTTAAACGGAATTTTATATCAGACATAGTATCGTTTATATAGCCATTTCCCGAAAGAATGATACATTCATTACCGAGAATTATATTGCCTTTTTGACAATTAACGTTTTGTACAAGGGTTGTCATTTGAGGAATTGACGTTTTTAAGGCGTTTACAACGGTTTCTGAGAGTTTTTTCTTTGAGTTGGTAACAAGTATGACCATGAGTTCGTTTTTGCCTGAACGGGCAATTACGTGCCTTAAAACGCCTGAATGGTTATATTCGTCATATATCGATACATTGTATTGCTTACAAACGTTTTTTACAGCTTCAATAATGCTGTTACATTTTTCTTCCTGAAGCATGCAGTTATCAATTGAAACAACGCGATGGCTTCTGGGAGAAAAGAAACCTAAAACAATATTATCGTCTTTATCTTTAGAGATAGGGAACTGTGCTTTATTTCTATAATTCCACATTGATTCTGCGCCGACGATCTTTTTTATATTTATATTTTCGCCTGAAAGTTTTTGAATGTTTTTTATTGTTGATTGGCATTTTAAATTAAGTTGTTCATTATATTCAAGATGCTGAAAATCACAGCCGCCGCACTTATAGAAATACGGACATTCCGGTTCTTTGCGATGAACGGAAGGAACTAAAACATTTTGCAGTTTTCCTACCGCATAATTTTTTGCTAATTTAATAATTAAAACTTCAACAGTTTCTTGCGGCAGAGCATAGGGCACAAAAACAACTTGACCGTCATATCTGCCCACGCCTGCGCCATCACTGTTTATATCTGTAATTTCTAAAGTTATAATATCGTTTTTCTTCATTTTTTACTCTCCGAATTTTATAAGTTTATTATATATCAAAGATTGAAAATGGTCAATATAATACTCAAAAAGCGCAGACTAAGGACAAACTATTGACAAAATAAAATGATATTTCTATAATCAAAGCAATTTGAGATTAATTTATGTAAAAAAATTGTAAACAGATACCATTTTACTTGAATTTTTATATAAAAAATTATAAAATAAAAGTGATTTATTTTAAAAAGGAAGTTTATTTGATGAAGAAAAATATTTTATTTATACTTATGCTTGTTTTCTTGCTTTGCTTTTCAGGGTGTACAAGCGGTAACTTTGATGTTATTCCTCCGCCTGTAAAAGAATTTGCAACACCTGTTCCTTATGAAGAAGCGGAAGTTTTTTATGGCGATTTTTCCATTGAAAAGAGTTTCAGAGGAAATAAAAAAGGAAATCTTTTATCCGTTACAAGCGATGCGCAAACAATAAAAGGTTTTTCTCTCGGTGAAGCAGGAAAGGTTTCATATGTTTACAGAGGAATGACCTACGAACTTGATGCTAAAATTATTTCGTGCCCGACAGAAGGCAGTGGTAATTTTATTGCTGAATATGATGACTCGTTAAATTTTATTCCCGAAGAGTTTCCGGGAAAATTTTCAGTAATAACATACAAAAAGGAAAATTCTTTGCTTGTTGCAAAAAAGGCTGTTTTATTGCTTGATGAAAACGGAAACGCTCTTGTTTTACAACAAGACAAACACGGAATTTTAAGCGAGAAAAAAGTTGTTGTTGGATATTCTAATGAAAACTATTATCAAATTATTGATGGAATAAATGCTGGCGAAAAGGTGGTATTACTTTAATGTTAAGGCTTGCACTTAAAAAAATGCTTAACAACAGAATATTGATGATATCACTTTTTGTAGGTATTCTTGTTGCCGTACTTATTTCAAGCACCATTCCGATATATTCCCAAGGAATTTCTCACAGAATGCTTGTTACTCAACTTGAAAATTATCAGAATGAATATAATTTCAGTCCCGGTGCCAACGTTATTTCTTGCTCTTTGACGTCTTTCAGGCAAAAAGGCGATAATGATATTGTTGATAAAAATGACAGTTCGGCTAACGTTGCAAATTTTAAATATTGTTCTGATTATCTTGAAAATAATCTTTATCCCCGTCTTTATATGCCTGCGCTTGTAAAAAGCGTAACACTTTCTTCTACCACACTCAAGGCTTGCGATATCAGAGATATCGGTAACACTACCGTTTCCGATGCTGTTTTAAAGGCTACGGATAACTATGATAACGCAGTTGAAATTATTAGCGGAAGAATGCCCAATAATGCTCTTGATTCCGATGGATGTGTTGAAGTAATAATCAGCAAAACAACACAATCCGTTTGCAAATACGTTGTTGGAACAGTTGCTAATGTAGGATATACTTCTGAAAGCGTAACAAGCGAATACGGAAAAAGCCTTGCAAAAATTAAAGTTGTTGGAATCTTTGATTATAAAAACGATCCTTACAGCACGTTTATCGATGAAGAAAAGGGAAAAGAATTTTACTGTAATTACGAATTTTTCTATGATAAACTCTTTGTTGAAGAAAATATTGTTTCGACTGCAACCTGGTATTTTGCAGGAGATTACACAAAATATGATCTTAATAAAATTGAAAACACTATAAAAGCGTTGGAAGAGCTTAATAATAATCTTATTGATTGGGGTATTGCAGGAAGTTCACAGACGAAAGTTCCGCCAATAGATCAGTATCTTACATATTTTGACAATGTAAACTCCGTTAATGTTTTGCTTGTGCTTTTTTATGCTCCCGTTTTAATTCTTGTAATATTTTTTATTTTTATGATTTCAAAATTTATCGTTGAAAATGATAAAAATGAAATTTCAATGCTTAATTCAAGGGGATCATCGCGCACTCAGATTATTCTGTTATACCTGCTTCAAGGCGGAACCATTGCGTTAATAAGTGTTATAATTTCACCCTTGCTAGCAATGATCTTGTGTAATTTATTGGGGGCGACGTCAGGATTCCTTGAATTTGCACAAAGAGCACCTTTAAAAATCGAGTTATCTTTTTCAGTACTGTCCTTTTCATTTATTGCGGCTATTCTTGCGGTTATAACCATGCTTATACCGGTTTATAATGCTTCTAAAATTGAAATCGTACAACGAAAGCGCAAGAAGAAAGCCCCCGTATGGATAAACCTAATTATTTTGGTTGCGGCGGCAATGCTCGGTGTAGTTGCAGGTTATTCTTATTATGTTCTTGTTTATCAGCAGGGTGGATTATTTACTGTAGCAGGTGGAATTCAACCCCTTGCATATATTTTCTTAATCTGCTTCTTTGCATCAATTGCATTATTATTTATTTTTGTTTATCCTTTCATTTTGAAGTTAATTATTAAGTTTAAACAGAAAAATTGGAAACCTGAAAAATTCTCTGCATTTTCAAGAATTTCAAGGCTTGAAGGCAAGGAAAAATTTATTGTTATCTTTTTAACTTTGACTATTGCTATTGGCGTCTTTTCATCAATTTCAGCGCGTACTCTAAACAAAAATCTTGATAACAGCACAGATTACCAATATCCTTGTGATATTATTGCTGACGTTAAATATTATGCTTTAAGTTCAGGAATAAACAGAAGGTATTTGTTTAACGACGTAGAGGGAATAGAGGCTACAAAAGTAATAAAAGGAAATGAACCTCGTATTAATTCAAGGCTTGGACTCAGTCTGACTGAAAATGTTGAACTTATGGGTATTAATCCAAAAGAATTTGAAAGCATAATTACTTGGGATGATACTATTTTACCTAATAAAATGTCATATTATATTGACAAAATGGAAAGTAATATCAACACTTGCATTATATCAAAAAATGTCTCAAGGATATTAGGGGTTTCTAAAGGAGATACTGTATACGTAAGAGTAGATTCTGAATTGCGAGCCGGAGATATTGTTTCAGCAGAGATAATTGAAGTAGTTGATGCTTGGCCGACTTATTATCCAACATATACTGACAGTTATGGTATCGAACATGATAAATATCTTGTTGTGTTAAATAATAAAGCAATTGACATGATTGCAAAAAATCAGAACTATAAAGTATGGATGAACACAGATTTTAATGTAAATCAATTAAAACGTCTTACGATCGAATTAGGTGCAAAGGCTGATTTATATCACGATAGAGTAAGTGCACGGTTAGAAAATGTCGTTAACGGTGCAAGAGAACAGTATTTAAGTGAAATAAATGCAGTAAGGCAGGCAACTAACGGCTCGCTTACACTTGGCTTTATTTCCGTAATATTTATTTGTGCTGTAGGTTTTATCATATATTGGCTTATTTCAATAAAAAGCAGAATGTTGCAGATCGGCACAATGCGCGCATTAGGTATGTCCTTTAATGAAGTTTATCATATGGTTTTATGGGAAGAATTACTGTTGTGTGCAGCATCGGTTGGTGTAGGACTTGTTTCAGGTGTTGTTTCAGGATTTATGTTTTCTCCGCTTTTGCAATCTGCATTCGGAGAAATGGGACAGATGCCGCCATACGTTGTTTCTATAAACTTTATTGATATTTTGAAGTTAATTATTTTAATTGCTTTATTGATCGGTATTTCCGTTGTTGCGGCAATTATGGTACTTAAACGTATCAAGGCTTCAACAGCTATTAAACTTGGGGAGGAATAATATGGCAACAATTATTAAAGGTGTTAATATTTGCCGTGAATTCCCTTCAGGAAGCGGCACGATCAAGGTGTTAAAAAATATAAACGTTGCATTTGAAGAACGTGCTTTAACGATTCTTAAAGGTCGATCAGGAAGCGGCAAAACTACTTTAATGAATATCCTTGGTCTTCTTGATAAGCCTACTTCAGGCAGAATTCTCATAAACGGTCATGATATAACCGATATCACCGAAGAAAATAGTGATGATATAAGAAAAAACTATATTTCTTTCGTTTTTCAGTCAGTTGCGCTTATTGGATCGATGTCTGCCTATGAAAATATAGAGTTCATGTTACGTATTGCAGGTCTTGAACTTGATAAGGAAAGAATTTTGCATTGTTTAGATCTTGTTGGTTTAAAAAACAGAGCGTATCATATGCCTTATCAACTTTCCGGCGGTGAACAGCAACGTGTTGCAATTGCACGTGCAATAGTACATAAACCGAGAATCATTTTTGCCGATGAACCAACTGCTCAACTTGATAGTGAAACTTCAAGAATTATAATGGAAATGTTTCATCGTATAATAAAAGAAGAGGGCGCGACTGTAATTATGACAACTCATGATGCAAGTATGATGGAACTTGCAGACAGAGTTTATACTCTTGATGACGGTAGAATAACCGATATTAAGATTAACGAGGAGGTTTTATAATATGGCACCTATTGTTTCATGTGATAACCTCGTTCGCATTTATAAAACAGAAGAAACGGAAGTTCTTGCTCTTCAAGGCTTAGATATTTCGATTGAGCAAGGTGAACTCGTTGCTATTATTGGTGCCAGCGGCAGCGGTAAAAGTACATTTTTGAATATTTTAGGTGGTCTTGATAAGCCAAGCGCGGGAAATATTACCGTTGCAGGAATGGACCTTTCAAAATTAACTGATAGAGAAATGCTTATTTATAAGCGTAATATTGTTTCTTTTATTTGGCAAAACAGTGCAAGAAATCTGTTGCCGTATTTATCTGCCATAGAGAATATAGTTCTGCCTATGGAAATTATAGGAAAAAAACCTGATTATAATAAAGCAAGAAAACTTCTTGAATTAGTTGGAATTGGCGATAAAGCAGATTCAAAACTTTTTACCTTATCAGGTGGTGAACAACAACGTGTTGCAGTAGCAATGGCACTTTCTAATGAGCCGAAAATTTTACTTGCCGATGAACCGACAGGTGCTGTAGATAACGCAACTGCAAATATGATTCTTGATCTTTTCAGAAAGATAAATAAAGAGTTAGGCGTAACAATAATTATTGTTACACATGATATGAAACTTTCTGCAAAGGTTGATAGAGTTATTAAAATTCGTGATGGCAGAACAAGTACGGAATACATTAAACTTGATAAAGATACGTCAGGGCTTGTTTTTGAACATGCAGGTGCCGGTGCAACACATAAGGAATTCGTTGTTGTTGATCGTGTCGGAAGGCTTCAGATTCCTACTGAAATGCTTGAAAAAGCACAAATTCAGCCTATGAGCCGTGTACGTCTTGAATTTGATGAAAACAATCATATTGTTTTAATTCCGTTTGAATAAAATAGTTGACAAAATCCATTTGAATAATTATAATTTTAAAAAATCTTTAGGAGAAAATACAATGTTTAAGCATGATCATCTTTTAAATAAAGATATGCAGTCCGTCAACGTTATGTATTGGCATAACGGCGGGCTTACATTGCTATATCATTGTTCGTGACTTTTTCTACGTAGATTTGATATAAGCAGTGCAGGCTATTATATATGCTTGCACTGCTTTTCTATTTGGAGGTTTTTATGAAAGTTAAAGAATATTTATCAGAGTATTATAAGGTCAAAGATGAAAATAATCGTTTGGCTTCAAAATATGGAATGGTTGAGTATATAACAACAATGAAGTATATAGAAAAATATTTGAAATATGGTATGAGCGTTCTTGAAATTGGCGCAGCAACAGGAAGATATAGTCATACTTTAGCACGAAAAGGCTATAAGGTAGATGCAGTTGAACTTATTGAGAGCAATATTGAAGTTTTCAAGAAAAACACACTTGAGGGTGAAAATATAACTATTACACAAAGTGATGCGGTTGACTTATCCGCTTTTAAAAGTGATACGTATGATTTAACATTATTGTTAGGACCGATGTATCATTTATTTAACGTGAAAGATAAAATAAAAGCCTTATCTGAGGCAATACGAGTTACGAAAAAAGATGGAATTATATTTGTTGCATATTGTATGAGTGATCCTACGATATTGAACTTCGGCTTTAAAAAAGGTGAAATTTTTGATCTGATAAACAAGGAGATGGTTAATATTGAGACATTTGAAACAATATCGCGTCCGCAAGATATAATTGAACTTTCGAGAAAAGAAGACATTGATAAATTAAGAAATAATTTTAACGTAAAACAACTACACTTTATTGCAACCGATGGATACGCCAACCATATGAAAGAAACTATAAATGCTATGGATGAAGAAATGTATGATCTTTATATTAAGTATCATCTTGCAACTTGTGAAAGGCAAGATATGGTTGGGTATTCACATCATACTTTAGATATTTTTAGAAAGGAATAAAAAAATGATTACACACAAAGGAACGCAAACTATAAAAACGCAAAGACTGATTCTTCGAAGATTTACGGTTAATGATGCAAGTGATATGTTTAACAATTGGGCAAATGATGAAAGAGTTACAAGATTTTTAACTTGGGAGCCTCACGGTAAACTTGAAAACACCCAAAATCTTTTAAATTTATGGTGTTGCGGATACGATAGTGTTGAAAACTATAATTGGGCAATAACATATAATGAAAAAGTTATTGGGAGTTTGAGCGTTGTTCGTATGAGCAATAGAGATGAATATGCTGAAATAGGTTATTGTTTAAGTTATGAATTTTGGAATAAAGGAGTTATGACTGAAGCGGTTAAAGCAGTTATTGATTTTTTGTTTGAAGAAGTAGGGTTTAATAAGGTATGTATTTCTCATGCAGTAAAAAATCCTGCATCGGGAATAGTTGCAAAAAAATGCGGTTTAATACTTGATGGAGTAAAAAGAGAAGACTATAAATCAAGAGATGGAGAGTTTCGTGATATTGCAATATATAGCATATTAAAAAGCGAATGGAAAAGAAATAAGCGAGAGTTATAAAAAACTCTCGCTTTAAATTATATACTAAATTATACTCCTGAATAAGCAGCAAAGCCACCGTCAACGGGAACTACAACGCCTGTAACAAAGCCTGAAGCTTCATTGGAAACAAGCCATAAAAGAGTTCCTGTAAGGTCATCCATTTCGCCAAAGCGATCCATAGGCGTGCCACGGAGAATCTTTTCGGTTCTTGCGGTAGGCTTACCGTCTTTAAAGAGAAGGTCTCTGTTTTGGTTAGTAACAAAGAAACCGGGCGCAATAGCATTAACACGGATATTGCAGGGAGCAAAGTGAACTGCAAGCCACTGTGTAAGGTTTGAAACCGCTGCTTTTGCGGCAGAATATGCAGGGATCTTTGTGAGGGGACGGAAAGCGTTCATTGATGAAACATTAAGAATTACACCGCCATTTTTAACCATTTCCTTTGTAAACACCTGAGTTGTAAGCACAGCGGCAACAACATTAAGGTCAAATACGAATCTTATTCCGTCAGGATCAAGATCAAAGAATGTTTTAAGATCCTTGTTATCAAGCATATCAGGTGTCATTGTTTCATTATCTGTTGTGCCACGGGGGTTATTTCCGCCTGCACCGTTAATAAGGATATCACAAGAACCTAATTTTTCTACAACAACTGCGTGTGCTGCTTCAAGACTTTCTGTTTTTAAACAGTTTGCTTCAACTGCAATTGCACAACCGCCGTCTTTAATAATTTCATCTGCAACAGCCTGAGCAGCAGTTGTGTTGATGTCAAGAAGTGCTACCTTAGCACCGCATGCAGCAAGAGCCTTTGCAAATCCTGAACAAAGAACTCCGCCTGCGCCGGTAATAACTGCAACTTTATCTTTTAAATCAATTTGAAAAGGTAATTTCATTTATTTATCTCCTTTCACAATAGCTTCCCAAAGACCGTTAAGATAGGAAGCACCTAACGCTCTGTCAAATAAGCCGTAACCGGGTCTTCCGTCTTCGCCCCAGATATTTCTGCCGTGGTCAGGACGTGTATAACCGTCAAAACCGTTATCATAAAGAGCTTTCATTATGCCGTACATATCAAGTGAACCACATGCGGTGGGGTGGGGGCTTTCATTAAAGCGTGCATCACCGGTAAAACGAATATTTCTTGCGTGAAGGAAATGAACTCTTCCCATTTTTGCATACTTTGCGGCAAGTTTAACCATATCGTTTTTAGGACTGCAACCAAGAGAACCGGTGCAAAGTGTTATTCCGTTGTACTTTGAATCAACCGCTTTAAACATTTTATCAATGTTTTCTTCCGAAGTTATAATACGGGGAAGACCAAACATACTCCACGGCGGATCGTCGGGATGAATAGCCATTTTAACGTCGCATTCTTCGCAAACGGGAATGATTCTTTCAAGGAAATAAATAAGATTTGCCATAAGTTGTTCTTCGTCGATATTCTTATAGGCATCAAGAAGACCTTTTAACTGTTCTTTTGTGTAACTTTCGTCCCAACCGGGGAGAGAGAGTTCGCCTTTTGCAGGATCCATTGCATTTACTGTAGCCTGATCGTAAGCAAGGCATGTTGAACCGTCTTCGTTTTTCATTTTGAGGTCTGAACGAAGCCAGTCAAATACGGGCATAAAGTTATAGCAAATTACCTTAACGCCTGCTTGTCCGAGATTGCGGATAGTTGTGCAGTAATTTTCAATAAGTTTATCGCGTGTAGGCGCGCCCATTTTAATATCTTCGTGAACGGGAACACTTTCAATAACTTCCATTTTAAGATTTTTTGCATTAACTTTTTCTTTTAATGCCATGATGCGCTCAAGAGGCCAAATTTCACCAACGGGAACATCATAAATTGCAGTTACAACACCGCTCATCTGGGGAATTTGACTGATGTGCTCAAGGGTAACGGGATCGTTTTCACCGTACCAACGGAAAGTCATATCCATAATTAAATTCTCCTTTTAAAAATTGAAATATTTTTTAGCATTTTCGTAAGAAACGCCTTCTATAAGTTTGCCGCAGTTAGGATCAAACTCGCCGTTTTCAACCCAAGTGCCAACTTCGTTACAAAGAATTCGTCTGAAGAAGTCAAAACGAACGTAAGAAGTGAAACTTCTTGAATCGGTAAGCATACCGATAAATCTTCCAAGAAGACCTGCGTTTGAAAGAGCATGAATCTGTGCTTTTATTCCGTCAACGTGATCGTTAAACCACCATGCTGAACCCAATTGCATTTTTCCCGGTGTTTCGCCTGAAAATGCACCTGTCATTGCGGCAATCATGTCGTTTACTGTTGAGTTGAGGCAATAGAAAACGCACTTAGGAAGATTTCCTTCTTTATTTATCTCATCAAGCATTCTTGCAAAATGTGCGGCGTTTATGGGATCGCCAACAACGTCAATACCGGTATCAGCGCCTGTTATTTTAAACAATTTACTGTTTACATTTCTTAACGGAGCCATATGAATCTGCATTACCATATTTTTCTCAGCATATCTTACTGCAAAGAAACGGGTCATGAAATCAGTGTATTTATCAAGATCTGCCTGATCGATTTTTTTGCCTTCAAGCACCATACTAAATGCTTTTTTAGCATCGTCATATTCGCCTTTAACGGGGGGGATATAACCAAGAGCGTGGTCAGCAACAACACAACCAACGGAAACAAAATAATCAAGACGTTTTTCCAAAACAGAAAGAAGTGAATCAAAATCTTTTATTTCGGTGTTTTCAGTTGCGCCCAATTTCTTAATATAATCAAGAATATCATCACGGTTAAGACCAAAACAGATGATGTCAGGACGGAATGTAGGAAGAACTTTTGTATCCATATTCTTCATGAGTTTATGATACTTAAGATCATCAGCAGGGTCATCTGTTGTGCAAATAACCTTAACATTACATCTATTGATAAGTTCTTGAGAAGTAAAACTGCCTTCTTTTATTTTTGCATTTGCTTCTTCCCAAATTTCTTCGGCACTTGCTTCAGTAAGAGGTCTGTTAATACCGAATAATTGCTTTAACTCCATGTGAGCCCAATAATATAAAGGATTACCGGGAGCATACTCGAGAGTTGATGCAAATTTTATAAATTTATCTTTGTAATCAGCATTTCCTGTAATAAATTTTTCGTCAATACCGTTCTGACGCATTGCACGCCATTTATAATGGTCGCCTGCAAGCCACAATTCACCAATGTTTTCAAAACTTTTATTTTCATAAATTTCTTGAGGATTAAGGTGACAGTGATAGTCAATGATCGGCTGATTTTTTGCATATTTTTCATACAATTCTACTGCTGAAGCATTATTTAATAAAACTGTATCATCAAAAAATTTTTTCATATATAATTCCCTTTTTTAAAAAATAAATTCATTTCCTTTTGATTCATACATTGCCAAAAGAACTTTTAAAGCTTTTGCGGCTTCCGAAACGCTGATGGGCATATCTTCGTTGTTTTCGAGACGCTTATAGAAATCTGCAAACAACATCATATGTCCGACACCCCAATAATCTTTTCCGTCAGAATTTGATGCGGTATCACGAAGTTCTTGTTTTACGCCATCAATATAAAGATCGTTATCTGTCAGATTGAGAGTCATATTTTCACAAACAACTTCAAGAGAAATGGGTGCATCATTATAGTGCGCGGTTGTTGCATAAAACATACCGTTTGCGCCATTTTTAAATGTCAAATATGCACTGGCAGTATCTTCTACGTCAATTATGCCCTTTAAATGATAGTTAGCGGTCATTGCTGTTAATTTTTCAGGTTCGCCGCAAAGCCACAACATAAGGTCAAGTGTATGAATAGCCTGATTGATCATTACACCGCCGCCTTCGGTAGCCATAAATCCGCGCCAATGACTGTTTACATAATAAGGTGCATCACGATGCCACAAAACCGATCCTGAAGCAAACTTAATTTTACCTGCTTCACCTGAATCAATTAATTCTTTTGCTTTTTTATTTCTTAAGAGATATCTGTTCTGGAAAGAAATACATATTTTTGCATTGCTTTCTTTTTCTGCTTTTATAAGCTCTTCAACCTGTGTGAGATTTATGCACACAGGTTTTTCGAGCATTACGTTGATATTTCTTTTTAAAGCGGCAATTGCCATTTCGGCATGAAGGTAGTGTGGGGTACAGATGTGCAAAACGTCAGGCTTGATTTCATCAAGCATTTTAATGTAATTATCATAAATAATTGCATCGGGAGCATAATTGCTCTTTAATTTTTCGCAGCGTTCCGAAAGAATATCGCATACGCTTACGATTTCAACGTTATCCATCTTTGAAAGATAGGTTGCATGAGTTTGTGCTATTCCTCCACAACCGACAATTGCTGTTCTGAACACGTTAGATCATCTCCATTTAGTTATTGTATGTGTTTGAAAGATCTGCAGATCCTGCTGACTTAACTTCTTTCTTTACAACTGTAGAATTTTTGATCTTATCCTGAAGAAGATCATAGAACTTCTTACCGTCAAAAGGAAGATCAATTGTTTCATTTGTCCAGGTTGAAAGAAGCATAGCGTTTGCAAGAGTAACGCCTTTAATACCGTCAGCAGCAGGAGCATAAAGTTCTTCAATACCGAGAACAGCATCTGCAAAGTTGTTAAGAATACCAACGTGCTGTGTATTTTCGCCTTCGGGTGTAAGTTCGATAACTTCACACTTAGGTGTTCCGAAAGGAGTATCTGCTTCAACAAGATGTTTGCTGATAGGTGTATCAAGTTTTTTGAAAGTAACTTTTCCGTTATCAAAAATGAGAGTTCCCTTGTCACCGGTAACTTCAAAGCGGTTAGTTCCGGGAGCATCAGCAGTAGTTGTAATGAACACGCCCGTTGCACCGTTGGGATATTCAAAGTATGCAGTTACGTCATCTTCAACTTCAATGTCATGCCATTTTCCGAAGTGACAGAATGCACGAACCTTGTTGGGCATCATATCGGGAATCCATTGGAAAAGGTCAATATTGTGGGGAGCTTGATTATAGAGAACACCGCCGCCTTCGCCTTCCCATGTAGCACGCCATCCGCCACTGTTGTAATAAAGCTGATTTCTGTACCAGCTGGTAATGATCCAGTTAAGACGTTTAATTTCGCCAAGTTCACCGTCAGCAATCATCTTTTTCATAAGCTTGAATGCGGGGTTTGTTCTTTGGTTGAACATAATACCAAGTTTTAATTCAGGATGTTTTTCTGCTTCTTCAAGCATTTCTTCAACCTGAAGAGTATAAACGCCGGCGGGTTTTTCAACAATAGCATTCATGCCGTTCTTTAATGCCTTAATAGCATATTCAGGGTGGAAATAGTGGGGAATAGCAACAATAACAACATCGCAGGTTTTTGCTGCAATGAGTTCATCGCCTGAATTATAAAAATTAATTGCATTTAAAGCATAGGGGTTATCGTTCTTAATAATTTCTTTTGCGTTATCAAGTTTTGAAGAATCGATATCTGCAATAGCAGTAACGATACCGTTCTTAATTTTATTGTTCACTAAATTTCTTAAGTGACCGGAACCCATATTACCAACACCGATAATACCAAATCTTACTTTTTCCATACTTTGTCTTCTCCTTCAACATATCCTAAATTTTTCAATATATCTTTAAGTGCGTTTACTGCCGCATCAAAAGATTCGTTCTGATTTTCAAAATGGAATTTGTGTTTTAATTCTCTTGTATCAAGATTTGAATAGCCCATAAAAGCAAACAAGTGAGGCTCAACAGAAACAAAAGTTTCATCGTCTTTTACTTCAGATATCTTTGTAAGCACTTCTGAGATTTTACCGTCGCCATGACCTGCGGGAACAATAATATGTCCGTCAAGGCAAGCATCTTTAATATGGAGATATTCAATATAATTTTTTGTATTGTCAACAGCCCAAGTAATATCGGCATCGTCCATAATATAGTTTGCGGGGTCAAAAATACCTTTGATACCTTTAACGTTTTCAAGAATATCTTTAACTTCTTCAGGAAGGCATCCGTAAATTTTTGCTTCGTTTTCGTGGCAAAGAAGTACACCTTCTTTTTCGGCGTACTCGACCATAGCGTTAAGACGCTTCATAACTTCATCTCTGTAATCTCTGGCTTTTTCACCATCAGGAATAAAGAAACTGAACATACGGATATTCTTTGTTCCAAGAATTTGTGCAGTTTTAACCGCTTTCTTAAAACGCTCAAAATGAGGCTCAAAATCATCAACAATATTGTATTTACCGATAGGTGAGCCAATGGAAGAAACTTTGATACCCGCTTCGTTTAATTGTTTAGCAATTTCTTGAAGCTCATCTTCAGAATAATCAATAATACACTTACCTGCAACGTTTCGAACTTCGATATAACCCATGTTGTTGCGTTTAAGTGCGGCAATCTGACCTTGAAGGTCACCGGCTGCTTCATCAGCAAAGCCCGTTAAAATATATTTAGCCATAATTAAATCCATCCTTTCTTTTTAAGGCCGTCAATACTTTTT
Organism: Clostridia bacterium; assembly: GCA_045541035.1. Classification (GTDB taxonomy): domain Bacteria; phylum Bacillota; class Clostridia; order Christensenellales; family QALW01; genus UMGS1322. The sequence goes on along the minus strand of JAZQII010000068.1, from coordinate 19,206 downwards.
TTCATTTCATTCCAACTGTCACCAGAATTGGGAGCATTATCCTGCTCAACGTAAGCGGCAACGGTGTTTACTTCTTTTAATGTTTTGATAATCGTGTCAACAGGAGTTTGTCCGTAATATAACGGAGTAATAAGTCTACCGGGAGTGCCATCTTCAGCAGGGGTTTTATCAAAATCCTTAAGATGAACATACTTAAGTCGATCTTTAAATCTATGAATCGTTTCAACGATATCAGCACCTGCAAGATCTGCCCAACCTGTATCAAGAATAATCATCCAATCGGTTTTTTCATAAATTTTATCAATCGTTCTTGAACCAACTTCGCCAAAAAACTCAAAATCATGATTATGATAACCGAACAATAATCCTGCATCGTTTATCTTTTTTATTGCAGGGGAGAGTTCTGCTATCATCTTGTCAACATCAACAACGCGGTTTTCATCAAAGTATTCAAATCCTCCGCCGATACCAACCATATCTGCACCGATAAGTTTATGTTTTCTTATAACTTCATCGGTTTCGTTTATTATTTCACGGGTGGAAGTATGAGTTAATCCGATGTGCAGATCATTTTCTACTGCAGCCTGATGAACAACCTCTGCATCGTAAGGAAAACCGCTTACCTGAACGGAAGTATATCCCATTTTTTTCATTTCGGCAAAAGTTGCTTTAATGTCTTCTGCATTTGAACATTTGTCCCTTACTGAATATAACTGTGCGCCAATAATCATAAAAATCACCTCAAATTTTTGTTGAAATATTTTCCAAAAAGTATTATACTATATTTGAGGAAAAAATAACATTGCAAATAATGCTGTTTTTTATAAAATTTCTCGAATAAAATTCAATGTCTTAAAGGTTTTTTATGGAAAAAGGTAATCATATACGTTTCAAAGGCTTTTATTATCATCATACCAAAGACGATCAGCCTTCACCAACAGAATTTTCTCGTCATTGCCATAATATGTATGAGATTATCTATATCAAGAAGGGGAACGGAACTTTTTTAGTTGAAGGTTCAAAATATTCAATATATCCGGGTTGTCTTTTGGTTTTTAGGCCAAGAGAATTTCATTGCATAAATATATCTTCAAAAACTCCTTACGAACGTCTTGTTGTTCATTTTGACGAGGCTACTGTTTTTGAAAATCCTGCATTGCTGCTTGATATATTTCATAACAGAGAACTTGGTGTTAATAACATTTATCCTGATATAAAACAAAGTATTCCGGCTACCTTTGAAAGAATTTCTTCTTGTGTGGAATTGAATGAGCCTGAGCGCTCAATAATGGCTAAACTTATTTTAAATGAACTTCTCGTTGTGCTTCACAATGAATTTGCAATAAATCCCGAACACGAAACAGGAGAAAAACTCATTACTAGAATAGTAAATTATATAAATGAAAATATCTCTAGCCAAATAAGACTTGAAGAACTTGCAGATAAATTTTTTATCAGTAAATATCATCTTGGTCATATGTTTAAAAAGCATACAGGGTTGCCCGTTATGGAATATATTATTAGAAAGCGTGTCGTTATGGCGCAACAACTTATTTCTGAAGGATGTCAGGCATCAACAGCTGCGACTATGAGCGGATTTAACGATTATTCTGCATTTTATCGCGCGTATACTAAATATATAGGATCAAAACCTTCAGGTGAGATAGTTAAATGAAATTTGTGTATGTTTTGAAAAAATTTAAGGAAAATAGACGCTCATAATATTTGAGCGTTTATTTTTGTCTTGACACAAAAAAGTTTTTATTATAATATTGTATTTACTTTGTAGTGTTTGGAGCGTGAACGGTATATTAACGAAAGACGAATTGTTTTGGCTTTATCTTAATAACAGAGAAACTATGAATGTTTCAAGATTTTCTGATTTATATTTTAAATATAATACGTTGGAAAATGTTTTGAACGGTATAAGAAATGCTGAAATAATACTTTCTGAACAAGTAAAATATGAAATCATCAATGATTCTTGGCTGAAGAAGTGTTATGAAATCATTGATTATATGGATAAAAAGGACATTGGCGTTACATTATATACATCAGAAAAATATCCTGACCGCTTAAAATATATTGACTGTCCGCCGCCCATTCTGTATTACATTGGCGATATTTTGCTTGTTGAAGACGATTGTGTTGCGGTTATAGGTTCAAGAGTTTCTTCATCTTATGGCAGAAAATGTGCCGAAAATTTTGCGGAAACTTTTGCGATACATGATGTTTGTGTCGTTTCCGGTATGGCTGAAGGTATTGATGGTTGTGCTCAAAATGCCGCTTTAAACGGAGGCGGAACAACTATTGCCGTTCTCGGCGGTGGTGTTGATCATATTTATCCACAGTCAAATGCAAATTTGTATAAAAGAATTTGTGAAAACGGTCTCGTTATAAGTGAGTTTCCTTTGGCATCACAGCCTCAAAAGAGCAATTTTCCTTATAGAAACAGGCTTATTATCGGTTTGTCAGATTGTCTTGTTGTTACTGAAGCAGGGCTGCCAAGCGGAACAATGTCAACGGTCGATTATGCTCTTGAGCAAGGCAAGAACGTTTATGCGGTTCCCGGCAGTATAAATTCACCAACGAGCGCAGGAACAAATTATCTTATAAAGAACGGATGTTTTTGTGCTATAGATCCTTATGATGTACTTTCAGAATTTGGAAAATTTAAGATAGATAAAAGCAAAGGCTCCATTCCTTATGATGAAAATCTTGATAGTTTACAGAATGATATTCTAAAATTATTGACAATTGAAGATCTTTCGTTTGAACAATTGGAGGAAGCATTGAATGTTGATACTGAACAATTAAACATGGCGTTAACAATGCTCGAAATATGCGGTTACGTTGATAAAGAAGCAGGCAGAACTTATTCATTAAATAGATAAAGGCGGAATTTTAATGGCAAAATTGATGATCGTGGAATCTCCACATAAAGCAAAAACAATCAGCAAGTTTTTAGGAAAAGAGTATAAAGTTCTTGCAAGCGGAGGTCATATTATTGATCTTCCCAAAAGTAAAATAGGTATTAAGATTGAGGATAATTTTCAACCTCAATATACTCTTATTTCATCTAAAAAAGATCTTGCAAACGAACTTAAAGAAGCTGCAAATAAGGCAGATGAAATTTATCTCGCAACTGACCCTGATAGAGAGGGTGAAGCAATTTCGTGGCACCTTGCAACTCTTTTAAAGCTTCCTGAAACTGCTTGTTGCAGAGTTGTTTTTAACGAAATCACAAAAAACTGTGTTACAAATGCATTGAAAAATCCAAGAACAATTGACGTTGATCTTGTTAATGCTCAACAAGCCCGTCGTGTTCTTGACAGACTAGTTGGTTATCAAATAAGTCCGATTCTTTGGCATAAAATTAAAAGTGGATTAAGCGCAGGTCGCGTTCAGTCTGCCGTTACAAAAATGGTTGTCGATAGAGAAAGAGAAATCGAAAACTTTAAGCCTGAAGAATATTGGGAACTTGATTTTACTTTTTCAACAATTAAGCCTAAAAAGAAGTTTTCTGCACACTTTTTTGGTGATATAAACGGTAAAATTGATCTTAAAAACGAAGAACAGGTTCTTTCAGTTATTAAAGAACTTGAAAATGCTAAATATTTCGTTACAGAATATAAGGAAGGTTCAAAGAATCATAGTTCGCAACCTCCGTTTACAACGAGTGTTCTTCAGCAAGATGCTTCAAGGAAACTCGGTTTTACAACAAAGAAAACTATGATGCTTGCTCAACAACTTTATGAAGGTGTTGAAATTGAAGGTGTCGGCGCAATCGGTCTTATAACTTATATCCGTACTGATTCTGTAAGAATTGCAAACGAGGCTATAGACGACGTTAGAAATTATATTAAAAATAATTTTGATGCAAAATATTTGCCTAATAAGCCTAATACGTATAAAACTAAAAAGAACAGTCAGGATGCTCACGAAGCTATCCGACCCGTTAGTATGTCATTTACGCCCGAAAGCGTAAAAAGCAGTCTTACAAACGATCAGTATAAACTTTATAAACTTATTTTTGACCGTTTTGTAGCGTGTCAGATGTCGCCTGCAAAATATGCAACTATAAACGTTGGTATTACTGCCGACGAAAAATATGTTTTCAAGGCAAGCTCATCAAAACGTGTTTTTGACGGTTTTATGGCTGTGTACGTATCCGATAAGGAAGAAGAGGTAAAAACCGTATTACCTGAACTTAAAATAGGTGATGAATTACTTCTTCTGAATTATGAAAATAAGCAGCATTTTACTCAACCGCCTCAAAGATACAACGAAGCTTCTTTGGTTAAAGAAATGGAAATCAAGGGGATCGGAAGACCCAGCACCTATGCACCTACTGTTTCAACGATTCTTGACCGTGATTATATTGAACGGGACAAAAAGATGCTTAAACCCACAAATCTTGGTGTCTGCGTAACAGATATGATGGCTGAAAATTTCCCTGATATTGTTGATATCAAGTTTACTGCTTCTATGGAAGAAAAACTTGATGATATCGAAAACGGAAGTAAAGAATGGATAAAAGTTATTTCTGATTTTTACGGTCCTTTCAAGAAAACTCTTGATAAAGCAAATCAGATCGAACGCGTTAAAGTTCCCGTTGTTGAAACAGAAGAAATCTGTCCTAACTGCGGTGCGAAGATGGTTATAAGAAGCGGTAGATTCGGAAAATTCCTTGCTTGCCCCAAATATCCTGAATGTAAAACAACAAAACCTCTTCCTGCGGACGAAGTAACCGTTCCTTGCCCTAAATGTGGCGGAAAACTTGTTCAAAGAGTTTCAAAAAAAGGCAAAAAATTCTTTGGATGTTCAAATTATCCTGAATGTGATTTTGCGTCTACCGGACTTCCTACAGGCGAAAAATGTCCCGAATGCGGCGGATTCCTTATAAGAGGTTTTAAAGGAAAGATCTTGTGCAATAATTTTGAATGCAAATATGTTAAATCACAGAAAAAAGAAGCAGAAAAAGAGAGTGAATAAATGAAAGTTTCTATTATAGGCGCAGGTCTTGCCGGCTGTGAGGCGGCATATCAACTTTTAAAACGTGGTGCAGAAGTTGATTTATATGAAATGCGTCCTAAAAAAATGACTCCTGCTCATCATGGAAGCGGTTTTGCCGAACTTGTTTGCTCAAATTCGCTTCGTTCTGACAGATTGGAAAACGCTGCAGGTCTTCTTAAAGCAGAGTTAAGAGAACTTGATTCTGTTATTATGCGCGCCGCAGATTCATGTGCGGTTCCTGCAGGTGGCGCTCTTGCAGTTGACAGAGAAAGTTTTTCTAAAAAAATCAAAGAAATACTTTTTAGTTTTGAAAAATTTAATTTTATAAATGAAGAAGTAACTGATTTGTCTTTTGATACGCCTGTTATCGTTGCTGCGGGACCGTTATGCAGTGATGAACTTTCAGAAAATATTCAAAAACTTACCGGCGCTGAATATTGCCATTTCTTTGATGCTGCTGCGCCTATAGTTACAAAAGAATCAATAAATATGAACGTTGCTTTTTGTGCAAGCAGATATGATAAAGGCGATAGCGATTATATTAACTGTCCCATGGATCAGGAACAATACGAACATTTTGTAACTGAACTTATTGATGCCGAAGTTGCGCCCGTTCACGGTTTTGAAGGTCAGGTTTTTGAAGGATGTATGCCCGTTGAAGTTATGGCGTCACGAGGAATGCAAACGCTTGCTTTCGGCCCTTGTAAACCCGTTGGAATTGTTGATCCGAAAACAGGTAAAGAACCATATGCGTGTGTTCAGTTAAGGCGTGATGATGCTCTTGATTCACTTTATAATATAGTTGGATTTCAGACTCATTTAAAATTCGGAGAACAAAAAAGAGTTTTTTCACTTATTCCGGGACTTGAAAACTGTGAAATTGTCAGATATGGCGTAATGCACAGAAATACGTTTATTTGTTCACCTAAATTACTTGATAATACCTATGCCTTAAAAAATAATCCTGAAATTGCATTTGCAGGTCAGATTACCGGTGTTGAAGGATATATTGAATCAACTGCATCGGGATTTCTTGCGGCAATTTCAATGTTTCAGCGATTAAATAACGAAGAAATAACCGATTTTACCAATGAAACGGCAATTGGCGCATTAGGTTATTATATTTCTTCGGGAAGCGGTCGGAATTTTCAACCCATGAATGTTAATTTCGGTATAATTGCACCTCTTGAAATAAAGATTAAAGGCGGAAAACAAGCACGATATGCATATATTTCCAATCGTGCGCTTAATAAAATTAGAGAAATAAAGGAGACTATATAACATGGAGTTCAGAGGAACAACTATCGTTTGCGTACGTAAAAACGGAAAATGTGCTCTCGCTGGTGACGGTCAGGTTACGATGGGTGAATCTGTCGTTATGAAAGCAACTGCCATAAAAGTACGTAAACTTTTTAATGATACTGTTTCTGTTGGTTTTGCAGGCTCGGTTTCTGATGCTTTCACTCTTTGTGATTTATTTGAAGCAAAACTGCAGGAACATTCAGGCAACTTATATCGTGCAAGCGTTGAACTTGTTAAAATGTGGCGCAGAGACCGTTCTTTAAGTAAACTTGAGGCAATGCTTATCGCCGCCGATAAAAATACTACTCTTGTTTTATCGGGAACGGGTGAAATTATTGAACCTGATGATGGTATTGTTGCAATCGGCAGCGGTGGAAACTATGCACTTGCAGCCGCAAGAGCATTAAGTCAGAATACTGATCTTGAACCCAAAGATATCGCATATAAAGCCCTTAAAATTGCAGGCGAAATATGTGTTTATACCAATGACCATATTACTTTGTTGGAGGTGTAAGGTATGCAATATTCACCAAATGAAGTCGTAGACGAATTATCGAGATTTATAATAGGGCAGAATGAAGCAAAACGCGCCGTTGCAGTTGCTTTGCGTAATCGCTACCGCAGAAGTAAACTTTCTAAAGAACTTCAGGAAGAAATTACGCCTAAAAATATAATTATGTCAGGACCTACAGGTGTTGGTAAAACAGAAATTGCACGACGTATTGCAAAAATCGTAGGTGCACCTTTTGTTAAAGTTGAAGCAACAAAGTTTACCGAAGTCGGTTACGTCGGAAGAGACGTTGATTCTATGATCCGCGATCTTGCAGAAGCATCAATCCGTCTTATTAAAGAAGAAAAAACAACTCAACTTCATGATAAACTTGAAAACCTTACAACAAATAAACTTATCGATATTCTTCTTCCCATGCGCAAAAAGAAAGACGAAGAAGCAGATGATATTTCCCTTCGCAGAGATGCTATAAAGGCAGATCTTGAATCAGGAAAAATAGAAGAACTTACTGTTGAAGTTGAAGTTGAAGATAAACCTCAGGGAATGAACGTTGAAATGCCGGGGCAACCCGAAATTGTTATCGGTGATATCTTTGGAAGTATGATGCCCAAAAAGACAAAAAAGCGCAAGATGCCGATAAAAGAGGCAAGAAAGGTTATTTCTCAACAAGAACTCAACAAACTTCTTGATATGGATGCTGTTACTCAGGAAGCCCTTGAAAGAGCAGAACAGAGCGGTATTATTTTTATTGATGAAATCGATAAGATCGCATCGGGCGCTTCTTCAGGAAGAGGACCCGACGTAAGCCGCGAAGGTGTTCAAAGAGATATCTTGCCGCTTGTTGAAGGCTGCACAGTAAACACTAAATACGGACCTATAAAAACAGACTACATTTTGTTTATTGCTGCAGGTGCATTCCATTTATCAAAAATCACAGATCTTATCCCTGAACTTCAGGGTAGATTTCCTCTTCACGTTCAATTAAGTGCTTTAGGAGAAAATGAATTAAGAGATATTCTTGTTCGCACGGACAATGCACTTATTCATCAGTATCAGGCGCTTCTTAAAGTAGATAATGTTGATCTTAAATTTACCGATGAAGCAATTGATATGATCGCACATTATGCTTTTGTTGAAAACGAAGTTAAGGAAAATATTGGAGCAAGAAGGCTTACTGCAGTTATGGAAAAACTTCTTGATGAAGTTTCGTTTACAGCAACAAACGAAATTCCTATGCATGACGTCATTGTTGATAAAGAATATATTGAAAAACACCTTGGTGAAAACGCTTCGGATAAGGATTTAAGAAAATATATAATTTAAGAGAACAGCCGACTTTATGTCGGCTGTTTTTGTATATTTATTGTAAAAATGCTAAAAATAATTGTATAAAATTAAAAGGAGAATTTTATGCAAGCAATTATTTTAGCTGGTGGAATGGGCACACGTTTAAGACCTCTTACGCAGGAGTTACCAAAACCAATGATTCCTGTTCTCAATAAGCCGTTAATGGAGTACTCTATTGATCTTTTAAAAAAACACAATATTAAAGACGTTGGTGTAACTCTTATGTTTTTACCTCAATATATTAAAAATTACTTTGGTAACGGAGATGAAAACTTTAAAATATCTTATTATACCGAAAATGATCCGTTGGGAACTGCAGGGTGCGTTAAACTTGCAGAAAATGAACTTGACGATACTTTTATTGTAATTAGCGGAGATGCCCTTACAAATATTGATATAACAAAAATTTTAAAATATCATAAGACAATAAATGCTGACGTTACTATGGTATTATCTAAACAAGATAATCCTTTGGAATACGGTGTAGTTTTAACTGATACATCAGGTAAAGTTGTTTCATTTCATGAAAAACCTCAATGGGAAAACGTTGTAACAAACACAGTCAATACAGGAATATACGTTATAGAAAAGAAAATTTTAAACAAAATTCCTCAAAATACGGTTTTTGATTTCAGTAAAGATCTTTTTCCGCTTTTATTACGAGAAAACTATAGATTGTTTGGTTATATAACTGAAGATTATTGGTGCGATCTCGGTAATCCTGAAGCGTATCTTAAAGCAAGTTCCGATATTTTAAACGGTAAGTTTTATTCTCAAAAATACGAAAATGTTTTAAGCGAAAATGTTGTGATTTCTGAAAATTCAAAATTAGTTCCGCCCGTATATATTGGCAAAAATTCAATAATAAACGGAAACAGTATTATCGGTCCAAACGTTGTTATCGGAGAAAATTGTATTATCGAAAATTCTGAGATTGAAGATTCTGTTTTATGGGATAAAGTGCTTATAAATGAAAGCAATTTTTCAAAAACTATTATAGGAAACAACAGCAGTTTGTTTAAAAATATTCTTGGTGGAAATAACGTTATCGGTTCTAATGTTAAATTAAACAAAAACGTTCATGTTCTTAACGGTATTTCAATAGAAAACAATATGAATGCACCTGAAAATTCAACTATTGACGGTATCAATAACTTCAATCTAAAAAAAGAAAGTCTGTGGACTGATTGTGGAATTTCCGGTATTTGGGATCACGATATAAATCATCTTCACCTTTTGGGAATTGCATCTTCATTTAAAACAGAAAAAATAATTATTTGCTCAAACAAAACATCATTAGCAATGTCTTTGTGCGATTTGTTGGCATCTTATTATTCTTTGTGCGGAACAAATGCATATATTTCAACTGCAAATGAAGCATCATGTAGATTCTTTGCGTGTATAAATAAAATAAAAGCAGTTTATATTTATGAAAAAAACGAAAAAACCCTTATTCAATTGATTGATGAAAAAGGTTTAAATATATCTCACAGTACGGAAAAAAGTATAAATTTTATAAACAAATCTTTTTCTTTAAATAGGGGACGAGTTATAAAATTAAATTCAATTGATAAAGATTTTGAATATTATCTTAATGCAACAATACCTTTTTCAAAAGAAAATGTTCAGATAAGTTCCGAAGAAAAATATAGGCTTCATAATCTTTTGTGGGAAAACGAAGATTTTAACGGTCAGATCAAAAAAATAGCAAAAGCCGCTTTAAAAGCAGAAAACGGCTCAATAACAGACTTGTTTGATGAAAAAGGAAGAGTATCGTCCGTAGCGTATTTGCGTCTTAAATGCAGTATTGCGAGCTTTTTAGGGAGCAAAAAAATATTTTTGCCCATTTATACGCCTGAAGAAATACTTTTCGATGCAAAAAACAACGGATTAACCGTTTTAAAATTAAAGCAGCATAGGGGAGAAACAATGCAACAAGCAGAAAGTTTCACGGATCCGGCCGTTCTTCTTGAGTTTGTTCCCGCATTTTTTGCTCAAGCACTTGCATTTTATCTATCGCAGAATTCAATGCCTGATAACGATAAAATAATATTAACAAAATTTGATTTTTCATCAACTCCGTTAAATACTTGCAAAACAATTTTTGCTCTTAATAAAAACAGAACAGGAGAAATCGTAAGTGCAAATTATAAAAACGGATTGATAACAATTGTACCCCAAAATAACGGTTACTTCTTTTCGGCATACGGTAAGTTTTTAAAAGAAGAATATGCTCCGGATATTCTTGAGGAATTTATAAATGACAATACAAAAGATCTGTGATATCTTTACCGATGATTTTTCATCGGTTTTTTACATAATTCTGCTTTTTATATTAAATATAATTACTTGCAATTTTACATTATTTGGTGTATAATTTTAGTAATAAATAATAATGGAGGTAAATTTGTGGCAAAAACAAAACACAAACTTCGTATAATACCTCTCGGTGGCGTTGAAGAAATCGGAAAAAACATGACTGCTATCGAGTATGGTAATGATATAATTGTAATAGATTGCGGCTCAATGTTCCCCAAAGAAGATCTTTATGGAATCGATCTTGTTATTCCTGACATTTCTTATCTTGAAAAAAATGCCGATAAATTAAGAGCGTTTATAATTACACACGGTCATGAAGATCACATTGGCGCAATTCCGTATGTTTTTCAGCGTGTAAATGCACCTATTTACTGTACAAAACTTACGCAGGCTCTTATCGAAAATAAATTAAAAGAATATAATATGCCAAACAAGATACGTATTAACTGTATAAAAGAGAAAGAAGTTATTCGTGTCGGCTGTTTTTCAATAGAATTTATTAAAACAAATCACTCTATTGCAGGCGCAGTTGCTCTTGCTATAACAACTCCGATGGGTACAGTTATTCATACGGGAGATTTTAAGGTAGATTATACTCCCGTTGACGGAGACGTAATAGATCTTGCAACTTTTTCCCGTTACGGGGAAGACGGTGTTCTTCTTCTTATGTCTGACAGTACCAATGCTGAACGTGAAGGCTTTACCATGAGTGAAAGTAAAGTCGGGGAGTGCTTTGAAAAATATTTTGATGAAGGCAATGATAAACGAATTATAATTGCAACTTTTGCAAGTAATATTCATCGAATTCAACAGATTGTTGACTGTGCTGAAAAATATAACCGAAAGATATGTTTTTTAGGCAGAAGTATGGAAAACGTATCAAAGATAGCCGCAGAATTAGGCGAATTAACGGTTGATCCTAAAACAATCATTACTGTTGAAAAAGCTGAAAACATGCCTAAAGATAAAGTTGTCATAATAACAACCGGTTCTCAAGGCGAACCTATGAGCGGTCTTGCGCGCCTTGCATCAGGCGATCATTCAAGGCTCAAACTTACAAAAGGCGATATGGTTATTGTTTCAGCTTCGGCGATTCCCGGCAATGAAAGAATGGTATACAGAGTAATAAATAATCTTTACCGTTTGGGCGTTATCGTTATTTATGAAGCTCTTGAAACGGTGCACGTTTCGGGGCACGCCTGCAAAGAAGAACTTAAACTGATCTTATCTTTAACTAAACCAAAATATTTTATGCCTGTTCACGGTGAATACAGACATCTTATGCAACACGCTTTACTTGCTGAAAAAATGGGAATGTCTGGCGGTAATATATTTATGCCTGAAATCGGGCACGTACTTGAAATCAGCAAAACCGAAGCAAAACTTAACGGAAATGTTCCCGGCGGTGTAGTTATGGTTGACGGGCTCGGCATTGGTGACGTTGGTAACGTTGTTTTAAGAGACAGAAAAGTTTTATCTCAGGACGGTCTGCTTGTTGTATGCATAACTCTTTCAAGCACCGATGGTTCTTTGCTTACCGAACCTGATATAATTTCCCGCGGTTTTATTTACATGAAAGAAAATGAAGATCTTATTCACGATTCAAAGTTGATTGTGCAGGAACTTATTGAAGATATGCGCGTTGACAAACTTCGTGATTGGTCTTATATAAAAAATGAAATCAGGCATCAGTTAAAAGAGTTTTTATATCAGAAAACAAAGAGAACTCCCATGATTTTGCCTATGATTATTGAGATATGAAAAAGAATAATGATGATTCCAGATACAATTTAATAAAATTTCTTAAGCGAATGAAGAAAAAATATGATGATCGCAAGCCAAGTAAAGTTTGGGCAGTATTACGTCCGATCACTATTTTTATTATAAGCACAACTCTTGTTGTCACTGTATTTTCTTACGGAATATACACTGTTTTTAACAAGTTTTTTGGTGCAGTTGATAAAAATGATACTTCACCCGTTTTGTTTACCATCGGCGAAGGCGCTTCACTTTCTTCTGTTGCTACAAAACTTGAAGATCAAGGACTTATAAATTCATCTTTCGGACTTAAACTCCTTGCTGACTTTACCAGCGTTTCTTCAAAAATTAAAAACGGTGAGTACGTTCTTGACAGAACAATGTCTGTTCAGGATATACTTGATGTAATTACCCGTTCATCGTCTTCTTCAGGTGTTATTAAAGTTACGCTTGTTGAAGGTATGACTGTGTCAGATTTTGCTGAATCGCTGAAAAATGCAGGCGTAATTTCATCTACGGATAAGTTTTTGGAAGAATGCAAAGATCCGCACAATTATTCTGACTATTATTTTGTTGCACCCGTTTGCGAAATGGATCAATTAAAATACGGTCTTGAGGGATATCTTTTCCCCGATACCTACGAATTTTTTGTAAACTCAACAAATGATGTCGTTATAAAGCGTATGCTTTCAAGAATGAACACCATTTATACTACAAAGTATACTGAGCGTGCTGATGATCTGGGTCTTTCAATGCACGAAGTAATCACTCTTGCTTCAATCGTTGAAAAAGAGGGAAGAGGCGAAGATTTTAAGAAAATTTCCGCAGTATTCCATAACAGAATTAAAAAAGGCATGCGCCTTGAATCAGATGTTACGGTTCAATATGCTCTCGGTATAAAAAAACTCGTTCTTTCAACAGAACAGTTAAAGGTTGATTCTCCGTATAATACATATGTTGTTAAAGGTATTCCCGCAGGACCTATCTGCAATCCAAGTAACGAAGCAATAAAAGCCGTTTTATATCCTGATGAAGAAATTTTAAACGGCGGTTATCTGTATTTTACACTTACAGATCCATATACAGGCGAGGTTAAATACTCAAAAACGTACAGCGAACATATTGCAATTAAAAATCAATATAAAGATGCCTGGGAAGCATACGATAAAGCGCAGGGGAACTAATGAAAAAGGTTATAATTTATACAGATGGAGCTTGTTCGGGTAATCCGGGAATCGGCGGTTGGGGAGCAATTCTCTTTTATAACGAACACAAAAAAGAAATAAGCGGTGCATCTGAATTAACAACTAATAACAGAATGGAATTAACTGCGGCAATCGAAGCATTGAATCTTCTTAAAGAAAAATGTCAGGTTGAATTGTATTCAGACAGCGCTTATCTTGTTAATGCTTTTAATGAAAAATGGATATTTGGTTGGAAAAAGAAAAACTGGAAAAAGGGGAGTGACGATATCCCAAACAGCGATCTTTGGAAAACGCTTTATTCGCTGTATTATAAGCATGAAATTACTTTTATTAAAGTTAAAGGCCATGCAGATAATGAATTTAATAACAGATGTGATAAACTCGCCACGGGAGCAATTAAAGAATTTAATTTAAAGCAGTAGTTGATCTACTGCTTTTTATATTTGTAAAATATTTGTAACATTTACCAGAATAGATTGACATAAATTACAAGTAAAAGTATAATAATGTTACAATTATATTACAAAAAGGAGTTATTTTGTTACAAAGTGATAAAATTCAAAGAATTAAACCCGAAACAGAAGATAAAACAAAAATACATTTTGCGCAGAGTTGGTTTCTTGCTTTTAATTTTATTATTGATTATTATAATAATTTCAATAATTATTACTAATTCAATATCCGTTCCTGAATCAATGGTTGCCTCTGAAATAACCGGTACGCCGCCAATTATGTTTAAAGCAACAGAAGAGCCTAAAAAAATAGTTAAAACAAAAATAGTTATTTATCATACACATAATGATGAAGCATTTTATAAAGGATCATATTTATATAAAGAAACTGATATCGGAAGAAGTTTCGATGAAAATTATAATGTAATTGCCGTTGGACATGCTTTAAAAAACAACTTACAAAAATATAATAAATTTGATGTAATTCACGATAAAAGTGATAATGTTTCAGAAGGTTTTGACTATGCATATGATACAAGTTATAAAAATATAGAAAAATATATAGGAAAAACAGATATTTTTATCGACGTTCACCGAGATGCTTATGCAGAAAGTAAAAGTAACTATATATTTGGAAATTTTAATAAAGAATATGCTTATATAAGATTCGTTGTTGCAAACGGAAACAAATATGAAGATAAGCCAAACTTTGAATCAAATTATAGTTTGGCTGAAAAACTCAATAATGAATTAAATTTAATTTTACCGGGAATATCTAAAGGAATTATAAAGAAAAATGCGCGACTGAATCAACATGTTTCAGAATCATGTTTACTTATTGAAATAGGAAACGAAAAAAACGATATAAAACAAGTCATTAACAGCACAGAGATTTTAGCGCAGGCATTATATAATATTTCTTGACAAAATATGAATTTTGGCTTAAAATAGTATCAACACTTCGCAAAACTTGTGTTTTGCGAAGTGTTGCAGATATCCCTATTTATATAAATGAGGTTATATTTTATGGCAGATTCTTATTATTTAACAAGAACGAAGAAAACAAATGAAAAATTAAACGACGTTTTAGAAGAATTACCTGCTTTTTGCAAGACTCTTTTTGTTGGTATTCAGAATACAACCGGTCCGCTTACAAGACTCAATTATGCATATGATTTGAGATTATATTTTAATTTTTTATCTAAAGAACTTGATAAAGAAATAAAAAATATTACTCTTGAAGATTTAAAATCAGTTACGGTCCATGATATAGAAAATTTTATAAACTATATTTCCTTATACGAAAATGAGGAAAATAAACTTATTGAAAATCGTGAAACGGGAAAAGCAAGAAAAATCGCATCAATAAGAATGATGTTCAAATATTTTTATAAAAGCGGAGATCTTGAATCTAACGTTGCTTCCCTTGTTGATCTGCCTAAAATGCACGAAAAAGCAATAATCCGTCTTGATGTTGATGAAATTGTAAAATTACTTGACCAAGTTGAATCAGGCGAAGGTTTAACTGAAAAGCAAAAACATTTTCATGCAGTAACAAAAAAAAGAGATCTTGCTATGCTTACCCTATTTCTTGGAACAGGAATTCGTGTAAGTGAATGTATTGGGTTAAACTGTGATGATATTGATTTTGAAAATTACAGTATCCGAGTTACACGAAAAGGCGGAAATCAATCTGTTTTATATTTAAGCGAAGAAGTTATTGAAGCATTAAACGATTATTTTGAAGAACGTTTGCAAATGAAAGGTGCTGACTCCCCTGCCTTCTTTTTATCAATTCAGGGTACACGAATTTCCACGCGAGCAGTGCAGAATTTAGTTAAAAAATATTCTTCAATTATAACGCCTTTAAAGCATATAACGCCCCATAAACTTCGCTCAACCTATGGTACTACCCTATATCAAGAAACGGGCGATATTTATCTTGTTGCTGACGTTTTAGGACATAAAGACGTAAATACAACAAGACGTCATTATGCCGCGCAAGCTGAAGAAAACCGTCGTTTAGCTGCAAAATCAATAAAATTAAGAGATAAATAAAGAGGATGCAATTTGCATCCTCTATTCTGTTTGTGTTCCTAAAAAATATGCCGCAGTTTCAGCATTTTTATATGCAATATCACTTAAACTTTCACTATTTGATGCAACAACAACCGCCCCTAAAACGTCTCCTCCGCCCAATATAGGCAAAATACATTGTGATTTATATGCTGTTGAATCGTATTCTGTTATAGGAATTGGAACGTTGTTGCCGTTTTTATCGGTTATAAGGCCTCTGCGACCGTCAATACGTTTTTGTAACTCTCTTGATAGAGTTTTACCTAAAAGTTCCTTTTTTCCTTGCCCTGACGCCGCAACAACCGTATCCTTGTCTGTTATAATAGCAGTATGACCTAATGTTTTATACATTGAATCTGCAAATTCTTTCGCATGCTCTTCAATATCACCCATAATAGAGTATTTTTTTAAAATTACTCCCCCATCTTTATCCGTAAATATTTCAAGAGGATCACCTTCTCTGAAGTGTAAAGTTCTTCTTATTTCTTTTGGAATAACCACCCTACCTAACTCATCGATTCTACGAACTATTCCTGTTGCTTTCATATATACATTTCTCCTTAAAATACAAATTGTGTTGTTATTATCTGTATTTTTAGGAGATTTATACTGCGTGAATTTACTTTTGAAATAAAATATGATATAATAAATTAAAGGCGGTGAAAATATGAAATTAAACACACACGACCGTACATCGAGACCACAAGACAGCAATTTTATAAAAATGCTGTTTTTAATATGTGCAATTTTAATATATAGCATTTTCGGTTTGGTTTCTTTTGCTTGTTTCTATTATGCCAATAGCATTGCAGGCGGTATATTGGTAATTATGATACCCGTTTTGATGACCGCTATTATATTCACTCATATTAAAGATATCGAAAGAGCATATGTCGAGATTCAAGGAAACGAAATATATGTTGTAGACTATTATTGGGGTATAAAAAAGGAACATCGTTTTTCTTTTTCTGATATTACATCGGCTGAAATCTGCATTGGATATTCACACAAAGTTAAGGGTTATCGACTAAGTTTTGCAGGAATGCGATATATTGTTTTTAGAAACAACAAAAAGTATTTGTTCAAAATCATATATCTTCCCGAAACAGAAGAAATCTTTAAGCAGTACTTATAACGATTTCAAAAGTGAGGTGAACTTCACCTCGCTTTTGCTATGTATAGGTCAAAATATGCATTTTTTATCAAAATTTTTCTTTTAAAAATTGCAATAGCAAGTTGCAATTTCCACCTATAGCCGAAGGGAATCGAACCCATAACGCCCAATAGGACTGCTTTTGCGCATAAAACGACTCTTGTCGCTTGAAATACGCCCGGGCCCGGTATTCCTTCGCTTCGCGAGCCGTTTTCTATCACAAAATCAGTTCCTTTGGGTTCGCAGAAGTTTAAAATAGCAATTTTTGTTCATATCAAGGCACTTGCGCAGGGACATACAGGACGTATTTCCCTATGTAAGTAACGCAGAGATGGGCAAAAATGGCATTTTAAACCGTTGTGGGTTCGGTTCCCTTCGGCTATAAAATATTTCATGTTCTTATCCCTATCACTCATTTGATTTTGATAGTATTAAAAGAGCGAGGTTTTAAGCGGTAGTTCTTGCTTTCTATGGTAACGATCTTTTCAAATTCAAAGGGATTAAGAATAACCGCAACTATCGAACCGTCGGTATTCTTAAAAACTGTGGAATTAGAACTCATTTCACCAACGGTAGACAGCATTACGGCACCTCTTTTAATAAGATTTGCAAAATGCTTCAGTAAATAGAACTCAGGGTTGAAGGTATAGTTACCGTCCTTTACACTTATCAATGAATTTTGCTTCCATCCCCAACTGCTCATCGAATCGCTTTCCAAAGCCATATTCCAATAAACGTTGGCACGTACACCGTTTAAGAAGTAGTGATGTATAAGACTATAGGTAAACATTGCATAATCCCAGGTGTTTTTACCGTCTCCGCACTGACATTCGCTATGAATGATATCAAGCTCAGGAAAGTCCTCATTAGCCTGCATCACGGAATATTTACCGTTCCATTGGAATGCTGCGCCTTTTACATTTTGTCTGAGCTTGGGGTTTTGCATTAAATAGTTGAGAAAAACATTATGAGTTCCCCCTTCGCCGTAGCCGTCAGGTCCATTACAGGTACCGTAATAAATATCGGTCATATCCTTGACCTCATCCACCAGATAACACATAAAGTTCTCAAGTTCTTTAGCCGAATATACGCAGGAGGGAAATTTTTGATTGGAAAAAAACTCGTTTTGAGGACATACAGCAGATATAACAATATTTTCTTTTTCATATTCCTCTATAAATTTTCTGAAATAAAGTGCATACGCCTTTAAATTTTCGGGTGTTGTCACAAGTCGCCCAAAATTATATACCTTGGGATATTTCATCCATGTTGGAGGACTCCAAGGCGACGCAAAGAACCTTATATCAGAGGAGCGCTTTTGTGCCTCTTTTATAGCAGGAATAATATATTTTCTATCCCTGTCTATCGAGAAGTTCTCCATACCGTAATCACCGTCGGTCTCGTTATAACTGTACCAGCTTTCAGCAAAATCATTTGCTCCTATAGACAGACGGCAGTAATCAAAACCACATTTTTCTTTAGAAAAAAGCTCATCAAAAATTTCTTGCTGAGCTTCTTTGTTTAGCGAAAAAATTGCTTTGGCACATATTTCGCTTATGCAACAGCCCCACCCAAACAGTGCTTTTCCCCGTTCCCGACCGATAGTGAGTTCCGAACCCTTTTCCTCGGTTAAGTGATTGTTCTCGCTCCACTTTTCGTTTTCAGTTGAAGAAATCCACAACATATAAAACACCTCGTATAAAAGTATTTCGAATTTATTATATAGCAAACATAATTTCATTTATGATGCTTTGTAGGTATTCCTGTCTTCCGCTTGATGGGAGTTCGGGAGCGCCCATATCTTCGGCAATTTTTGCAAGCTCTGAAAGGTTCGTATTGCCATCCACAATTTTTTTGCCAATACCGCTTTCAAAACTTGAATATTTTTCTTTAACAAAGCTGTCAAGTCTGCCGTCTTCGATGATGGATGCTGCCTTAATAAGCCCAAGCGCAAAGGTGTCCATTCCCAAGATAAACGCGTGGAACATATCTTCAGCGGTATAACTTGCACGACGTGTTTTTGAATCGAAATTAAAACCGCCCGTAAGACCGCCTGACTTTAGCACC
>JAZQII010000067.1:0-2676 GCA_045541035.1 Clostridia bacterium | reverse complement strand
TTCCGCATAGCCTTTAAAAAACGGAGCAGAGCCAACTTCCGGTTCGACAATGTTGAAATTTACAGCACCAATCTCACCTATACAATCATAACTGATATAATATCCCCGACGATCCTCTCCAAATCCGTCAATAGGTAATGCTTTTGAACCGTTTATTGTGACAGAGTAATCCTTGTTTGTATTGTCAAGCTTGTACCCGGCTTCAGGTTCAATAAACACACTCAAGCCATATTCATGACCCACAGTAAAGGTTTCTCCTTCAAGCATATTGTGATTTGTCGTGTTATCGTCCCATTCTATGCCGTTTATTGCATTTTTATATACATCCATCAGGTCTGGAATTCGTTCCATCAGCTTTACGCCTTCGCCTGTAATCTTTGCGTTATAGGAAACCTTTTCGTCGGGTTTTGGTCTTGCAATTTCGATTGTTACCTGACCTACCGGTTTTGCCTTCTCAACCGCCGGAAATGTATAAGACACAACAACCATTGCCCATCGTTGATATTCATAAGCTTTTCCTGCTTCTGCAGTTTTTCCATTTATAGATGCCTTAACGTCTGTTGTTGTAGTAGTAGACTTGAATTCATATCCGTCATTTGCTTCAAGCCATACATTTACCGTATAGATATGTCCGTCTTCAAAAGTATCACCAGTCTCAAGAAATCTTTTGTCGGTTTCATCATACCATTCAGGCTGACTGAAAATCTTATATGGTTGACCGTTTGGAATATCTGCAAAACGGTCAAATTCTGCCCCATCAACCGGCTCGTCAATACCAAGTACGACAACCGACTGTATAATATCTGATGCAAAAACGGTCATCGGTATTAAGCTTAATATCAATGCAAGGCTAAGTAACGCACATAAAAATTTTTTCATAATACCGGCTCCTTACTTTGCATCATTTTCGTCAAACACATCACCGCATTCAGGGCAGAATTTTGGCGGATTCTGAGGATCTTCAGGGGTCCAACCGCATTTATCGCACTTATATAAAGGTGCGCCTGCAGGTTTTTTGCTTCCGCAGTTCTGACAGAAATTACCCTGATTTACGCTGCCGCAAGAACATGTCCAGCCGGAAGAAGCAGGCTGAGGTTTTCCACAGTTTTGACAGAACTTGCCTGTGTTCTCTGTTCCGCATTCGCATTTCCATCCGCCTTGCGTGGGAGCACCGACGCCAACTGGCTGATTAACCATTGTATCCTGACTTGTATTTGCTCCCTGCATGAAGTTTGCCACTCCGCCCATCATATTTCCTGCCATACCCATTCCCATAAAGCCTGCCATTGCGCCGTTTTCATTTGCGGCAGCAGTATTCATAGCCTGAGCCGTTGCACCTGCCATATGACCACGAAGCATATTGGCATCTCTGCCCATAGCAGCAGATCGCTGATATTCTGTAATTCTTGCTTCGTCCTCTTCGGTTGCATTAACAGAAGATACGCCGAATTCTACAATTTCAACACCTCGTCTGTCGCGCCACTTAGAAGATAAAAGCTCGTTAAGCTCGTCTGCAAGCTGCATTGTATATGCAGGTATTGCGCCATAGTAAATGTTGTTCTGCGAAATCTTGAACATTGCAGGCTGAAGTGCAGTGAGTAGTTCTGACTTTAACTGTCCGTCAATTTCATCACGGGTAAATACGTTTTCTACATTGGCACACACATTGGTGTAGAAAAGCATGGGGTTTGTGATTCTGTAAGAATATTCGCCGTGACAGCGGATTTTAATATCAAGAGGAAAACCTATTGCCTGATCCATAATTCTGAATGGAATAGGAGAAGGAGTGCCATACTTATTTCCCATAATTTCCTTTGTATTAAAATAGTAAACTCTCTGGTCCTTTGCAGGTTCGCCGCCAAAGGTGAAACGCTTGCCAACCTCAGAGAAGCTCTTTTTGATATTTTCGCCGAGTGTTCCATAGAAAAGGCTTGGTTCTGTGCCTGTGTCATAAACAAATTCGCCCGGCTCTGCACAAAGCTCAACAACCTTGCCCGATTCTACAATCATCATACATTGTCCGTCATTGACGTTTATGATTGAGCCGTTTGAAATGATGTTATCCGTGCCTTTTTTGTTAGAGGAACGTCCGCCTGCCTTTTTTTCACCTTTAACAACAAGGGTGTCGGCATCTAAACTCTCACAGTAAAAATAATCTCTCCAGGAGTCTGCGAGTACTCCGCCAAGTGCTCCAATTCCTGCTTTTAATAATCCCATAATTTATTCTCCTTTCTGAACATATAAATTTTCATCCATTACTCCATAATCTGTTATATCCCACACATCAGGGTTTTTAATAAGCTTTCCATCACCGCCGATTTGAGGGCTGAATTTGTGTCCGCTTAAATTCATCTCTGTGCTGATTTCAATATTTGAATGTAAATCAGACAAGTTACATTTAACGGTAAATGCTTCGCCGTTATATATGGTATGTACTTCGCCTGTATCAAGATTTGTTATATCAACATCTTCTTTGTATCTCGGCACGATTAAGTACCATTCATCGCCCTCGTAATCAATGTGACCAATCTGCTCTATGGCAAAATCATCCAAGTCAGCAAAAATTCCTTCAACATATGTATGACGGAATTCCATTCTGTCACCATAGCCTAAAAATGCCACCGCAAACATCGGCTGACCATCGTAATTATCAAAGTCGAATACATTTGCATATAT
>JAZQII010000066.1:0-9518 GCA_045541035.1 Clostridia bacterium | reverse complement strand
ATAAATGGGAATATCTTCTTCTGATAAAAGCCTGATCGCCTTTTTTATCCGTTGCTTGCGAATATATTCACTTATACCCATATTAAAAGCTTCTTTGGATATATTATATAACGTTCCGCTCGAAATTGCAAACTCTGAAGTAATTTTTTTAATATTGACGTCTTTTATATTATCAGAAATATATTGACTTATGTGCAGAGATAGGCTTTCTCTCCTTAAATTCAACACTTTCTTAAAATGAACGTATGATGCACACATACTTATAAGCCTTGCCGATGCAGAAATAATTTTTTTATCGGTATATTCTTTCTTATTAAGAGCATCAATCAACTTCTCTTCATTATTAAGTTTAAGACTTTTGATCTTTCTTATAATTTCTTCTTTGGAGTTTTCTTCAAGCATCTGTCCGAACAAAATAAAGCCGATAATATCTTCTCTATCATAAATGGGAGTTACTGCCTCTGTCAATCCCATATGGCATTTATATATGTACATATCGCCTTTTTTTCTACACTCTGAAAAACCTTTTTTATCACATTCAATGCATTTTTTTGCAAGTTCTTTATGCTTGCGTATTTCACTGCAGAATTCACCCATTGAAAGAGGATGTGCATAGATATTATTCATTTCGCCATCATATATAACTGCCTTGATCCTCGTTATTTCATATATATCTTCACATATATCCTTTAAAAGATCCACATTATTCATCTTATCACCGACATTAATATATCATAAAAAACAAGTAATTTCAATAATAATTGTTTAAAATTACTATTTTTTTGTATATTTATGTCTGTTATTACTTTAAAAAAGCAACTATAATATATTTAAAGGAGTTGATTTTATGTGGTATAGCAACTTATACAGACGTCATTTACTTGATATGCATATCGAAGATTGGGACGAAAAATTTTTATCTGAATTTTCGCCTGAAGAATATGTTCAAAACTTAAAAAAAGCGAACATAAACTATGCTATGATATATTTGCAATCTCACGCAGGATTATGCTATTTCCCCACAAAAGCAGGAACGATGCACAAGGCTTTTGAAAAAGAACCGGATAAAATGAAAAAGCTTATTGACCTTTGCCACGAAAATAATATTAAAGTTTGTGGATACTACAGTCTTTTTTATAACACACGAGAGCATGACAATCATCCTGAATGGCGACAGATAAACGCTGACGGCAAGTCTAACCGTGAATCAAAATTAGAAAAAGTAGTTCTTGATTTTTCTTCAGCAAGCTCTGCTCGATACGGATTCATCTGTCCAAATAACCCATATCAGCAAAAATTTGTTTGTGATCAAATTGACGAAATGCTTGATTATTTTACCATTGACGCATTATTTTTCGATATGCCTTTTTGGGCGGGAACTTGTTATTGTAAGCATTGTCAAAAAGAATACAATAAAATGTTTTCAACGGATATTCCTTTATTGAAATCTGATGAATACATCTGTCTTAATGAGGAAGAAAAGAAAAAATATATTCAGCGCGTAGAGTTTGCAAACATTACTATGGGCAAGGTTATTCGCCTTTTCACTGATCACGTTAAAAAGAGATGTCCTGATATGCCCATTGAACATAACTTCGCATCATCTATTGCATCAAAATCAATTTCAGGTTGCGGTGAAGAGGTTGCACAATGTTGTGATTACGTTGGCGGAGACCTTTACGGTGATATGTTTAATCACGCTTTTGCCTGCAAATACTTTAAAAACATTTCAAAAAATCAGCCTTTTGAGCAAATGTTTTCACGTTGCAAGCCATCGCTGGGCACTCACACTCTCACAAAGTCAACAGATGAAATGAAAGTAGCTCTTTCATCAACTATGGCGCACCATGGTGCAACACTTCTCATAGATGCTATTGATCTTGTCGGTACGATGGATTCTCGTTTATATGACCGAATTGGCGAAATTTTTGACTTTCAAAAGCCTTATGAAAATTATTTTACCGGAGAAATGGCAGAAGATATCGGCATTTATTTTGGACTTCGCAGTAAGCTTACTTATGCTCACGCAAACAGTAAGGACTGCTGTAAAACACTTTCATCAAACCTTATCCGCCTTAATGTTCCGCACGGCATAATAAACTCTTTTTCTGATTTTTCAAAGCATAAGTACGTTATTGCTCCTATTTTCGGAAAACTCGAAAGTACCGATAAAATAATTTCTTACGTCGAAAATGGCGGAACGCTTTTTATAAGCGGTATGGAAAACGAAGATTTAGTTAAAACACTTACAGGAAACAAACTTATCGGCATAACCGAGGAAAAAAATACCTACATTGTACCTCAAAAAGAATTTGAAGAACTTTTCGAAGGCTTTAATAAAAAATACCCTTTGCCCTATGACGGTTATGCCCCTATAGTAAAAACAGGAAAAGAAACAACTGTTCTTGCAACGCTTAACGTTCCTGCCACGAAACCTACAGAAACACGATTTGCTTCAATACACTCAAATCCACCTTTTATAAATACCGACATACCTATGATTACGTTGAATAGCTTTGGCAAGGGTAAGGTTATATGGTCTGCCGTTTCTTTCGAAGGAAAAACCATTTGGAAAAACGATAATTCAGGCGAAAACTATATTGAATATACACAAATTTTATTGAATCTGCTTAAATATACTTCGCCTAAGGATTTTAGTTTTTCATCAGATGCACCAACTAACGTTGAAATTACAATGTTTAAAAATGAAGATTCTTATACCATAAACACCTATCTTTTAACAAATGAACCTAAAATATTCCCCATTATGCCATTTAATATAACCGTAAAAGCCGAAAAAGCGCCTAAAAAGGTACTGTTACTGCCTAACGAAGCACAACATATACCATTTACCTATGAAAACGGTAATATCACCTTTAAAACTTGTGTGCTTAACTTTTTTGATATGTACAAAATTCAATTTTGAGGAGATATAAAAATATGTCAAAAGCAAAAGATCTGTTAATTGAAGGCGAAGGTGTATATCGCCTTGCACCTACATGGGTACCCCGTTCATTCTGCCGTCCCGGCAAAAGAATAAAACTTCATCCTGATGATTACTATGTGCGCGGTCTTGAAAAAGGCGGTATTGACGAAAGATGGTTTGCATCAACCACTTGGGCAGAAAACGGTTCCAATACCCCTGAAGACGAAGGCTTGAGTTACATTGTTTCAAAAGACGGAAACGAAAAGATTCTTTTAAGGGATGCCGTTACAGAATTAAAGGGTGAGCTTATAGGTGAAGAACTTTGGAACAAATATAAAGGCTGGCCTATGTTCTCAAAATTTTTTGATAACGAAGGTCCTCTACCCCACCATATTCATCACAGAGATGAGCACGCTTCACGTGTTAATGCAAAGGGCAAACCGGAAATGTACTTTTTCCCTGCACAGATGAACAATCACGGCGGAGAATTCCCTTTTACTTTCTTCGGATTAAAGCCTGATACAACAAAAGAGAAAGTCAAAGAGGTTTTACAAAACTTCTCAAAAGGCGATAACGAACTTTTGGATATTTCCCAGGCTTATAAAATTACTCTTGATACCGGTTGGGACGTGCCTCCGGGAGTATTGCACGCGCCTGCAAGCCTTTGTACCTATGAGCCTCAATTCGCAAGCGACGTTTATGCAATGTATCAATCAGTTCTCTATGGCGGACATTGTGTTCCCGAAAACCTTTTGTGGAAAAATTGCCCCGAAGAAGAGATCGGTAATTTTGATTATCTCATCGACGTTATTGATTGGGACAAAAACGTTGACAAAGATTTTGCCCAAAAACATTTTATGAGGCCTATAACTATTTGGGAAGACGAAAAAGGCAAGGAAGAATGGATATGCTATAAATGCCCCGAAGTTTCAGCAAAACGGTTAACTATAAATCCCGGTGAAACAAAGGTCGTAACAGATATGGTGGCATACGGCTTTATTCTGATCGAGGGTTACGGTAAATTCGGTACATGGGATATTTCAACACCTACTTTGATCCGTTACGGTGAACTTACAAACGATGAGTTCTTTGTTTCTGAAGAAGCCGCAAAAAAGGGCATAAAAATAACAAACACTTCATCAACCGAGCCCCTTGTTATGCTTAAGCATTTTGCCGAAAATCCCGAACTAAAAAATCTGCAAAAAAGACTTTAGGCTATTGTCTAAAGTCTTTTATCATCTCAATAAATTTTCTTGCGCTTTTAGATAAAAATTTGTTTTTATTCCACCAAAGGTAAGTTTTTCGTTTAATATTTGTATCTTTAAGAACGATATTATCGCTAAAAAGCCCTTTCCACGAAACAATGGGAACTATTGCAATGCCCATTCCCATTTCAATATATTTTCGCACGTAAAAGGGATCGTCTGTTTGAATTGCCACGTTAGGTTCAAAACCTAAACTGTTGCAAAACAATTTGGTGTATCTGAATAAACTGCTTTCAGGGGGCATTGTAATAAACCGTTCCTTTGAATAATCAGCATCTTCTTTTTTTACGAGCGGATTATCTTTATTCATTGCAACACACATTTTTTCTTCAACAAGTAATATTTTTTCAGCATTTTCCCAAGGCGAAATATCCGAAATTATTATATCGAAATCATCACCGTCATTCTGATGCTTGATTATAAAATTTATTTTACCGTATTGAAGTTTGAATTTTTCTATAAACTCCGTTACAGTTCTTCTGTTCGTTGAAATCAAAATTTTAATTTCGCCCGAAAAATCTTCTTCATCATCTATTTTTAGTTTTGCTTCTTCAAGTAAATCAAGGGCTCTTTGGGCATAATCAAAAAACACCTTTCCTTGCTCATTAAGTGAAAGACTGTTGGCACTTCTGAAAAAAAGCGTGGTGCCAAGTTCATTTTCAAGCCTTTTAATAGTTTGCGAAATATTTGAAACGGGCACGTTAAAATGCTGTGCCGTTTTTGAAAAGTTCTGCATTTTTGCCGCATAACAAAAATATTTAAGTTGTAAAATCTCCATAAACTCACCTCTTAATCGATTTTACCATAACTTTAAAGTTAAAGCAAGTATATCTTATTTAATACTTTACAAATAAATTGTTTTTATATACAATAATCAAGAGGTGAAAAAAATGATAACAGAAATTTTAGAAGCAGTAATGGTAATTTGTTTTGGCATTTCCTGGCCTATGTCCATTATGAAATCCTATAAAAGCCGTACTGCAAAGGGCAAAAGTTTATTCTTTTTATTTATGATATGGATCGGCTACGTTGCAGGCATTATCTGGAAAGTTATTGAATTTAATAAAACCGGTATTTTTAAGTATCCTTCATATTTCTATATACTTAACCTTGTAATGGTTTCAACGGATATAGTTCTTTACTTCCGCAACAGAAAGCTTGATAAGGAAAAAGAAAATGAATAGTTTGTTAGATATAAAGTACGCAGAAAACGAAAAAAATCTTTTGGATATATTTACTCCTGAAAATGTTGAAAACGCACCTGTATACATATTCTTTCACGGTGGCGGAATCGTTGAAGGAAGCAGAAAAATAGGAAATAAAGTTCCTGAATTTTACTGTAATAACGGTATTATTTTTGTTTCGGTTGAGTATAGAATGTACCCTGAAGCAAAATTCCCTGATTATATCATTGACTGTGCAAATGCAGTAAAATTTATTTCAGAAAAATTCAACAACAGCAAAATAATCATTGGCGGAAGTTCTGCAGGCGCATACCTTGCCATGATGCTTTATTTCAATAAAGACTATCTTAAAAACGTTGATTTAAGCCGTATCGTAGGCTATATTTTCAATGCAGGTCAACCTACAAGTCATTTTAGTTATTTAAAATATGATAAAAAAGTTGATTCACGTTGCGTTTTAGTTGATGAGGCTGCACCCATTTATTATTTAAGAGAAAATTTTGCAGAAAACGAACCGCATCTTTTCTTTATCTGTGCTGAACACGATATGACAAACAGAGTCAATCAACACCATATGCTTTTAACGGCAATGAAGCAATTTAAGTTCCCCGAAAATAAACTTTCATTTAAGATTTACGATAATGAAACACATTGTTCCTATGATAGCAAAGATTATTATTTAAGTGATTGTATTAGTTTTATCAAAAAAAGTTTGGGAGAATAAATTATGAACATTTTAGCAATTGGCAACAGTTTTTCGCAAGATGCAACACGCTATCTTTATGGAATTGCAAAGAAACAAGGTTTTAGCAACTTTCACGTTACAAATCTTTGTATAGGTGGCTGTCCTTTATCATTACATTTTAGAAATATGCACGCTGATGCAAAAGCATATATGCTTGAAGTTAACGGCGTATTTACGGGATATTATATGTCATTAAAAGAGGCTCTTTTATCCCGTGAATGGGATTATATTACCATTCAGCAGGTGAGCCATCTTTCTCCCGACTTTAGTACCTTTGAGCCTTATTTAACAGACTTATGCGCATATATAAAGAAAATGGCACCAAAGGCTAAATTATATCTTCAGGAAACGTGGGCATACGAAAAGGATTCACAGCGACTTAATTCTTTTAATTTTGCAACTCCCGAAGAAATGTATAAAAAGGTACACGAATCTTATCTTGAAGCATCAAAGCTCACCGATGGAATCATTCCATCAGGCACACTTTTTATGAATATGCTTCATTCAGGTATCGAAAAAATTCATCGTGATACTTTCCACGCAACGTACGGTTTAGGAAGATATGCTTTAGGTCTTTTATGGTTACACGTTTTGACCGGTGCAGATATTTCAGAAAACACTTTTAATAATTTTGACGAACCTATAAGTGAAGAAGAAATTTTAATTGCAAAAAAATGTGTTATGGAGTTATAAAGAAAAGAGGCTTTTAAGCCTCTTTTATCTTTATTAAATAACTATCAAAAAGTTTCATTGTAAGGGTGACGGAATAGTTTTCCGTTGCCTTTTCTTCTTTTATAAGTGTTGCATCGTGCTCTTCATCAAGAAGATAATATTCAACCCTTGCGCCTTCTTTGATATTTTGGATATTAAGTGTTACGCTTGTATTTTCGCTTGTATCTTCAGGTGTAAAGTAAGTTAATGCAATAGCGCTTTCTTCCCCGTTTGTTGATGCAACAGCAAAAACGTTCTCGTTAACCGCATTGATTTCAACAGAATTTTCAAGTTTATATATATCACGGAAAAATCCAAATACATAAAACGGTTTAAGAGGAGTATATACATACGGCGCAAAGATACCGTTAAATGCGCAAGGACGGGCATCATAATACATCATCATATCAATTCCGCAACTCTGACCTACACACATACTGCCTAAAACAAATGATGCACCTTTTGCTTTACCCATCTGCTTAACAGAATACAAGTAAGAATCTTTCCATGAACGCATATAATTCCACTCATTAAGATGGAATTCGACTTTTTCAAGACCAAATTCCTCAAAAGTTTTCATAGCACAATCATAAAGTTCTTTTACAACTGTAGGAGACCACATATAGCCATGGAAAGAATAGAAATCCATAGGAATATTTTTTTCCTTTACTGCCTTTAAGAACGGATTTATAAACTCATAATGCCACGAAGACGTAAAAGCAGGTCCACCAATTTTAAGATGTGGGAATTTTGACTTTAAGTGTTTTGCGGCAATCTCATAAAACTCAATAAACAACGCCATTTTACCTTGCCAGCAAGGATTATTAAAACCATCAGTAGGTGTACAATCAGGCTCATTCCAGATTTCCCAATACTCAATATCATAGTTAAAACCGTTACCCCAGCCTTCAGTATAGTGGCGGATAATATTCTCGCAAATTCGCGCCCATTTATGAAAATCTTTTGGCGGATATGTACCGTATTTATAGCCGTGCTCAATAGATGCACCCAAGCGATAATAGGGCTTTGTACCGACTGCATAAGTATTGGCTATATATGTGTCTGTGGGCTCAAAAAGGTAGTTTGCAGGGTCGTTTTCGTCGGCATCAAAGTTTCTGAAAATACGGTGAACGTCAACAGAAAATTCACCGCCGTAACCTGACCAAAACGAAGCATCGTGATACCTTGCATAAGGAATTTCAAGACTCTTAAAGAGTTCAATGTTGCCACCTGCACGTCCGCCAGTGGGACCGTTGTTTACAGCGTGCATAGGCTTTATTTTGCCGTTTGTCTTTTTTAAATCAATATTAAATATCGCCATTATCTTCTTCTCCTAACATAAATTTGTGTACCGAGTCAATTTTATCAAAATTATCGTTAAATTCAACGTATGCTTTTCTATCATTGAGTTCAACATAACAACCTATAAAACGGTCAATTCCTTCTTTGTGAAGTTCAAAGCAAGGATTGGAACCGATTATGCAAGGGCAAGGCTGATTGTAACAATCATACTTGCTTCCCCTATGGCGGATTACATTCATATGCTTATGCCCCGCAAGCATTAAATCGGGTTTTATGTTTTCGCGCAAAAGTTTCGTCCAATAAGTATACGTATCTTCCTCAATATTAAATGGTTTATCAAATTTCTGAAAAAAGGGCACGTGTGAAATAACAAGTTTATATTTTATTTTCTCATCGAGATATTCTTTATCATTAACGACTTTTTCAAGAAATTTTGTTTCCTCGCGCCTGAAGATTTCACAGCAAACGGTATCACCATATTCAGCATTACTATCCGCTTTGTCTTCACCGCAATCTAACACTATGCCCCATACACAACCTAAGCGGAACGTAAAATAAGACATACCGTTATTATTAGGTGTATAATCAGCAAGTTTTTCAGCACAAACACCGCGAAGATCGTGATTTCCGCGGGAGAAAACAATGGGAATTTCTCCTTTAGTTATTTCGCCTGCAATATAATAAATGGTATCAAAATGCTCGATTTTTCTTGAATCCTCAGGCACATCGCCATTAAGAATAAGCAGATCAAATTCTTTATAAAGTGCCGCCTTAACGGGAGTTTCAATTTTATTATGGGCATCGGAAATATGATAAAGCCTTATATTATCGCCTTTTACGGGCTTAAAATTAAATTGAAGTTTCTGTTCTTCTTCGGTCTTTGTAAAATAAGGTCTTCTTTCAATAACTTTTCTATAGCAAACAGTATATTTTTCCGCGCTATTAAGTTCTTCCATGGGAACGGTAACAGAATGAACGAGTTTACCTGAACGCATTATACCGTTGGAATGGTCATAATATTTCTGTCCGTTTACTTCAACCGAAACCATAATTTCACTTTTTGCGGCAACAAAGATCTGATAATCATCTTTAACTGCAAAAACCGCAGGATAAGTTTTTAAAACTTCAAACATTTTTCCGCCTCCTTAATTGACTTCAATATTTTATCATACCCTATCAATGAAGTCAATATTTGGGAATCGGAATTTTTCCGAAATAAAAAAGCGGAGATTATTCTCCGCTCAGTCTGCTGACAAAGTCAGCAGCCTGCCAGAGTTCGAGAAACCCTTGCAAGCCAAGGCGCTGAACTTGCAAAAAAGGGAGTTTACACAGACGTAAATGACCGAATTTGGCTATATACTATAGCGCGCGCAAAGGAGTCCGAT
>JAZQII010000065.1:0-12354 GCA_045541035.1 Clostridia bacterium | reverse complement strand
TGTGTGTGCTAAACTATTTGTGGTATTAGATGATTCTTTCATTTTAATATCCTCCGATTGTGTTTTTGATTTCTGACTGGCAGGTCATACTTTCATTATACACAATCGGAGTTTTCTTTTCAATCCTCACCGGTAAACCTTCACTGAACCACGCGACTATCGCGTGGTTTTTCTTTATATCAAAAATAGGATGATATAAAATATCATCCTGTAATTTTTTTATTCTTCTTCCTCATCTTCAGGAAGTTCAGCGTTATGATATACGTTCTGAACGTCATCATGATCATCAAACTGATCGAGCATCCAATAGATCTTTTTAAGAACGTCATCACCTGAAACGGCAACTGTATTCTGAGGAACCATATCATTTGTGGCTTCAAGGAAGTTATAGCCTTCATCTTCAAGTGCCTGACGAACGCTTGAGAAATCATCAGGTGAAGTATAAATTTCAAAAGTATCTTCAACGGGCGTGAAATCTTCTGCACCTGCATCAAGAGCGCTCATCATAAGAGATTCTTCATCAATTTTACCGTCGTTTTCAATGATTATAACACCTTTTTTATCAAACATCCAGGAAACGCAACCTGTTGCGCCCATGCTTCCGCCTGCTTTATCAAAAATGTGTCTGATTTCGCCTGCGGTACGGTTACGGTTATCTGTAAGAATTTCTACGATAACTGCAACACCTGCAGGACCGTAGCCTTCATATACAAGTTCTTCATAGTTTGCGCCGTCACCTTCACCTGCTGCCTTCTTGATTGAACGTGAAATGGTATCGTTAGGCATATTATTTGCTTTTGCTTTTGCAATAACGTCAGCAAGTTTTGAGTTAACTGAAGGATCGGGGCCGCCCGACTTAACTGCAACTGCAAGTTCTCTACCTATTTTGGTGAAAATCTTACCTTTTGCGGCATCAGTTTTAGCTTTTTTATTTTTAATATTTGCCCATTTGGAATGTCCTGACATATTATTTCCTCCTTAATTACGGAACGTAAAGCCGTATATCAAAATTCCTGCGGCAATAGCGGCATTAAGTGATTCTGCCCCGCCTCTCATCGGAAGCGTAATTATTCTATCTGAAAAAGATAAAACTTCATCACAGATTCCATTACCTTCATTGCCGATGATAATACAACTTTTTTCTTTATCAATATCTTTTACAGAATTAAAATTTTCTCCTTCTAATGCGGCAGAAAAAACAGTATACCCTGCTTTTTTCATTTGGGTTAAAGCCTCGATGCTATCATCTGCCTGCATAATAGGAACGTTAAAAATAGAACTCATTGTTGCACGAACAGTTTTGGGATTAAATAAATCAACGCAGTTTGGTGATAAAACAACTGCACCTAAACCAAAGGCGTCTGCCGTACGGATTATCGTGCCAAGATTTCCTGCATCCTGAAGTCTATCAAGAAATATAACAAAACCCTTAAGTTTTTCTACACAAAAAGTCATATCAGGAATATATGCTTCTGCAATTATCCCTTCAGGACTTGAAGTATCAGAAAGAACTTCTATTACCCTACGGGAAACTTCAATAAGTTCACAATCACACGAAAAATCAAAATTCATTCCTTCTTCAACAAGAATGCATTTGAATTTTACGTTATGACTTATTGCATCAAGAACCGCGCGTTTTCCCTCAATAAGATATGTTCCGCTTTCGCATCTTCCCTTTTTATTTTTAAGGGTTTTCAAATATTTAATTCTGTCGTTTGACGTACTTGTTATTTTCATAATAATTATAAAAAAGTGTGCAATGAAATATCACATTGCACACAACTTTTTATTAAAGGCTCTTTTTAGCAATTTCTGCAAGCTGTGCAAATGCTTCTGCATTGTAAACTGCAAGCTCTGCAAGCATCTTACGGTTGATTTCGATTTCAGCCTTCTTAAGGCCGCAGATAAGCTTGCTGTAGTTAAGACCGTTAAGTCTTGCAGCTGCATTGATACGGGTGATCCAAAGTGCACGGAAATCTCTCTTTCTAAGCTTACGGCCAACATAAGCATAAGCCTGAGACTTCATAACAGCCTGATTTGCTATTCTGAACTGTCTTGATTTAGCACCAAAATAGCCTTTAGCAAGCTTTAAGACCTTTTTATGATTTTTCTTTGTATTAACTGCTCTTTTAATTCTCATTTTTCTATCCTCCTAAAGCTTACTTATAAGGTATAAGGGTACGAATATTTGCTGCTTCGCACTGGGCAATATAGCCACCCTTACGCAAATTTCTTTTTCTCTTTGTTGATTTCTTTGTTAAGATATGGCTTCTGTAAGCCTTACCTCTCTTAACTTTTCCGGTAGCGGTAAGTGAAAATCTTTTAGCCGCACCTCTGTGAGTCTTCATTTTTGGCATAGTATTTTACCTCCTAATATAAGTTTATAATTGTGACATTATCATAATGAGATTTCTGCCTTCAAGAACGGGCTTCTTCTCAACTTTGGCTACGTCTTGCAACATTTCAGCAAAAAGCTGCATAATCTGATGACCAATCTCCGGGTGAGTTATCTGACGTGCGCGGAAACGGATCGAAACCTTAACCTTGTCCCCCGCTGTAATAAACTCTTTTGCTTTTTTGGCTTTAACTTCCATATCGTGCTTTTCGATAGTGGCAGAAAGTTGAATTTCATGAAGCGCAATAACCTTTTGGTTTTTACGTGCTTCTTTTTCTCTTTTCTGTGCCTCGAAACGGTATTTGCCGTAATCCATGATCTTGCATACCGGCGGAACTGCTTTAGGTGATATAAGACAAAGATCCATATCCTCTTCAACTGCCATACGCATTGCCTGATCAATGGGCATTATACCATGCTGTGTACCATCTGAACCGATAAGACGAACTTCTTTTTCCCTGATCTCATCATTGATTGCTAATTCTGTAATGTTGAACACCTCCAAAATAAAATAATGCGGATAGCACAATACTACCCGCACAAAATAAGCCTATATTTAGCCAATCTTTAACCTAATCTGGCTCAATTGCCGACTGGTGAGAAGCGGGCAGCTTCTGCTTTGCTTAGATATATTACTACCTTTAAGATGTTTTGTCAACTGTTTTTTGGGATTTTTCTTTGTATTTTTTTCTTGCAAGTAAGACAGAAACTATAATAAGTAATATGGCTACAATAATAAGCGCAACGCCTGTTACCGTTGTTGTATTAACAAAAACAAGACTGTTTATCCCTCTTATAAACTGCAACAACACAGATTCTTCAAGAACGAGTTTTGAAGGTATATCGTATAAGGTTATCATAAACAGCGGAATAACTGCCGTTGCAAGAACACAGAAAACCGTTCCGAAAAATCCATAAAACATTTCAAGATACTTCTTTTTATCGGAAATTAAAAAATTAACCCCAATCGTAATGAAAAACAGAATATATAAAAGAATTTCTATATTATCAAGAAAGTTCAACGAATTACGTATTTTGCTGACAGACGGTATTATTTGTTGAATGATACCGGGAATATATTTTACAGAATTATTTACGCTTTTACATACCATTTGGTAAATTTCTTCTAGTTCTTCTTCGGTTGTTTCAGGCTCAAGTTCTCTTATATAATCATAAATATAATTTTTAAGGTCGCCATCACCAAATTCCGAAGGTTCAAACTCAATTCCGTTATACATGGCAGAAAAGAAATCTACCGTATATTGACGGGTATAATTTTTTATATTATCCTCACCTATCGCGTTTAAAACTCCATCGCCGGGAATATCAAAAACACCGCCAAAGGATTCAACGCTTTTAACTATATCCTTGTTCAAAGATTCGTAAAAATCTTCGTTGCAAACTGCTTTTTCGGAAGCACTGATATCAAAAATTCCATGAACAAAACAACTTACAAGTAATGCCGCAAGCAACACTACTGCCGCAAAAACATCAAGAAAACCGCGGAGAATTTTTTTAAACTTACTCATAAATTACCTCCACGTAGGATCGCTTAATTCTTCAATAAGAAGTCCCGTTATTGCGATTCTCTGTTTTCTATACGGTCCCTTATTTGGATAACACGTATAAACGGTAAGCATTTCCCCATCGTTTCTTAAAACATAAGAACTGTCATTTGCTTCAAAAATATCCTTTGAAACAATCTCATAAACATACTTTCCGTAGGAAGTATCCATAACGATTTTTTCACCTAAAGGAATGTCCTGAAGATAATAAAGTTGTTTTTGACGGTTTACGTGAAAAGAAAGCACACAATTTCCGCCCTGACCGGGTTTATATGATGAAAAATAATGCCCGATTCCATAGTTCAACACAGTAAGGGTATCCCCTTCATAAACGGGAATGTTTTGAGCGCCAAGATATTCTATTGACATAGTTGCCCATTTTTTGCCCCATTTTATCTTGGGAAATTCATTGATATCGTAATACACCTTTTCTTCTTGTGTTTCTGTAACGTCAATGACCGGTTGCGGTACAACATACTCTATTTCATGCTCTACCGTTTCTTCTTCATTTACGATCGTTTGCTGATTGTCATCTCTCACAATAACGGCATTCCACAGAGGCATGCTTTCAACATAGTTTGTAAAGAAAAACATTGCAAGCAAGACAATTGATACACAATACAAAAGAAAAGGCGTACAAAGCAATAACAAATACTTCAGTACGCCATTTATCTTCATAAATTAAAACCTTTTATTAACCGTTTACCTTTTTACGCATTACGATAACTGCGCCAACTAAACCAGCTACGATAACTCCGCCAACAAGATATAAGTAAGCAAAATTGTTTGTGTTTTCTTCAACACCTGTTGCCTTAACAATACCATCGGTGTATTCAAGAGCAACGCTCTTATCGGGAGCATAAACCTTAATTCCAAAGTCTGCACCGCCGGTTGAGGTCTTATAATCGGTAACTTTGTAACTGTAATTGGTTATAGCACATGCCTTATCAAGTGCATCAAAAACCTTATCAACTTCAGCCTTTGTGTAATTTCTTGCAGCTGCACCCTTGTTTTCGGGAACGGCAGTTTTAAGATCCTGAAGAATGGGAATGAGCTTATCGATCTGCTCTGTTGTGAAGTTTGCTTCTTTGATCATCTTAACTGCGCCATCGTGGAACTCTTTGTTGTTTGCAGCAGGAATTGCCTCCAATGCAGCAATAAGATCATCTGTTGTTGCAGCTGATGCTGAAACCATGCTGAATGTAAAAACAGCAACCAAGATAAGAAGAACTGCTAATTTTTTCATATAATCTAAGTCCTTTCAAAATATATTTTGTTACGAAATAATAATAACTCACTTTTAATTATTTGTCAATACTTTTTTTATTGTTTATTATATTTTTCGGCTTGAGCGGAAAACATCTTTTCGTATTCGCCTTTTTTCATCATAAGTTCATGATGATTACCCTCTTCGAGGATCTTTCCGTGCTTAATAACAACGATTCTGTCAGCGTCAACTGCGCTGGAAAGACGATGGGAAACAAACAGAGTCGTTTTACCTTCGCGAAGTTTATCAAACTGCCTGAATATCTCCTGTTCCGCAAGAGCATCAAGAGAAGCCGTAGGTTCATCAAGAATCAAAATATCTGCATCGGAATAAAATGCTCTTGCAACTGCAAGTTTCTGCCATTGACCTACAGAAAGTTCCGTTCCTTCTTCTTCAAAAATGCGCATAAGAGGAGTATCAAATTTTTGGGGAAGTTTTTCGATATACTCAACAGCATCACTTTGAACTGCCGCATCAATTATATCTTTTTCCGTAGCATTTCTGCTTATTTTGCCAAAGGAGATATTTTCTTTTACGCTTACGGCATATCTTCCGAAATCTTGGAAAACAATGCCAAATAAATCGTACAATGCTTTTACATCATAAGTTCTTATATCTTTTCCATCAAGCAATATGACGCCTTCAGTAGGATCATATAAACGGGTAAGCAATTTAATTATAGTAGTCTTTCCTGCGCCGTTCAAACCAACAAGAGCAACTGTTTCGCCTGCTTTTAACGTAAAATCAAAATTCTGAAGAACGTATTTATCTGACCCCGGATATTTAAAACTTATGTTTTTAAATTCAATAGTATGCCCGATTCCTTTTTGGGGTAATATCGCATCGGGCAATGAAACGATACTGCTTTCGTGCTTCATAAAGGCAATAAGATTGTCAATAAACAACGTACCTTCATAAACAGATGCCGTTCCCGTGATAAAAGTTGTTATGCCCGTTCCTATTGAACTTACTGCGCCTGTATAAAAAGAATAATCGCCTATTTTTATCTGTTCGTTTATTACAAGCGTTGCAACGAAATAAAACAATCCGCAACTTGATAAAATACGAAGAAGACCGAAGGCAAAATTCCACGCGCCTTCTTCAAGAATAAGGCGTTTCAACCCTTTAAAATAATCTTTAAATACGTTATCATAGCGTTGTTCAAAATCTTCGGCAATTCCCAAAAGGCGCATTTCTTTAACCATATCTTTGCTGACAACCGATGATGAATAATAATTCATCTGTCTGCGCGCTTTCGAGCGTCTGAACATATATTTTACCGTTTTCTTGCGATAAACGTAATTGACTACTGCATAAGGTAATGCAAGTATTCCCACAAGCAACGGCGCCAGCGTACTTATCTGAAGCAAAACAACAACATAGCTTACAATACTGATCGTTGTGCTGACAATATTAAGGGCAGAATTAAGAATCTGCACCGGCCGCATTCCTGCTTCTCTGTTGGCGTTTTCAAGTTTTTCATAAAATTCGGGAAGATCAAAACACGCAACGTCAATGTCCTTTGCTTTGCGCATTATCTTTCGGCGGATATGGTTTGTTACAAGTTCTCCTGAAAGACTCATGATCATTCGGTTAACGTCTGTCGTAATTCTGTTAAGGAACAAATATATAAACTGAAAAACAAACAATACACCGATGGCAACGGTTATTTTTTCTTGTGCAGGCATTGCAAGAACGTTTATGATCTGTGCCGTTACGTAAGTGCCGAAAATAGGCAACAAACCGTTGATCAGAGCGATAACTATCATCATAATCAGAATCCACGGATTTGTTTCCCAAACAAGACCGAATATGTAGAACAGCCTTGAGAAAAATGATACCGTTATATTTTTAAGATATCTTGGCACTTCCTTAATATTTTTCGGAAGCGGCTCCCTATTTTTATCTTCCGTATGGCGTGGCGGCGGGCCCATTGGTCCGCCATGACCGAATCCCGGCATAAAAAATCCTCCGCTTAATTATATTTTGCGCGTTCACCGCCAATATACTTGGGGCGTGTTCTTGCGCATAATAAAATAGCATCACCAATTTTGTTCAAAGAAAGTTTTACGGGCACTGCAACGGCTTTTAAGTGCATTCCGATAAGTGTTCCGCCGATATCCATACCTGCTTTTGCCTTTATATTTTCTACCGCAACGGGTTTTTTGAAATTTTTATATGCCGTTGTTGCAAAAGATCCGCCTGCTTTAGGCTGCGGAACAACGGAAACGATATCATACCCGAATTTTTCAGCTGCTTCTTCTTCAATTATCAGCGCGCGGTTAAGATGCTCACAGCATTGTGCCGCGAGATATATTCCCTTTTCTTTAAGATAGGGATATATTCCTTCAAAAACGGACTCTGCGGCTTCAATACTTGAATTTTTACCGATACTTCCGCCAACGATCTCACTTGAAGAACATCCTATAACCATTAAATCTCCTTTTTTAAGATCCGCAATCTCAACAAGTTCCTTTATTGCTTTTTCAGCCTGTTCTTTATAATTCATATTATCACCTATAATAAATCAGATTTTTTTAAATAATCAGCAAATTTTTCAACGTTACCGTCAAAAACATAGCCCTCTATTTCTGCTTTTTTCGCGCCCGTAACGTTTTCCGCTCTGTCATCTACAAAAAGCGTTTCGGAAGGATCAAAATTATACTTTTTAAGAGTATATTCAAAAATATCTTTATTTGGCTTCACCATTCCGCAACGAGATGAAAAAACAAATTTATCAAAATACTCAAAAATGGGTATTTCTTTATAATGATCTGCGAAATAGAGAGATATATTTGATAATATACATAAATTTATTCCGCGCGACTTTAATTCTTTTACGATCTCACGCATACCGTTTATTTCAGGGATATTATATATCCAATTATAGTACGCTTTTTCAGCATCGTTCCACAACCGTTCAGGCAAACGTTTTTTTACAAGACTTATAACCTCTTCATCGGAAATAGTTCCTGCATCAAGTTTATCCCAATAAAGTCTATCAAAAAGCACATCTTTACAAAGCAAAATATCTGCTTCGTTTTTTATGTGTGCCGAAGTCATATAATGCGGATCAAAACTAACTAAAACCTGACCGAAATCAAAAATAACGTTTTTTATCATAAATCCAATTTCATTTGACCTTTCTTTATCCAATTAAGTTTATACATCGCTTCATAGATACCGTAAGAAACAACAATGGGAAGTACAAAGCACATAAGCACAAGTTTTATAAAATCAAACCACTCAAAACCGTTTGGCATCATATATGTCCACATACCTGCAGGGCCGACAAGACCGCAAGTTCCCATGCCAGCAAAAACTCCTGCACCGTTTTCAACAGTAAGAAGTGTTGCCGCAATGGGACCAAGAATTGCCGATGCAAGCGTCGGCGGTAAAAGAATAAGGGGATGTTTCATAATGTTGGGAACCTGAAGCATTGACGTGCCAAGTCCTTGTGCAAGAAAACCCGAAAATCCGTTATCTCTCCACGAAGTTACCGCAAAACCGAGCATCTGACAGCAACAGCCTACCGTCGCGACTCCTGCCGCAAGGGCAATGCCCTCATTAGCCTCAAAAAGTTCGGCTTTAAAAACAATTGTAGCAATCGCCGCACTTGATATGGGTGCCGTAAGAGCCAAACCCATAACAACCGAAACAATAACACCCATCAGAATAGGTTGAAGCGTCATAGCATTTCCTATCTGAACACCGATCCAACTGCAGAATTTGTCAATATACGGACCGGTAAGCACGCCAACAAAACCGCCTGAAATAATACTTATACTTGGCACAAGAAGAATATCAAAGCGTGTTTTTCCCGCAACAAGATTTGAAAGTTCACTACCCACAAGAGATGCTATATATGCACCAAGAGGTCCGCCGCCTTCAACATATGCAATAGCGCCGCAAACTGCACCTGAAAGCATAACAAGAGGTTTCACCTGCAATCCGTTTGCTACCGCTGCGCCGATAGCAGCGCCTACAACATACCCGTTCTTCGCATAAGAACCAAGCGTTTTAAAAAATTCCAAACCGGTCCAAGTGCCGATCTGCCCTATTATCGTGCCGATAAGCAGAGATGCAAATACACCCATTGCCATTGCACTGAATGCATCAAGAAACCATCTTTGCAGCAAATTCTTTTTAGCCATTATTCTCACTCCTCCGTATTGTCATATTTCAACTGATTAAAAATATGGTTAACGCAGGCAAACTTAAGATCACCTTCATCAGCACTTACAAGAACTGCCGTTTTTTCACCGCCTTCAAGCACAAGACCTGCATACCAGCCAACTATACCCGTATCGGTAGTTCCCGTCTGAGCAGTACCTGTTTTTGCGGCAATACGCATGTTTTTCAAACCTTTTACACCGCTTTTACCGGTGCCTTGGGTTGCTGTTTTTTCAAGTATAGACACAACTTGCGACGTAACGGCATTTCCAAAAGGTGTTTTAAATACTTTTGCTTCTGTAATTTTTACTGCTTCAAGTTCGCCCTTTTCATTTGTCGTTGAGATTTCTGAAACAAGATACGGTTGCATAATAGTTCCGCCATTACCGAACATTGAGAAGGTAGAACAAAGTTGCAACGGTGTAAAGAGCATCTGTGCCTGACCAAAGCCCGTATCTGCAAGTAATTTCTGATTATCAAGCGTTGAAAAATTCGTTGCCATCTGCGATCTTCTTACAGAAAGATCAAAAGGTAAAGTGTCGCCTATACCTAATCTCTCAGCATAAGAGATCATTTTGGTTTTTCCTACCTTCATAGCAAGCCAACCAAAATAAATATTATCTGACCAGATCAATGCTCTGTGCATATCAAGCCTGCCCGTAATAGTTGCGTTGGGGAAAGACTCTCTTACAATATAGTGAGACCAATTGCTTCCTTTTGGACGCCAGCGGTCTTTTTCATAGGTATAATATTCAATTTCGTTTTCATAAGGGAAAACTGTATATTGAGTTACCGTTCCTGAATCAATTCCTATCGCCGCCATTATTGATTTAAAAATTGAACCCGGCGGATAAGTACCCTGAATATTTCTGTTTAAAAGAGGTGTGTATTTATTTTCAAAAACATCACCGTAATTTGTTGCTTTATCATAGGCATATATATTGGCATCGTATGAAGGATAACTTACCATTGAGACCACCGCACCGGTAGTAGGTTCAATAACTGTTGCCGTTCCCGTTGTAACAGTATTGAAATTTACCTCCATGTAGTCAGTTATGCTTTTTTGCAACAGAATATCTACGGTAAGTTTTAAATTGTATCCATCCTGAGCAGGCTGTTCATACAAAACTGTCTTGCGCTTGCTATCATCGGAAAGAAGATATATCTGCAAGCCTTCTTTGGGCTGAAGATACTCATCATAAGCCGCCTCAAGACCGCTTCTTCCTATTCTCGTGCCTTCAGGAAGATCTTTATATATTTCCTTTTCTCTGTCTTCAGGAGTAATAGGCGTGGAATATCCCAAAGTTTGCGCAAGGGCGCTGCCGTAAGGATAATAGCGAATAGGAGTAATTGACTCTCTGTTTATCTTTACGTTTTCTATTTCTTTTAAAGCATTTTCCTGTTCGATAGAAAGCTGACCTTTAAAAACAGTTGCGAAAATCCCCGTATCACCGCTTGATTTTTTAAACTTTTCAAGAACTTCGTTTCCGTCAAGTCCCATTATCTTTGCAACCTGATTTGATACGGCACTTTCAATGCCCTCAAACTTGGATTTTTCGCCGTATACGGTTATTGCATAATCGTTCTGAACAAGGATTCTTCCGTCGCGATCGAAAATTTCACCGCGTTTTCCCATCGTAGTTGCCGCATATATCCTATCGTATCTCTCCATATCGGGAACAACGTTTGACGGCGACCACGCAACAAGATAAAACTTCGTTTTCTTATACACTTCAAAGTGCATATCATAAGTAAACTGCCCGTATTCTGAAGATCTGAAAACAGCAGTATAGTTATACGAGCGGGAATCACCGTTATCAACCGTTTCGCCCATAGTAACGGAAACAGTTTGTATCTTTAAAATATCATATACCTTTTTGTGGTATTCAACGAACTCATCGTAATCATATGTACTCTGAGAGCCGGGCGTAAGCAAATCATACATTGTTTTATAATCAAATTTCTGAAATGCGTTAAGATATGCCGTTGCAACTCCATCATAGGAATGACCTGCGCAAGAAGTACACAACGCTACCAAAGCAACCGCGCAGAATGCGATAATTACTATTTTTAATATAAATCTTTTCACGCTGTTTCCTCCTTAAACAAACTCTTTATTTCGTCAACGCTATACTTCTGCTCTAAAACATCTGTAAACGTTCCGTCTTTTTCTTGCTTGATAGCACCTGATTTACCGTTTATAACCTTGCCGTCGGAAATAAACAGAAGATAGGTTTCTCCTTTTTCAAAAACAGCAGTATTTTCATAATTAACAGTAAACTT
Source organism: Clostridia bacterium (assembly GCA_045541035.1). GTDB lineage: Bacteria > Bacillota > Clostridia > Christensenellales > QALW01 > UMGS1322. The sequence goes on along the minus strand of JAZQII010000065.1, from coordinate 671 downwards.
TTCTTTTTTACCGCTGGCATCAAAAAGAGCACTTCCGCCATATTCGGGCAATACAAATTCTGCATCAGATTTTCCTTTTATGACTTCTTTAACGGAAAAAGTAACATTTCTGAATACAACAGGCTGAGTACCTGATGCAACGTAAGATTCCGTTTTCCCTTTATCAATTACTTCTGCGATTATAATTTTTTCAGCCTCTGCCATTTCAACAATAGATGCTGCTTTATAATCGGTTGATATATTTATTTCATTTCCCGGAATCGGCACAAGCAATGAAAGTTGCGGATAAAGCAGATATCCGATTAAAAACACCATTGCAAATATGACGATGGAAAACACCGAACCAGGTCTGTTATCAACACGGCGAATGTTTTTTTCCGAATCTTCGTTTATATTATCTTTTGTCAATATTTCTTCAATATCTTTTTTCACAAAAACACTTCCCCAATGTTAATAAATATACATAGTAATTATATCACTATACCCCCTTGTATGTCAAAAGAAAAAAAGGCTGAATTTTTTCAGTCTTTTCAGTCTGCTGACAAAGTCAGCAGACTGCCAGAGTTCGAGAAACCCTTGCAAGCCAAGGCGCTGAACTTGCAAAAAAGGGAGTTTACACAGACGTAAATGACCGCATTTTGCAAGTGAAATGCAACGACGGAAATAGCACC
>JAZQII010000064.1:0-3732 GCA_045541035.1 Clostridia bacterium | reverse complement strand
ATGCAACTATTTGTTGGCCAAGAAACAGCGTATATTTTGCCCGTCCCTGGGCGGCAAAGGCAAAAATCAACGGAAATTGGGTGCTTGATAGCATTGCAATGAATGCTTGTGCTCATTATCTGCACAATATGCTTTTTCTTGCAGGAGATTCCTTGGAAAAATCTGCTGAGCCTGAAAAAATCGGAGCAACACTTTATCGGGCAAATCCCATTGAAACCTATGATACTGCCTTAATTGAGGTCAAAATCAAGGGCGATATCTCCCTCAAATTTACTGCAAGCCACGCAACTGAAGAAAACATCAATCCTCTTAACCTTTTGTATTTTGAAAAAGCAAGGGTTTATATTTCCGAGGAGGATGGCGATAATTCCGTTTATGCTGAGTTTTTGGATAATAGGAAAATTCAGTACGGAGCAACCTATAAGGACCGATTTAAGAAAATTTGGCACGTTATTGAAACTTTTGAAGGAAAAAAAGAACCTGTTTGCACGGTCGACACGGCACTTCCCCATCTTAAATGCGTAAATGCGGTGAGTCAATATTTTAAGGTGAATAATTTTGAAAAAACGGTAGTTAAAAATGATGTGATCTGTGTTGAAGGTCTTGATAAAATGCTTGTTGAAGCTTTTAATAAAAACGAAATGCCTGAAATCTTCAGCAGTAATTTTATTGATATAAAAAACTATGATTTCTTTGAGGGTTTAAAATGAAAATTGCAATTATCGGCGCTTCGGGACATTGGGCATATGCTCTTAATGAGCTTAAGAATCATACTGTTGTGGGAATTTGCCCCGGATTTCAAGGCGAAAATGTTGAAATTGTTAAGAAAACTCTTGAGAAAAACGGTATTTTCGGAGAGATCTATAATAACTTTGACGAGATTTTAGAAAAAGAGCCTGAAATAGCCATTATCAACACAAGATTTGATCTTAATGCCAAATTCACCAAACATTGCCTTGAAAAAAATATTTACGTTTTTTCGGAAAAACCTTTGGCAATTACAAAAGAAGATCTTGAAGAAATAAAAAACGTTAAGACCGATGCTTTTGTTTCGTGTATGTTTGGCATTTCTTATGAAGGCTGGTGCCTGACAATAAAAGAAGCAGTAAAAAATATCGGCTCTATCCGCATGATCAACGGCAGAAAATCTTATAAATTAGGCGTTCGCCCCGATTTTTACAAAAACAAAGAGACCTTTGGCGGAATAATGCCTTGGGTTGGAATTCACGCAATGCATTGGATCTATTTTGTTACGGATCTTAAATTTAAGGATTTTTATTCAATTACTTCAAATCTTGAAAATTTCGGTAACGGAGATCTTGAAACCTGCGCCGCCGCAACTTTTTTAATGGAAAACGGTGCAATCGCAACGGTAACGGCAGATTATTACCGCCCCGAAAGCGCATCTACCTGGGATGATGACCGACTTCGCGTTGTTGGCACAAAGGGAATAGTCGAATATGAAAAAGGAAAAGTAATGCTTATTGATGAAAAAGGCGAAAGAGAACTTCCCTTGCTTCAATCAAAAGATATTTTCAAGGAGTTTGTCAATCGAATTAACAAACTTCCCGCAGGAATCTCTATGGAAGAAAGCATTTACATAACCGAAACGGTACTTAATTTAAAGGAGTTAGAAAAATGAAGATCAAATTTTTAAATGCAGAAAACCTTATTGGCGGAATCAGGCTTTTAGAAGAAGAACTTTCTTTTGAAATCTCTCAAAACGGCGATTATACCGTAAATGTAAAGGAAACTGAAGAAGCAAATGTTTCTGTTGACGTTTTGGGTAAAAATGCAGATATCACCTATGGCGGCGGTAAAGCAAGGTTTTATAGAGGACTTGCCTACGCGATAAAAGCCTTTAAAAATAACGAAAATAAAAGCGTAAACGAAAAACCATTGTTCTCAATGGACGGTGCAATGATCGATATGTCCCGTAACGCAGTTATGAAGGTTGAAACGGTTAAGAGTATGCTTCGCAAAATGGCGCTTATGGGTCTTAATATGTTTATGCTTTATACCGAAGACACTTATGAAATTCAAGAATATCCCTATTTCGGTCATTTGAGAGGCAGATACACGAAAGAAGAGATAAAAGAACTTGATAAATATGCCCTTGAACTTGGAATCGAACTTATTCCTTGCATTCAGACTTTAGGTCATCTCGCAACTCACTTAAGATGGGAAGCTTCAAAAAAATATAAAGACAGCAATAATACCTTGCTTGTAGGAAACGAAGAAACCTATAAACTTATTGACAGTATGTTTAAAACCGTTTCAGAATGCTTTACCACCAGAAGAATTCACATTGGTATGGATGAAACGCTTGATCTTGGCACCGGTGGGTATTTAACTAAGTACGGCTTCCGTGAGAAAAACGATATTTACTTTGAGCATCTTGAAAAAGTTAGGGATATGGCGTTATCCTACGGGCTTAAGCCGATGATGTGGTCGGATATGTTCTTCCGCCTTGCAGGAAAGGGCTTAAAAGATTTTGCAGACTATGACGTTCGTGTTGAAATGACAGATGAGGTAATAAAAAAGATTCCTCAAGGAGTTCAACCTGTTTTCTGGGATTATTACCATGCAAAAGAAGAGTTTTATTCAACAAATATAGAAAAACATCGCAAGGCGTTTAAGGAAGAAACTCTTTTTGCAGGCGGTGTTTGGTGTTGGGCAGGTCATTGTCCCCTTTATAAACTTACCATTCAGAACACCGTTCCTGCACTTGAAGCGTGCAAAAAGCACGGTATAAAAGAAGTTATTGCAACAGTTTGGCATAACGGCGCAGAAGCAAGCCTTGTTATGGGTCTTGCAAGCCTTGCACTTTATGCTTCTTATGATTATACGGGCGAATATTCAGTTGAAAAAGTAAGCGAAACCTTTGATATGAGTTGCCAAGAATCTTATGAGAATATTTTCAATTACGATCTGCCTGAAATGCCTGCCGAGCATTTGTGGAATGCAACAAGAAGTCTTTTGTATAACGATCCCCTTTTAGGGCAGGTGGATTTCCACGTGAAGAAGATAAGCGAAAACAATCCTCTTAGTGAATATTATAAAAAGACAACTTTAACGTTGGAAAAATCAAAAGTCGGCGGAATTTTTGAGTCTGCTTGTCAGGTGGTTATCGCAATTTCAAGTTTGCTTGAAAACAAGGCTGATTTCGGATTGAGACTTAAAAAAGCCTATGACGAAAAGGATAATGAAAAATTAAAAGCACTTATGGCAGAAAGCGAAATAATTAAGGAAAAACTTATAAAACTTAAAGAACTTCATAAAAAATCCTGGTTTGGATATAACAAACCTTTCGGCTGGGAAGTTTTTGATATCCGTTACGGCGGACTTATCTCCCGCTTTGAAACGGTAAAGGAACGCTTGGAAGCATATCTTAACAAAGAAATTGAAAAGATCGATGAACTTGAAGCGCCTCGCCTTTCTTATACATCCAACGAACTTGCGGTATTTGTAAACCTTTCGTTTATGGCTTTTGCAAATACAAATGTACTTTAACAGAAACCCCGAAAACTTTTTGTTTTCGGGGTTAACAGAGCACTGACAAACCCCTGCAAACACAAACCCCTGCAAAAATTTTGCAGGGGTTTGTTTCCATCGTTGCATTTCACTTGCAAAATGCGGTCATTTACGTCTGTGTAAACTCCCTTTTTTGCAAAGGGGACCCTAAAAAGCAGAAGTGCTTTTTGGGGATAAGGAGTCGCAGTGGAGCCAAAA
>JAZQII010000063.1:0-2778 GCA_045541035.1 Clostridia bacterium | reverse complement strand
TTTTGCAGGGGTTTGTTTCCGTCGTTGCATTTCACTTGCAAAATGCGGTCATTTACGTCTGTGTAAACTCCCTTTTTTGCAAGTTCAGCGCCTTGGCTTGCAAGGGTTTCTCGAACTCTGACAGTCTGCTGACTTTGTCAGCAGACTGACAACACTGGAAAAAATTTCAGTGTTGTTTTTTTAAACATAATATGATAAAATATAACAAAAATCTACATAAGAGGTAATTATGAAAATAAAAACCAAAGAACGGTCATTTGATGAAGTAATGGCAATAAAAAAACCTGAACATAAGAATCCGTTAAAACCCAATATATTGTTTTCAACGCTTATCAGGGTGCTTGCCATACCCGATATGATCGCAACTAAATTTTCATATACTTTTAAGGACAGGGATAAACTTGAAGATGGGCCGTATCTTATTTTAATGAACCACTCAAGTTTTATTGACCTTAAAATCGCATCGAAGATTTTCTATCCTATGCCGTATTCAATCGTCTGCACCTCTGACGGTTTTGTAGGCAAAAATTGGCTTATGCGCCTTATCGGTTGTATTCCCACACAGAAGTTTGTAACGGATATGACGCTTATCCGCGATATGCGCTATATGCTTAAAAAGAAGAATACCAGCGTTTTAATGTACCCCGAAGCAAGTTATACCTTTGACGGTACCGAAACACCCTTGCCTGAAAATTTAGGTAAACTTTTAAAACTTCTTGACGTGCCCGTTATAACCGTAATCACAAAAGGCGCATTCCACCGCGATCCTTTATATAACGGACTTCAACTGCGCAAAGTAAAAGTCAGCGCAGAAGTTAAATGTCTTGCAACGCGGGAAGATATCAAAAATCTTTCTGTTGAAGAACTTTCCAAAAAACTTGAAGAAACCTTTACCTTTGATAATTTCAGGTGGCAGCAGGAAAACAGTATCAAAATTAAAGAAAACTTCCGTGCCGACGGATTAGAACGTATTTTATATAAGTGCGCCCATTGCGAAAACGAAGGGCTTATGGAGGGCAAAGGTACTACTCTTACCTGCCATAATTGCGGAAAAGAATATGAACTTGATATTTACGGCACTCTTATAGCCAAAAAAGGCGAAACGGAATTTTTGCATATTCCCCATTGGTATAAGTGGCAGAGAGAATGTGTTAAAAAGGAACTTACGGACAAAACCTATTGCCTTGATACAAGCGTAAGAATAGGAATTATGGTTGACTATAAGGCTATTTATATGGTAGGTAACGGCAGGCTCGTTCACGATAGTAACGGGTTTACCTTAACCGGTTGTAACGGCAAACTTAACTATACTCAACCGCCACAGTCTTCTTACGGACTTTATGCCGACTATTTCTGGTATGAGATAGGCGACGTTATCTGTATCGGTGATAAAGATAGGCTTTATTATTGCTTCCCTGAAAAGGAAGGCGTTGTTGCCAAAACACGAATGGCGGCAGAAGAACTTTATAAGATGTGCTGAAAACTATAATGGCGAACCTCTTGGTTCGCCATTCAGAGCACTGACAAACCCATGCAAACATAATCTCCTGCAAAAATTTTGCAGGAGATTATTTGCTGTTATATTATATTTATAACACGTTTGTTTTTCTTTTCGGCAAGTTCTTTAAACTTTGAAGCACCGCCAAAGGGAAGATTTACGCAAGTGATGACCGTATCGGCTTTTTCAACAAGCCATCTGTTTCGCTTGTCTATGGCATATTTGGGCGGAGTTTTTTCAAGACCTTCGGGGTAGATGGTTTCAAAATCATCTAACAGATTATCCTTTGGCATATATGCAAGAACCACGTAAAATCTTATGTGGGGGAACTTTTCTTTAAGTTCTTTCAGCGTATTTCTTACAATACTGTCAAAACGCCCTTGATTGCCTACGTAAAAAAGATCTGCCTGATGATTTAATATAAGATCGGTCAGGACTTCATATAATTGGGGTTTCACGCTATCGGAAGTGTTTTTGTGTCCAAAAAAAGTGCATATCATATACTCACCATATAAATAAAATAGTTATTTTATATAATTGTATATGAATAAACCGAATATGTCAACAAATATAAATGGATTAACACCATAAAAACAGCCATTCTATATAGTAGAATCAGATATATAGGAGGGCGAAAAATATGGATTTAAAAGAGTTCAGTTTAAGACTTTCTCAATTAAGAATGAATAAAGGCGTATCTGCCCGCGACATGAGTTTAAGTATTGGTCAAAGTGCGGGATATATAAATAATATAGAAACAGGGGTTAATTTTCCCTCAATGACTGCATTTTTCTATATCTGTGAATATCTTGATATAACTCCTTCGGAATTTTTCGATACTGATTCAAAATCACCTACCAAGGAAAAGGAATTGATTGAAGCAGTAAAAGGTTTAAAGGCAGAACAGTTAGATAATTTAATTGCTCTTGCAAAAGGATTGAAAAAATAATTGGGATTAAATAAAATCATATGAACAAACAAAGATCTGCATTTTTGCAGATCTTTCAGAGCACTGACAAACCCCTGCAAACACAAACCCCTGCAAAATTTTTGCAGGGGTTTATTTCCATCGTTGCATTGATACTATAGCACGCGTAAAGGAGTTCGCCTCAAATGCTGTATCAGCGTTGCTTTTGGGTTTGTCGTCTTTATAAGGCAAACCTGCCTTATTGCATCCTCCGCACCCAAAATCATTCACTGATACAAACATTTTAGGTCGGAGAATTTTAAAGGAATAAATTTTTGAAGGATGCGCGGCGAAAACGCAGGCAATACGAGTG
>JAZQII010000062.1:0-10584 GCA_045541035.1 Clostridia bacterium | reverse complement strand
TATTATCTTTCCGATACTAAACGTGTTGTTCTGAATAATTTTCTTGCAGGCTTGTTTAAGGGAATAGGTAATGCGGTTGGATTTTTTATAATCGGCGCATTACTGATTTATCTGATAACTTTGCTTGCATCAAGAAATCTTCCGATCATCGGTGATTTTTTGCAGGAAATAGTTAATTTAATAAAATATAGGTATTGATATATGTTGTTTATTTTTATTTTAGGTTTTATTATTGTTATAATGGATCAACTTTCAAAACTGTTTGTTGTTGGATTTTTTGTTGATCCGCAAGTTCAGCTTTTTGAAGGATTGCTTAAATTTGAAGGCGATTCTGTTACCCTGATAGATAAAGTGTTTTCCTTTACATATGTGCTGAATGAAGGCGCTGCATTTGGAATTTTGGAAAATCAAAGAATCTTTTTTTTGCTGACAACAACGATTATATGTGTTGTAGGTATAATTGTACTTATAAGAATGCCAATCAAACATTTCTTGCTTAAACTTTCTTCTGCATTTGTGTTTGGCGGAGCGATAGGTAATCTTATCGATAGAGTAGTTATTGGCGTTGTAAGAGATTTTCTTGATGCCACGTTTGTTGACACAATTACCGGATATAGTTTTCCGGTGTTTAACGTTGCAGATATTTTTGTGGTTGTCGGTGTGATTTTATTGGCTGTTTATATTCTTTTTGTTCATGATAAAGTATATCCTCCTAAAAAGAAGCAGGACGAAAAAAATGATTGAAAAAGTATTTGTAGCTGACGAAAACTCAAAGAGGGCGGATCTGTTTATTTCTCAAAAATGCGAAGAAATCTCCCGTAGTGAATGTGTAAGAATGCTTGAAGAAGAAAAAATTTTGATCAATGATCTTCCTGCAACAAAAAAACAGAGTATTTCCGTTGGAGACGTTATTCATATTCTTGGCTCGGATATTAAGGAAATAGATATCATTCCTGAAAACATTCCGATTGATATAATTTATCAGGACGAAGATATTGCTGTGATAAATAAACCGCAAGGTATGGTAGTTCATCCTGCTCACGGAAATTATAGCGGAACTTTGGTACATGCGATTTTGTATCATATAAAAGATCTTTCAGGCATAAATGGTGTAATGCGGCCGGGAATAGTCCATCGTCTTGATAAAAATACTTCAGGACTTATTATTATTGCTAAAAATGACAAAGCGCATAATTTTCTTGCTTCGCAGTTTAAGGAAAGAAGTTGCACAAAAATTTATCTTGCTTTAGCTGAGGGGGTATTTAAAGAAACTGAATTTACTGTTGAAAATTATATCGGACGAAGTAAAAACGACCGTAAAAAAATGGCTGTTTATAAAAATGAAAATGACGGCAGATATTCAAATACAGAATTCAGGGTTCTTGAACAATTTAAAGATTGCGCTCTTTTAGAATGTAAACTTAATACCGGCAGAACTCATCAGATTCGAGTACATCTTGCTTCGATCGGCCATCCTTGTTTAGGTGATGGGGAATACGGCTTTAAGAAAAACCGTTATAATCTTGAAGGACAGATGCTTCATTCACATAAACTTGAAATTACCCATCCTACTTCAGGTAAAAGGATGTCATTTATTGCTCCGATGCCTGAATATATGGAAAAACTTATTAAAAAATTATAATTTGGTTGACAAAAAACATATATTTATTATATAATCTAAATGTTGAAATGATGTAGGACACGCCGAAGTGTAATCAGGCTTCAGAGAGGTTATCGTTTGCTGAGAGATAGCCGCCGAAAAACTTACGGATACCACCTATTGATCAAATCGTTTGCCGCGTTAAAAGCTATAATGAGAACCAATATGGGTGGAACCACGGGTATTTACTCGTCCCTGTTTAAAGACAGAGACGAGTTTATTTTTTTATTTGGAGGAATTTTTTATGAAAATTATTTTGCCTGACAATTCTGTAAAAGAATATGATTCAGTATGTGCAAGACAAGTTGCTGAAGAAATAAGCGCAGGGCTTGCTGCAAATGCCGTTGCTGCAGTTGCAAACGGAAAACTTGTTGATCTTGAACATACATTAAATGAAGATACCGAACTTTCAATTGTTACCAAAAAAGATCCCTTATATATTAACGTTCTTCGTCATACGGCGAGTCACGTTCTTGCGCAGGCAATAATGCGCCTTTATCCGAACACAAAACTTGCAATCGGTCCTGCAATTGAAAACGGTTTCTATTATGATTTTGATTTTGAAACACCTATCAATGCTAACGATATTGATAAAATTGAAAAAGAAATGAGCAAAATTGCTCAAGAAAAAATCGAGTTAAAGAGATATTTACTTTCTAAAGAAGATGCTCTTAAAAAGATGGAAGGTCAGCCTTATAAGCAGGAACTTATCAATGAACTTCCTGATGGCGAAGAGATTTCTTTTTATGAGCAAGGTGAATTTACCGATCTTTGCGCAGGTCCTCATCTTAAAACAACTGCAGATATCAAACACTTTAAGATTTTATCTATTACCGGTGCATATTGGCGCGGAAGTGAAAAGAATAAGATGCTTACGCGTATTTATGCTACTGCATTTAATAAAAAACAAGAACTTGATGATCATCTTCTTCAACTCGAAGAAGCAAAAAAGCGTGATCATAATAAACTTGGCAGAGAACTTGAACTGTTTACAACAAGTGATGTAATCGGTCAGGGACTTCCTATAATGCTTCCTAAAGGTGCAAGAGTTATTCAGCTTTTACAGCGTTTTGTTGAAGATGAAGAACAGAAGCGCGGATGGCTTTTAACCAAAACACCTTTGATGGCAAAGAGTGATCTTTATAAAATTAGCGGACATTGGGATCATTATCAGGACGGTATGTTCGTAATGGGGAATGAGGAAACAGACGAAGAGGTGTTTGCACTTCGTCCAATGACTTGTCCTTTCCAATATCAGGCATATCTTAACCGTCCAAGATCATATAGAGATCTTCCTTTAAGATATAATGAAACATCAACTCTGTTCAGAAACGAAGCATCAGGCGAAATGCACGGCTTAATTCGTGTTCGTCAGTTTACGATTTCTGAAGGACATCTTATGTGTACTCCCGAACAACTTGAAGATGAGTTTAAGAATTGTTTGGAACTTTGCAACTATATGCTTAAAACTATAGGCTTATATGAAGACGTTTCTTACAGATTCTCACAATGGGATCCTGAAAACCGTGAAAAATATATCGGCACAGTTGAACAATGGGATGAAGCACAAGGCGTAATGAAGAGAATCCTTGATCATCTCGGAATTGACTATAAGATCGGTGTTGGCGAAGCAGCGTTCTATGGACCGAAACTTGATATTCAGATTAAAAACGTTCACGGTAAAGAAGATACACTTATCACAATTCAGATTGACCAGATGCTTGCAGAAAAATTCGGAATGGAATATACGGATAAAGACGGAAGCAAAAAACATCCCTATATTATTCACAGAACGTCTATTGGCTGCTATGAAAGAACACTTGCTCTTCTTATCGAAAAGTTTGCAGGCGCATTCCCAACATGGCTTGCTCCTGTTCAGGCAAAGGTTATGAATCTTACCGATAGAACTGACGATGCATGTAAAGAACTTGTTTCTAAACTTCAGAATGCAGGACTTCGCGTTGAATACGATAACAGGAATGAAAAAATTGGTTACAAGATACGTGAAGCACAGCTTGAAAAGATTCCTTATATGCTTATTATTGGTGATCGTGAAGCAGAAGAAGGCAAGATTTCAGTTCGTTCAAGAAAAGAAGGCGATCTTGGAACAATGACCGCTGATGATTTCCTTGCAAAGATTCTTTTGGAAGTTGCAACAAAACAGTTATAAGAGGCAAAATAATGAAGATTTCAATTTCAACTTGTGCGTTTAACGGGTTATATAAAACTCCGATAGATTTGGTTGAGGCTTGCTATAAAACAAAATTCCGTCATATCGATTTGTCTTTTACAAACTTTATTGATGATGAGAATTTTATTGAAAACGTAAAGGCTTGTGCTGATAAAGCAAAAGAATACGGCATTGATTTTCCTATGGCACATGCACCTTATAAATTCAATCCTAACGTTGATGATGAGAATTTTGAAAAGCAGATCAATCATATGAAACTTGCTTTTGAAGCATGTAGTATTTTAGGTATTGACAGAATGACTGTTCATGCCGGTTTTGCGTTTTCTGAAACAATGGAAGAAATGATGCAGAAAAATGTGAAATACTATAATGCAATCATACCTTTTGCAGAAAAATATAATGTATTTATTATGCTTGAAAATATTGCTGAAGAAATTTATAAGCGTAAATTTGTTATTGAAAATGCAGATAATATTCTTGAACTTAAAAAAATGCTCAATAATCATCCAATGATCAAAGTATGTTGGGATACGGGACATGCGAACGTTAAAAGTCTTGATCAGTACGATAATATTATAAAATTTAAAGATGATTTAATTGGTTTGCATCTTCAGGATAATAACGGTTATAATGATGATCATATGCCAATTCTGATGGGAACTGTTAACTTTGATGAAGTAATAAAAGCGCTTATTGATATTGATTATGATGGTCCTTTCAACATGGAAACAAAGTTATTTAATCCCGGTAATGCATGGCCTAATTATAGGCACAAGATCACAGCGCAGTCAGGCGCGCAACCGATTCTTTTTGATCCCGATGAAGAATTGCGTTATTTAAGTCTTGATATTATGTATAAACTAGCAGAGTATGCACTAAAAAAATATAATATTCAGGTTGAATAATATGAAAGTAGAAAAAATTATTGCGGGCAGTAAAGATAATACTGCCCTTATTTTAAAAAAACACGTTGAAAAACTTAATATGGATTTATCTTATGCAAGAATGATGCTCCATCGAGTTAGCGGAAATGTAAAAGATGAATGTATTGATACATATTATATTTGCCATGAAAATAATGTTTTATTATCCCGCTTGTGGAACGGATGGGGAAATCATAAAAATGCAATAGGTAATTTTGGTAATTTTTTAACAATTGAAGAAGCGCGAGGAAAAGGTTTGGGCGGCAAACTTCTTTCTATGTGGTTTGATGATATTTCTAAAAGAGATGACCTGCCTCTTGCTTTGTTTTGTAGTGCAGGAAGCAGAGAACTTGTTTCTTTGTATTCTAAATACGGTTTTAAACTTGCTGTTCGTAATACGGAAGTAGGTCCGTTATATAAGCCGCTAAAAAAAAGTCCTGATACTTTTTTTGCATTTTGCAAAGAGTATTACAGTCCTTCTTCAAAACTTACAGCAAAAAAGGCAACTGTTCAATACAGACATGAGATTGATTGCCTTCTGAAATTTGCGTTATTGGATCTCGGCTTATACTTTGGCTTTGAAGAAGCATCATGCCTTGAAGAAATTCTTATGGGATTGGTTGATGTTCGGGCAGATATTTTATTTACTGATGATAATAAAGTTGCGGGCTGGAGATTGATGCTTTCTGACGGTTCTTTTAAGACTCAGGTTTATCCTTTATATGCAGATTTAAGTATTGTGTAAAAAAATTCATTTTTTATGAATAAATTTATAAATATGCATACTTGCAAAATAAAATTTATATGGTATAATATTTATTGATGATATTATACCTTTTTTTATAGGAATTTAACATATGCTTGAAAAGATAAACTTTCCAAAGGATTTAAAAAAACTAAATATTAACGAGTTGAACGAACTTGCTGAAGATATCCGAAAAGAAATTATTTCTGTTACTCTTCAAAACGGTGGTCATCTTGCATCAAATCTTGGTACTGTTGAACTTACCGTTGCACTTCATTATGTTTTTGATATGCCGACAGATAAGATAGTTTTTGATGTTGGCCATCAGGCTTATACGCATAAGATTTTAACAGGACGAAAAAACTCTTTTGATACTCTTCGTAAAAAAGGCGGCGTAAGCGGATTTCCTACTCACAGAGAAAGTGAGTATGATGTTTTTGATGCAGGTCATTCTTCTACGTCAATTTCTGCTGCCCTTGGTCTTGCAAGAGCGCGTGATAATAAAAATGAAAATTATCACGTTGTTGCCCTTATTGGCGACGGTGCAATCGGCGGAGGCATAGCGCTTGAAGCACTTAATGATGCAGGTTCATCGAAAAAGACAAATCTTATTGTAGTTCTTAATGACAATGAGATGTCTATTTCAAAAAACGTTGGTGCTTTATCGGGGAATTTTTCGAAACTTCGTTCTGCTAAAAATTATATTTTGAGTAAAAATAGATTGAAAAAGTTCCTTGATAGCATAAATAAATCAGGAAAACTTTCATCTTTTGTCGCACACATAAGAAATACTTTAAGGTATCTTGTTATCGGTGAAAATATTTTTGAGGCAATGGATATTACATATTTAGGACCTATTGACGGACATTCCATAAATGACCTTATTGATATTTTTACCAGAGCAAAAGATTGTAAAGGTCCCGTAATTATCCACACATATACCAAAAAAGGAAAAGGTTTGTCCGATGCGGAAAACAATCCCGAACTTTTTCATGGCGTTTCTGTTAAAAAAACATCTAACAGCAATAAAATAAGTTATACTAAAGTTTTAAGTGATACTTTGTGTGAATTAGCCGAAAAAGATGATACGATCTGTGCAATCACTGCAGGTATGACTTATAATACCGGTTTGCTTGAATTTTCTCAGAAATTTAAAGATAAATTTTATGATACCGGAATTGCGGAACAACACGCGATTGCAATGGCAGGCGGACTTGCAAAAGGCGGAATGAAACCTTTTGTTGTGATTTATTCTACGTTTCTTCAGCGCGGTTTTGATCAGATTTTTCATGATCTTTGTTTGCAGGAGTTGCCTGTTACGATCTGCGTTGATCATGCAGGGTTGACAGGTGAAGACGGTGCGACACATCAGGGAATCTATGATCTTGGCTTTTTGCGTGCAATGCCCGGTATTGTTGTTCTTGAACCCCGTGATACTGCTGAATTTAAAAGAATGATCGAGTTTTCTGCAAGTAGTGATAAAGCAGTTGCAATAAGATATCCTAAAGGTTCTGTAGATAATATTATTGGCGAGCAACCCTTTGTTGAACCGAGTTGGGATTATATTTTACACGGAAGTAATGGCGCTATAATTTCCTTCGGATCAGCGCTTTCCGTTGGCTTAGAAGTTGCTGAAACTCTTGGAATGTCTCTTGTTGATGCTCGTTCCTTGAAACCATTAGATAAAAAAATTCTTAACGAATTGAAAGATTCAAGAATTTTTATCATTGAAGATAACGTTTCTGAGGGCGGTTTGTTTGAAGGCGTTGCAAAATATTATTCAGAATTAAGTTATAATGTAAAAATGTCGGGATTCTGTGTTAAAGACGATTTTGTAAGAGTTGGCACGGTAAAGGAACAACTTAAAGATAATTTGATTGACGCTGAATCTATAATAGAAAAAATAAAAAATGAGATTAGATAAAGCAGTTTTTATAAGAGGAATGGTTCAATCAAGAAGCAGGGCTTCGTTGCTTATAGCAGAAAATAGCGTTACAGTTAATGGAAAGATTATTTCTAAACCATCTTTTGATGTTAATGATGAAGACAGTATAGAAGTAACTGATTCGATAGGCTATGTTGGTAGAGGCGGACTTAAACTTGAAACGGCGCTAAAAGAATTTTCAGTTGACGTAATAGAAAAATCTGCTATTGATATTGGTGCTTCCACAGGGGGATTTACTCAATGTCTTTTAAGAAATGGTGCAAAGCATGTTGTTGCGGTTGATGTGGGGCACGGACAGATGCATGAGAGCCTTGTAAAAGATGAACGAGTAACGTTGATTGAAAATTTCAATGCCAAAAACTTAAGTGTTGATATTATTGCAGGGAAAAAAGATATTGCTGTTATGGATGTTTCTTTTATTTCTCAAACAGAAATCTTTTCTGCAATGTTTTCTTTAATTAAAGAAGACGGCTGCGCAATTACACTTGTTAAACCTCAATTTGAAGCAGGAAGCAAGTTCCTTAATAAAAAGGGTATCATTAAAGATAAAAAAGTGTATCGCACTGTTTTAGAAAAAATTCAACAATCGGCGTTGATTTACGGATTTAACGTAGAAAATGCTTGTGTATCACCGATACTTGGTGGAGACGGAAACATTGAATTTTTATTTTATTTTAAAAAAGGCGATAAAGAATTTAATTTTACTGAAATATTGTCAAAAGTTTTGAAAGGGTAAAGCATTGAAAAAAATAGCTGTTTATGTAAATCGGAATAAAGATAAAAACTTACAGATAACAAACAGAGTAGTAATTTGTGCTGAAAATGAAGGCTTTGAGTGTCAAATAATTATTGATTCAAAGCAGCAGGATGAAGCGGAAATATTAAAGAATGAAGAATTTTTAAAAGAAAAAGATTTCGTTATTGTACTTGGCGGAGACGGCACAATTCTCAGAATTGCTTCCGTTGCATCAAAAGTTCAGGTTCCGTTACTATCTGTTAATCTTGGTCATCTTGGCTTTTTGACTGAACTTGAACTTGATGAAATAGAAGAGGGAATAAAGCTTATTAAAAAAAATGAATATACTATTGAAAAGCGAATGATGTTGTCTTGTGTTGTTGACGGAACAGAGCATTTTGCGCTTAATGATGTATGTATTCAGCGTGCCAGCCGTGCAAGACTTCTTAAATTTAAGGCTTATGCAGGCAATGAATTTATAGATGCACTTTCGGCAGATGGTGTTCTTGTTTCAAGCCCAACCGGTTCAACGGCATATTCGTTGTCGGCAGGAGGCCCTATTGTTAGTCCTAAACTCAGCCTAATGCTTATGACGCCTATTTGTGCGCATACTCTTCGTGCAAGACCAATTGCGTTTTCTGATGACGAAACGTTAAGTTTTAAAACTGACGATAAATGTGGTTTCAGTGTTGTTTGCGACGGAATACCGATTCATTGTGATCACGTAGTTAATATAGTGGAAATATCAAAATCCCAATATCCTTTACAACTTATAAATTTAAAACAGAAAAGTTTCTTTGGCAGACTTCAGACAAAATTTGCTGAATGGAATGCAAGTAAGGAGTAAAATATGAAATCTACAAGACATAGCAAAATTCTTGATATTATTTCAAAAAAAGAAATAGAAACTCAGGAAGAATTAGTTAACGAACTTATTGCTTCCGGATTTAAAGTTACTCAGGCTACGGTTTCGAGAGATATAAAAGATCTTCGCTTAACAAAAATCCCTGATGACCGCGGAGGTTATAAATATACCTCTATGGATAGGGCAGATGCAGGAATCACACCTAAAATGAAACAATTGTTTGTTAATACTGTTTTGTCGATTACTTCTGCAAATAACATTGTCGTTGTCAAAACTCTTGCAGGCTCAGCAAGCACAATCGGTGTTGTTGTTGATGCGCTAAAACATCCCGCTATCCTTGGAAGTGTTGCAGGTGATGATACGATGATCATTGTAGTTGCATCAAATGAGCAGGTTTCAGACGTTGTTGCCAAATTAAATTATATGTTACAGTAACGAGGAAAGGTTATGCTTCAACAACTTTCAATTAAAAATATAGCCCTTATAGAAGATCTTACAATGGATTTTGAAAGTGGATTTAACGTTCTTTCAGGTGAAACGGGCGCAGGTAAATCAATTATTATTGATTCCTTAAACCTTGTTTTAGGGGAAAGAGCAGATAAAGAACTTGTAAGATGCGGTACACCTAAAGCACGTGTTGAAGGGATTTTTAATATTGAATCAGATCTTGGATTAAATGAGATTCTTGAAGAAAATGATATTGATTTTAATGACGGGATGCTTATTATTGTTCGTGAAATTTCTGCAGATGGTAAAAGTTTATGCAGAATAAACGGTAATGCCGTTACTCTTAACGTGCTTAAAAGAATTGCCGATAAACTTGCGGATATTCACGGTCAGCATGAACATCAAGCACTTTTGAGAAAAGAAAACCATTTAAGTTTCCTTGATAGCTTTGGTGATAAAAAAATTCTTGAGCAAAAAGAAAACACCCGTATTGCATATACCTATTATAAAGCGTGTTTAGATAAACTTAATGGTGATTGGGGAACGGCAGAAGAACGCGCTGACAGAATTGAAATGCTTGAATTTCAGATTGATGAAATTGAAAAAGCAGAAATTTCTGTCGGACAGGAAGAAGAACTGAAAACAAAAGCAGAAATATTGAAGAACGCAGATAAAATAAAGGAAGCACTTGTTGAATCTGCTCGACTTGTTGACGGTAACGGACTTGATGAGATAAGAAGTGCGTGCAGTTCTTTAAGCAAAGTTACTTATGTTGATGAAAAATATCAGCAATTATATGAACGCCTAGAAAGTTCCTTTTATGAATTCGAAGATATTGCGCAAGAGTTGAAAAAAGAATCGTCTTTAATTGAAGCAGATCCTTTTGAACTTGAAAAAATTGAGGACAGACTTCAACAACTAAAAAAACTTTTTTTCAAACCAGAATTTCCTAAACCCTTGAATTGACGGGCTTTTTCAAGGTTTTTCTTAGGTTTGGACATAGAATTTCCCTTAAAATTTCCCTTACGAGAAATTTTAAGGGAAAGTTTTTTGCTTAAATGCTGTTGATTTT
>JAZQII010000061.1:0-6004 GCA_045541035.1 Clostridia bacterium | reverse complement strand
AAAACGGTAAGGTGTATAGCGGCGTTAATTGCGACGGTATTCACGGTTCTTGTGCTGAATATATTACGATAGGTATTGCCATTTCGGCAGGTGAACGAGAATTTGATACCATAGTTGCCGTTCACGATAAAGCACCAAACTGCCTGGTCGCTCCTTGTGGCAACTGCCGTCAGATGCTGATTGAATATTGCCCTGACATTAAAGTAATTTTGAATAATGATGACAACGAAATGATCAAGGTTGATATAAAAGATTTAATTCCATTCGCTTGGAAACCCGTAGTTGTATAAAATGTGCACGATTTTTTTCGGTGCGACGTGCCAAACAAAGAAAAGCAAGTCGCAAGACTTGCTTTTTCTCTTTTTCTTTGTAGAATGAGATTTATATCCCGCATCTACGGGTTATGTGACCGACGAGCAGGCGTAGCAATGACAAAGTCATTGCAAGAATACCCTACCACGCATTATATCAAGGTCGCGCCTTTCAACGTATCTAAGAATATCTTATTTCTCGTTCGTTTGATTATAGGTCGGAAAAAGCTCTCTCCAGACGTCAGTATGCGCTTCGCAATCAAGGTAGTGACCGAACATATCGTTCTCCCACGGCAAAGCCTCATCGCTGCACGCTTTTCTTATTACGCTAAGATATCCTTCTTTAACAGATTGGCAAAAGGCGTGCCATCCTTTTTTCCATTCACCGTTTTGTAATTCTCGGTTGCGTTGAGCGAAGTCACCCATTATGCGTTCTTTTTCGTCACCTTTTGCTAAGGTTATGCCGGCATCAGTATTTACAATGGGAACAAATTCAATTTTATTGGTGATAGTATCATATTTTACCGCCAACAAACTGTTCCAACTATCCGGCATATTATTTAAACTTGCAAAATGGAAATTTCCCTGACCATAAAGAATATGGCAACCGTTGTATTCTTCATAACAGCCGATACAATGAGAGTGTTGGCACAAAACTACGTCAGCACCGCTTTTCGCCATTGCCCTGCAAGTTTTAAGAAGCCTTGGTGACGGATACTTACAATGTTCCTTGCCACCGTGATAGAAAACGATAACTCTGTCATTTTCCTTTTTTGCATAGCGAATATCCTCTAACGTATCGTACTCATCAAAGGGACGGCTACCCATTCTATCCTCAAGAGCATAGGAATATTCGTGTTCGCAAACGGCAATGATGCAAACTTTCTCACCGTTTTTTTCTATAATCAGATTTTTTCGCGAAGCTTCATAATTCTCGCCAAATCCGGTGCAAGTGATTCCTACTTTCTCCAATGATCTTATGGAATCTTTTGCGCCCTCGATACCAAAATCGAAAATATGATTATTGCTGAGTCCTACGTAATTAACACCGATTTTCTTTAAAACCTCCGCTGTTTCGTAGGGCGCGGAAAGATTAGGACCGAATTTGCGAATGGGTGTTTGGCTTTCTGTTATTGCACATTCCAAATTCACGAAATTAACGTCATTCCCCTGAAAAAGAGATAACGTATCGGTAAACAGAGTTTCCGTATCAACTTTTTCAAAAAGCAGTTTTGTGCTCCCGTTGGGGCATACGTCTCCTAAAAGCAAGGTTTTCATATTAAAACTCCTTTCGTTGAGTTAACTATAAATCAATGGCTTGTGGTTAAAATGTCGCAAGCCTTTTTAACGTTTTCAATGTAGACTTTTCTATCCTCCATATATGCATCGAATGAAAGCCGGATTCTCAGAGTATTCATTGATGGGAATTTTTCTTTCCCAATCGGGCTGAATGTTAAATCCTTTGACAAATGAATATTTTTCTTGCCTTTTTTCATATTCTACCACGTAATAAAAATATATGCAATATGATCAACTGACCTTTTTATTGACAAAACCGACTTTCTTTGTTATTCTTTTTACGAGGTGTTTATATGAATTTCAATAATTGCGGTCGGTCATTAAGACCCTTTCAGGCGTACAAAAATCATACCCATAGAACATGGGAAATTATATATCAGACAATGGGAAAAACCCACGCTGTTGCGGGGGATAAAGAGTTCGAAATGGCAGTGGGAGACGTTATTGTTATTCCTCCTGAAATCGTTCACAAGACAGAGTCTGACGCGTATATAACGGATATGTGGATATCTATTGAAAAATGCGAATTTCCGACTTTTCCTTTTATGGTAAAAGATACCGACGGAAATATACGAATGTTGTTTGAAATGTTATTTCAAATTCACAACGAGAAGTCAAAAGGTTTTGAAAATTTTTTAGATAGGTTCGTTGAGCTTATTTGTCTTTACGTGAAAAAGGCAAGCACCGAGGAGGATGCACCGGAAATCATCGGCATAGTAAAGGAAAAATTAAAAGAAAATGTGCAAAATAGCAATTTTGACGTAACGGCATACGTTTCTTCTTTAGGTTATAATCAAGATTATTTTCGCAGACTCTTTAAAAAACACACGTCCCTTTCACCTAACGTATATTTGAATAACTTGCGAATGGAAAAGGCGAAGGAATTATTATTCATAAATCCCTTTTTCAGTATATCAGAACTATCAACTTTGTGCGGTTATAAGGATAGCCTCTATTTTTCGTCGTGCTTCAAGCAATACACAGGCTTATCGCCGACAAAATATAGAAAGTGATTTTCGTTAAATTGAGTTAATAAAAAAACTGCAATTACTTGCAGTTTTTTTATTTACTTCTGAATTTTTTTGCATATTCCAATGGTGTTTGGTTCATTTTCTTTTTAAAACAACGTGAAAAATAATAAATATCGCAAAATCCTGTTTTTTCGGCTACTTCGCTTATAGAATATGTTCCTGATTCAAGAAGCTCGGCGGCGCGAAGCAGGCGGACGTGGATAATGTATTGGTGCAAAGACATTCCCGATACCCGCTTCATAAGCGCGCTTAAATAGTTGGGATGAAACCCGAAAACCTCGCCTACAGATTGATTGGTAACGGGCAAAAAATAATTTTTATTTACATATTCAATAATCGCGCGGGGCAATTCTTCTTCCGAGGGCGCGACGTAGCCTGCGCGAAGAATGTCGATTAAAATATCCGCCATAAGACAACTGTTTTTTAACTCATACTCAAAAAACATCTGTTTATATTCAGCCACTATGGAAAGCGCCTTTTTTTCTATTCTTTTTGCATCCTCAATATAAAAATATCCGTTCAACTGTTTGCCCGTATCATCAGTAAATTTTTTGGAAGAAACAAGTTTTTTCGGGTCGTATTCATCTTTGAATGCAGGAAAGACGGGCGCCTTAATGTGGCAGTTATCATAGGTAAAATCAAAATTAAAAGCAACGTAGGTTACTAATTCTTTTGGCTCTTTCACCCTGTATTCCACGCCTGAATTTATTATAATTGCAGAGCCTTTTTTCATTTTTATCTGACGTCCGCCTACAGCAATAATCCCTTCCCCATTTAAAACGTAAAAAAGTCGTGCATCATAAGCAACATAGGTGGAAAATACTGACATTTTATTTAGTGTTAAAACTCTTGCAAATCTGACGTACGGCTTAATTTCAGAAAATTTCATTTTTGGCTATCTTACCTTTATTTTACACAAATTTTTGCAGAAAATCTTTATTTTTCACATTGATTTTATCACAGAACAATGATAAAATCAACTCATAAAAAGCAAAAAAGGTGAAAGTATGTATAAGAATATTGTTACAGAAGGCGACATTCACCGTCTTAATTACAAAAACGGAATAGATGCGTATATCGACCGCCTGAACCGCGAAAGCAATGATAAGCGCACAACATTTATGGATCCTGAAAATTTTAAGGAAAACATTGAACAATACAGGCAAAAATATATTGATATGCTTGGCATAAACAACATTGACCAAGAAAATTTGCCTGAGCCTTCGCTTACACAAATTGCAAAAGACGATGATGCCGTAATTTACCGCGTTAACGTTTACATTACCAAAGAAATACCTATGTACGGGCTTTTGTTCGTGCCTGAAAGCGTGAAAAAAGCGCCTCTTGTTATAGCGCAACACGGCGGTGGCGGAACGCCTGAACTTTGTTCAGATATGAACGGCAAAAACAAATACAATCACATTGTCCGCAGATTGTTAAAAAAAGGCGTAATCGTTTTTGCGCCGCAACTTCTTTTATGGAATTGCCACGAAGCCCTCGAAACGCAACCCCTCCACCCCATTAAGCACGACAGACGAAATTCTGATGCCCACTTAAAACGCTTCGGCAGAAGCATTACTGCCCTTGAAATTAAAGGCATTATGAACTCAATAACCTTTTTATCCGGACTTGAATTTGTTGACGAGAACCGCGTTGCGATGACGGGACTTTCTTACGGCGGATATTTCACCTTATACACTATGGCGGCAGACGTTCGCATAAAAGCAGGTTTTTCCAACGCTTGCTTTAACGACCGCAACAAATATCCGTGGTCGGATTGGTGCTATAGCAATTCCGCCAACACGTTTCACGATGCCGAAGTTGCCGCCCTTTGCGCGCCACGCAAACTTTACGTTGCCGTTGGTGATGAAGATCCCGTTTTTTCCTATGAAACAGCTGTCCCTGAAGCAAAACGGGCAGAAAAATATTTTGAAGCGCTTTCCTGCCCTGAAAATTTTATTTTTAACGTTTGGAACGGCGGTCACACCATAAGCTCAACCGATGAAGGTCTTGATTTTATGCTTTCCGCGTTTTTATGAAAGGAGAAACTATGTATAACATAAAACTTGAAGATTATATTCCTGCGCCCAAGCCTGCAACAACGGACAGAATAGTTGCGGCGCATTATTACGCGGCGTGGAAAAAGGGCGCCGCAGAGCTTCACAACGGCTTTGATGATCTACACGATTTTCCTGAGCGCACTCCCCTTATGGGCTACTATGATGAGGAAAACCCTGCCGTTACTGATTTTGAAATCAAATGGGCGTTGGAGCACGGCATAAACTGTTTCATTTATTGTTGGTATCGCAGACCTTTTAACGAAGGTCATCCCGTTACTGACGATGCTTTAAGGTGTTGCCACGGTATTCACGAGGGTTTGTTCAAGGCAAAATACGGCAATATGATGAAGTTTGCCATAATGTACGAAAACACTTTACGTTGGAGTGGCACAAACAAAAAAGATTTAATTGAAAACTTAATGCCCTATTGGACTGAAACCTATTTCAAAAGAGAAAACTACTTAAAATTTGATAATAAACCGGTTCTTCTTGTTTGCGATAAAAACCGCCTGAACGGCTCGTTTTCTTCCGTCAAAGAGCAAAACGAGGTTTTTGATTTATGTCGCGAATACGCGAAAAAGCAAGGTTTTGACGGTCTTTTAATTGCCGCTTGCACGTGGGAGCGTAACGTTGTTGACGGTGATGATTATCTTGACACATTATCCCGAGGCTATGACTTTCTTTTCCCATACAACTCAGGCTATGCCCCTGAAAAGAACTTTCCGCCTGAAGATACGGTTATTGAAAAGCAATGCGAAATGCTTGAAAAACGTTTAGCGCCTGCGCCGATGAATCATGTTCCCTGCGCCGCCTGCATGCGTGATGCAACGCCAAGAACGACGGAAGCGTGGAAAAAACTGGGCGGATACGATTTCAGTGAAATGACCATTTTCCACCTTTCACCTGAAGGGTTCAGGGAAGTAATACGCAGAATGAAAGAACGGGTTGATAAACTGCCTGACGGTGCGTGGGGCAAAAGAATGTTTATAATTGATAACTGGAACGAGTGGGATGAGGGACATTACGTTTCGCCATCACACGAATACGGTTTTGGCTATCTTCAGGCAATACGCGAGGAATTAACAAAGCGAGATAATCTTCCCGATTACCGTATGCCCCGGGATTTAGGTATAACCAATCTTAATTCTTCATGGGAAGAACCCGATTTAAGTGAAATATGTAAAAAGAAATTTAATTTAAAATAAGGAGAACGGAAATGGATAAAAAATGGATTTATTTTATACAGTTATCAAATCACAAAAGTCCTGTTACGGGCGCAGGCAGCAGTATTCGCAGATTTTAT
>JAZQII010000060.1:0-11967 GCA_045541035.1 Clostridia bacterium | reverse complement strand
GACCGCATTTTGCAAGTGAAATGCAACGACGGAAACAAACCCCTGCAAAAATTTTGCAGGGGTTTGTGTTTGCAGGGGTTTGTCAGTGCTCTGAAAGTGGCAAAAAGCCACTCTTTTACTATATTTTTGAGAATATCTTTTCGTTGATTTTCTCTCTAAGCGTCATCATTTGATCGACCTTATAAAGGCACTTATCCAAGGTAATTTCACCTAAAACCTCTTCCATTATTTTAACGGTTTCTTTGAAGGAGGTCAGCTTTGCGCAAAGCATATATGCGCGGATGTCGTTTTTCATTTCAAGAAAAGCGGAATAATGTCTTGAAGAAGGATTTATTTTTATGGCATCAAGATTCTCTTGAAATCCGAATTTAAAGAGATATGCGCCAAGAAGTCTTGTTCTTGCATAAGGTCTTGCCATTTCATCAACACCCATAAAATGCGTTGTTTTTGCTAAGGCATTGGTTGAAATTTCAGGATAGGTATTATCTCTCATTTCAGGTAAAAGTGCATCCTTAATAGTAATGGTAAACGTATCTTCACAGAAAAGTTTATCGGTAGGCTTAACTCCTTTATCATATGTGGCCTCAACAAATTTAACTCTAATTTGGAAAGTTCCCGAAACCTTGCAGACCGGGTCAACAGTAACCATAAGCGTTCTTAATTGCTCGCTTGCAACACGCAACTTACCAAGATAGTGAAGTTCCTTTAATGAATCAGGGAAAATGCCCGCTTTTGTTCTGTCAACACCCTCATCGTAAGTTAATATTGCAGGAATTTCGCAGGGAATATAGGAAACTTCATTGATGGTAATATAATCGCTGATTTCGCTTTCAATTATAGGAAACACATCATATTTACCGTACATTTCAGTAAGCTTTTCGCTCTTTAACGCAACCTGAAAATTAAACTTTTCATTTTTAAATATGGTTGCCTGCTTATATTCGGTAAACTTATCAAGATTATCCTCGATAAAACATTTTTCAAGAGATGAAATAAATTTAATATCCATATTTTTCACCTTACTTTCCTAACTTCTCAAAAATCATATTGTCAACGGTATGGCGAATTTTAAGCATAGTTTCAGAATCACAAACGCATTTATCAAAAACTATTTCGCCCGTAATTTCTTCAATCACCTTAACAACTTCATCATAAGAATAAAGGCTTTCGCAAAGTTTCATTGCGCGAAGATCCTCAAGAGCCTCATAGAACGCCATATATCTGTTGGATTCCCATGCCGTTCCGTCAGGCGCAGGATATACCATATATGTATCACCGCTTGCAACAAAGCCTTCACCCGTTGAAGTAAGGAACGGATCAACGTGTTCATAGGACCATTGGTTATTATAGAAGTTATAACCCCAGTTCAAAAATCCCTTAACGTTATATTTAAAGAATTGCACACCAATATAACGTGTTCTTGAAAGGGACATTGCAAAGTGGCAGTTTGAAACACCTATTGCCTGACCGCCACAATAGTAACACCACAAATCAGGAACCTTATTTTCAATAAAAGGTTTAATGTAGGGTGTGCCGGGAACAGGTGTGTTGATAAGCCCCATTTCATAGAATTCATAATGGGAAAGTGCGTCTATATGGCGGTAATCCTTAATTAAATCGGCAACTATTTCCTTAACCGCCTTAAACTGTTCAAGATGTTCTGTAATAGGCTCATCGGAAATATGGAAAAGGCACTTATGGTCCTCTCCCCTTTCCTTCATATGCTCAATAAACTTGCCAACAAATAAACGAAGGAAAGTTTTAAATTCATCACACAATGCATCGGTATCCCAACCGAAAATACGCTTATATTCACCGTCAACGTGTGCCATAACGGCAGGTGCACTTGTTGCACCCCATTGGGTGAAAAGATGGCAAACCTCATAATACTTTACACCGTTGCGGGTAAGCATATCAAGCCATTTATCCAGACGAGTATAATCGAAAGTATATTCACCACCGTTTTTATAAATATCAACAAGCTGAATATCCGTTCTGTAACCGCCGTGGTGAATATCAAGTGATGGTGTTAAAAGAGGCACCATCATCATATTTCTGCCGCCTTCAACTGCCGTTTTTACAAAATTTTCGCAGATTTCATCGAAGCGTTCAGTACGTGGTGCAACGTTATAATAATCGGCAAGGCAGTCAATATGAAGCCATTGGCCGAAAATAAGTTCCTGCTCAGGAAGTTCAATATCTTTTATTTCAATATTTATAATTTTTTCCCCATAAACTTCATTTGTTAAAACATCAAGAAGTTTTACTTTTATGGGGTATGTTCCCACAATCTTTCCTTTAGGTTCAAGGGTTATCCAGAATGCATTGAGCGTGCCCTTTGCCGTAATATTTGAAGGTCTTAAAAGATCAGGATAAAGTCCCGTTTCCCGTCTTAAAAGATCTTCGTCGGAATGTGCAAAAACAGGCATATCTGAGGGAATATTTTTAACTTCCTTAATTGAGATATATTCATCAATATCGCTTTCAGTTTCCGCTTTTACGAAATACACCTTATCGCTCGGTGTTTCAAAGGCGATCTGAAAAGAATATTTCTGATTTTTAAATATTTTTTCTTCTTTTATTTCCGTAAATTTATCAAGTGATTCATCAAGAAAACATTTTTCAAGAGATGAAAGGATTTTTGCGTTAAAATTCATTATAAAAACCTCCTTGTTACAGATATTATACAAAGCAAAAAATCAAAAGTCAATACATTAGGACTTGAATTTTGTTATCTTTAATTCTGACTATTCACAGAATCTTATAAAATATTGACTTTTTAAAAGAATTGATATATGATTATATCATAAAATATAAAAGGCAAAGGAGTTTTATTATGGGACTTATTAAGGCATTAGGCGCATCGGTTTCCACCACTCTTGCTGATCAATGGAAAGAGTTTTTCTATTGCGACGCTATGGAAAGCGACGTGCTTGTTACAAAAGGTTTTAAGAGAACAAGCGAAAAATCTTCAAATACAAAAGGCAGTGATAACGTAATTACAAACGGCTCAGGCATTGCCGTTGCTGACGGTCAATGCATGATGATCGTTGAGCAAGGCAAGGTTGTTGAAATTTGTGCAGAGCCCGGTCAATATACTTATGATACTTCAACAGAACCCAGCATTTTTGCAGGCTCATTAGGTCAAAGCATCATTGATACTTTTAAAGTTATGGGTAAACGTTTTACCTATGGCGGTGATACGGGCAAAGATCAGCGCGTTTACTATTTCAACACCAAGGAACTTATGGATAATAAATTCGGCACTCCTGCCCCCGTTCCTTTCAGGGTGGTTGATTCAAAGATCGGTCTTGATATTGACGTTTCAGTTCGTTGTTCAGGTATCTATTCTTACAAGATCGAAAACCCCTTGCTTTTCTATACAAACGTATGCGGTAACGTTGAATATCAGTTCTTGCGCAGCGAAATAGACGCGCAGTTAAAAACCGAATTTATCAGCGCACTTGCTCCCGCTTTAGGCAGGCTTTCTGCCTTAGAAATCCGTCCTAACCAATTGGCAACTCATACTTCAGAACTTGAAAACGCCATAAACGAAACACTTAAAAACAAGTGGGCGGAAAACAGAGGTTTAAAAGTAATCTCCATTGCCCTTAACCCCGTAACGCTTCCTGATGAAGATGCTGCTCTTATTAAAGAAGCACAGCGCACCGCAATGTACCGCGATCCTTCAATGGCGGCGGCAACTTTAACGGGCGCTCAGGCAGATGCAATGCGCATGGCAGCACAGAACGAAAACGGTGCAATGATGGGCTTTATGGGAATGAACATGGCACAGACCGCAGGCGGAATAAACGCACAAGGTCTTTATCAGATGGCTGCACAGCAGAACGCACAGCAACCTGCACCGCAGAACGATTCCTGGACTTGTGTTTGCGGAAGCAAAAATTCAGGCAAGTTCTGCCCCGAATGCGGAAAGAAGAAGCCCGTATATCAATGTTCTTCCTGCGGATATAAACCTGCAGATCCCCAGAATCCACCTAAATTCTGTCCCGAATGCGGAGATAAATTTGACGAAAACGACCTTCAATAGGAGTGCTTCATGATAGAAGAATTCAAATGTCCTAACTGTAACGGCGTTATAAATTTTGACACTTCATCCCAAATGATGAAGTGTCCTTATTGTGATTCGGAATTTGAACCACAATCAATTAAGGAATATAATGCCCTTTTACAAAATGATAAAGAAGACTCAATGGAATGGGAATCTCCCCAAAGCCAATGGAGTGAAGAAGAAGAAAACAACATTATAAGATATATTTGTTCTTCCTGCGGCGGTGAAATAATCGGCGATAAAACTCTTGCGGCAACAAGTTGTCCTTACTGCGATAACAACACTATTTTTTCAGAGCAGTTTAAAGGCGATCTGAAACCTGATTTCGTTATTCCCTTTAATTTTGATAAAGAATCGGCAAAAAAGGCAATGTATGAACACTTTAAAGGCAAAAAACTTTTGCCCAAAGCCTTTAAAGACGAACAACATATTGACGAAATAAAGGGATTGTACGTTCCTTTCTGGTTGTACGATGCAAATGCTGACGGCAATTTCAGATACAGATGCACCCGCACCCGTTCCTGGACCGCAGGGGACTACATATACACCGAAACAAGTTTCTATTCCGCCCTTCGTCAAGGCTCCCTTGATTTTATGAACGTTCCCGTTGACGGTTCTGAAAAAATGCCCAACGATCTTATGGAGTCTTTAGAGCCTTACGATCTTTCAAAAGCAGTGGATTTTAATACTGCCTATCTTGCAGGTTTCTTTGCTGACAGATATGACGTTTCTTCAGAAAACGCTTCGGAGAGAGCAAACAAACGTGTCCGCACCGCTACGGAAGAAGTTTTTTCTGCAACGGTCATGGGATTTACTACTGTTCTTCCCGAACATAGCAACGTTTCTCTTTCAGGGGGCAAAGCCAAATACGCGCTTTTACCCGTTTGGCTTTTAAACACTACCTGGAAAGGTCAGAAATACGTTTTTGCCATGAACGGACAAACAGGAAAATTAGTTGGCAATCTTCCCGTTGATAAAGGTATCTATCACAAGTGGCTTTGGAGCATTACCGGCTTGGTTTCTGCCGCTGTGTTCTTAATAACTTTCCTTTTATGGTTGATTTAAGGAGGTTATTATGAAAAAAATATTTTGTATAGTTTTAATTATTTTAACGTTGTTCGTTTCCGTGGGCGCTCAGGGAACGTATATGTTTTCAGATAGTTCATCTGACGTATTAACACTTGAAAGTGAACTTCAAAAAATTTCTTCACAGTACGGTTTTCCCGTTTACGGCGCGCTGACTTCAGAATATTCAGGCGAGATCATGTACTGCGCCGATCAGTTTTACGCTTCACGCAAATTAGGTTCAGGAAGTGAAAAAACGGGTATCTTACTTTACGTTGATCCCGTTATTCGCGAATATTACATTTACGTTCACGGTGATGATGAAGTTTTTACTGACGATGCGCTTATTTACATAGAAGATGAGATATATCCCTATCTTGAAGAATCAGATTTTTTCGGTGCGTTTTCTGCCTATATATCTGCATCGGAAGAAATTCTTGAACTTTACGAAAACGGGGCACCTTATAAAGCACCTTTTTAACTTAATATTAAACCTTATAATTGCATTGGTTATAGGTCTTATAACAGGCTTAATAACCGTTTCGGTAATGAAAAGCAAAATGACTTCCGTTCGCTTCAACGATTCTGCAAGGCAATATACGGTAAACAACAGTTTTAAATTAAATTTAAGCCGTGATATTTTCTTATACAGAACCGTTTCCAGAGTTAAAAGACCTGAAAACAACACCAGCAGCGGTTCACACAGGTCTGCTTCAGGCGGTTCATTCCGCGGCAGAGGCGGAAGTTTCTAATTGGGAGGATACAAATGAGAGAAAAACTTGGCAGCAGGCTTGGCTTTATTCTTTTAAGCGCAGGCTGTGCAATAGGTATTGGTAACGTATGGAAGTTTCCGTACATGGCAGGTAAATTCGGCGGAGGAATTTTTGTTTTAATTTATCTTTTCTTCCTGCTGGTTATGGGCGTGCCCGTTCTTACTATGGAATTTTCTTTAGGAAGAGCCGCGCAAAAAAGTCCCGTAAAAATGTATCAGCAACTTGAAAAGCCGGGTCATAAGTGGCATATTCACGGCTGGCTTGCAGTTGTCGGCAACTATCTTTTAATGATGTTTTATACTTCCGTTTGCGGTTGGATGTTCTATTATTTCTTTGCAACCATGACGGGAAAATTTGCTTCTCTTGATGCTTCGGGAGTAAAAGCGCAGTATGACAGCCTTATGGGCAATGCTCCCGTAATGCTTATCTGCACCGTTATGGCTATTCTTATCGGATTTTTAGTTTGCTCTTTTTCTTTGCAGAAAGGTCTTGAGCGCATTACTAAAATAATGATGACTGCACTTTTAGTAATAATGGTGGTGCTTGCAATAAACAGCATCTTCTTAAAGGGCGGCGGAGACGGACTTAAATTCTATCTTCTTCCAAGCCTTGACAGTATCCGCGAAGTCGGGGGCGGCAACCTTTTAAAAGGCTTTATTGAAGTTATTGTAGGCGCAATGAATCAGGCATTCTTTACTCTTTCTTTGGGTATTGGTTCAATGGCAATTTTCGGAAGTTATTTAAACAAAGACCGTTCACTTTTAGGTGAAGCGGTAAACGTATCTCTGCTTGATACTTTCGTTGCAATTACATCAGGTCTTATCATCTTCCCTGCCTGCTTTGCTTACGGCGTTAAGCCCGATAGCGGACCTCCCCTTATTTTCATAACTTTACCTAACATTTTTAACGATATGCCTTTAGGTCAGTTATGGGGAAGTTTGTTCTTTGTGTTCATGTCCTTTGCGGCACTTTCAACGGTATTTGCCGTTTTTGAAAACATTATCGCCTGCACAATGGATATGTTCAATCTTTCAAGAAAAAGGCTTGCCTTATAAACTGCGGACTTATGCTTGTTTTGTGTTTGCCATGCGTTTTCGGCTTTAACCTTTTATCGGGCATAAAACCCTTTGGCGATGGTTCAACAATCATGGATCTTGAAGATTTTATCGTAAGCAACGTTCTTCTTCCTTTAGGCTCACTTACCTTTGTTTTGTTCTGCACGCTCCGTTACGGCTGGGGCTGGAACAAATTTAAAGAAGAAGCCAACACGGGCAAAGGTCTTAAAGTTACCGATTGGATGCGCAAATATATGACCTTCGTTCTTCCCGTTATGATATTTATCATCTTTGCTTTCGGAATGTACAGTTTCTTTAAAAAATAAAAAACAACCGAGCCTCACACAAGAGGCTCGGTTATTTCAATATTTCTTAAAGACGGTTTGCTTTTTGTGTAAAAATTTAGAATTGTTTTTAAGGAATCTGTTGCTTAACGAAAACAATCCCCTTAAGAATCGTGATATGCACATAAGTGGCTCGTTATTTTCTCCAAAGTGCCAAACTGAAAATAAAAATGTCACTTTAGATGTCACTTTAGATGAAATGCAGGTCTTAAATTTGCTTAAAAAAGACAGTAAATTGACGCAAAAGAAAATTGCGGAGCTTATCGGGAAATCTGATAGAACCGTTAAACGCATTATGGCTTCACTTGAAGAAAAGAAATATATTGAAAGAGTAAACGGTAAACGTTTCGGATATTGGAACGTCAATATAAAATAAAACAACCGAGCCTCACACAAAAGGCTCGGTTATTTATTTATCTTCGGATCATCGGTGATTTCAAGAATATAATCAACAGAAACGTCATATACGTCCGATAATTTTATTAAAATATCGGTGGGAATATCTCTTTGCCCCAATTCGTAATTACTGTAAACCTGCTGTGAACAGTTTAATTTTTTTGCCATCTCTTTTTGAGTAAGGTCGTGGTCTTCGCGTAGATCCCTTATACGCCTAAACAATTCTATCACCTCAAAAAAATTATATCATACAACAAAATGCAGTATTGACTTTTACTGCAAATTGCAGTATAATTTAACAGTTCTCTGTATTTATAAAAATATCGCGAGGTGCTTTATGAAATGGAAGCTTTTTAGTATAATGATGTTGTTTGATATTCTTGTCGGTGTTCCTCTTGCCATTAAAGCAGGTGCATCTTTCTACGGCGTTATCTCTGTTGTTATAATTTTTATGGTAATTTGTATTATTGGTTGCCATTTTATTAGATAAACATGGAAAAATTACATAAATTCCTAACTATTTTCTATTTTCTTTAGCGCGTTTTTGTTGTAATATAATAGCAGAATAAAATAAAAGGAGTACGCTATGAACTTTAAGGAACAAGCATTTAATGAATATAACAGCGAAGAATTTGCTGTTCGTCCCGGTGGAATCAAGGGCAGAGGATTCTGGAACGTAAATTCCACCCAATTTATTTTTGCGCCTTGCTTTGGTTTTCCCATTATTCCCAAAGCGAACGGCTATCTTTTTACTGCCACCGATATTAACAAAAAAGTTCACACCTTTAAGGCAGAAAGACCTACTGCAAGTCTTGCACCTATTTGGAAAGATATTCCAACGGGTATGGTAGAACTTAAAGTTGAATCTTTAGATAAAGACGAAAATCCCCAATATCTTGTAGGCGCACGGACTTTCTTTAAGGCTGACGGCTTCCCCGGCAGAGAGAACCTTCCCGAAAAAGCAAGTTCATATAGAGAATGCGCCATGAAGGCTTTCAGATACGTTTTTAATGAAGATTTCAATCAACATTGGCTTCTTCACGGAACACCCGATCCTTTCTATCCTCACAACGTTTATCCCTCAAAGACCATTGCAAGTATTGTCAAAGCAATGATAAGTTATTCAAAATTAGATCCCGAAAACAGCGAAAAGGCAATGAAGATCGCAACAAATGCGGCTGACTATCTTCTTTCCATAACCTACGGTGATGATTCCCCCGTTCCGGGACTTCCCCCTACTTATTCTTTCAAAAATCTTGATTTTGATACGGTTGATAAAACTGCACCCATGGCAAAAAACCGTACCGACAAAATAATGATGATCTACCCTGCATCGGCAGGTAATGCATATCTTCAATTACATGATGCAACGGGCGACAAAAAATATTTTGATGCCGCAATGCGCATTGCAGAATATTATAAAAATAACGTACTTGAGTGCGGAAGTTGGTATCTGATGCTTTCGACTGAAGACGGCGAGCCCGAATCAAAAGATAACGTTTGCGCATCTTACGGAATCCTTGATTTCCTTCACGAAGTTTATAAAAAAACGGGCGACAATATCTGGCGCACGTTGGAAGAAAACTATTTTAAAAATCTTCAGGCAAAACGGTTTGAATGTTACAATTGGGAAGGTCAGTTTGAGGACATTCTTCTTTCGGGAAGTTATACAAACCTTACCCACATTGATGCCGACGACGTTATAAACTACATAACTAAAAATTTCAGCGACGATGCTGAAAAAGTTGAAGATGCCAAAGAACTTATGCGCTTTGTTGAAGATCAGTTTGTTGTTTGGGGCAAGTTCTCGCCCTGGAACACTCACTTCGATCCTGAAAAGGATTATTGGTACTCCCCCGCAGGCGTTGAGCAGTATTATTGGTACGTGCCCATTGACGGCTCAACCGCAAAAATAATGAACGCTTTCCTTGACGTTTATTCCTTGACAAAAGATCCCTTGCTCCTTGAAAAGGCTTGCGCTTTAGGTGATATGCTTACAAGAATGCAGGATAAAGATTCAGGACTTATTCCCACCCATTGGATGAAGAAAGACTGCATTGAAAACGTTGAGAATTTCTGGGTTAATTGCCTTATCGGCTCTGCAACCCACCTTATGCGCCTTGCCGAGACCGTTGGTGAAATATAAAATAAGCGCAGTGAAAAATCACTGCGCTTTTTCTATTCCCTCATATAATGCATTTGTATTATTATAATATGCCCAGAATTTATCACCGAAATCGAAGTGCCACCACTCTGAGGGCAGATTGGTAAAGCCGGCAGAGATCATAGCATTATAAAGGATTCGGCGGTTATTGCGCACCAAAATATCTTCCCCGATCTTTTCAAAATAATCGGTCTTGGTTTTTTCTGAAAAGGCGTCAAAGGCAGTTCCCATAGGTACTTCCCTGCCATCCTTTAAAAGAGTAACGTCAACTGCACCGCCCGTTGTATGAACAGGTGGCTCTTTTTCGCTTTTTTCGGGAATGGAAACGTACTTTGCTATAACGCTTTTCTGTTCTTCTATAGTAGCGTTTTTCGGGCAAAACCGCTTGATAATTTGAAATGAATATTTTTCAAACAGCTCTTCCTGCAAAGAAAAAGGTCGCCAAGCGTCCCATATTCTTAATTTATAGCCTTCAGGCAAATAGCCTTGTGCAAGCTTTAATTTTTCAAGAACCTCTTCCCTAACATAACAATTTTTAACTGCACTTTCAAACCCCAATAAGGGATACTGCATTGAAACGTCAAACAATTCACATCCATCAATACAGACAAGTCGTGAAGAAATAAAATCCGTTTTATTATATGCTTTGGGATCATCTTTTGAAGGAATCGCTTTAAACAATTTTTTCACCTTATTTCATTGCCTCATAAGCAAGATTTCTTATTGTGGGATGAATATGGTTATAAGCGTATCCGCAATTTAAAACGTGTTGTGTATAGGTTAAAGAAAGCTTTGTTTCAGGATCGATCACAACAAATGCCGCTGCTGCGCCATCCCAACCATATTCACCAAGCGGTGAAATGCTATGGCTTTTCTCAGCATCAATATGTGTTCTTACACCTAAACCATAGGAATAGCCTGCTTTTGTCAGATTAGTTGAATAAGTTTTCTGAGCCTTCTCGCACAAATGAGGCGCGCGCATAAGATCAATAGTTTCTCTTTTTAAAATTCTGTATCCGTTTTTCGACGTGCCGTTTGCAAGGCAGGCAGCAAATTCTGCATAATCTTCTATAGTGGAAACAAGACCTGCTCCGCCGCTTTCATATTCTCCTGCCAAAGCATAACCGCACCAAGGCTCCTGGGGTTGAGCAATCATATATCCGGGATTAACCCTGAACTGCTGATACATTTGCTTCAAAACCTCATCAGAGGGGTTAAAGAAGGTATCTTTCATGTTTAACGGCTCAAAAATGATCTCGTTAAGATATTCTGAGAACTTTTTACCGCTTACAACTTCAATTACTCCGCCTAAAATATCGTGGCAAAGGGAATAGTTATAATCTGTGCCCGGCTCAAATAAAAGGGGAAATTTAGCAATAGCCTTTACGATATCAAGGGTTGAGGTCTGTTCACCCTTTTCCTCAATAACCTTTAAAATTTCAGGATGGCCTAAATTGTAGCAGTATCCGCCTGACATTGTTAAAAGATGCTTTATTGTAAGCACGTTTTTAGCCTTGGGCATAGTTTCTTTATCAATTACCTTATAACACTCCTGAAAGCTTCCGCCGATATAAAGCTCCTTAAATTCAGGAATATATTTATAAACCGGATCATCAATATCCAATTTGCCCTCTTCATAAAGGCGCATAACTGCCGTGCAGGTTATTACCTTTGAAGCAGAAAAAAGATAATAGTATTTTTTGTCCTTTTCGCTTTCAATAATATCCTCGCGTGCATTAAAATATTCAAATACGGTTTCATTGCCCATTTTTACAATACACTTGCACGACGGAACCA
This sequence comes from Clostridia bacterium, assembly GCA_045541035.1. GTDB lineage: Bacteria > Bacillota > Clostridia > Christensenellales > QALW01 > UMGS1322. The sequence goes on along the minus strand of JAZQII010000060.1, from coordinate 301 downwards.
AATTTTTATCAACATTATCAAGATAGTTTTTAAGTGCTGAAAAATCCATATATACTCACTCCTTTGGATACCATAACACACATATACGAACCCGATTTTAATGTATAAATTTCCGCGTCTACTTCGTTAAAAGCCTCGGCAATACTTCCTGTATTGCCTACGTTTTTGCCTTGTAGCCATCAAAAATTTATTACTTTAAAATTCTCCGACCTAAAATGTGCGCATCGGTGGATGATTTTAGGTGCGGAGGATGCAGTAAGGCAGGTCGCCTTACAAAGACGACAAACCATAAAAGCGCCGC
>JAZQII010000059.1:0-69179 GCA_045541035.1 Clostridia bacterium | reverse complement strand
ATGGGATATCCCTGATTATTAAGATCACGGCCGTAAGGTGAAGTCTGTGTAACCTGACCGGGAAGTGACGTAGGTGCCATCTGACCGCCCGTCATACCGTAAATTGCGTTGTTTACGAAAATAATTGTGATATTTTCATTTCTTGTAGCGGCATGAACAGTTTCAGCCATACCGATTGAAGCAAGGTCGCCATCGCCCTGATATGTAAAAATAATATTTTCGGGCATTGCGCGTTTAAGTCCCGTTGCGATAGCCGGTGCTCTGCCGTGGGCAGCTTCAACCATATCGCAAGCGAAATAATCATAAGCCATAACTGCACAGCCAACGGGCGCAACACCGATACACTTGCCTTCAATCTGAAGTTCATCAATGGCTTCAGCAACAAGGCGGTGAATTATGCCGTGAGTGCAACCGGGGCAATAATGAAAAGGAGCATCTGTAAGTGCATGGGGTTTATCAAAAACTTTCATTATTTATTCTCCTTTACAAGATTTTCTATAGATTCAAGCACCTGTTCAGGTGAAGGAATCATACCGCCCGCGCGGTTACAAAGAACTACGGGACGCTTACATTCTGTTGCAAGTTTAATGTCTTCAATCATCTGTCCCATTGAAAGTTCAACGGAGATGAATCCTTTAACCTGATCTGCAGCCTTATTAAGCACTTCTGTGGGGAAAGGCCAGAGAGTAATAGGTCTTATTAAACCAACCTTAATACCCTTCTTTCTTGCGGCGGTAACTGCATTTTTGGAAACACGTGAAGCGATACCGAAAGCAACAACACAGTATTCTGCATCTTCCATCATGTATTCTTCATACATAACTTCATTTTCTTCGATCTGCTTATATCTTTCAAAACGCTCAAAGTTTACCTTTTCAAGAATTTCAGGCTTAAGATAAAGTGAGTTTATAATATTATGTTTTCTTTCCATGTTAGTTCCGCGAACTGCCCAAGGTTTTTCGGAAGGTGTAGGCTCAACATCAGGAAGAACAACGGGTTCCATCATCTGTCCCATTGTGCCGTCAGCAAGAAGCATCGCAGGAACGCGGTATTTTTCAGAAACGTCAAAAGCCTTGATAGTAAGGTCAGCCATTTCCTGAACTGAAGCAGGAGCAAGAACGATCAAATGATAGTCCCCGTGTCCGCCGCCCTTTGTAGCCTGAAAATAATCTGACTGTGAAGGCTGAATACCGCCTAATCCGGGGCCGCCACGCTGAACGTTTACGATTAAAGCCGGAAGATCGGCACCTGCAATATAAGAGATACCTTCTTGCTTAAGTGAAACACCGGGGCTTGAAGAACTTGTCATAACCCTGAAACCTGCGCCTGCAACACCGTAAACCATGTTAATTGCAGAGATCTCACTTTCTGCCTGAAGGAAAGTTCCGCCGATTTTGGGCATACGCTTTGCCATATAAGCGGCAATTTCTGTTTGAGGAGTAATGGGATAGCCGAAATAATGACGGCATCCTGCCTTTATAGCGGCTTCAGCAATAGCCTCATTACCTTTCATTAAAACTTTTTCTGCCATTTTATTCACCTCATTTTTCAACGGTAATTACGCAATCGGGACACATTGTTGCGCAAAATGCACAACCGATGCAACTTTCCTGATCGGTAATTTCAGCCGGAGAATGTCCTTTCGCATTTAATTTGTCTTTTGCCAAAGCAACTATTTTTTTAGGACAAGCATCAACACAAAGACCGCAACCTTTGCATGCGTCCGTTTTAAATGTAACCTTTGCCATGTTAAATCTCCTTTATATCGTAATACTTCTCCTGAAGTTTAAGGGGAAGTTTATTGGAAACGTCAATATCAATATCTTCCCTGACTGCATTAAAAATAATGGGAAGTTTTGATATTTTTGAAAGTTTTTCCGCTTCAATAAATGAAGCAAGAATATCTTCTTTATCGGTATCTTCGCCGATATTTGAGTTGTTTATAATGGAAGTAAACTTAATTTTGCAAGCAGTTTCGATTTCATTCATAACTTCAAATGCTTCTTCCGCAGTACGGGTAAGAGGTCTGTAAGAATTGAAAACAAAACACATTTCAAAATTATTTTCTTCTAAAATATAGGGTGCATATCTTCCTAAAGCGTAAGCGCCCCGATCATCACCGCCAACATCAACAACGCCGTAAAAACTTTTCTGTTGAAAAAGACCGTAAGCCTCCTGAGGCAAGGCGGGCAAGTCAACGTTAGAATTGGCAAATGACGGTGAAATAAGTTCTATCCCCTCTTTTTCAAGAACGTCGGCACTGTCCTTTGTTCTGAAATAGGGATTAACTATATCAAGATCGGCAATTTTTACTTTAAAGCCGTCATTTTTAATCTTTACTGCAAGGTTTACGGCAACGTTTGTTTTACCGCTGCCGTAATGACCTGCGATAATATAAAGTCTTTTATAATCAGCCATTGCAAACCTTAACGATCCAATTATACTTATCTTCTACCTTGCCCCACTGAATGCCGGTAAGGTTATCATAAAGTTTCTGGGTAACTTCACCGATAAGATTATTTGAAACGGTGTAAGCCTTGCCTTCATAGTAAAGCTGACCGATAGGTGAAACTACTGCGGCTGTGCCTGTTCCCCATGCTTCTTCAAGAGTGCCGTTTGCAGCTGCCTCAAAAAGTTCATCAACGGAGAACAAACGCTCTTCAACATCATATCCCCACTCTTTAAGAAGTTCAATACAAGATTTTCTTGTAATTCCGGGAAGAACCGAGCCGGTAAGTTCAGGTGTAACGATCTTGCCGTTAACTTTAAACATAACATTCATGCTTCCAACTTCTTCAATATACTTTCTGTGAACACCGTCAAGCCAAAGAACCTGCGTATAGCCTGCTTCTTCTGCTTTCTGACCTGCACGTAAACTTGCTGCATAGTTACCGCCGCATTTTGCATAACCGGTTCCGCCCTTAACTGCGCGAACGTCAGTTGATTCGATGGCGATCTTAACGGGGTTGATACCCTCTGCATAGTAAGCGCCAACAGGTGAGCAGATTACAACGAAAGTTGCATTATGAACTGCATGCACACCAAGGTGAGGATCGTTACCGAACAAATAAGGACGAAGATAAAGTGAAGTGCCTTCTGCCTTGGGAACCCAATCTTTTTCAAGTTCAACGATAGTCTTTAAAATATCAAGACAGCCTTCTTCATCAAGCTGAGGTAAGCAAAGACGCTCTGCTGAATTATTAAGACGCTTGATGTTCTCCATAGGTCTGAAAAGAACGATTTCATTATTGGCGTTACGGTAAGCCTTCATGCCCTCAAAAATTTCTGCACCGTAGTGAAGAACTGTTGATGCGGGATGAATGGGCAAAGGACCAAAGGGAACGATTCTGCCGTTATACCAGCCTAAATCGTCAGAATAGTCCATAATAAACATATGATCAGTGAAAACTTTACCAAAGCCGAGCTTTGATTCATCTGTAGGATGTGCCTTAGGCGCAGTTGTTTTTGTTACTGAGATTTCATACTTCATAATAACACACTCCAATTATAATTTATTTCTCTGTATTTTACCGCTTGTTGTTTTGGGAAGTTCATCCCTGAACACAACAACACGGGGATATTTGTAAGGTGCGGTACGCTGTTTAACGTAATCCTGAATTTCTTTCTTAAGTTCATCGGTGCCAACAGTACCCTTTGTTAAAACGATACTTGCCTTAACTACCTGACCGCGAACTTCATCAGGTTCAGCGGAAACACCGCATTCTAAAACGTAAGGAAGTTCCATAATAACGTTTTCGATTTCAAAGGGACCGATGCGGTAGCCTGAAGACTTAATAACGTCATCAACTCTGCCTACGTACCAGAAATAACCGTCTTCATCACGCCAAGCAGTATCACCTGTATGATAGAAACCGTCGTGCCAGCACTCGGAAGTCTTTTCTTCATCGGTATAATAACCTCTAAACAATCCGCAAGGTGCGCCGTTCTTAACGTTAATACAGATCTCACCTACTTCGCCGACCTGAACGGGATTATTATCAGCATCGAGAAGTTGGATATCGTATAAGGGAACGGGTTTACCCATTGAACCAAGACGTGCCTTTGTGCCTGCAAGGTTTGCTAATGCAACAGTTGTTTCCGTCTGACCGAAACCTTCCATGATCTGAAGCCCCGTTGCTTTTTCAAACTGACGGAAAACTTCAGGGTTAAGCGCTTCGCCTGCAGTAGTCATATGCTCGATGGAAGATAAATCGAACTTTGAAAGATCTTGCTTTATCATCATGCGGAGCATTGTGGGCGGTGCGCAGAAAGTTGTAATGTTATATTTTGCGAACATTGGCATAATATCGTTTGCATCGAAACGGTCAAAGTCGTAGGCAAAGATGCCTGCTTCTGAGAGCCACTGTCCATACATCTTACCCCATGCGGCTTTTGCCCAACCTGTATCGGAAATGGTAAGGTGCAAGCCATCGGGATTTACGCAATGCCAATATTTTGCGGTAATAAAATGACCTAAAGGATATTTATATGAGTGCATTGCAAGTTTAGGATTGCCCGTTGTACCTGAAGTAAAGTACATAAGCAGCATATCGTCGCCACAAGGTGAATTTTCATCGCGCTCAAGTTTACCGGTATAAAGGCTGTATTCTTCGTCAAAATTATGCCAGCCTTCACGGGAAGCACCAACGATAATCTTTGTTTCAAGGGAGGGCGAAAGTTCATCTGCTTTATCTACTTCATCTGCAACGATGCCGTCTGAAGTACAGATAATCATCTTTACCCCTGCTTTATTGAAGCGGTAAGTAATATCGTGTTCCTTTAACTGATTTGTTGCGGGAATTGCTATTGCACCGATCTTGTGAAGTGCGATCATTGAGAACCAGAACTGATAATGACGCTTTAAAATAAGCATTACTTTATCGCCTTTTTTAATTCCCAAAGACTTAAAGTAGTTGGCGGTCTGTGAACTTGCACGTTTAAGTTCTTTAAAGGTAAATCTGTGTTCAGTTCCGTCAACACCGATATGCATAAGTGCCGTTTTATCAGGCTGTTCCTCGCCTAAACGATCAATAACATCAAAAGCGAAGTTGAAATTATCTTCATTTTTAAAGGATATTTTCTTTAAAACGCCGTTTTCGTCTTCTTCGGGAATAATAAAATCTTCCCAAACACGCTTTCTTTCAGAACTTGCTTTCTTCTTTTTGGGCGCAAACATAAAATCACGTGTTCCGCCGTGAACAAGTTCCTGAACGCTTTCCTGATTGGAATTAAGAACGAATGCATAGAAAATACAGTCAGCATTTTCAACTGCGATCATGCCGTGGGGCTTTGATGAATCGTAATAAATACTGTCGCCTTCGTGAAGAATCTCAACGTGGTCGCCAACCTGCACTTTCAAAGCACCTGAAATAACGATATCACATTCCTGACCTTCGTGGGTGGTAAGTTCTATATCCTTGTTCTGTGAGTTTTCATCATACGGAAAAACTACGTACAACGGCTCGGCAATACGGTTTTTGAAAGACGGGGCAAGGTTATAATAGGTCATGCCGTGCGCTTTCTGAATTTCCTGACCTTCCCCTTTACGAGTTAAAGTATAACCTGCAAGACGGGGGCTTGAGCCATCAATAATATCAGTAACGTCAACGTTAAGGGCAATAGCGCACTTGTAAAGGAATGCAAAGTTAAGATCATCTTTACCTTCTTCACAAGCAACGTATTCTTCAAAAGAAACACCCGTTTTTAAAGCCATTTCTTCCTGAGAAAGCCCAACGATCTCGCGCAGCGTTTTAATACGTTGCGCCATTTCCTGAATCTTAAATTCAAGACCGGTTGCTGTTTTCATAAAATAATCCTCCAAATACTTCAGGCAAACAATAAAAGCCCGCCTCAAAGATATGATTACTTTGAGACGAGCAAACATTACCCGCGGTACCACTCAAATTGCACAAACTGTGCCACCTCAGACTCAAACAAGCCTTATGCATTTACGCAGCAATAACGGAAAGGTTCTACTTGAATAAAAATTCTTTCTTCCTTTCGGCTCAGAAGCTACAAAAATCACAGTTCAGACAACGGCTTACACCAACCGCCGTTTCTCTTTGGACTGAAGCTATAATTCCCTCTTCGTCAAAGCCTTTTAATATATGAGAATTATATCATATCTCACAAAAAATTGTCAACTGATTTTTTAAAGTTTGTTACGCTGGATCTTTCCGCTTATGGTTTTGGGAAGTTCATCGCAGAAAACAACGATTCTGGGATATTTATAAGGTGCAGTATGGCTCTTTACGTACTCCTGAATCTCCTTTTTAAGTTCTTCGGAAGGAACCGTTCCCTTTGTTAAAACTATGCTTGCTTTAACTACCTGACCGCGGATCTCGTCAGGCGCCGCGGAAACACCGCACTCTAAAACGTAAGGAAGTTCCATGATAACGCTTTCGATCTCAAAGGGCCCTATTCTGTAACCTGAAGACTTGATAACGTCATCAATACGGCTTACGTACCAGAAATAACCGTCTTCATCGCGCCATGCAGTATCGCCTGTGTGATACATGCCGTCATGCCAGGCATCCTTAGTCTTTTCATCATCAAGATAATATTCTCTGAAAAGACCGCAAGGCACGCTTTTATCTGTGTGAATTACGATCTCACCCGTTTCACCGTCAGGAAGTGAGTTGCCGTCAGGATCAACGATATCAACGTCATACTGAGGTGAAGCCTTACCCATTGAGCCGATCTTGGGCGTTGTGCCGCGAAGATTGCAGATAGTAAGTGTTGTTTCGGTCTGACCGAAGCCTTCCATGATCTCAAGGCCCGTAGCAAGTTTAAATTGCTTATAAACTTCGGGATTAAGCGCTTCACCTGCAGTTGTGATGTGGTGAATGCTTGAAAGATCAAACTTGGAAAGATCGTCTTTTATGAACATTCTGAGCATTGTAGGCGGTGCGCAGAATGTTGTGATGTTGTACTTTTTGAACATAGGCAAAATATCCTGAGCATCAAAACGGTCAAAGTCATAAACGAAAACTGCGCCTTCGCAAAGCCACTGACCGTAAAGTTTACCCCAAAGAGATTTACCCCAACCGGTATCGGAAATGGTAAGGTGAAGTCCGTCACGCTCACAGCAATGCCAATATTTTGCGGTAACGAAATGACCTAAAGCATAAGTGTGCTTGTGTGAAGCCATTTTGGGATTGCCCGTTGTTCCTGAAGTAAAGAACATAAGTGCCGCTTCATCGCCTGCCGAAGCATTTTCCTCGCGCTCAAATTTTCCAGAAAAACGAACGTATTCTTCGTTAAAATCGTGCCAGCCTTCTTTAGGTGTGCCAACGATTATCTTTGTTTCAACCTGAGGACATTTTTCTGCGGCGCGTTCTGCTATATCGGAAACGTCACCATCGGAGGTGATAACTATTGCTTTAACGCCTGCGGCATTATAACGATATTCAAAATCATGTTCCTTTAACTGATTGGTTGCAGGAATTGCGATTGCGCCAAGTTTATGAAGTGCAACCATTGCGAACCAGAACTGATAATGACGCTTTAAAACAAGCATTACTTTATCACCGCGTTTGATACCAAGGGAAGCAAAATAGTTTGCCGTCTGGTTGGAAGCGCGCTTTATATCTTTAAAGGTAAATCTGCGCTCAACGTGATTTTTGTCAACGTGAAGCATTGCAAGTTTATCGGGATATTTATTTGCAATTTCATCAACTATATCAAAACCGAAGTTGAAAGTATCGGTGTTTTTAAATTCAATATTCTGTAAAACGCCTTTTTCGTCTTCCTGACATTTTACGAACTTTTCACAGATAAGCGTTTCTGAAGTTTTTGCAGAAACGATGCTTTCACGAACTTCTTCTTCCTTTGTGTCTTCTCCGGGAAGAACAACTGCGCAGAAAATACATTCCTTGCCGTCAACAGCAATCATTCCGTGAGGTGTTGATGAATTGTAATAGATACTGTCTCCTTCATGAAGAACCTCGGTATTATCACCTACCTGCACCTTTAAGGAACCTGAAAGCACAAGATCAAATTCCTGACCTGAGTGTTTCGTTAAATGGATAGGTTTGTTCTGCTGATCAAGAGAATATTCATAGCGAACCATATAAGGCTCAGCAATTTTATCACGGAATTTAGGTGCAAGGTTTTTAATATCAATACCCTCTTCTTTAGCGGTAACCTGACCTTGACCTTTTCTTGTTACGGTATAGCCCGAAAGGTGTGCACCTTTACCTTCAAGAAGTTCTGAAAGTTCAACGTCAAAAACAAGTGCGCACTTATGAATAAAAGTAAAAGGAATGTCAGCCACACCGCCTTCGTACTGAACGTAAGCATCAAGTGTAACTTCAGTTTTTTCTGCCATTTCACTTTGGGAATAGCCCATAATCTCGCGCATCTCCTTAATTCGCGAAGCTATCTCCGAAAGTCTTGTCATAGTGTTGTTTGTGTCCATTTTTGCTCTCTCCTTTTCTTTTAAAAATAAAAAGACCCGTCTCAAAAATCATTGAGACGAGTCATGTTTTTTAACAATACCCGCGGTACCACTCAATTTGCACGGTATGACCCGTACCCCTTAAAGCTCCTACAAGCCCGATGCCTTTACGCAGCAATCACGGAAGACGCCTACAAATATTTTTTCGGATCTTCAGCTCAGAAGTGATAGGAATAACAACCTTTGTTTATCGGGCTTCCACCTGCCCCGACTCTCTGTGAAACCTTGATTGGTTCCGTCTTCGTCATAGCCTTTATATTTAATTATGTATGAATTTTAGCACGATGTTTTTATCTTGTCAACTGTTTTTTTTATTTTTTTAAGCCTAAAATTTCAATAGACTGATCGCGCATCTTATATTTAAGAATTTTACCTGCCGCATTCATTGGAAATTCCTTGGTAAACACAAAATATCTGGGAACTTTGTGCTTTGCCATATGGGAATCACCGTAGGCGCGCATTTCATTTTCGTCGCTTGTTTCGCCCTCGTTAATAATTATCCAGGCGCAGGCTTCTTCGCCATAGCGTTCATCGGGAACACCGACTACCTGAACGTCGCGGACTTTTTCGTGAGTAAGATAAAATTCTTCTATCTCTCTTGGATAAAGGTTTTCACCGCCGCGAATGATCATATCTTTTAAGCGGCCCGTAACCTTATAGTATCCGTCAGGTGTTCTCATACAGATATCACCTGAATGAAGCCAACCGTCTTTATCAATGGTCTGCTCCGTTGCCTTTGGCATTTTATAATATCCTTTCATAATATTATAGCCGCGTGCAACGAACTCACCGTTTTCACCGTCAGGCAATTCTTCTCCCGTTTCAGGATCAATAATCTTACATTCAACACCGGGGAAAGCACTGCCTACCGTTTCAACGCGGTGATCGATATCTTCGTTTACTTCGCCCATAGTGCAACCGGGAGATGCTTCCGTCTGACCATAAACACTTATAATCTCTTTCATGTTCATTTCGTCAGCAGCGCGGCGCATAAGATCAGCAGGACAGTTTGCGCCTGCCATAATGCCCGTTCTGATATGTGAAAAATCTGTTTTTGCAAAATCCTCATGATTGAACATTGCAATAAACATGGTGGGAACACCGTTAAAGCACGTTATCTTCTCGTTGTGGATACATGCAAGAGATGATTTTGGCGAGAAATACGGCATCGGGCAGATAGTTCCGCCGTGGGTCATCATATTAGTCATTGAAAGTACCATGCCGAAGCAATGGAACATAGGCACTTGAATCATCATTCTGTCAGCGGTAGAAGTATCCATTCTGTCGCCGATTATCTTGCCGTTATTGATAATGTTGTTATGGGTAAGCATAACGCCCTTGGGGAATCCCGTTGTACCTGAAGTATACTGCATATTACATACGTCATCAGGCTTAACCATGGAAGCACGTCTGCGCACTTCTTCTCTTGGAACAAGATCGCTGCGCTTCATAAAATCATCCCATTCAAGACAACCGTCCATATTAAATCCAACTGAAACAACGTTTCTTAAGAACGGCAATGCTTTTGAATATAAGGGTTTGCCCGGCTCAATATTTTTAAGTTCGGGGCAAAGTTCCTCGATAATTTCTTTATAGTTAGAATCCTTACAATCCTCTATCATAACAAGAGTATGGGTATCGGACTGTCTTAAAAGATATTCAACTTCATGAATTTTATATGCGGTGTTTACAGTTACCAAAACTGCGCCGATCTTAACCGATGCCCAGAAAGTTAAGAACCATTGGGGCACGTTTGTTGCCCAGATAGCAACGTGATGACCTGGTTTTACACCTAAAGAAATAAGCGCTGCCGCAACTTTATCAACGTCATCGCGGAATTGAGAGTAAGTTCTCGTATAATCAAGAGTAGTATATTTAAAAGCATACTGATCGGGATACTTTTCTACCATTGTATCAAGAACTTCAGAAAAAGTGATATTTAAAACATCATATCTCTTCCAAGGGAAAGTGCCCGTTTTCGATCTGTTATAGTGAATTTCTTCAGTCTCTTTTGTTTCGCTGTTCTGCATAAAACTGATAAAATGTGTAAGCACAATATCGGGATCTGTAATTTCATCATTCCATAAAGCACAAACGTAACCGTCAAAATTAAGGCTTTTTAAGGCGTTTACGAAGTCTTTAACAGGTAATTCACCCTCGCCCATCAAAACGTTGTTTTCGCCCTTTTTATCACCGATTCTTACATATTCTATATATGCGCCTAAAGTCTGAATTGTTTCATCGGCAGATTCTTTATGGTTAAAGTACGTTTCGCGAATGTTCCAGGAAACGCCGAAAACAGCATTGCTGAAAACGTTTATAACATCAAGAACCTTTTTAGTATCGGAAAGTACGCCGTCAGTTTCAATAAGAATTGACATATCGTACCTTTCGGCAATAGCCACAGCAGGCGCAAAAATATTTTTAAGTGTTTCTTCTTCAGGAATCTCCGAAAAAGAAACGCAAACTTTACCAACTCCTGCCATAGCCGCCATTTCAACGGCTTTTTTAAGTTGTTCAGCGTCGGTATTTTTATCTATCTTTTTTGGAAATGATACCACGCTTATATCAATGTGGCGGTTTACAAGTTTTCTTTTTGACGCATTCATCTGTGAAGAATGAAAAACGCTGTCGTCATGATCTTTTTTCTCATTAAAGGGATCGGCGATCTCAAACCCCTGAAAGCCGTATTGACTTGTTATATTACAATATTCCAAAAACGAAAGTGCCTTTACGTTTTCGGTTGAAAAAGCAAATTTCATATTAGTTTTCCTCGTAAACTATTTTGTTAAGTGCGTTGACGTAAGCACGGATACATGCGCCAACAATATCGGTGGAAACACCGTTTCCTGAATAAAGTTTTCCGTTAGCACGAAGACGGATAATTGATGACCCAACGGCTTCCCTGCCCTTTGTAACAGATTCAACTTTAAAATCATCAAGTTCGTAATGATGACCGATTATCTGTTCAATGGCGTGGAATGAAGCATCAATGGGACCGTCGCCCGTTGCAACACCTGAAATTCTTTCACCGTCTTTTTCAAGAATAATGCTTGCAGTTGCAGTAATAACGTTACCGTTATTTACAACGTAGTTTATAAGATGATATGTTGAGGGCACCTGCATTGCGCTTGTTGCAATAATTGCTTCCAACTCTCTTGCACCGATAACACCGCGCTTTTGAGATACGCGCTTAAATTCTTCAAAAACCTTGCCGTAATCTTCGCTGGAAAGTTCATAGCCTAAAGTCTGTACGGCGGCTTTGATATCATCTATCGTTGCACTTTCATCAAGACCTGAAATAAGTTTTTCTTCAATATTTATTTCCTTAACGGCTTCACCTTTAACGTTGATCTCATCAACAGTTCTGTGGATATTGGTTTTATCAAGACTCGTTTCTGTTTGAAGATCAAATCCTCTTGCCCTTAAAATATCAGATAAAACATCAGCGCGAAGCCAAGGACCAACGGTAGATGTAACTATACCCTCTGCCCCTGCCTTAATTGCTTCAACTGCGCATGAAGCAGCCATTTTAAGCATATCCGACGGCTGAACATAAACAGGAATAATATCTTTGATTTCAGAAACCATTTTAAAAATTTCTTCAGAGAAAGCAATACCTGCATCATCAACAACGGTAATATATTTTGCACCTGCTTTTGATGCTGTTTCTGCGCATTTTTTTAAAAAACCGTCTTCAGCACGGGTTGCATCTTTTAATACAACTGAAAAATTATCAGTATATTTTTTTGCGCTTTCGCAAAGAGCAGTAATCTTATCAAGCATTTTTGTTGCTTTAAGATGATACTGATATTCCATCTGCACCGTAGAAACGGGAACAACTATTGAAATCCAGGGATTTTTAGCATCTTTAACAGATTCCCATGCGCTTTCAACCTTTGATTCATCAGAAACGGAAACTGTAACAGAAGCATTTTCAACGGCAGAAGCAATAGTACGGTAAACGATGGCATTTTCCTTTTCATTTAGCAGTTGAGGTAGAATAATATTATCAAATCCGCAAGCATCAAGCGCTGCTGAAACGTTAAGTTTTTCTCTGAAAGTAAGTGTCTTTTTTTCTTCCGCAACTGCAAAAAGTGTGTTGTCGGAAACTGCAATTTTCTTCATAAAACTGCCTCCTTGTTTTTTAAAAAATAAACCCGCAAAGATACATTATATCTTCGCGGGATGATCAACAAATTATTTGACCACGGTACCACCCGTATTGCTCAAAATCTGAGCCACTCAATAAGGTTCAAACAAACCCTTGTTCTGTTACGGGAACTCCCGAAGCCTCTTACTGAAATTCCGAGGCCCTGCTCCGATACGAGACAACGTTTGCCCTGCCTATCGCTTTACACCAACCAGCGACTCTCTGAAAGCGCAAAATACACACGTTTAATATCTTCATGGCATTTATCATTTAATTTTTTATAATAATATAACAAAATGCCCCATCTGTCAAACGATTTTTATAATATTTTTCTAAAAAAATTAAAATTAAAATTATAATTGAAGAGGAAATGCACCCCACACCTTAAAAGATTTCGGTGCGCACTTTTATAAAAAACTCCGCAGAATTAGTTTTCTGCGGAGAATTTTATAAAGTTTTTGCAGTTTCTAAAATAATTTTTGCAACCTGTTCAGCGCAGGCATCAATTCCTTTTTCCGTCAAATGTATCTTATCGCTTTCAAGGATATATTCTTCAATATTAGGATAAACAAGAGAATGTAAGTCATTTATAATAATTCCCATATCCTTTAATACAGGAACTATTGCATCGTTATATTCCATAATAATCGCGTTATCTGTATCAGGATTATCAAAACGAACAGGCGTAATTGTTGCAAAAATAACCTTGTCAGCTTTTTTTAAAAGAACCTTTGCAATACGCGTCATATTCTCAACATATTCGTCTATGGGGGTTAAAGGTCCGTCTCCCCAATTGTTGCCAACATCCCAAAGACCGTTGTTCCAATGAATGATCCGTGAGCCTTCCATATCACTTTGCCATGCTCTTATTGATTGCAGAGTATATTTTGAAAACCTGCAGTTTTCTACAGGTTGATAAACTTCAAATTCTTTGCCTAAAAGTGCGGGAACTTTTGTACCGTAACCGATCTGCCTGATTGAATCACCTAACAAAGTAATTTTCATCTTCAAATCTCCTTCAATAAGTATAACGCATTTTTATATGCGATTTTTTCTTTTTGGGAATAAGTAAGCTGAAGCTCCATAAATGCTTCTGCTTCTTTTTTAGGATCCCAAATGGGAAAATCGCTGCCGAAAAGCACACGGTCTGCCCCATAGCCGTTGATATAATATTCCATTTTACCTTTTTCCATAAACATATGGCTTGAACAGATATCAACAAAGCAGTTTGTATCTTTTAAAAGTTCCAAAGCCTCATCAAAAAGCATCCAACCGCCTAAATGCGCACCGATTGCCGTTAATTTGGGAAAATTATCTAAAACTCTTTTTAATCTTCTTGGGTGGGAATAATCGTATCGGGGATCACCGCAATGGATCATTATGGGAAGTTTACCTGAAATTTCTTCATACATCGGAAAAAGACGTTCATCATCAATGTTAAAACGCTGTGTATCAGGATGAATCTTAACGCCTTTAAGTTTTTTATCTTTTATAAACTCAATTTCCCCTAAAATATCGGGCATATCAATATGAATAGTGCCAAAGCCGTAAAGTTCTTTGTGTATTTCAAGTTCGTGTAATGCGGCTTCGTTTATGTGGCGGACAGTTTCTGCCTTTAATGCAACGGGCAGAATAACAAAATTTTCAATGCCCGCTTCTTTTCCGCAGGCAATAAGCACTTCGCTTGTGCCCACCATGCCGCCTAAGCCTTCTTTAAGACCGTAAAAGCCAATAACGTTTTCCGTTGCCTTTTGCGCAATTTTTTGGGGATATACGTGTGTGTGAAAGTCAATTATCTTCATAAGTCAATCTCTTTAAAACCGTTTAGAGTCAAAATGCTTCTTTTCTTAAATCCGACTTTTTTAGCCAAATTTTCGGTTTCAAGAAAATAGCAATTCAAAAAGTCTTTATCGTGGCAATCGCTGGTAAAAATAATTTTGCCCTTTTTGTTTTTTATCATCTGTAAAATATTTTCAGATGGATACGGCGTCGTTCTGTAACCGCGGGCAATGGCACCGGTATTTATTTCAAAAGGAACATCATATTTAACAAGCTCATTTACAGCATCTTCTGCAAAATACAGATATTTATCGCTTTCTTTAATATTTTTGCGCTCAAAGTTTTTTGAAATAAGGTCAAAATGCCCGATTATCTGACAGTTTGTTTTATCAACAACAGTTTTTACGTTTTCAAAATATTCTTCTGCAAATTTAAGAAACTCACCTTTATAAATTTCATTTACAACAAAATCGAACTCTTCCATAGACCCGTCAACGTTATAGAATTTATTATCTTTAATAACGTAATGTGTTGAACCGATAGCATAGTCAAAATAACTGATATCGTCACTTGATATGATATCCTGCTCAATTCCGCAAAGAATTTCAATCTGATCTTTATATTTTTCTTTTAACGCGGTTATTTCTGAAAAATATTTTTTTGTGTTTTCAGGGGACATACAGTATGAACTTTCCTTCCTTGTATGCCCGTGTCCCGAAAATCCCAAATAATCAAAATTGAGTTCTATGGCTTTTAAAACCATTTCTTCGGGAGAATTTTTACCATCGCAAAAATGAGTGTGTGTGTGATAATTTTCTTTTATCATTGCATTTTTTCCTGCTTAACCTTATGGTCGATTATGTGGCGCGAGCCAAGTTCTTTCTGAATATCTTTAACGGAAATCCCCATATCTACCATTAAAACCATTACGTGGTATGCAAGGTCGGCAATTTCATAAATGGTTTCCGCCTTATCGTCAGCCTTACCGCCGATAATAACTTCGGTGCTTTCTTCGCCAACTTTTTTCAAAATCTTATCTCTACCCTTTGAGAAAAGATAAGTGGTATAAGAACCTTCGGGCATATCTTTTTTTCTGCCTTCAAGGAGTTTATATAAGCCTTCCATTGAAAATTCTTCTTTATCTTCAGCATGGTAAACTTCGTTAAAGAAGCAGGAATCTTCGCCCGTATGGCAAGCAGGGCCTTCTTTTTCAACAACTACCGTTAAAGCATCGTTATCACAATCGGAAGTAATAGAAACGATGTTCTGATAGTTTCCGCTTGTTTCGCCTTTGCGCCAAAGTTCCTGACGTGAACGTGAGAAAAAGCAAGTTCTGCCCTCTTTCATGGAAATTTCAAGACTTTCCTTGTTCATATATGCAACCGTAAGCACTTTTTTTGAAAAAGCGTCAACAACAACTGCGGGAATAAGTCCCTTTTCATCAAATTTAAGTTCATTTATATCAACCATTTTTAAAGCCTCACTTCAATGTTATTTTTCTTTAAGTCTTTTTTAAGATCCAAAATATCAATTTCCCCGAAATGGAACACCGACGCCGCAAGACCTGCGCTTATTTTAGGAACTTTTTTAAATAAATCAATAAAATCTTCAGTCTTGCCTGCACCGCCTGATGCAATTACGGGAACATTTACAAGATCACAAATTTTCTCAAGCATTTCAAGATCAAAGCCTTGTTTAACGCCATCAGTATCAATGGAGTTTACTACCACTTCGCCTGCGCCCATATCAACACCGCGCTTTACCCATTCTAAAGCGTCAATATTTGTGTTATCTCTGCCGCCGCGTGCGAAAACTTTGAAAATTCCGTCAACACGCTTGATATCAGCAGATAAAACCACACATTGACTGCCGTAACGCTTTGCCGCATCTTCAATAATCTGAGGATTTCTTATTGCCCCTGAGTTAACGCTTACTTTATCAGCACCGCAATTAAGAACCCTTTCAAAATCATCTAACGTATTGATTCCGCCGCCTACCGTAAGTGGAATAAAAATATTTTTGGCGCATTCTTTTAAAATATCGGTGAAAATCTTTCTGCCGTCGCTGGAAGCGGTAATATCATAAAAAACAAGTTCGTCTGCGCCTGATGAAGAATAAAATTTTCCAAGTTCAACGGGAGAAGAAACGTCTCTTAATCCCTCAAAGTTTACGCCTTTAACAACTCTGCCGTCACGAACGTCAAGGCATGGAATAATTCTTTTTGTCAGCATCCTGATACCTCCAACGCCTTTTTAAGGTCTATTGCGCCGGTATAGTAGGCTTTGCCGATTATTGCACCATAAAGATTCATTTCATTTAATGCAATAATATCATCAATGGAATTTACTCCGCCTGATGCAACAATATCAATTTTAAACTTTTGGGAAAGTTCTTTATACATTTGACGGTTTGTGCCAAGCATTGTGCCGTCCTTTGAAATATCGGTGCAGATAACCGTCTGAACGCCAAGATTTTCAAGTTTTTTAAAAAAATCATCGCAAGTTAAATCTGCAGTTTCCGTCCAACCTTTAATTGCAACGTTACCGTTTAAAATATCAGCACCCACTGCAACTCTTTCGCTGAATTTTTTAACGGCTTCTTCTAAAAACACGGGATCCTTTACCGCCGCAGTACCTAAAATAACACGCATAACGCCTGCATCAAGATACTTTTCAACAGTTTCCATTGAACGCACTCCCCCGCCGATTTCGGCTTTAAGTCCCGATTCCTTAACAATTCTCTTTACGGTTTCTATATTGGGAGTATCACCGTTTTTTGCTCCTTCAAGATCAACAATGTGAATATATTCACACCCTGCATCTTTAAATTTCTTTGAAACCTCCCAAGGTTCTTTGGAATAAACGGTCATTTCTTCATACTTGCCCTTATAAAGGCGAACTGCCTTACCTTCAAAAAGGTCGATAGCAGGAAAAATCAACATAAAATAAACCTCACTTAACTAAAGCAAAACTTTTTAAAATCTTAAGTCCCACGTCTCCGCTTTTTTCGGGGTGGAACTGACAGCCGAACACGTTATCTTTCTCTACTGCGGCAGTAAATTCAATGCCGTAATCAGACGTTGCAATAACGTTCTTTTTATCGCAATCGGCAAAATAAGAATGAACAAAATATACGTAATCGCCATTATTAAGATCTTTAAATATAGGCGAATCGTTATATAACTTCAATGAGTTCCAACCTATTTGCGGAATGCGCAAATCTTTATCTATTCTGCCTTCAAAGGGAACTATTGAGCCTTTTATTAGTCCAAGTCCCTTATGAACGCCAAACTCATAACTTTCATCGAACAAAAGTTGCATGCCAAGACAAATTCCCATTACGGGTTTGCCTTTTTTCACTTCCTGAAGCAAAACTTCCTGCATACCGCTTTCATTTAATTTTTTTGCCGCATCGCCAAATGCGCCTACGCCGGGAAGAATTATTCTATCGCACCCGTCAATTATTTTTTTGTCGTTGGTAACTATAGCGTCTTCACCTATTGCCTTAAAAGACGATTTTAAGGAAAACAAGTTGCCAACACCGTAATCAATTATTGCTATCATTATAAAACACCTTTAGTTGACGGAATTTCGTCCTTAAAATCTTCGTTAATTTTAACAGCCTGCGCCATTGTACGGGCAAAAGACTTAAAAATACCTTCAATTATGTGGTGAGTATTTGTGCCGTCAAGTTTCTTAATGTGTAAAGTTAAGTTTGCATGACGTACAAATGCATAGAAAAACTCTTCGCAAAGTTCAGTATCAAAATCACCAACACGTTTTTGAGGCATTTTAACGTCAAAATTAAGATATGCTCTGCCTGAAATATCAACAGCAGTTAAAATAAGCGATTCATCCATAGGAAGAATGGTGCTTCCGTAACGGTAAATGCCTTTCATATCGCCTAATGCTTCGGAAAATGCCTTGCCTAAGCATATTGCAATATCTTCAACGGTGTGGTGATAATCAACAAAAGTATCTCCGATGCAGTTTACGGTAAGATCAAATTTACCGTGCTTTGCAAAAAGAGTTAACATATGATCCAGAAAACCGCAGCCGGTATCAATTTTGCTTTCACCTTTGCCGTCAAGTTCAAGTTTTAATAAAATATCCGTTTCGTTGGTTTTACGCTTAATATTGGCGTTTCTCATTTTTCCTCCAAAATCTCGGAAACTGCTTTAACTAAAGCATACATTTCCTCTAATGTACCGATAGTGATTCGGTTAAAATCTTTTATTCTTTCGCTTGTAAAATGGCGAACTAAAATTCCGCGGTCTTTAAGTTTAAGATATAAATCTTCGCCTGAAATTTTATCACTTTTCACAAAAATAAAGTTAGCATCTGATTTTAAAACGGTAAATCCCAAAAGTTCAAGTTCTTTAACTGTGCAATCGCGATTTTTCATAATGGTTCGGCAATTATTTTCATAATACTCGTTATCCATAAGAGATGCTACGCCTGCGATCTGGGTAAGTCGGTTTACGTTATAGGGGTTTGTGGAGTACTTGATCTTTTCAAGATCTTTTATTATCTCTTTTTGAGCAAAAGCGTAACCAAGCCTTGCCCCCGCCATTGACCTTGACTTTGAATATGTTCGAACAACAAGAAGATTATTATACTTCTCAATTAAAGGAAGCACCGTTTTTCCGCCGAAATCAACGTATGCTTCATCAATTAAAACAACGTTTTGTGGATTATTTTTTATAATTTCTTCGATTTTTTCTGTTTCTAAAGAAATTCCCGTAGGTGCATTGGGGTTTGCAATTACGATGAACTTATTTTTATTTAAAAACTTTTCATAAGGAATAGTAAAATCTTCATTTAAAGGAATTATATCCGCTTCAATATTATAAAGATCGGCAAAAACCTTATAAAAACCGTATGTGATATCGTTAAAAACTGCACCGTTTTCACCGTAAGCCATAAATGCAAAATTAAGTATTTCGTCAGACCCGTTTGAAACGAAAACGTTTTCTTTCTTTACACCATATGTTTTTGCAAGTTCTTCTTTTAAAACCTTGCTTTCGGGATCTGAATAAAGTTTTAAATTCTTTACCGCATCATTATTAACACACTCAATAACCACATCTGATGGCGGAAACGGTGATTCATTGGTGTTTAATTTTATATATTTTTTATCTTGGGGCTGTTCACCCGGCGTATATTCTTTTAAAGAATCATATTTTTTTGAAATAAAATTACTCATTTTCTCGTCCTTATAACTGCGCTGTTGGCGTGGGCGCCTAAACCTTCCTTATTTGCAAAATAGAAAACGTCTTCCGCAACTTTTTTAAGTGCCGATTCGGTATAATAGGAATATTGTATAGTTTTAACAAAATCTTCAACGGAAAGAGGGCTTGAAAATCTTGCCGTACCGCTTGTGGGAAGTGTATGGTTAGGTCCTGCAAAATAATCGCCCAAGGCTTCGGGACAGTATCTTCCCATAAATACGCTTCCTGCATGCTTAACGCCGTCAAGAAGACTGAACGGATCGTCAACACAAAGTTCAAGATGTTCAGGTGCGATCTCATTGGCAATTTCGATTGCATATTTTATATCGGGTGCGACGATTATCTTGCCGTTATTATCAATAGACGCTCTTGCAATTTCAAATCTTTCAAGTTTTTCAAGTTGATTTTCAATTTCTTTTTGAACATTTTGGGCAAGTTCCATGCTTTCGGTAACGAGAACTGCGCTTGCATTTTTATCGTGTTCAGCCTGAGAAAGAAGGTCTGCCGCAACAAAAGATGCATTGCTTTTTCCGTCAGCAACAACAAGAATCTCGCTGGGACCTGCAATCATATCAATATCAACCATTCCGAAAACCTGACGTTTGGCTTCAGCAACAAAGGCGTTACCGGGGCCAACTATCTTATCAACTTTTGTAACGGTTTCCGTGCCGTAAGCAAGCGCCGCAACTGCCTGCGCACCGCCGACTTTAAATATTCTGTCAACCCCTGCGATCTTTGCCGCCGCAAGAATTACGGGATTTACTTTGCCGTCCTTTGAAGGAGGTGTAGTAATGCATATTTCCTTGCAACCTGCGATCTTTGCAGGAATTGAATCCATTAAAACTGTGGAAGGATATGCTGCCGTTCCGCCGGGCACGTAAAGACCGACTTTTTCAATGGGAACAACTTTTTGCCCCACCACAACACCTTCAGTATCGTTTATAATAAAACTGTTTCTTTTCTGGCATGAATGGAATTTTCTGATATTTTCTGCCGCATCTTTTAAAATGCGGATAAATTCAGGCTCAACGATAGAAAATGCTTCGTTGATCTCATCTTCTGTAACTTCGATGTTTGTTAATTCAGCCTTATCAAATTTTTGGGAATATTCCTTTAATGCCTTGTCCCCATTGACTTTTACGTTTTCTATAATATCTTTAACGATAGATGAAACGTCGCCCGTAGGGTTATTTCGTGCAAATATCTCATCATTGGAAACTTCGCCGTATTTAAAAATCTTAATCATTTTTGCTCTCCACAATTTGTTGTAATTTAGTCTTTATATCATTGATCTTATCAATTTTAAAGCCGTAACTTGCCTTATTTGCTATAAGACGCGCGCTTATATCAACAATATCTTCATAGGGTTCAAGTCCGTTTTCCAATAAGGTCTTGCCCGTTTCAACAATATCCACAATAACATCGGAAAGACCTAAAATAGGTGCAAGTTCAATAGAGCCGTTAAGGTGAATAATATCTATATCTCTTGCCTTTAACTGATAGTGTTTTGCGGCAATATTTGAAAACTTGGTGGCAACGCGCAAGGTTGTTGCGGTGTTATCCCTAAAACCTTTAGGTGCGGCAACAGCCATACGGCACTTGCCCATGTTAAGATCTAAAAGTTCATAAACGTCAGGCTCATACTCAAGAAGAATATCCTTTCCTGCAACGCCGATATCAGCGGCACCGCGCTCAACGTAAATGGAAACGTCTGACGGCTTTACCCAGAAATATCTTATGCCTTTTTCGGGGTTTTCAAAGGTAAGACGGCGGTTATTCTCTTTTATTGAATCACATTCATAACCTGCTTTTTCAAAAAGATCGTAAACCTTTTCGCCAAGTCTGCCCTTAGGTAATGCAACGTTAAGCATCAGATTATCTCCTTTATTTCCATAATTTTTTTATACTTTAATTTTTCGGGAATATCTTTTCTTACAAGTACGGTTTCGCCATTTTGGGAAAGTTTTTCAACACATTCAAGAATTGTTTTAGGATCTTCATTTTTGGCAATAAGAAGAATATCCACGTCAAATTCAGGTGCGGAAACGTTAAGCCGTTCAAAACTATCCATATACACCGCAAAGCCGATGGCACTTGCATTTTTCTTTAACTTTTTCATTAAAGAATCGTATTGACCGCCGGAAAGAACACCTGTTGGAATGCCCTTAACGTAGCCTTTAAACACGATGCCCGAATAGTAGCGCATGTTGTTTGCAAGTGAGAAGTTGATACTTACCTTCTCATCTAACTTTAGTCCATTTAAAGTATCAAGCACCGACTTAAACTCGTCAAATGCTTTTTGTGCTTCAAATGATGTAATTTCTATTTTAATTTGGGAAATATCGGAATAATTCTTCATTAAAGCATATAAAACATTTGCCTGCTTTTCATTGATATATCCGTCTTTTAAAAGTTTTGTAACTGCGCCCTCATTTTTAATGGCAATAAATTCGCCTATTTTCTTTAAAAGGTCTTCAGAAAAATCATTTTCCTTTAAAATTGCTTCAACAAAGCCTGCATGAGAAATATCGAGTTGATAATTTTCATCAATCATTTCAAGACTTTTGACTGCAAGGGCCGTAACTTCAGCAATTTCATAAATACCGATATTACCAACGCATTCAAGGCCCGTTTGCATGATTTCCTTAAAACGGTGTGATTCCCCTGAAACGCGGTAAACGTTTTCATTATAATAAAGTTTTTCTATTTCTGAATTTCCAAGATGATTTATAATTGAAAGAGTTACGTCAGGTTTTAAAGCAAGAAGTTTTCCATTTGTATCGGTAAAGGTGATTACCCTATCCGAAATAAGAAAATCCTTGTTTCTTACGTAAAGATCATACTCTTCAAACTTACTCATCTTATATTGAGTGTATCCGTATTTTGAATATAAGGAACGAAGTTTATATACTGCAAGTTCTTCGTTCTTTAAGAGAGATTCGTTAATCATCTGACTTCTCCAATCTGTCGATTATGGTCTTATATCCGCCGTTACCGTATTTAATGCAACGGTTTACCCTGCATACGGTTGCGGTACTTGCCCCCGTTTCATTACTTATTTCAGTATAAACTTTGCCTTCGATAAGTTTTTGTGCAACGTCAAAACGCTGTGCAATGGCTTCAAGTTCCTGAATAGTGCAAATATCGTTGAAAAAGTTTTCACATTCTTCAACGTTCTCAATTAAAAGAATTGCCTTATAAAAATTTTCAAGTGCATTTTTATCAAGTTTTTTCATTTAAAAACCGTCCGTTTCTTTTATTTTTTCACATTGTAGCACACTAAAGCGATAAAGTCAAAGACTTTTGCACTTTTTTTATAAAAAAATATAAAAACGCAGTAAAAAAACTGCGTTTAAATAAATTATTCTTCATCTTTCGATATTTCGTAAGGTGTAACCTGATAAACATAATAGTTAAGCCAATTGGAATAAATTAAATTTGCGTGGCTTCTCCAGGAAACAAGAGGATCCAAAGTATCATCATCATTAGGGAAGTAGTTTTTGGGAACCTTTATTTCAAGACCAAGATTTTTATCGCGCATATATTCTTTTTTAAGAGTATCGGGATCGTACTCGGAATGGCCCGTAATAAATATCTGTTTGCCCGAATCGGTAGCAAGAGCATATATTCCCGCTTCCTCACTTGTAGCCAAAATTCTTAACTCAGGCACCTTTTCAATATCTTCCCTTTTAACTTCCGTATGTCTCGAATGCGGAACCATAAATACATCGTCAGCACCGCGGAAAAGCATAGAAGAACGTCTTTCAACAATATGCGGAAATACACCAAACATCTTTTCTTTTAAAGGATATTTGTTTATTCCGAAATGGTAATAAAGCCCTGCCTGTGCGCCCCAGCAAATATGGAAGGTGCTTGTAACGTGAGTTTTTGTCCACTCCATTATTTCACAAAGCTCTTCCCAATATTCAACCTCTTCAAAGGGCATTTTTTCAACGGGAGCACCGGTAATGATCATGCCGTCATAATGATTATGCTTAACATCCTTAAAAGTCTTATAAAAAGCCAAGAGATGCTCCTTTGAAACGTTTTTAGATTCATGGGTACTTGTGTGGATAAGTTCAAGTTCCACCTGCAAGGGTGTGTTACCTAAAAGACGGGCAAGTTGCGTTTCCGTTTCAACTTTAGTGGGCATAAGATTTAAAAGCAATATTTTTAAAGGTCTTATATCCTGGGAAAGCGCGCGGGTTTCCGTCATAACGAAAATATTTTCACTCAAAAGCGTTTCCGTTGCAGGAAGCGCATTGGGGATTTTAATCGGCATAAAATTCTCCTTAATTTAAAGTATTAAGTGCCTGATCTAGATCTTCAATAAGATCATCGGCATTTTCGATGCCAACTGAAAGACGAATAAGATCAGGTGAAACACCTGCGGCAACAAGTTCTTCATCGTTCATCTGACGGTGTGTTGCAGAAGCAGGATGCAAGCAACAAGTACGCGCATCGGCAACGTGAGTTTCGATTGAGCAAAGTTTTAACTCTTTCATAAATGCTTCAGCGGCTTTTCTTCCGCCCTTAACACCGAAACTTACTACACCGCACTGACCTTTTGGAAGATACTTCATTGCAAGGTCATAATCCTTATCCCCTTCAAGACCTGAATATTTTACCCAAGAAATAAGAGGATGATTTTTTAAGAACTGTGCAATTTTAAGCGCGTTAGAAGAATGTCTTTCCATTCTAACGTGAAGGCTTTCAAGACCTAAGTTTAATAAAAATGCGTTCTGCGGCGACTGAATTGATCCAAAATCGCGCATAAGCTGTGCAGTTGCCTTTGTGATAAACGCGCCTTCCAAGCCAAAGCGTTCAGTATAAGTTACGCCGTGATAACTGTCATCAGGAGTTGTAAGACCTGGGAATTTATCGGCATACTTATTCCAATCAAATTTGCCGCTGTCAACGATACAACCGCCAACTGCGGCGCCATGACCGTCCATATACTTTGTTGTTGAGTGTGTTACGATGTCAGCACCGAACTCAAAGGGACGGCAAAGATAAGGTGTTGCAAAGGTGTTATCAATAATTAACGGAACACCGTGTGAATGTGCGGCTTTTGCAAAGCGCTCAATATCTAAAACAACAAGTGCAGGGTTTGCAATGGTTTCACCGAAAACTGCCTTGGTGTTAGGCTTAAAGGCTGCCTCAAGCTCTTCATCGGTGCAATAAGGTGAAACAAAAGTAAAATCAATGCCCATTTTCTTCATCGTAACGGAGAAAAGGTTAAAAGTTCCGCCGTAGACAGTTGATGCGCAAACAACGTGATCGCCACAGTTAGCAATATTAAATACTGCATAAAAATTTGCTGCCTGACCTGATGAAGTAAGCATTGCGGCAGTACCGCCTTCAAGTGCGGCTATTTTGCCTGCAACGTAATCGTTGGTGGGATTTTGTAATCTTGTATAAAAATATCCGCTGGCTTCAAGGTCAAAAAGTTTACCCATATCTTCACTTGTATCATACTTAAAAGTAGTGCTTTGAACAATGGGAATCTGCCTTGGTTCACCGTTACCGGGAACGTAACCCGCCTGGATACATTTAGTTTCAATTCTTGTTTCTTTCATGGTTTTCACCTACTTAAAATTATTTGTAAAAATTATAACATTTAATTGTGGTATTGTCAATTTAAGGTGTAACTTTTATTGAAATTTCCACATTATTTTCATCTTTTAAATCAATATATAAGGGCAACGTTGCAAATCCGCCTACAGGATTAAAGATTCTGTTCTTATAATAGCCTTCTCTGAAATTAATCTTTTTATTTGCCGAAACAATAACATTATCAAAAGAAACTGTATTATCAGCAAGTTTAACTTCCCTATCGTATGCGCATACAATAGGTACCTGCAAAACACCCTTCCCTTTTGCCGTGATTTTTACAGTATCCTTAAAAAATGCGTAAGATAATTGATATTCACCCGAAGTCTGCCCTGAAAAATTAGTTAGTTTTCCTTTTACCGCATAAATGTTATCATCAACAGTGGTTTCTGCATCAAGACAAAGCATTGATGAAAACTCACCATTATCAATACGCAATGTTTGACAAGTGTCGTTATAAACATCGTAGTGTATCTGCATATTTGTAGGTTCGCCATTTACAAACTTTCTTCCGTTTGATAAAAAAATCACACCGTAATTTAAATTATAAAGGCAGGTTATGCTTCCGCCCGATATAGTTTGATTAGCATCAAACTTCAAAGATGTTGCAGACATTGTTCCGCGGAAATCGCCGATAGAAACTAACGTTACACCTGCACTTTCCAGATTTTTAAAGCCATATTCGCTATCCTGCGGAATTAAATTTCTTTCCTGCTTTTTAAATGGATTATCAACGACGTATGCCAATGTTTTTGCATGAGCAAAAGCATGGTGAACACAAGGTGCCATTTCCGCCTCTTTATACATTTTGCCGCCTGAAAGCAACCCATCAAAAGTCATTTCCTTCATTAAAAGCGTGTATCTTAAACACATTTCATAAAACATAGGATCATAATCAGCAAGAATTCTAAAAGCAAAATGTGAACCATCAGATGTTCTGCTTCCATAATATGTCCATTTAACCGCACGTGATCCCCAAGAGTTATCCCATGCACCGTCAG
The DNA here is from genome assembly GCA_045541035.1 of Clostridia bacterium. GTDB lineage: Bacteria > Bacillota > Clostridia > Christensenellales > QALW01 > UMGS1322. The sequence goes on along the minus strand of JAZQII010000059.1, from coordinate 42,945 downwards.
GCAACATAAACTCTGCTGATTTTCTTAAAAGTTCAGCACAAATTTTCAAAATTTCTTCACGATCAAGAAGTTTTGCATAGAGGGCAAAATTCCCAATAGATTCTTCTGCATTATAGCCAAGATCAATATTTTTATGGCCTTTTTCCGTACACCTTAACCCGCCTGCTTCACCGTAAAAATGCCCGTCTTCCGATATAGATTCCAATATTTTTTCTTCTTGATCAATAGCCTCCCTTTTATATTTTTCATCACCAATAACTTTATAAGCAACCGCCATCGAAGTGGGATACGCTACAAGGTAATTTGTTGCTACGGTAGTGCCTTTTCGGTAAATAAACAGGGGCATCTTATAAATAGATTCCGTTACAGAAAAAAAGTCATCATACCATAAATTATAAATTTCTTCAGGGATAACATCTTTATGCGTTAAAAGTGTAAGTCCCAATGATATTTGATAAAACTCAGTTACACCATACCAAGTATTAAAAGTGTCATTCATATTAAGGCCACTACTTCTTCTAACGTTATTTTTCTGCCAATAAAAAAGATTTTCGGCACATTTAAGATATTTTTCATCTTTTGTTTTACTGTACATAGTAATCATCGGATATATAGCATCAGCACACCTGCCGTGAATATATCCGCAGGACTCACATAAAACACCGCCAAACAAACCTTTATGGTTGCGCTCAGTTATTTGCATTTCAACCATTTTATCACACCATTTTTTTAAGAGTTCATAACAAAGTTTATTTAACATACATATGTCCCCCCTTTTCTTGATATATTCTAACATTTTTATGTTTTATTGTAAATATAAATATCACAAATTATTTGATATACAAAATTTGTCAACTGTGATATTATATAGATAACAAAAAATACAAAGGTAGGCAAAATTATGGATCTTTCGGTTTTACGCAACAAACAAAATTTCATATGCGATATGGACGGCGTTATATATCACGGCAACGAACTTATTCCCCATGTTAAGGATTTTATTGCATGGCTTGAAGAAAATAACAAAAATTATCTTTTTTTAACTAACGGCTCAGGCAGATCGCCCCGCGAACTTGCGCAGAAATTGGAGCGTATGGGGCTTAACGTTGGTGAAGAACATTTTTATACTTCTGCTCAGGCAACGGCAAGCTTTTTAAAAAGTCAATGCCCCGGCGGCAGTGCATACGTTATCGGTGAGCCCGGTCTTACCTACGCTATGTACGAAGCAGGCTTTACAATGAACGATATTAATCCTGATTACGTTGTTTTCGGCTCAACAAAATCTCTTAACTATGAGCAGATCGAAAAGGCATCACGTCTTGTTATGAACGGCGCCAAACTTATCGGCACAAACAGCGATTTAACTGATCCTTCTGAGGATGGAATTATCCCCGCTTGTCGTGCTTTGATCTCACCCATCGAACTTACAACGGGCAGAAAAGCCTATTACGTTGGCAAGCCTAACCCACTTATGATGCGCCATGCATTAAAGAAACTCAACTGCCACAGAATCGACGCGGCAATTATCGGTGACAGAATGGATACTGATATTATCGCAGGCATCGAAACGGAAATGGATACTGTTTTAGTTCTTTCAGGCGTAACATGCGTTTCCGATCTTGATAAATTCCCCTACCGCCCCAAATATATCTTAAAAGACGTTGGCGTTATTGCAGGAATAGAATAAAACATAAGGCTCTCAAAAATGAGAGCCTTTATTTTTTGAGTTTTAAAAATTATAGTTGCACCAACAATACTTTCATACATTGAGCAAAAATTACTATATTTTTAGCAAATTTTACTATTGACTCAAAATTTTTGCATATGTTAAAATAATAAAAAAACAAAGGAGATTTTATTATGGTACGCTCATTAAAAACAGGTGTTGCCTATCACGGTAACCGTATGCCCTCCCACGTTCAGGAGGATATGCGCCGTATTGCAAAAGCAGATATGGATATCGTTGTGCATATGTTCTCACATACCGACTGGGACAGACACAACGTAATTATGAAAGATATTTTCAAGATCACCGAAGATAACGGCCTTGACGTTTGGGTTGATAACTGGGGTCTTGGAGGCCCTCCCGGAGATAAATCACACTTCCTTGCTTATCATCCCGAAGCACATATGTATTTAAGCAACGGCACAATGATGCCCGTTCACGCTTGCCTTAACAGTCCCGAATTCCGCACATTTGTTAAAAACTGGATCGATGCAGTTCGTGAAGCAGGCGGAAAAACTTTAATGTGGGATGAGCCTAACATTCCCAAGCGCAAGGATGATGAAGGTCAGGAAGTTTATGCTTGTTGTTGCCCGAGATGCAAAAAGCTTTTTGAAGAAAAGTACGGTCATCCTATGCCCCTTCGCCCCGATGAAGAGGTTGAACAGTTCCGCACAGATACTATCGTTGATTATTTGGATGATATTACCACCTATAGCGCTTCACTTGGCATGAACAACGTTGTTTGCGTTATGCTTGAGGCTGAACACGGTATTTATCTTGACGTTATTGACAGAATTTGTTGCCTTCCCAACATTCAGAACATCGGTTGCGATCCTTATTGGCATTCATCAAACCCCGTTGATCCTTACGAGCGCGTTTATAAAGGTGCAAAGAAAAATCTTGATATTTGCAAAAAATTCAATAAAGATCATAACGTTTGGATCCAAAGTTATTGCTTCAAAAAAGGCTACGAAGAAGAGATCATTCACGGTACCGAAGCCGCATATGATGCAGGCGCACGAACAATTATGGCTTGGAGTTATATGGGCGGTCAGTCCAATAACTATGCTTCACAAGATCCCCAGCGCACTTGGGATATTACTGTTGAGGCTTTCCGCAGAATCCGTTCTGTTGAACGTGACCGCATTTGGGCAGAATATCGCAAGAAATTTATGGATAAATAACAAGAAATTTATGGATAGATAGCAAGAAACCCGTCTTTTGACGGGTTTTTGAGTCTGCTGACAAAGTCAGCAGACTGTCAGAGTTCGAGAAACCCTTGCAAGCCAAGGCACGATGTTCTGAACGCGATGGCGCTTACATTGGCGTAAGTAACTGAGCGGTCAAGGGCATCGTAACGACGGAAATAGCACCCTGCAAAATTTTTGCAGGGTGCTATGTTTGTAAGGGTTTGTCAGTGCTCTGAAGAAACCCGTCATAAGACGGGTTTTTTCTACTATTTCAGCGTTTCTTTTCCGCAGATTTCGTGATTATTATCATTAAAGGTAACTTCAATATTATCATCATCAAATTTTATGCCGCAACCAATAAATTTATCTTCATTTTCAAGCTTCATACACGGGTTTGATCCGAATATTATTGGGCAAGGCTGACCAAATTTATCGTGTTTGTGTCCTGGGTAGATCACCTCAGTTGTGTGATGATGCCCTGAAAGCATAAAATGCGGCTTTACTTCCCTTAAAAGCTCACACCAGCGCACATTAACATCACTGTCAACGTCAAAGGGAGCATCATAAGCATACATAAAAGGTGTATGACAAACAACTATACGTTTTGTGATACCCTCTTTTTTATATTCGCCCGTTTCAACTATTCTTTCCAAAAAAGCAGTCTGCTTATGGCGATACTGTGTAAAGCAAACTACATTGCCATACATGGGAAAATCATCAGGTCTGTCTTCTCCCCTATCAAGCACTACGCCCCAAAGGGAGCCAACACTGAAAGAATAGAACAGTTTACCGTTTTGAGACGGCATATAAATATCAGCATCTTCTGCGCATTTGCCGCGATTATCGTGATTACCCCGTGCACAGACAACGGGAATATTGCCTTTTGTAACGCTTCCTGCAACGTTGTGGATTATATCAAATTCTTCGGGAGTATTAACATCATTTGGCATATCTCCGTTCAAAATGAGCAGATCTATATTTTTCATATATCCTGCCGCTTTTATCGGTGTTTCGGATTTGCCGTGGCAATCGCATATATGATAAATATTTATTTCACCGTCACCTACAGGTTTAAAATCAAAATCAAAAGTTATTTCATCATCACATTTTGAATAATAGGCTAAACGCGCATTTACTTTTCTTAAAACAAGCGTGTATTTTTTACTTTTATCAAGAATTTCAACAGGCACCAACACTTTGTGTAGATATTTACCTGAACGGATAATCCCATTTGATTCATCATAATATCTTTTACCGTCGATAATTACCGATACAAGCATTTCACTTTTTGCCATAACGGTTATCTGATATTCATCGCCTACCGCATATACAGCAGGATAATTTTTAATAAGTTCAAACATATTTTTCCCTCATAAATTTTAAATATATAAGCATACCGAAGCAATACGTTTTGCCGCTTCGGGCAAGGATCTTAGCGTTGCATATTCTCTTAATGTATGAATAAAATCACCTGCAACACCGATAGCATCAACACAAGGTATGCCTGCAACCGTTACCGCCGCCGCATCTGAACCGCCTAAACTGCCTCTTGCAGATAAAATTGGCATATCACATTTTTTGTAAATCTCGTTTACTTTATCAAGAAGTTCAAAATTCTTTTGTGTTTTTTCCATTGCGGGACAGTATGATTCAACTTCCCATAAAGTAGTTGTACCTTCAAGATACGTTTTACTTAAAATTTCCTCAAAAATCTTTTTTCCCTCTTCAAGTTGAGCCTGAGTGCTATAACGTATCTCCGCATTAAAGGTACAAAGATCGGGAACGGTATTTGCCAAAGTTCCGCCTTTAACTATTCCGCAGTTAAAACTCAAGCCTTCAACATCTTTGGGATATTCTTCAAGTTTAATTATCTTATATGCGGCTTCCTGAATAGCACTTACACCGCCTTCTGCGCACCGTGAGCCGTGAATGGATTTTCCTTTTACCGTAACTAAAAATCTCAAACAGCCCTTGCGCCAAAGAACCAACGTACCTTTTCTCGTGCTTTCGCAGTTAAGAAATGCAATGGAATCTGCGGATTTTTGGCAGATGTAATTTATGGTCGCCTTGTTACTGTACGCGCTTACGTTTTCTTCATCGCTTTGCAAAAGTAATCGAATTGGTCTTTCTATAAAAGAATGTGCTTTTAATGCTTTCATTGCAAGCATTGCGGCAACAACACCGCCCTTACAATCCATAACACCGGGGCCATAAATATTTTCTTCATCAATTTTTACTGCAGGTGTTCCGAAAGAGCCAACCTTATGGGCAGTATCCATATGCCCTGAAAGAGTTATGGGCGCACTTTTAACGCCCGAATTCATCGTAATGCACACAACGTTGCCTACGATATCGTGCTCAAATCTCTCAACTTCCCAGCCTTCTTTTTCAGCATAAGAAGCGAAGTAATCGCCTACCGCATCAACGCCCGCTTTATAATTTGTGGGACTTTCAAGATTTCCCACATCTTCCCAAAATTTAATAAATTCAGGTGTTAAATTATCAATAGTTTTAAAAACATCATTATGAGTTGCCATAAAATTTTCCTCGTAAAAAAGTTATGTTTATATTTTACTACAATTTCTTTTTATTTTCAAGCCTATTGTTTTTTATACCATGAGGGTGTTACCCCTGTATACCGTTTATAAGATGTTGAAAAATACAGGCTATCTTTAAAGCCACACAAGTTTGCAATTTCGCTTATACTAAAAAAGGGATTTGCAAAAAGCAGTTCCTTTGCCCTTTCCATACGCAGATTGTTTAAATATACCGATGGTGAAAAAGAAGTATATTTTTTAAAAAGTCTGCGGAAATAATCAGGATTATAGCCCAACGAAACTATATATTCAGTTACCATAAAATCACTGTTCTCAATATTTTCTTTTAATTTATTTTTTATTACCCCTATAATTGAGGGTACGTCTTCTTCTGCACTTGCTTTTTTTACGTAAAGACAAATAAGTTCGGTAAATCTTTCAGCAAAGCTTTCAAAGCCTTTTGGTTTTTCATCACAAATTTTAAACAACATATTAAACAAATTACGTATGTTGCCATCAGTATCTTTTACTAAAAAAGGAAATGTCGGAAATTCATATTTTTTAAAAGAAATCCACATATCCGTTATATATGTATCAGATTCTGTTCTGTGAACTGTTCCCGGAGGAATAACGATAACGTCACCCTCGGACATTTCAAACACATTATCTCCTGCAAAAGCTCGGGTTTTACCCATTGTTTGATATATAATCTCCCATGCGTTATGGCTGTGATTTTTACACGCATAAAATGGTTTTAACGCACGGCTGCAATGACTGAAATTCATATAATCACCTCAAAAAAAGAATATCAAAAAAAGTCGGTTTAGTCAATAAAAAAGTCTGTTTCACATATGGCAGATATTTTTATTACGTGGTAGAATGTAAAAAAAGGAGGAATATACAATGAGCGAAATAATAAAAAACGAAGAACTTTTCCCAAGAACCACCGTTGGCGGAGTATCCGTTTCAAGAATGATTATGGGTATTAACTGGCTTTTCGGTTACAGCCACACAGGTCCTGCCGCAGATGCAGGCATTAAGGAAAAATACCAGAAACCTGAAGATTTCTTCCCCGTATTAAAGGCATATCTTGACAGAGGTGTTGATACGATTATGGGGCCCATAAGCCGTCATCAATTAGGTCTTGATGCAATTAAATATGCAGAAGATAAATTAGGCAAGAAGATTATTATTGTTGATACGCCAAACGTTAACGTTGAAGATTCGGCGCAGGGCAGACGTGAAGCGCGCGAGGCAATTAAAAAAAGCCGCGAGGCAGGTTCAACCTATTCATTGCTTTTCCATTCCTGCGTTGAACAGTTATTAGATAAGCATAAGCAAGAGATTCCAAGAATTTCCGATTATCTTTCAATGATTCGCGACGAAGGCCTTATTCCCGGACTTGGCGCACACATGCCCGAAGTTATACAATACGCCGATAAGAACGAATACGACGTTGAAACCTATATTCAGATTTTCAACTGTATGGGCTTTTTAATGCAAATTGAAGTTGAATATGTTGCGCGTATTATTCATAACGCAAAAAAACCCGTTATGACAATTAAACCTATGGCGGCAGGCAGATGCACTCCTTACGTTGGATTTACTTTTGCCTGGAATGCGATACGTGATTGTGATATGATAGCCGTTGGCGCAGGCAGTGCAATGGAAGCCATTGAAGATATTGAAATTTCAAAGGCTATTTTAGAAAGACGGCACCCCGAATTAGGCGTAAGAAATTCACCGGTAAAGCAGGGTGTTTTGGGTCATTGATCTTGATTTTTCTTTTTTTCTATGATAAAATGATAAAAAAGGAGAATTATTATGGAAGATTTTAAAATAAAACTTAATTTTGATTCTTATAAAGATAAGGTTTATTCCTGCTGGGTAGGTAAAAACATCGGTGGAACAATGGGTACTCCCTATGAGTGTAAAAGGGAGCTTCTTGACGTTAAAGGCTTTGCGACCGAAGCAAACGTTGTTTTACCTAACGATGATCTTGATCTTCAGCTTGTTTGGCTTCTTGCCGTTGAAAAACTTGGCATAAACAGAATAAATACCGCTATTTTAGGTGAGTTTTGGTTAAGCTATATTGTTCCCCATTGGAACGAATACGGCATTGGAAAATCAAATCTTGAACGGGGACTTATGTCACCACTATCAGGCGATTATCAAAACGATTGGAAGCACTCAAACGGCGCGTGGATCCGCACAGAGATATGGGCGTGTCTTGCACCAGGTTGCCCCGATATTGCGGCAAAATACGCTCTTGAAGATGCAAAGGTGGATCACGGTTCAGGCGAAGGCACTTTCGCCGCCGTATTTGTTGCGGCAATGCAATCAGCGGCTTTTGTTATAAAAGACTTGCGCAAATGCATTGAAGTAGGGCTTTCAAGAATTCCCGAAAATTGCCGTATGGCAGACAGTATCAGAACTGTTCTTAAATGCTTTGACGAAAGCAAAACTTGGGTTGAAACAAGAAATATTATTCTTGAGCGCAACAAGGATATTGGCGACGGTTGGTTTGAAGCACCCTCCAATGTTTCTTATGCAATAATCGGTCTGCTTTGGGGCGCAGGCGATTTTAAAAAGTCAATGCTCACCGCCATAAACTGCGGTGATGATACCGACTGCACCGCCGCAACTGTTGGCGCAACATTAGGTATTTTAGGCGGTAACAAAATTATTCCCGAAGATTGGAAAAAGCATATCGGTGATGATATAGTAACAATTTCAATTAACCGTGGCGGTTCTGCGAGAAACATTCCTGCAACCTGCACCGAGTTAAGCGAAAGAGTTATTTTCCAGGCACCTTCAGTAATTCACTTATCAAGAAGTGCCGTTGAATTTGTTTCTGATAATGATTATCTTCCCGAAAACACCTTTGAAAAATTTGTGGATAACAGATATTTTAAAGATATTCTTGATACGGTAACACCAAATTCAATAACCGTTGAGTCAGCCTTTTTAACAGCAATAGTCGCTTATGACGGTACACCCGAAATAAAGCCAAACGGTGAAAAGAAAATTCATATTACACTTAAAAATAATTTCAGCGTATTTGATAATAAGCTTTATAACCTTGAGCTTCGTTGGTGGCTTCCTGACGGTTTTTCCGTTGAAAATGCAAAAAGCAGTATTTCCCTGCCCCACTTTAACGCCCACCAGAAAGCAAAATGTGAGTTTGACGTTACCATAAAAGCAGGCGAATTTTTAAGCGCACAAAACAGATGTGTCCTCGAAGTCAGCGCAGTAGGCAGATCCATTCCCCTATATATTCCCATTGTTTTACTTGGTTAAACAAAAAAAGTCCGATTTTTATCGGACTTTTTTTATGCGTTATTTATTTCGAATATCATCGACAATTGACTGTATGTGAGATTTTTGCTTTTCAGTAAGATTTGAAACATCAATGGTTGAACGCACGTCAAGTCCCAAAAGATAATCTGCACTGACAGAAAAAACCGTTGCTATTTTTATAAGCATATCTATTGATGGCTGAATATTCCCATTTTCCCAATTACTCACGCTCTGCTTTGTTACGTTAAGTTTTTTTGCAAAGTCTACTTGATTTAACCCCGTTGAAACACGCAATTCCTTTATTCTGCTTGAAAACATTTTCATCACCGCCAACTCAAATATTACAATACTATTGTATAAATATAGTTGACATTTTCAAAATACTATAGTATATTATTATTTGACAATAATTTTAAATTATTATCAAATTTTTTTGTAAACGAAAGGAGAAATACAAAATGGAAACAAAAAAATGTGATTATTGTGGTAAAGAGTACGATATTAGTTTTTTTGAAACATTGGATAATGGTTCAGAGGCTTGTTCTAATTGTGTACGCGAAGAAGAAAAAAATAGAGAGCAAAAAACTATGGAGGATTAAATTTATGCAAAGCAAAACCGATAGAAAAATATGTGGCACTTGCGAATATTGGGCAGGCAATAGAGAACTTATTTTTGATCAACATAGTAAACTAAAAATTAACATCTATGATAAACATGCGCCTTGTAATAAACAAGATTATCGTTTTGCCAATGAAGAACGCGATTGTCAAAAAAGTTGTGGCAGATACTCAAAATGGTCTGAAATATTATAAAAGGAGAAAATTTATGAAAAAAATAATTTTAATTTTTGGAATTTTATTAACAGTCTTCCTGCTTACTTCATGTGGTTGTGAGCATCAATATGAAGAAAATATAACAACAGAGCCAACTTGCACTTCAGTTGGCACAAAAACATTTACTTGTACCCTTTGCAATGATACATATTCCGAAGAAATTCCAATAGTTGAACATTCTTTTGGTCTGTGGAAAATAACAAAAAATGCGACATGTACTACAGAAGGGGAATCTCAACGTACTTGCAAATGCGGAAAAATAGAATCTAAAAAATTACCCGTTATCAATCATTCATATGGCGATTGGACAACAATAAAAGAATCTACATGCACAGAAAAAGGCGAAGCTCAGCGCACCTGTAAATGCGGAGCAACGGAATCTAAAGCGTTACCGACTATTGATCATTCATTTAGTGAATGGATAACAACAAAAGCAGCTACTTGCACAACAAAAGGCGAAGCTCAGCGCACATGCAAATGTGGAAAAGTAGAATCTAAAGTTTTACCTGTTACTAGTCATTCGTTCGGCAAATGGACAACAACAAAAGAAGCTACATGTACTGTTAGCGGTGAAAAACAACGTGTTTGTGTTTGCGGAAAAGTAGAAACGCAATCAGTTACATCTTCTCATTCTTGGAAAAATGCAACGTGCACACAACCTAAAACCTGTTCAAAATGTGGTAAAACAACTGGTTCAGTGGCACAACATTCATGGAAAAATGCAACTTGTACACAATCTCAAACTTGTTCGGTATGTGGTACAAGCGGTATGCCAGCGTTAGGACACACCTATTTATCAGGCAAGTGCGATCGTTGTGGTGTATCTGCATATAAAATAACCTATAATAAATCCCAATACGTTGAATGTACTTACACTTTTAACTCAACTGGAAGAGTTGAATTCCAGGGAGCTGGTTTTATCAATAATGTGTCATACGAAGATGGCAAATTAAAATTAACGGTAAAAATTAGCGTAAATGGTACATTCGGATGTCGTTATAAAATATACGATTCAAACGGAAACATTGTTAAAAACAGCTATTTCATTAAAAGTAATTGCCTTGCTGGAGATACAATGCTTCTTACACAGTTTATAGGAAGCTTACCTTACGGAGAATATAAAATTACATTTTCCTCATATGATTATGGAATATAAAGCATTTTTTGTTGTATTTTGTGATGATAAAGTTTTTATTAAAAATGATAATTAGAACAAAGAATTGCATAATAGTTTATAGTGCTAAATTCCATTGTAAAAAAATGTTACGAGTTTTTTTCTTTCTATAAAACACAAAAGAACCTAATTAAAAAATTTAATACATATAAATAGACACATTATTTAAGAGAATTCAAAAATAATGTGTCTGTTTATATAAATATTTTATTTTCTTAACACAATGCTCAAAGCACGTACTTTCTTTCAATTACTTTTCGTTCTTATAGATCTCTTTAAAGTACTTATAAGTATCAAGTTTTAATTCGCCGCAGGCGGCTTCATCGCAGGCGATAATGCCGTCTTTATGAAGTTGGAGTGCGCTTATTGTCCAAGCGTGATCTACACCGCCTTCAACACAATGGCGGAGAGCGCGTGCTTTATGATGACCGTTAATAAGCAAAAGAACTTGCTTTGAATCGCAAACTGTTCCAACGCCTACTGAAAGAGCAGTTTTGGGAACCTTGTTGGGATCGTTATTGAAGAAACGGGAGTTAGCAATCAAGGTATCTTCTGTTAATGCGCGAACACCTGTACGGGAAGTTAATGAAGTAAAGGGCTCGTTAAATGCGATATGACCGTCAACACCGCAACCGCCAAGGAACAGATCGATTCCACCCATAGATGCAATTTTATCTTCATATCTTTGGCATTCTGCTTCAGGATCGTCTGTCATACCATTCAAGATGTTTATATTCTCTTTAGGAATATCAATATGGTTAAAGAAATTATCGTGCATAAAATACCAATAACTCTGATCGTGCTCGTGAGGTAAGCCAACGTACTCATCCATATTAAAGGTTACAACGTTTTTAAAGGTTACTTTACCTTCTTTGTTCATTTCAATAAGGCGCTTATAAACGCCAAGAGGTGATGAGCCGGTAGGAAGACCTAAAATAAAAGGTCTATCTTCTTTATGGTTATTGATTGCATCAGCAATATGCTGTGCCGCCCATGCGCACATTTCATCATAGTTGTTTTTAATAATAAGTTTCATTTTAAGATCAACATCCTCCTAAAAATATTTCTTATATATTATATCACTTTTCACCGTTATTTGTCTATAATTTTTTAGCAACATTATAGATACTTATTGTAAGTATCTTCAAACGTAATAGTTTTTGTTACTTTCATTTTTTTCATTGTAAAACTCTTTTCAAATTACAAAAAATATTGGACACATCGTTTAGGAAAAACCTAAAATAATGTGTCCGCTTTTTTATATTAAAATTATGCAAGAGGTTAATTCATTTACCAATATTCTCATTTTGCATTTGGTAAATAGGCGCCAAGTTCTTTTAATTTTGTTTGTAATTCCTTTATATCTATACTACGCACGTTTGCATTTTCACAAGCAAGTGCTGCAGCAATTCCTGCCGCTTGTCCCGTAATAAAACACCCCGGCATAACTCGGATTGATGCCTGCATTTTTTGATCGGTACCAATACACCGCCCCGCCACCAAAGCATTTGATAATGAAACAGGAATCAGGCATCTGTACGGAATACCGTAAGATTCACCTTTTTTGTATTTTAAGCTTTCGTTATATTCTTTTTCAAAGCGCTCATATTCTTTCTTATCTGTATTCTTAACGTGAATATCAACGGGATAACAATATCGCCCGATTTCATCATCAAAAACACTTCTGTTGATAAAATCATCCACATTAAGCATATAATCACAAGTAATTCTGCGAGATTCCCTTACGCCTAAAATCGATGCTGTTGCAAGAAGTTCCATATCTTCATAACCCTCAAAATACGTTTTAAAATATTTTTCGTATTCAAGCATCATTTTTCTTCCCTTTATCATCGCACCTGACAATGATTTTTCATCCGTAGGGTCAACATCAAAGGTATGCCCGATATTTCCTCTACCGATTCCCTTTACGTCATAAAAAAAACCAGGAATATGTCTGTCCTCATTGGAAAGCACTCCGTCTTTATATGCTTTTTCAACAAAAGCGTTTGGTGCATGCTTTACCTTACTCTTATCAATATTTGTCCAAAGACTGCAAAGAGTCTGCGGCATAACTACACCATTTTCATCGCCCTTTTGAAAATTCGCACCTGCATATGCGCACAAATCACCATCGCCGGTACAATCAATATAAACCTTTGCCTTCACAGAAAACAGACCGCTTTTCGCGCCAAGAATAACCGCTTCAATTTTATTATCGACAGTTACAACGTCGTAGACCGTTGTAAAAAAGGAAAAATCAACTCCTGCTTCGGTGATTATTCTATCGTACTCCCTTTTTAGCTCTTCTGCATTTATAGTCGTCCAATAAGAATCAAGGGAAGAATGCTTTGATACATTTTTTCTTATTTCGTATCCAATACCACTTGCAAGAACGTTTATGCCGTCATCAAAAGGTGCAAAAGCAGGAACCATACCCGAAGTACCCAATCCACCGAAGCACCCCGTTGACTCTGCAAGGAATACCTTTTTTCCGCACCGTGCCGCCGCTACGCTTGCTGCAATACCCGCCGCACCACCACCGGCAACAAAGACATCGGTTTCATATTTCACAGTAAGATTTTTAAAAAAATTCATTTTTTCCCTCCAGAAATGCATCAAAAATTTCAAAACGAACTATACAAAAGTTAAAATTTTTAAATTATTATAACATATTCTTTTTTTTATTTCAACACTAAATTTATTGTTTTCATTGTGAAACTCTTTTCAAATTACAAAAAATATTGAACACATCGTTTAGGAAAAACCTAAAATAATGTGTCCAACTTTTTTACATTAAAATTTATGTTTTTTGGATTTTACAATCATCAAATAAAACGCAAAAGTCTTAAAAGCCTTGCAAAATCTTAGCCCTTCATTGCAACGACCCAAGCAACTGCAACTGCTTTTTATATTAAATTCAAATTCACTGTTCTGTATAGCGTGTCGAAGATCATTTGATTACACGATGTATGTTTCTATTTTTGACATAAGTACATTTTTCTATATTCCGTAGGCGATAATCCGGTCAACTTTTTAAATTGTCGGCTGAAGTGATATTCATCGTAAAAGCCCAAACTAAATGAAATATCTATTATTTTCATCTGTGGATAGTATTCAAGGCAGAATTTTGCGCTCTCGACTTTCTGTATCAGCTGATATTGATGTATAGTCATACCGCAACACTCTTTAAAGGTTGTTTCTACCGTTCTTACACCCACGTTCAACATCTGCGCAATTTCTTTATTTGAAAAGTTTTTATGGACCGATGTGGTGAGTATCTTTTTAACATTGGATACCAATGCATATTTTGACTTATCGGATATAGTGCTTTCTGAAAGCTCGCATAAAAGTATGTTTAAATAAGATGAAGCCTTTAAATCATTACCTTTTGCGTGTTCTTCTATAGTTTTTACAAGCGTTTTTTTGATTTCGGGATTGTTCTTTGTCTCTACAATAGTGTTTATGTATATACAACTTTCATCGGTTTTGTATGACTGTGTATTTATATGTTTATCACCCGGCGCAACAGAAAAATGCACGAACATAGTATGTGTACCCGCAGGACAGTCCTTGAGTCCAATGTGCGCAATTTCAGCAGGTTGTATAAATACATAGTCTTTTTCTGCATTTATAATTTCGCCACCTATGTCCAACTTCCAACTGCCTTTTAAAACATACGATATAATATGCTCATTCAGTGTCCTTGACGGATGTTTGACAGGTGATATAAATACGTTATGACTCGCGATTATAATTCGCCTGTTAGCATTTAAGTTAAAAATATTACCCATATTATCACCTGCGTTTTTTGCGTTATTTTACATCATTATACTGAAAAGGTGCTTTTTTGTCAATTCACATTAAAACCTCTTTTTGATATGATTAAGTTAACAATATCAAAAAAGGAGGTGTGGTTATGCTAAAAGGAATACCAAGTATTATTTCACCGGAGCTTTTAAAAATCTTAATGGAAATGGGACATGGAGATGAGATAGTAATAGGCGACGGAAATTTCCCGGGTCAGAGTATGAACGCAAGATGTGTGCGTTGCGATGGACACGGCGTACCCGAAGTAATGGAAGCAATTTTAAAGCTTATGCCGTTGGACACATACGCAAAGCCTGCATTTATTATTCAAAAAATTCCCGGAGATAATGTAGAAACCCCCATCTGGGATGTTTTTGATAAAATTATAAAAGAGCATACAGATGAAAAAATTGAACAAATTGAACGCTTTGCCTTTTATGAAAGAGCAAAGAAAGCTTATGCGGTTGTTATGACAGGCGAAACAGCACTTTACGGTTGTATAATTCTTAAAAAAGGTGTAATTAAAGAGGTGAAATAATTATGGAAAAGAAAGTTTATATAGGAAACGACACAGCAGGATATTATTTGAAATCAAAGTGTATTGAATATTTAGAGGGCAAAGGCATTCCTTACGTTGATTGCGGCTCTGATGACGACCCTGATATTGAAACAACAAGATATCCATTCTTTGCTGCAAAGGTTGCAAAAGCCGTAGCAAGCGGTGAAGCAAGATGCGGACTTTTAATTTGCGGTTCAGGTATCGGTATTTCGATTGCGGCAAATAAATTCAAAGGAGTTCGTGCGGCACTTGTTAACAGTACGTATTTGGCAAGAATGACACGCAGACATAATGATGCTAACATTCTTTGTATGGGCGGAAAAATAATCGGTGAGTGGGAAGCCATTGACATTTTGGAAACTTTCCTTAATACTGAATATGACGGTTTGTTCCATGACGGTTCATTAGAGCTTATCAAAGAAGCAGAAAACTATATGATGAACGATAAAGTATGGTGTGAAGAACCGAGAAAAATTTCAACGGGACCTTTAGCAGATGCAGAAATCTTTGACAGAAGCAAGGGTTGATAAAGGAGTAAAAATATGTATAAAAAAATTACCGAAAAATATTCATTTGTAAAAGGATTTAATATTCAGCCCGACTGGGGCAGGACAGGCACTCAGATATGGCTCAACTTTGACGCGGAACGTTACGAAATGTTTATTAAGATTGGCAAAGAACGTTTTCCGTCTATGAATACCTTAAGAATTTGGTTGTCCTTTGAAGCGTATATGGAGGACAGAGTTACATATCTTGAAAACGTTAAAAAAGCATGTGATATTCTCACAAAAGAAGATATTTACATTATTCCTACGTACTTTAACGGATGGGTTGGAATGCCTTGCTTTGGCGCGTTTACAATGGAAAACATCGAAGAAAGCAAAAGACCTGCATATATTAAGTGCCTCCGCGAAACAGTTGAAGCAATAAAAGACTCAAAGATACTAATGCACGACATCGCAAACGAGCCATACAACAATGCTTTCGTTCATAAGGTATATTTTGATAAGGTTACAGACTTTTTGCTTCGTATGACAGAAGAACTTAGGAAAATCGACTCAAGACCAATAACAATCGGATCTCAAAGTTACCTCAGTGACAACAAAGACTTGTGCGACATTGACGCTTTAGCACCTTATGAGGATGTAATTACGCTTCATCCGTACAATCAGAAGAATAAACCTGTGGAAGAATTTGAAAAAGATTTTTGCAAAATTCTTGATTATTTGGTGCAGTTTGACAAGCCAATAATCATTACCGAATGTTGCTGGGCAGCTCCTACAGCAGAAGAAAGAAAACCTTATTTGGAAAGCGAACTTTCCGTATACAAAAAACACGGTGTAGGATATCTGGTTCAAGGGCTTATAACTTCTCCTGTTGCCGATTTACATCCTATTGAGGAGAGTTATTTGGAAAAAGGTCTATATATGGCATTTTTAGACCGCGATTTCAACATAAGGCCTTGCCACGATATATTTAATAAAATTTAGCAGTAGTTTTTAACGAGACAAAGAGCACCCGATAAAACCTTCTGCTTCCTTAGCTACATTATCACCCACGACTGTATAAAAATATGCCGGAAACTAATATTTGTCTTGAATGACGTTATCGGCTGTTTTATCATACAATTAAAAAATTAGAGGTATGCCATTATGTTTTTTAAAAACTTAAACATTTTTTCAGAAGGCGAAGCAACCTTAAAAGTGGTTGACGATACACTGACTGTTACAGACCGTAAATTTAGTTACAGCTCGCCTGCAGTAAGGCTTGATGGTAAAAACGATTATACCGTTGAATACTTAATAAAAAGCAAAAAGGAAGTAATTCATCTTACTGCATATTTTAAGATTACTTACATGCTAAATGGTGAAGAAGACGTCTCCTATATTCATGGTGAAATGGCTGTAATTACGCCCGATAAATATACTCAAGTAACCGCAACTCTCAATTTGTGGGATAAACTTGAAATCAAAGAGGTTATATCCTATATCGTTCAAAATGCAAACGAGCCTTTTGACGATTATTTTCTTTCCTCTTACATAATAAAGGATGAGGAACACTTGCCTTTTGAAAAGGAAAATAATTCTTTTCCTGATAAGTGCCCCATAGGCGCCATTCGTTGGGATGCATATTTTTCAGTTGAAAATACGTTAAGCAACGTTTCAAGGCAGGTATCAAAAACACTTTCACCCAATATGTTCCATAGCCACGCGCCCTTCTTTGCAAAGGCAGTTGATAAAGATAAGCTTATTTTTTCAGAGCCCACTCAAGAGCAGTTTGATAAGGAATGTGAGCTTGCCGTTGACGCGGGTATTGATTATTTTGCATATTGCTGGTACGGGAATAACGATCCTATGTGCTATGCAAGAAGACAGCATACCAAATCTATTTGGCGCGATAAAATTAAAATGTGCGCCATAATAGGCGTTACTTATCTTAACGATGACAGCATTGATGAGCTTGCCTTGACCTGTAAGGAAGATTTTTATTTAAAAATTCTTAACCGCCCTGCCATATTCGTTTGTTACGCTATGAAATTTAATAAAGATTATATTGACCTTATTAGAACGCGTATTATGGAAAAGGGAAATCCAAGCCCATACTTTATTGCTTTGGGAGATTCCGTCGCTGATGCTTTTACATTTGGTTTAAGGGGATATCAAGCAATTTCATCATACAGTTACTTTCCTCGTGCTGAAGGCTGGTCATATAAACAGCTTGTTAAAAAGGTTGAAAATCGCAACGTAATGTTTCACAGTTCAAAGGATATCCTTGACACCGTGCCTCTAATTATCTGCGGTCTTGATTTTAGACCTCGCGCATTAAATCCTGTATCGTGGATGAGTGGCAAAAACTTTGCCTATACAGGCACAAGTGAAGAAATCTATATGCACGCAAAAACCACCTTAAATGGTGCAAAAAACGTTCCCGCCGTGCTTATGTACGCTTGGAATGAGCATGATGAGGGTGGCTGGTGCTGTCCCACCTTAACCGTTGACGAAAACGGAAACACCGTTACTGATGAAAATGGCAATAACGTTATGGACAGAAGCCATCTTGATGCTATAAAAAAGGCAATAAAGGAATATAAAAACGACCTATCTTAAGTTTGACGGTAAAAAATAATTAACCATTAAGGAGACTATGTATGAGAAAAATTGTTTCACTATTACTTGCATTCATTTTTTTGTTTAGCGTAGTACATCTTACCGTTTTTGCTGATAATGAAGAAAACACAAACCTGCTTTCCGAAGCAGATTCCACTTTTGAAAGCGGTGAAACAAACTGGAATATTTTTACGGCAGGTGAACTCTCCTTTGTTGATAATCCCAAAGGTGAAGGCAAGGTTATGAAGTATCAGGTAGATACCAACGCCTATACCGAAAAAAACAATACTTGGCAAAGCTGTATTATTGATCTTAAACCTTTCATAAAGGAAGCAAATACCCTCTATATTGCTATGGACATTTTCTGCGAGGACGCATTTAATGTTCAAATTATGATCAGATCCAAGAAAGAGCATCTTGATTTTGCAATGGAAAAGGATAGCGAATACATATGTTTAGGCAATATTTCAGGCGAATCCGAGTGGGCACACGGTGTGTTCTCTTTTGAAATAACCGATGAGGATATTGAAAGGACCGAAGGCAAGTGGGAGCTTTGCTTTGACCGTTTACCCACTATCCGTAAAGATCTTGTCATTTACGTTGATAACGTCTATGTTGGCTTTGAGGAGCCTGAAGAACCTGAAAAGGAAATAATTGAACTGCCTGAAATCAATGCAATTACAAAGCAAGAAAACACTTTAATCGGTGCAATTCGTTGGGATGCCTACTTTGAAACCGACAGTAAAAAAAGTAACGTTTCACAACAAGTAGCAAAGGCACTTTCGCCAAGTGAATTTCATTGGCGTGCACCCTTTTTCAGCGACATTGATGATGCAGGCAACGTAACCTTCCCGGGCTATTCAACGGAGATTATTGAAAAGGAAATTGACTATGCAAAAGCAGGCGGTCTTGATTATTTTGCATATCTTTGGTACGAAACAACCGATCCTATGTCGGACCCCAGAAAACTTCATTTGCAAAGTGAAAAGAAAAACGATGTTTTGATGTGTGGCATACTTGAAACCATTCGTTCAAAAAAGACGATGAACGAGCTTTTTGAGGCAATGAAGGATGAATGTTACGTTAGAATTGATAATCGTCCCGTTGTGTTCTTATATCAATATGATAGCAAGTGGACACAAAAAATGATTGATGAACTTCGTCAGGCTGCTGTCAAAGCCGGCGTAACGGAAGCACTTTATATAGTTGGTATGATTAGCTCGAAAGATATCATTCTTAATAATGCAAGCATAAAAAATGGAGCGGAAGCATTTTCGTGGTATGCAATAGAACCTAAAAAAGCAGGCGGTATCGAATACGTTGAGTTTGCCGATTATTGCAGAAGCAAAACAGAAGAGTTCGGCGCAATGTCACATGCTCGCGGTTATAGTCTTATACCTTGTGTTTTAACGGGCTATGATATCCGTCCCCGTCTTAAAAATCCCGTTAGCTGGGTAGGTGGCGATATAACAAACCCTGACAAGTCAAAATGGCCTTACGGCAACAAGTTTACTTTTGATGCTTCACCGGAAGAAATCGGTGAATTATTAAAGTTTACCCTTGATTACGTTAAAGATAATTCCAACAACTCAAAGGCAAATATGGTGCTTACTTATGCTTGGAACGAGCACGATGAAGGCGGTTGGATTTGCCCCACCGTAAAATGCGATGAAAACGGCAACGTTATTTATAATGAAGACGGTACGGCACAGATTGATACTCAGCGTATCGATGCATATAAAACAGTAATTGATGAATACAGAAAAACCGAGCATACTGAAATTACACCTTCTCCTGAAGCAACCGCACAACCTATTGATGACGAAATTACGCCCCAAAATAATATTTTGACTTATATTATATCAGGTGCATTAGTGTTAGCCGTTGCCATCGGTATAATCGTTGTAGTTATAGTAAAAAAGAAAAAATAAATCAGAAGGCAAAAATAACGCGGAAAGATC
Organism: Clostridia bacterium; assembly: GCA_045541035.1. GTDB lineage: Bacteria > Bacillota > Clostridia > Christensenellales > QALW01 > UMGS1322. The sequence goes on along the minus strand of JAZQII010000059.1, from coordinate 22,750 downwards.
CGCGGTATTTTTTAGTTCACATTTATTCAAAGGTCTGAAAAACTTTTTATTTCATTGCAACTTCGCAAGCAACTGCAACTGCAACGGACATACCAACCATGGGGTTGTTACCTGCGCCGATTAAGCCCATCATCTCAACGTGAGCAGGAACTGAAGATGAACCTGCAAACTGAGCATCACCGTGCATACGGCCCATTGTATCGGTCATACCGTAGGAAGCGGGACCTGCAGCAGCGTTATCGGGGTGAAGTGTTCTGCCTGTGCCGCCACCGGAAGCAACTGAGAAATACTTAACACCGTTTTCGATAGCCCACTTCTTGTAGGTACCTGCAACGGGATGCTGGAAACGTGTGGGGTTAGTTGAGTTACCGGTAATGGAAACACCAACGTTTTCTTTTCTCATAATAGCAACGCCTTCGGAAACGTCGTTAGCGCCGTAGCACTTAACCTTTGCTCTGTCTCCATCAGAGAAAGCCTTTTCATATACAGTTTCAAGCTCGCCTGTATAGTAATCATACTTTGTTTCAACGTAAGTGAAGCCGTTGATTCTTGAAATGATATAAGCGGCATCCTTACCTAAACCGTTAAGAATAACGCGAAGAGGATTTTTACGAACCTTGTTTGCGTTAAGAGCGATCTTAATTGCGCCTTCAGCAGCAGCAAAGCTTTCGTGACCTGCAAGGAAGCAGAAGCACTCTGTTTCTTCAGATAAAAGCATTGATGCAAGGTTACCGTGACCAAGACCAACCTTTCTCTGATCGGCAACTGATCCGGGGATACAGAAAGCCTGAAGTGCTACACCGATTTCCTTTGCGGCATCAGCAGCAGTTTTGCAGCCTTTCTTAAGTGCAAGAGCAGCACCTAAAGTATATGCCCAGCAAGCATTCTCAAATGCGATGGGCTGAGTTTCTCTAACGATTGTTTCAGCGTCAACGCCCTTACTAAGAGCGAATTCCTTTGCTTCATCAAGATCCTTAAAGCCATACTCCTTAAGGACAACGTTGATCTGATCAATTCTTCTTGAATAACTTTCAAAATTTGCCATATTCTTCGTCCTCCTTATTTCTTTCTGGGATCAATAACAGTCTTTGCTTCAGCAAATCTGCCATAAGTACCGATGTTCTTTTCGTAAGCTTCCTTAGGATCTACACCCTTCTTGATAGCTTCCATCATCTTTCCGAGGTGAACGAACTTATAACCGATAACTTCGTTGTTCTCATCAAGACCTTCTTCTAAAATATAGCCTTCAGCCATTTCAAGGTATCTAACACCCTTTGCGGCAGTTGAGTACATTGTACCAACCTGTGAACGGAGACCTTTACCTAAGTCTTCCATACCTGCACCGATGGGAAGTCCGCCCTCAGAGAAAGCAGTCTGTGTTCTGCCGTAAGCGATCTGAAGGAAAAGTTCACGCATTGCAACGTTGATAGCATCACAAACAAGGTCAGTATTAAGAGCCTCTAAAACTGTTTTGCCGGGAAGAACTTCTGCAGCCATAGCAGCAGAGTGTGTCATACCTGAGCAACCGATTGTTTCAACAAGTGCCTCCTGAATGATACCTTCCTTAACGTTAAGGGTAAGTTTGCATGTGCCCTGCTGAGGTGCGCACCAACCGATACCGTGGGTAAGACCTGAAATATCCTTAACTTCCTTTGAAGCCACCCAAGCGCCTTCTTCGGGAATAGGAGCAGGATCGTGCTTAGCACCCTTTGCAACACAAATCATTTCTTCAACTTCATGTGAGTATTGCATAAAATATATCCTCCTAAATATTATTTTCTGTTTTCTGAACGGAACACATTCCGTCGCCTATATTATTATACATATTTTTGGAAAAATAGCAAGGAGTTTGTTCTTAATTTTTTGTTAAATTCATATAATTAAAAAAATATTTCGACATTTAGGATATTTTATGATATACTTATCTAAACTAAGGAGGCGTTACGTATGGAAATTTCATGGTGGCAATCCATTATTTTGGGAATTATACAAGGTCTTGCAGAATTTTTACCTATCTCATCAAGCGGACATCTTGCATTGTTCGAGCATATTTTAGGTGTTGAAGAAGTTCCGAGGCTTTTTGACGTTTGTTTGCATATAGGTACGCTTTTGGCTGTTTTTATAGTGTTTTGGAAAGATATATGGTCAATTATCAGGCATCCCAAGCAAAAACTTACTTTTATGATAATTGCTGCAACGATTCCTACCGTTATAATTGCAGTTTTACTTGAAGTGATTTTGCCCGACAGTTTTTCAAGCGCATTCTTAGGCTACGGTTTCATGATAACGGGTATTCTTCTTTATACGATGGAAATGATCTCATCAAATTATGCGAAGAAAAAACTTGAAGACATCACTTGGAAAGATGCTTCACTTGTAGGTTGTGTTCAAGGTATTGCGACTATTTCAGGTATCTCACGTTCAGGCTCCACCATTGCAGGCGGTGTGTTCTTCGGAATGGACAGAAAGTTTTTAGCGCGTTTTTCATTTTTAATGAGCATTCCCGCAATTTTAGGCGCTTTCTGTTGGGACGTATTGAAACTTATAATAAACGGTAACGATTCAGAAGTGAAAATAACGTGGTTTGCAACAATACTTGGTATGATAGCCGCATTTATCGTAGGATTTTTAGCAATTAAATATATGCTTCATTTAATCAGAAACAAATCCTTTAAACCCTTTGCAATATATACTCTTGTTTTAGGATTTTTAGTTTGCCTTGATAAATTTGTTTTACATATTATATTTTAAAAAAATTATACCGCAGATTTTTTTCTGCGGTATTTTTTTATTTTCTTATCCAAGCGGCGCAACGTGATTCATCTGTCCAAGTTTTGCCTGCCGATGCATAATCGATAAGTCTGATCTTTTCACCGTTAACAAGGGGAATTTCAAAGCAAATATGCGCCTCTTTAATTTCGGGGCAATAAACTTTTTCTCCTTTGACGTAACCCTTTTCATCCAAAAGAACTTCAAATTTTCCATCAGGATCACAGATGCGCTTATCTGCTGCTAAAACAAGAGGTCCAAACATATAAGCGGCAAACATATCGGCATTAACCTGATCGGAATCGGGAAGAATCTTTTTGATCTGCATTTCAAGATCAATTACTATTTCATCACCGTTTTTCCATGTGTTATTTAACGTAAAGTAGCCTTTTTCTGCCTTATTGTTGTTTACGTAGGCACTATCGCACCATGAAGGAATTCTGACACAAATATCAAATTTCTCTTCTTTTTCAAGTTCAAGTGTTAATTTGATCTTGCCGTCATAGGGATATCTTGTATCCATAAAAATTTTTAAAGAATTTTCTAAAGGTGTTTTTGTTGTTATTTCGCCTTTTTCGTAATAGTTAATTGTAACACCGTTTTTATTTTTCATTAAAGCGATTTCGGGAATAACGCCTGCGCCTGCCGCGCCGATACAAGCACAGCAACCGTAGAATGTTTTATCGGGGAAAGAGTTGTAACCACCGGTCTGTCTGCCGCGTCTATCGGCAACAAGAGGTGCATAACTATCGTAAGGTAATACCTGAGGCACGTCACCATTACCGCGCCGGAACGTTGCACGCTCTGTATTAAACGCGCCCATATAGGCATTATAGAATGACTGTTCAATTTTATCTGCATAGATACTTTCCCCTGAAAGTTCAAGCAATGCAGAGGCAAATTTCATCCAGGTAACGGTAACGCAGGTTTCCTGGATAATACCTTCGTAATCGGTTTGAGTCTGTCTTACTCTTGTATGGTCAAAAAGTTCATGAGTGCAACCGCTGCAACCGATAATACTTAATTCTTCCTTTATAATGTTTTTTCCTAAATTAAGAAGGGCGGTTTTATGCTTTTCGATGCCTGTAAGATAATAATACTGCAATAAGCCTTCAAAGCATGACATCATCTCATAAGCCTTAACAACGGGGAATTTATGAGGTGCAACGTCTTTATAAGCAAGTTCGATAATATTATCCGACTGAATAAATCCCGTTGAAATAATATATTCGGCAAATTTAAGATATTTTTCATTGTTTGTAAGGCGGTACAAGCGCACGATAGGCTCTAAAATTGAGCAGGAATTCATGCCTTCCCAATTTTTGGAGCAAGTGCGGATATCAAGTTTATTTTCACCTATACGCTCAATTATATAATCTGCCTGACGGCACATTGAAGCAATAAGTTCTTTGTTAAGTTCTTCATCCTTGGAAATTTCCATAAAATACATCATGCCGAGCATAACGTATTTTCTGCCCCAAAGATCCCAACGCTGAAATTCTTCTTCAACAGAATATCCTGAAATTCTGCCTAAATCATCTTCGGCAGTAAGCATATCGCGAACGCTGTCTTCAAGAATTGTGTACATTTCATCATCACGGGTATAGCGCACTACCATTGAAGCACCGCGCATCATTTTACCCCAATATTCGCTTCGCCAACTTACCCAAACTTCGCCGCAGCCGTCTTTCCCCCAACGGAAAAGATCAACGAATTTTCGCCATAAACCTACTTCGCATATCTGATTGCGCTCAGCAAATCTGACTGCCTCTTTTAATAAACCGTCAAAACTCATTAAAATTTCGTCTTGTTTATTTAAAACGCGCAAATTATCAATTTCTTTAACTATTTTGTTTACCATATCAAAAAACCTCCACAAAACAAGTTCCTGATAGATTATACAAAAATTTTTCTCATTTGTCTATAGCAAAACGAAATTAATACTTAAAAATTACGGATGAGCGTTTTTCATTTAAAACAATATTAAGTGTTTTGTTTTTTATTTTTTCACGCGTATCAAGATTAAGAACATCATATTCTTTTTCAAATTCGACAGTAAAAGTATCAAAAGGCGAATTTTCGCGGCGAAACGCCATAATAATTCCCTCATCTTTTTCATCATCGTGGAATCGCCACACCGTCCACGAAGTCATATCTAACACTTCAGATGCTAAATTGTAAAAGTTTTTGGAGAAATATTTACGAATAGATTTATATTCTTCCAAAATTTCAGAAATAAAATCAAGTTCAGAATCTGTCATATTCTGAAAATATGCGTTATAGAATGCACCGCCAAAACTTGCAGAATATGCACTTCTTATTGAATATTTATCGTGCATTTTCGTTGTGCAACCAAGAAGCGGAAAATACTTCTGTGCCCCTGAATTATGTACCTGTAAAACTTCTGCGGTAAGGTTAAATTCGCACTGATAATCACTGCGAAAGAAAACTATTGAACGTTTAAGCATTTCAATATCAATCCGTCTGCCACCTGAAGAACAGTTATCAATTAAAAGATTCGGATATTTTTCATGCAGTTCATCAAAAAGGCGATACACACCCATTATATGCTTAATTTCTGTAATGCCTTGTCTGTTTTCTTCATCATTTTTTTCAAAATAATCGGTAAGCTTAACGTTGAAGTCTTGGCGGTAGCAAGCCATATTGAATTTTTCCACATATGATGAAATCAAATCAAAAACGTATTTGTAGGCTTCTTCAATACCGTAATAGACAATAAAATTATTATTTTCATCAGATTTCAAAAGCCAGTCAGGGTGTTCTTTTACAATAGGCACATCAGGACAAGCACGTTCAGGCTCCAGCCAAAACATAAGCGGTGCTCCCATCTCTTTTACTGTATCTGCAACGTCTTTTAATCCATTTGGGTGTACTTTAAGATTGACGTCCCACTCCCCCGTATGACCGGACCAATCACCATTAAAAGGGTCGATACAGTTTTCACATTGTCCATACCAGCCTGCATCTATCCACGTCTGTTCAAACTTAACGTTATGCTTTTTTAATCGTGCCATTCTGTTAAGCATTTCTTCTGTTGGAAGACCGCCCCACAATTCATATGCACAAAGACCATCAGGCTCATCTGTTTTAATGTGGGAATAGTATTTGTAAAGTAACTTCCTGAATTTATTAAAATGATCCTCACCTTTTTCGTAATTCATAATCAAAGTTGAGGACGTGCGCACTTTTTCGCCTTTTTTAAGATAAAAGTGAGTTCTTGATAATCCGGTTGTAACAAGCACACCGTCGTTACACTCTAAAAACTCGGCTTTCCACGATCCCGTCCAACCGATTGCAACCATTGCGCCACATTCATCTGCACAAACATCAAAAAATGGCATCATAACGTCACTTGAACGTGCACCGAGATTTTCAAAAGTCTTTTTTTGACCTTTTCTTAAAAACTCCTGATGGCGTGAAAATTCAGTTGCACTTAATGTATCGTTTTCAGTATAAGCGTAGCCATCAATCATACCTGCCATCGTAAAAACGCTTCTTGAGTTTTTGGGTGGAATATATGCAGTTGTGGTGCTTTCAATTTGGGGAAGTTCTATTACATAATTGCAATCGGAAATATCTGAAATAATATCAGTATCTTCTTCACCGATATTTTCAAAATACAACAGCCACTCTTTTGCAGAAAACTCACTATATTCCTTTAATTCAAGAGTTACAAGAAGATTTTCTATTTTGAGTTTGTTATCCTTAAAATCTTTAAAAGAATATTCTCTGTTTCCGTAATTAAATTTAAAATCCATTTTCTACCTCACACAAGACAAATCAAAATAAGACACGCTATTCCGCCGATAAGACCTATCATTTGAATAGGTTTAAATTTTTCTTTAAACACAGTAAAAGCCAATATTGAACATAAAACAAGAGGAATTCCGTTTACCAAAGGAAAAAACAACTGACTTTCAATTATGCCTGAAAGATACAAATTTATGTGATTACACAAATACACGCATACTCCGCAGATAATTGCCGTAACAACAAAATTTTTATTATTTTTTTTGTGCTTTCCGCGTGCCTTAAAAAACGAATATAAAAACGAAACTAAAAACGCACTTGCAAGAAAAGGACTTGTTTGATCTCCAAACTCTGTAGAACGAAAAATTTTCTGCAAAACACCTATTGCGCCACAAAATAAAAAAGCAACAATGGAAAAAATCAGCCATTTTGTACTAAAACTTTTATTATTTTCCTTTTTGAAAGTTGTAATAAACAAGAAGAAAACAAGAAACAATATAAAAATGATTTTTAAATAACTTAGTTTCTCGCCAAAAAACACTCCTGAAACAGTTGGGATTATCATTGATGAGGTAATTATCAAATTAGTTATATACATAGGTCCAATGGATAAGGCCACCAATTTGCTTACCCCCGAAAGAACGGTAAATATTCCAAATATAAAACCAAAAACAACCGCAAACCATGATATTTTTTGTGTAAGAGAAATACATAAAAAAATTACAAACGGCACAAAATATTGGATACGGTTAAATAAGTATGTATCCTTTGCTTCACAAATATATTTTTTTCCAACGTAATTCGACAAACAATTCATCACAACAACCGCTATTATCGAAATTAAAAGCAATATTACCATCTTATACCTCTATCATGCTTTTTGTTTTTAATTTAATTTCGGTATATAAATTTTTTTCGATCTGCTGACCTTTTAAAATATTCATACATAAACCGTGAAAGGCAAAATATGCTTGTCCCGAAATGTTTTGATCAATAGTCATATCAATAATGTTATCGGAAAAATATTGATTAAGTTCTTTAAAAGTATCTGTGCATACAAGCGTTATGTTTTTCTGTTTTTTTCTCAAAAATTCGCACAGAGAAAGAGAATTTCCGCTTGTTATATAGATACCGTCAATATCATCGGTTATAAGTTTTTCAACGTTTTCTTCTAAAATTTTTTCATCATCGCGCATGTCAAAAACGCCTTTGACATTAAATTTGCTTTTTTCTAAAAAAACTTCTTTTGCACTTAAATGAAGTGAACTATCTTGATTTCCCGTAAAAAGGAAAACATTTTTACATCTGGCTGAAAAAAGAAAATCAGATGCACACTCTGCCGCAAGACATTCATTGTGCTTTGATGCAAAAAGATACGGTATTTCTTCATTTACAGTTTGTAAAAAAACGAGTTTGGGAATTTTAAATTTCTTTAATATTTCCGTAAAGCGGTTATCGCCCATACCCGAAATAATTATACCGTCAAATTCAATAAACTTTAATAAAGCATTTTTAAGTTCATCTTCTACATCTAAATTATTAAATGTGGAAACAGCAATCACTTCATAATGAATTTTATAATCACGAAGTTCATTAAAAGCCTTTTTAAAGCCAATTATCATTTCTTCATCAATGCGCTTTGTTCTTGATACGAGAATGCAACCGATTTTAATTTCACCTTTACTCATTCTTGAAGCAAACTTATTTGGTGCAAAATTATATTTTTGAGCAAGTTCAATTACTTTTTTTCGCTTATCTTCGCTGACTTTGCCTTTTTCAGAAAGTGCTCTGCTCACCATTGAAGGTGTGTATCCAAGTTCTTCTGCAATAGAATATATCGTTACTTTTTTATCCATATTTCCTCCTGTGCAACCGATTGCACTAATTCTATCACTTGTTTTTCAATTTGTCAATATCAATATTTTTGCTTCATTTAATTTCAAAATCTCTCTTTTTGCAATTTTTCTTGCAGAATCAATGCAAATTATATGAAAACATGATGAATTTTGAATAAATTTTGTTTATATCCTTCAAAATATTGTTGCCAAATATAGGTATTTCGGATATAATTTATTTAAGAAAATTAAATTGGCGAGATTTAGGATATAATAACCTATGCACGCCTTATTTCTAATAATTTAAGGAGGTCATTTAAAATGACAAAAAACATCAAGCTTTTAAATTGGGTTGATGAAATGGCAGCTCTTACAAAGCCCGAAAGCATTATGTGGATCGATGGCAGCGAAGAACAGCTTGAAATGCTTCGTAAAGAAGCAATGGCTACCGGTGAGCTTATTAAGCTTAACGAAGAAAAACTTCCCGGTTGCTACCTTCACCGTTCAGCACTTAACGACGTAGCCCGTGTTGAACAGCGCACTTTCATCTGCACCTCAACCGAAGACGGCGCAGGCCCCACAAACAACTGGATGGCTCCCTCTGAAGCATATGCCAAGTTAGGCAAGCTTTTTGACGGTTCAATGAAGGGCAGAACAATGTACGTTATCCCCTATTCAATGGGCCCCGTTGGTTCAGAGTTCTCAAAGATCGGTATCGAACTTACTGACTCTATCTACGTTGTTGTTTCAATGGCAATTATGACACGTATGGGCAAAGCAGTTCTTGATCAGCTTGGTGACGGTGACTTCGTTAAAGGTCTTCACTCCAAGGCACAGCTTTCAGAAGAAGACAGATATATCTGCCACTTCCCTGAGGATAATGCAATCTGGTCAATTAACTCAGGCTACGGCGGAAACGTTCTTTTAGGTAAAAAGTGCTTTGCACTTCGTATTGCTTCCTACCTTGCTAATAAGGAAGGCTGGATGGCAGAACACATGCTCATTTTAGGTATTGAAAATCCCAAGGGCGAAGTTAAATACATTGCAGCAGCATTCCCCTCCGCTTGCGGCAAAACAAACCTTGCTATGCTTATTCCTCCGGAACTTTACAAGAAGGAAGGCTACAAAGTATGGTGCGTTGGCGATGATATCGCATGGCTCCGTCAAGGTCCCGATGGAAGACTTTGGGCTATCAACCCCGAAAACGGCTTCTTCGGCGTAGCACCCGGAACAAACGCTCATTCAAACTACAACGCTCTTGCAAGCACAAAGAAGAATGCTATCTTCACAAACGTTGCTCTTGATACTTCAGATAACACCGTTTGGTGGGAAGGTATGACAGACGAGAAGCCTGAACATGCTATTGACTGGAAAGGCAATAAATGGACTCCTGCTATGTTTGATAAGAAAGATAAGTCAACTTATGCAGCACATCCCAACAGCCGTTTCACAGCTCCTGCTGAAAACTGCCCCTGCATTTCATCTGAATTCAATTCAGGCGCAGGCGTTCCCATCTCCGCTATCATCTTCGGTGGCAGACGTGCAAAGACCGCTCCCTTGGTATATCAGTCAAGAGATTGGCAGCACGGTGTATTCGTAGGTTCAACAATGGCTTCAGAAACAACTGCAGCAGCCGCAGGCGCAGTAGGTGTTGTTCGCCGCGATCCTATGGCTATGCTTCCCTTCATCGGCTACAATGCAAACGATTACTTTGCACATTGGCTTCAGATGGGTGAAAAACTTGGCGACAAGGCTCCCAAGATCTTCAACGTTAACTGGTTCAGAACTGATGATGAAGGTCATTTCATTTGGCCCGGCTTTGGTGATAACATGCGCGTTCTTATGTGGATCCTCGGCAGATGCGACGGCACAATGGATGCAAACGAAACCGCTATCGGTTACGTTCCCAAGGCAGAAGATATCAACATCGAAGGTCTTGATATTACAGTTGATACTGTTAAGGAACTTCTTAACGTTGATACTCAACTTTGGAAAGAAGAAACCGTAGGAATCGATGAGTTCTATGCTAAACTTGGCAGAGTACCTGCTAAACTTCAGGATGAACTTAAGACTCTTAAGGCAAACCTCAACAAATAATTTAATGCCCCGAAAATTCGGGGCATTTTTTTGAGCAAAAAAGCAGGAGTTTTTCCTGCTTTATTTTATGCTTTTTAAGCGTTCTTTTCTTGATGCGCTGATTACGTAAAGCATTAAGAAGAATATCGTGATCATGATCAAACCGAAAATAAAATAGCCTTTTTCGTAACCGCCGGCAATAACGCATATCTTGTTGATTACAAATGAGCCTACCGCATATCCTGCAACGTTAAAGCCTGAAATTATTCCCAATGCTTTATCGTAAGATTTAGGTCCGAAAAATTCTGAAGCAAATATGGGAAGCATAATCGTTTCAAGAGGAACACCAATACACGAAACAACTGCATAACCTATTGCAAAGCCTTTACCGATAATATTATTTTGCATAAAAGCAAGGAACATAAGTGACATAACACTTGCAACCGCACAAATACTGAAAGCAACCTTTATTCCAAACTTATCATAGATAAATCCGGTCAGGAATTTTAAGGCAGTAAGAATCAAAAGATGACTACTTAAAATATTTGTTACATATACCGGATCCTGAAAAACATCTTTCATATGTTGGGTTGAAGTACCGGTCATGGCTTGCAGAACAAATCCCGTAAAGAAAATACACACAATAAAAATATAAAAATAAGGTCTTTTCAGAGCATCTTCAAAGGCTATGCCTTCCCAACCAAAGTCACGGGCTTGTTTTTTATTTTTGACGGCATCACCTTTATTTCTGTACAAAAGAACTATAACGATTCCCGTTATCAGAATTACAATACCGCAAAATAAATATGCTTTTCTGTAACCTAAATCAGGATTTTCAATAATGGGCGAAACAAACTGTGTTGCTACTGCACCGCCTATACCACTGGCAGAAAGCGCAAGACCTGTCATCGTGCCTTTATTCTTATCGCCCCAACTGTTCATGATACTTCCTATCATATTTGTTGTAATAAGAGATGCGCCGAAACCAAAAAGCACGCTTCCTATCCAGAATATATATATTATTGGCGCATAAGAGTAAATAAGCATGGCACCCGCAAGGCACCCAAAGCCTAAAGCGATCATCTTCCGTTGTCCGATCTTATGCAATAAAAAGCCAAAGGCAAAACTCATCAGCGCGTTTGCAATAAAACGGATACTTTCGGATAATGAAAAAATATCTCTTTCAACGTTAAGACCGTCGCACACCGGCTGAATAAAAAGTGTTCTTACGTTACCTGCAAAACCGATACCGACAAATATCATTAAAAAAGCAAGTGCGTAAATGACGTAAACATAATTGAACTTTTTTTGTTTGTTTTCCATGGACAGTTGCCTACACTTTCAAACGGGAAATTTTATTTTTAATGCGTTGCATTGCATTATCTACACTTTTTGTTGTAACGTTAAGTTTTTTTGCTATCTCATCATAAGTTTTATCTTTAAGATATTCAATAAGAATCCGCTTTTCAAGGGGAGAAAGCATACCGCTGATACGTTTTTTAGCGTTTTGTTTATTTTCAGAATCAATAAACATGATTTCAGGATCCTGAGATTCATCTTCAATGATCTCGCCTAAAGTTACGCCGTTATCGCTTACGGGTTTACTTAACGAAACGCTGGTGTTAAGCGGTTGATTCTTTTTTCTGTTTGCACCTTGAACCTTAGTAACAACGTGCCGTCTGATACACATTATGGCAAAGGCAGAAAAACTGCTGTTTTTTTCAGGACTGTAACTCATAATGGCTCTGTAAAGACCGATCATACCTTCCTGAATAATATCTTCTTTTGTGGCGCCTGCCATAAAAAAACGTTTACATATACTTCTTACGTGAGGTTTATATTTATTTAAAAGTATTTCCGAAGCGCTGTTATTTCCCATCTGCGCAAGGATTGCAAGTTGTTCGTCAGAAACGTCTAACTTCAATTTTTCTCACCCTTTTGTCTTAAACAATCATAAATAAGGATACCTGCCGCAACAGAAGCGTTAAGAGAATCGATTTTACCAAGCTGAGGAAGCGAAACAAGGCAATCGCAATTTTTCTTAACAAGAGGAGAAAGTCCTTCCCCTTCAGCGCCGATAACAAGCGCACAAGCACCTGTCATATTTACACGTGAATAATTTTTACCTTCCATTGAAGCACCGTAAACCCAAACGTTTTCTTTTTTAAGTTTTTCAATGGTTTGTGAAATATTGGTAACACGGGCAATGCGCATATATTCAATGGCGCCTGCCGAGCATTTTGCAACAACGGGAGTAAGTCCCACGGCTCTGCGTTCAGGAATAATAACACCGTGAACGCCTGCGCATTCTGAACTTCTGATAATCGCGCCTAAATTCTGAGGATCACAGATGCCATCAAGAATTACGATAAAAGGATCTTCGCCTTTTTCACGGGCATATTCTAAAATATCGTCAACGCTTACGTACTCTTTAACCGCAACGTAAGCAATAATTCCCTGATGCGCACCTGTTTGTGAAATACGGTCCAGGCGTGCACGTTCAACTTCCTGAATAATTGCACCGTTAGCCTTTGCATCGTAAACGATTTCCTTTACCGAGCCTTGAATCTCGCCCTCGGCAACAAGAAGACGTTCAATATTTCTGCCTGCTTTTATTGCTTCACGAATGGGATTTCTGCCCTCAAGAATATTTTCGCAAAATTCATCTTTTTCAGATTCATCACGCTTTTCAAAGCGTTTAGGTTTTTCATCATTGAATCTGGGTTTATCGTAGCGTGGCTTATCGAATTTCTTATTTTTATCAAAACTTCTGTTTTTATTATTGAATTTTCTATCATCAAATTTCTTCATTTTCATTCTCCAATATAGTTTTTATTAAAAGATTTATTCTATCGGCTTTATTCAAAATATATAAATAGCCAAACACCGCTTCAAGTGCCGTTGCAACGCGGTAATCTAAAATATCAGCATTTTTGGGTACTGTTCCCGGATGCGAATTTCTACCCCGCTTTGCAATATAAAGTTCATCTTCCAAAAGCAAGTTTTCAATCTTATAATACGCTTCTTTCTGTGCCGAAGCGCGAACCATTTTTGCAGAATTCATATGGAGCATATGAGCATTGAAATCATGATTTGCAACCATATGGCAACGAATACTTAGACTGTAAACCGCATCTCCTATCGACGCAAGAATCAACGGATTTAATTGCCTTACAGAATTTTCATCACCGTTAAATTTTTTAGAAAGTTCATTTAAAATAAAATCTTCTGCCATTTTACGTCCTTTTTTCCTAAATATTGTAATTTAAAATTATTGTTTTTTCAAGAATTATATTGACTTGTTTTTTAACTATGTTGCTATACATTATATAATACAAGCAAGTTTTCGTCAACAATTTGGAACCAAAACAAAATAAAAACGGCATTCAAAGCCGTTTTATTTTTTATATTTGTCTCTGCCCGTTTTAAAAAGATCTCTGCCTTCAGTATCAATAGCAACAATAAGAGGCATTTTTTCAACTTCAAGGCGATGAATTGCCTCAGACAAAAGTTCGGGAAAAGCAATAACTTCGCACTTTTTTACCGAATCTGCCAAAAGAGCGCCTGCTCCGCCTGCCGCCGCAAGATACACCGCCTTATTTCTTTTGCAGGCAGATATGACTTCATCATTTCTTTCGCCTTTGCCGATCATTACTGCTTGTCCAAGGTCTAATAATTTAGGCGCATAAGCATCCATTCTTCCGCTTGTTGTAGGCCCGCACGAGCCGATAGGTTTATTTTCGGGTTTTGGGCAAGGGCCCGTATAGTAAATAGCAATATCCTTAATTTCAACGGGAAGTTCTTCACACTTATCTATTTTTTCAACAAGTTTTTTGTGTGCAGCATCTCTGCCGGTGTAGATAACACCTGAAAGAAGCACGCTATCCCCCGCTTTTAAAGTTTTAAGTATTTCTCTGTCTTCTAAAGGAAATTTAAGTTCTATCATATTATCACCTCGCCGTGACGGGCACAATGACATTGAACGTTTACTGCAACGGGTAAGCCTGCTATATGGGTAGGATAAGTTTCAATGTAAACGTTAAGGCAAGTGCATCTTCCGCCAAGACCTTGTGGACCGATACCAAGATCGTTTATTTTTTCCAAAAGTTCTTTTTCAAGTTTTTTTAAAAAGAGATCGTCGGAATTTTTTGAAACTGCCAAAGCGTGTTTTGACATAATAGCCGCCTTTTCCATTGTTCCGCCGATACCTACACCGATAATAACGGGCGGACAAGGGTTTGAGCCTGCCTTTGAAACAGTTTCAATAACAAAGTTTTTAATTCCCTCAAGACCTTCTGACGGTTTAAGCATTTTTAGAGCGCTCATGTTTTCGCTTCCGAAGCCTTTAGGCGCAACGGTTAGTTTGATTTTATCGCCTTCAACAAGCGAAGTATGAATAACCGCAGGAGTGTTATCTCCCGTATTTATGCGGTCTATCGGAGAAAGAACACTTTTTCTGAAAGGAACGTATGCTTTTTTTACGGCTGAATTTATAGCATCAACAAAATTTCCGCCGACAATATGCACTTCCTGCCCGATTTCAGCAAAAACTGTAACCATTCCCGTATCCTGACAGATGGGCATATTGTTTTCTCTTGCAATCTTGATATTATCAAGCGCCATTTTAAGATTGGCTTTTCCGTAGTCAGAAATCTCATTTTTATAGGCATCTTCTATCATTTTTTCCGTATCTTTGGGCATATTAACACAAATATCCCTCAAAAGGTCAAAAACTGCATTTTCAATTTTTTCAACTGTAATTTGGCGCATAATTATCTCCCGAACATTTTGTAAGATAATTATATTATATTTCGAAAAAAAAAGCAATTATATATTATCGGGAGTGTTTGCTTTTAATATGTATTTGCAGGTTCCGTCAAATATGGCGTAAGACAGTTTGTTTTGATAATTATCATCAATAAGCAAAACTTCCTCTTCGGGGCAGGAAAGAAAACCGCATTCAATCATAACGTTTGTGGAATTTCCATGGCGGAGCATATAAAAATCTTCACTTTTTACCTGTCGCTTATTTTTCGGATCTACCATTTCACTCAGACTTTCCTGAATACTTTCTGCCAATGCTTCTCCCGTTACAGAGCCCGGATAATAGAATGTCTGCGCGCCTTTAACACTTTTGCTTTGCGGAAAACTGTTGCAATGAATGCTTAAAACAACGTAAGGTCTTGAAATTTCGATTATCTCAGCGCGGGATCGCATATCTTCCATTTTATTGAACCCGTTTTTACATAGCGCATTTTCATCTGCTCTGGTGAGAATAACCGTTGCGCCCACGCTTTCAAAAAGACGGGCAAGTTTTAAAGTTATTGAAAGATTTATATCTTTTTCACGTGTAAGTGTTTTTATTCCTATTGCACCGCCGTCATCACCGCCGTGCCCTGCATCAAGAACAATTACGTAATCATTTAACGGATAATTTAAAAAAACAGATTCTGCTTTATCTGTATCACGGAAAAACATTCCAAAAGTAAGTGCCGTAACAAGCAAAATTCCGCATAAATATTTTAAGATTTTTTCAGTCATAAAAATTCTCTCTTTTCTTAAAAAAACAGTAGAAACCCTTGTTTTACCGCATTTTTAAAGGATTTTTCTTCATTCATTTTTTTGCATACATTATGCATAAACATTTTTGCCTGATTTTAATGAAAATTTGCAAAAATTCAATTTTTGTAATACTATTTTAACAAATTGAATCAAAAAAAGTAATCCACAGTAAAAGTTCAGTAAAATACGGGTTTTTTTGCTTTTATGTGGATAACTTTCCTTTTTGCCAAAAAGTTATCCACATTTAACTTCCCCATTTTCCTTGACATATGAATTTATCCACAAATGAAATCAAAGTTATCAACACCTGTGGATAAATTGTTTTTTGAAAAATTTCCGTTTATAAAAAAGGTTTGTCAAGCGTTTTTTTCGTTTTTATTTGTAAATTTTATGTATTTTTATGCATAAAACTGAATATTTAATTTCTGTATTTTTCCACCAGCGCATTAACCCATTCCTTATCAGGACTTTCAATGGTTGCAAGGGGTGTTCCCGAAGAAAGGGGCGTATCGGTCATAAACATATATACTTTTATATTACGTTCCTGACCGTCTTTTATCTGCGCATAGAATAACGCGTATTCGTTATATCCGTCTTTATACCCCAGCACCGAAAAAGTGCCGTAATCTTGTTTGAGAACGCTGTTTTCATTTTTAATCACAGTAACCTCTGTTTGTTCTGTTTTTCCCGAAGAGTCCGTAAAAAGTTCCTTTTCACATTCGGGAATAACAAGCCTTACACCTTCTACGGGCAGTCCGCTGAAACCGTCAATAACAGTAAAAGATACTTTACCGTATTCATTATTTTTAACTTCTTTTTTTGCACACCCCGAAAACATTGTGGCAATAATCACCAACAAAACAATTGCCTTTTTCAAAAAAAGCACCTCCTTATGTTTAATTATATTTCCTTAAAAAATATAAATGACATTTTTGGTGTTTACAAACAGAAAGTCACTATGTTATAATAAAAAAAATACCGTTGCAGTAATTGTGCAACGTTTTTTTGTGAGGTATCAAATGAAATTAACAAAAAAGATAAAAGAAAACAAAAAAGAATTCGGCGGTCTCCCTTTCTGGAGTTGGAACGATAAACTTGAAAAAGATGAACTTTTAAGGCAGATTCATAACATGAAAGATATCGGTCTTAACGGATTCTTCATGCACGCCCGCGGAGGATTAAAAACTGAATATTGTTCCGATGAATGGTACGATTGCATAAATGCCTGCGTAGAAGAAGCGAAAAAACTCGATATGGAAGCGTGGGCTTACGATGAAAACGGTTGGCCTTCAGGCTTTGCAGGAGGAGAACTTTTAAAAGATCCTAAAAATTTTGTTGCCTATCTCACACATAAAATCGGAAAATTTGATGAAAACGCCTTTGCCGTTTACACTCTTGAAGGCGTTCAGGTTACTAACCCTGAAGACGGAGAATTTCTCAACGTTTACAGAGAATATTCTGCAAGTTACGTTGATATTCTTGACAAAAACATAATCAGAAAATTTATCACGGCAACTCACGAACAATATAAAAAACGGGTAGGCGAAAATTTCGGTAAAGCAATGCCCGGCTTTTTTACTGACGAGCCTCAGTACTATCGCTATAATACCGCGTGGTCTGATACTTTTCTTAAAAACTTTCAGGAAGCATACGGATATAGCGTTTATAAGGCTATCCCTGCCCTCTTTATTGATTTTGAAGGCGCAAAAGAAATGCGCTATGACTATTGGCTTTTGTGCCACAGACAATATAACGATAGTTTTGCAAAACAAATATATGATTGGTGCGAAGAAAACGGTGCAAAACTTACGGGACACAGTATTGAAGAAACTTCCCTTGCATTCCAGATGGTGTGCTGCGGCGGTGTAATGCCTTTTTATGAATATGAACATATTCCCGGCATGGATCATTTAGGAAGAATGTTTTATGATGATCTTGCGCCTAAACAGTTAGGTTCTGTTGCCGCACAGTTAAATAAGAAAAAAGTCCTTACAGAAACGTTTGCCCTTTGCGGTTGGGACGTTTCGCCTATCGAACTTAAACGTATTGCCCAATGGCAATTTGTTTCAGGCATAAACCTTATCTGTTCTCACCTTTACCCCTATTCTGAACGCGGTGAAAGAAAGTACGATTATCCTGCTCATTACAGCGATCATCTGCCATGGAACTCATACTATAAACAATTCAACGATTATTTTGCCCACATAGGCGCACTTATGGCAGAAGGTAAAGAAAACGCCAACGTTCTTATTCTTCATCCAATGCACTCATTATATTTATATTATCAGCGCATCGCTTCAGATGAAAGCGTCAAGCACCTTGAAGCACCATTCCATGCACTTTTAGATAAATACGGAAATTTTGGCGTGCAGTATCATTTAGGTGATGAAACAATTATTTCACGCCACGGAAAAGTTGAAAACGATAAATTTATTATCGGTCAATGCAAGTACGATTACGTAGTTATCCCCGAAGCAGAAACTATTGACTCATTTACCGCTTCTCTTCTTAAAGAGTTTATTAAAAACGGCGGTAAAGTGGTTTCAGAAGGTACGATGCCAACCCGTATCGACGGTAAAATTTCAGATCTTTCATGGCTTAAAGCCAACAAAACTTTTGAAGATATTCTTTCTTCCCGTGAAGCCTTTATTGAAAAGGATAATATGCCAATAGATAGAATGCGCATAAACGTCCGCACAACCGAACACGGAAGAATCTTCTATATTACAAATCTTACCGAAAAAGAAATAAAAGGTGCAACTCTTACCGTAAAAAACTGCAAAGGCTTAAAGCAGATTCACATGCTCGATTTAAAGGAAGATACTTTAAATATTGAAAAGAACAAAAAAGACGTAAACGTTGTTCTTGATTTTACCGATTCTGCTTCATATATGCTTTTCGAAACAAAAACTTTAACTAAAAAAGAACCTGAAAAAGAACTTTTTAAGGCATATACTTTAGAAAACGATTTTACTCTCACAAAAAAACCTGAAAATTGCATTGCTCTTGATTTTGCATCTCTTTCCTTTGACGGCAAAACTTACGAGCCTGTGCGCTATATAAAGCACATTCATGAACTTTTACTTAAACGGAAACATTGCGGTAAAGTATATTTGAAATTTACTTTTAATGCTGACTTTATTCCCAAAAACCTTGCCCTTTGCATTGAACCGTTAAAAGATCTTTCTATTACGGTTAACGGCAAAGAAGCCACTCTTACAGATGACTGGCGCATTGACAGAAGTTTTAAACTTGCGCCTATATCACACCTTTCACATAAAGGCAAAAACGAGATAGTTTTATCCTTTGATTATTATCAGGCACAAAAAGTTTATGACGTTTTGTTCCAAAACGTTATGGAATCTTTACGCAACTGTCTTTCACTTGATACTGAAATTGAAGCCGTTTATCTTTTCGGCTCTTTCGGTGTTTGCTCGGATAAGAATTATACTATCGGTGAAAATGACAGCAGATTAAACGACGGTAATTTCACAATAACAAAACAAAAACGTACCGTTGATATTTCCGATATAACGACGGATCTTTATCCATTCTTCTACGGAAAAATCACCTTGAAGAAATCTTTTAATGCTGAAAAGGGTAAATATCTGCTTTCTATCCCCGGAAGATATGCTATATGCAACTTATTCATAAACAACAAAAAGGTTAAAACACTTATCTTTGACCGCACCGCTTATATTGATCTTGAAGACGGCGAAAACGAAATAAAGGTGGAACTTATAAATTCATTAAGAAATACGTTAGGTCCACTTCACCACAAGACCAATGAATCTTTTGCAGTAGTTCCCGCAAGTTTCACCTTTGAAGGTCAATGGAGCGAAGATTCCGTTGCCAAAGAATTTAAAGAACGCTATTCTTTCATGCACTTTGGAATTGATAAAATTGAATTATTCAAGTAATTATAGAATTTTACATTTTCTGTTATTTATCCAAATGCCCCGCTTTTATCGCAGTATTTTTGTTTTTGCGCCTATTTTTGCCCCATTCGAATAAATTTGACAAATATATTTTAAGAGTGTATAATAGTCATGTATTAAAAATAAAATAAGTTACTGTGCTCTTTGAGAATAGTACATCATATATGGGGTTACAGACTCTGCCTTGAATCTTTTATTCAGGCTAAAAAAACACTTTACGAGGATTTAAAATGACAACAGTTTGGTTAAATATTATCAATTGGGATGTGCTCAATGATTTTTATCATAGCATCCCTTGGTTAAATGCGGTCAATATTGCCACAAGTATTATTTTGACTATATGTTTCTCATATCAATTCTTTTATATTATACTTGCAATTTTCGTTAAACCGAAAAAATTTAAAGACGTTGAACAGGTTCACCGCTATGCAATAATGATATCTGCCCGTAACGAAGAAAACGTAATCGGATATCTTATTGACAGTATTCAGGCAAACGATTATCCTCAGGATCTTCTTGATATTTACGTTGTTGCCGATAACTGCACCGATTCAACTGCGGAACTTTCAAGAAAAAAAGGCGCAATAGTCTATGAGCGTTTTGATACTGATCTTTTAGGTAAAGGTTATGCCCTTAACTTCCTTTTACAGAACATTAATAAGGAAAAAGGTCTCGATTATTACGACGGTTACTTTGTTTTTGATGCCGATAATCTTCTTGATAAACATTATATAACCGAAATGGATAAATGTTTTTCAGAAGGAAGCAGGATTATTACAAGTTACCGCAATTCAAAAAACTACGGCAGCAACTGGATTTCAGCAGGCTATGCCCTTTGGTTTATTCGTGAAGCACGCTATCTTAACAATCCCCGTTTTATTTTAAACACAAGTTGCGCAGTTTCAGGAACGGGATTCCTTGTGCATAAGGATATTATCAAACGTCAGGGCGGTTGGAAACACTATCTTTTAACTGAAGATATTGAGTTCTCAATTGATAACGTTATTCATGGCGAAAAAGTCGGCTATTGCCATAGCGCTATGCTTTATGACGAGCAGCCTACAAGCTTCAAACAATCCTGGCGTCAGCGCTTGCGTTGGTCAAAAGGCTTTTTGCAGGTTATTTCAAAATACGGCATGGGACTTATTAAAAATATAGTTACTTGCAAAGGCTTTTCTTCCTTTGACATGCTTATGACCATTGCCCCTGCTTTCTTTATTACCGTAACAAACTTTTTCATTAACTTCGGCGCACTTATTTATTCATTGATTTTTGATATAAAATACGCTCTCGCCGTTACAATAGGTATGGTCAATGCAGGTCTTGGTGCTTACGCGCTTCTGTTTGTGGTTGGAATTATCACTCTAATCGGTGAATGGAAGCAGATCCATTGCTCACCTGCAAGAAAGATCGGTTCAATTTTCACGTTCCCATTCTTCATTCTTACATACATTCCCATTTCAATTCAGGCTTTATTTACTAAAGTTGAATGGAAACCCATTGAACATACGTACTCTGTTTCAATGGACGAAATGGAAAAAGATAACCAATAAAATTTAAAGCCACGAAATTTCGTGGCTTTTGTTTTTTATTCAACAAACTTAAATTTAATTCTGTGAGTTTTTGTTTCGCCTGATTTAAGGATCTCAAGTTTCCCGCTTTCGCGCATTTTATCTCTGCCGTCAGGATTGCAGTTTCCGGGTTCAAGTCCCATAACGTATTCCCCCTCACCCATCATCTTCCATTGGGTAAAGAATGGTAATTCTTTTGTATCAAAGGTCATTTCGATACCTTTTTTGATATCGTTGTTATAGAGTGATACCGTGGGTGTTTCATTTTCAAACTCATGATAATAGCACATTTCAACGTAGCCATTTTGGGGTTCTTCGCAAATCTGCCATTTATCAATTCCCGTTTCCGAGTGTTCATTTCTCGAAACAACTTTGTTTGATGGAATGTTAAGTGTTGCTTTTTCACTTAACAAAGGATATCCCATATTACAATGATAAAGCATCTGCAACGGCGAATCTTCAAAGCCTATATTTTTAACAATGTCTTTTAAATAAATAACGTTTTCATTTATGGGACAGATATATTCCCTTTCAAGGAGAAGTTTTTTATTAAAAAGATATGCATCGCGAATTGTTGCTTTAATGTGTATTTCATCATTTTCAACATACCAGCAATGCTTTTCCGCAGGAATATGTGAAACTGTGCCGTGCAAAGGCAGTTCTTCATTATCATCTGTGCAGGGATTGCCAACATTTCTTAAACCGCAGGTAGTCATAAAGCCTGCCGTAAATGATTTTAAAAAGTTAATTCCCCGATTATCATAATAAGTGGGTGCAACGTAACCGCAAGGCCCTATAAAGGCATAATTATCACCTTTTAAACTTAATTCGGAAATATCTGCGCATCTGTCAAGGGATACGGTAAATTCAAGTCCTTTAGCATTTTTTACGAGCAATACGCGCATTCCGTCAGCCTTCCCTCCTGAAAGACGTGCTTCTTTTACAGAATAGAGTTGCATTTCATTTCCAACGTACTTGTTCATTATAAATTCTCCTTTTTAATTTCTTTGGGAGTCTTTCCCGTTTCTTTTTTAATAAGTTTAGTTAAATAATTGGCATCCATTATACCAACCTCATCAGCAACACGATAAATGGGAATATCTTCTTCTGATAAAAGCCTGATCGCCTTTTTTATCCGTTGCTTGCGAATATATTCACTTATACCCATATTAAAAGCTTCTTTGGATATATTATATAACGTTCCGCTCGAAATTGCAAACTCTGAAGT
>JAZQII010000058.1:0-5501 GCA_045541035.1 Clostridia bacterium | reverse complement strand
CAAGAGTGGAACGACCGCAGAAATTTTTGGGTACCACAAAAGGGCAAGAGGGGGACCGCCGTAAGGTGGTGGAGGGGTTGTAATTAAGCACAAACAATACATTTTGTTCACAAGTTCGATAAAGTGGAAAAGTGATTATAAGAACGGATTGTGTGTTGGGGGATTTTGTTCACAAGTTCGATAAAGTGGAAAAGTAGTTATAATTGCTCACAATACTCGCAAGCGATATGACCTGACGGGCGCGAAAAAGTCCCGTAAAATCTAAAAAAACAGTTTACACAGCCAAATTTTTATGATATTATATATATAAATATATTATTATATATAATAAAAGGGTGAAAAGTCATTTTTCATCTGCCTAAGAAAGGAAATTTGCTATGACGGAAAACAACTATAACGCGTCGCAGATTCAGGTGCTTGAGGGCCTTGAAGCAGTTAGAAGACGTCCCGGTATGTACATTGGCTCTACCGATGAGCGCGGTCTTCATCACCTGGTGCAGGAACTTGTTGACAACTCCATTGACGAGGCTCTTGCAGGCTTCTGTAACACTATTACCGTAACTATTCATGAGGACGGTTCATGCTCGGTTCGCGATAACGGACGAGGTATTCCCGTTGACATTCATGAAAAATATCAGAAACCTGCTGTTGAGGTTGCTCTTACCGTGCTTCACGCAGGCGGTAAATTCGGCGGCGGGGGATACAAAGTTTCAGGCGGTCTTCACGGCGTTGGTCTTTCGGTAGTTAACGCTCTTGCAACAGATCTTCACGTTGAAGTAAGAAGACAGGGAAAAATTCACGTTCAGCACTATAAGCGCGGTGATGCCGTTGACTCTCTTACTGTCGTAGGCGAAACTGACGAAACGGGTACTTGCGTTCAGTTCTGGCCCGATCCTGAAGTTTTTGAAACGGTTGTTTTCGATTTTGATAACCTTAAAAAGCGTTTAAGGGAACTTGCATTCTTAAACAAGGGTATCCGCATTACCATTGAGGATAAGCGCGAGGAACATAAGGCGTTAGAGAGTTTCCACTATGAGGGCGGTATCATTGAGTTTGTTGAGTTTTTAAACAAAAACAAAGTGCTTCTTTTAGAAAAACCCTTATATTTTGAGGGTGTAAAGGGTACAAGCACCGTTGAAGTTGCCATGCAGTATAATGACGGCTATAACGAAACCGTTTATACTTTCGCAAACAATATTCAGACTCATGAAGGCGGAACTCACTTAACGGGTTTCAGAAACGCTTTAACCAAAGTTATAAATGAGTATGCAAGAAAATATAAACTTTTAAAGGAAAGCGAACAGAATCTTTCAGGTGAAGACGTGCGCGAAGGCTTGACTGCCATCGTTTCCGTTAAACTTGAAGAGCCTCAGTTTGAAGGACAGACAAAAACTAAACTTGGTAACTCCGAAATCCGTCCCATAACGGAAAATATCGTTTCTGAAAAGTTGGAAGCGTTTTTGGAAGAAAATCCTCAGGTTGCAAAGGGTATTATTGACAAGTGCCTTATGGCTTCACGCGCCCGTGAAGCGGCAAGAAAGGCAAGGGAATTAACAAGAAGAAAATCAAGTCTTGATACATTCTCACTTCCCGGAAAGTTAGCCGACTGTTCTGAAAAAGATCCCTCGAAGTGCGAGATCTTTATCGTTGAGGGAGACTCTGCAGGCGGTTCTGCTAAAGAAGGCCGCGACAGAAAGACTCAGGCAATTCTTCCTCTTCGCGGTAAGATTCTTAACGTTGAAAAGACTCGTCTTGATAAAATGCTTCAGAATAACGAAATTCGTTCAATGATCACCGCTTTCGGCGCAGGTATTGACGTTGAGTTTGATGAAAGCAAGTTAAGATATCATAAAATTATCTGTATGACCGATGCTGACGTTGACGGTTCTCACATCAGAACGCTTCTTTTAACGTTCTTCTTCCGCCACATGCCGCAACTTATTACCGGCGGTTACGTTTACGCGGCACAGCCACCGTTATTTAAAGTTACCATGACCCGTACCAAGCAGGTGCATTACTGTTATTCCGATGCTGAACTTAACGAATTCCTTGATTCCATTAACAGACAGAACTATGAAGTTGCCCGTTATAAAGGTCTTGGTGAAATGAGTTCGGAACAGCTTTTTGAAACTACAATGAATCCCGAAACACGTATTTTAAAGCGTGTTACTATGAAAGACGCCATTGCGGCAGATCAGATATTCACTATTCTTATGGGCGACGAAGTTGAACCAAGACGTCAGTTTATTGAAGAAAACGCACGTCTTGTTTCCGACGACGAACTTGATATTTAAGGAGGTATAAAAAATGGAAGATAACAACAGAATCATAGATATTGACATTGAATCCGAAGTTAAAAAATCCTTTATCTCCTACGCTATGGCGGTTAATATCAGCCGTGCGCTTCCTGACGTTCGCGACGGTTTGAAGCCCGTTCACAGACGTATCCTTTATTCAATGTACGAAAACGGCTACACTTTTGATAAGCCTACAAGAAAGAGCGCCCGTATCGTTGGTGACGTTATGGGTAAATATCATCCCCATGGCGACTCGTCAATTTACGATGCGTTAGTTCGTCTTGCACAGCCTTTCTCCATCCGTTATACCTTGGCTTTCGGTCAGGGTAACTTCGGTACAGTTGACGGCGACCCTGCCGCTGCTTCCCGTTACACAGAAGCAAAACTTTCAAAGATAGCAGGGGAACTTTTGGCTGATCTTGATAAGGAAACCGTTGATTTCTATCCTAACTTTGATGAAACCGAAATGCAACCCCGTGTTTTGCCCTCACGTTTCCCTAACCTTATGGTTAACGGATCTGACGGTATTGCAGTTGGTATGGCAACAAACATTCCGCCCCACAACCTTTGTGAAGTTATTGACGGTGTTGTTGCGTTAATTGAAAATGCTGACGTTTCCATTGAAGAACTTATGGAACATATTAAGGGCCCCGATTTCCCGACGGCAGGTCAGATCATGGGTATTTCGGGCATTCGCGACACCTATCTTACCGGCCGCGGAAGAATCGTTATCCGCGCAAAGCACGAGATCGAGCAGATGACGGCAGACCGTCAGAGAATCGTTATTACCGAGATTCCCTATCAGGTAAACAAGGCAAAACTTATTGAGCGTATTGCCGAACTTTACAAGGACAAGCAGTTTGAAGGTCTTTCCGATCTTCGCGATGAATCAAATAAAGAGGGTATGCGAATCGTTCTTGAACTTAAGAAAGACGTTAATCCTCAGGTTATCCTTAACTTCCTTTATAAGCATACACAACTTCAGGATAGTTTCGGCGCGATCATGCTTGCTCTTGTTGACGGTGAGCCTCGCGTGCTTAACTTAAAGGAAATGCTCTATTATTATCTTGAGCATCAGAAAGAAGTCGTTACAAGAAGAACAAAGTATGATCTTGATAAGGCTTTAGCAAGAGCACATCTTGTTGAAGGTTTCCTTCGTGCACTTGATATTATTGATACTGTTATTGCACTTATCCGCTCAAGTCAGACAACGGAAATTGCAAGAAACAGACTTATGGAAGAACTTCAATTCTCTTTAGAGCAGGCAAAGAGCATTCTTGATATGCGTCTTCAGCGCTTGACGGGATTGGAAAGAGAAAAACTTCAGGAAGAATTTAACGAACTTCAGGAAAAGATTGCTTATTACCGTTCAATTTTAGCAGATCCGCAGATGGTTCTTGATATTATTAAGGAAGAACTTTTAGTTATTAAGGACAAGTACGGCGACGACAGAAGAACCGAGATCACCGCATCATCTGATGAAATTGACTATGAATCACTTATTCAGCAGGAAGACATGGTTGTTACCATGACTCACTTTGGCTACATTAAGCGTGTTCCTGCCGATACTTACCGCGCACAAAACCGCGGCGGCAAGGGCATTACGGGTATTACTACCCGCGATGAGGACTTTGTTGAGCGCGTTCTTGTTGCAAATACTCACACCGATATCTTGTTCTTTACAACTCGCGGTCGTGTGTTCCAATTAAGATGCTATCAGATTCCCGAAGCAGGCAGAACTGCAAAGGGCAGCGCAATAGTAAATCTTCTTAACCTTGACGGCGGAGAAAAGGTTACTACCGTAATCACTCTTCCTGAGGGCGAAGAAGCAAGAGAAAATATGAACCTTGTTATGGCAACCCGTGACGGTTACATTAAAAAGACGGCTCTTTCTGAATATAATATCCGCAAGAACGGTCTTATTGCAATCGTTCTCCGCGATGGCGATGAACTTGTGAACGTTGAACTTTCAAACGGCGAAAGCGATATCTTGCTTGCTACAAGTATGGGTAAGGCTATCCGCTTTGAAGAAAAGCTGGTTCGTCCCATGAGCCGTGCAACTATGGGTGTTACCGCTATCAATCTTCAGGAAGATGATTTCGTTGTTAATATGGCGGTTATTTCAGGCGATACGGAAATTCTTACCATTACCGAAAACGGCTTCGGCAAGCGTACCGAGGCAGGCGAGTACCGCGTAACGGGCAGAAATTGTAAGGGTATTATTACTCATAATCTTACCGAAGAAACGGGCAATATCGTTGATATGGTTTCTGTTTCGGGCGAAGAAGATATTATGCTTATTACTTCTGACGGCACCATTATCCGCACCGAAGTCAGCCAGATCCGTTCAATGGGCAGAGCAACAAAGGGTGTCCGCGTAATGCGCATTAAGGACGGCGTTAAGGTGGTTGCAGTTGCTACCGCGCCTCACGAAGAAGAAAAGCCTGAAGAACTTTTAGATGAAGTTAATGAAAATACCGAAGTTTCAGAAAATATCGAAACCTTATAATGAAAGGAATTTTAAAAAATGTTTAAAAAAATTCTTTTAGTGATAAGTGCAATTTTGTTAGGTCTTAACTTCGGTCTCGTTGCAGGACTTTCGCCTATCGTACTTCTTTTCACAATGGTGCTTTTTCCCGAAGATGCTCTTAACGAAACTGTTATGACCGTAACCAGCATTATCTCGGCCCTGATTTCAGGTATCAGCACTTACGTTTATATTTATAAGAAAAAGCGCGAACACGAATCACCCAACCTTTTCGGCACAACTTTAGCAGTAAGTTTTGCTATTGGCGCAATTCTTATGGCAGTTTTCCTGTTCATTTATATGGGTGATCCCAATAACGGACTTCCCAACCGACTTTTATAATGAAAATGCCCCTTGCATAAAAAATGCGAGGGGTGTTTTTTTGAGTGAATTCGCCCTTGTGATGCTATATGGGTTGTAATTTTTTTAAATATAGTCCGCTTTTACGGTCGGTGCTATTCATTTGAAATCATACTTTACTCTTTTTCTCACTTTTCCACTTTCTCGAACTTATAACAAAAAAAGACTGAATTTTGTTGCTTTTTGTTCGAGAAATCGAACAGCAGTATATTTGCCCTTGCAGGCAAGTGATATGCAACGCTTACGCGTTGATGATATGCAATTTCTGCGAAATTGATGATATGCAAGACTTCGTCTTGATGATATGCAATGCTTCA
>JAZQII010000057.1:0-67498 GCA_045541035.1 Clostridia bacterium | reverse complement strand
TGCTCTTATGAACGATCTTTCATGGGTTCAAGAAAACAGATCTGAATTTGTAAAACCCGAAAGTGTAAAGGCTGTTACTGAAACCACAAATGCTGATTATAGTTTCAGATCAATGGGACTTCACGTTAGCAACTATATAAGTATTTACGTTAAGTTTAACGTTGAAAACTGGACAAACGTAACAGTTAAGGTTGGCGATAAGATCTATACCGAAGCAGACCTTGAAAACGGAACACTTTATCTTGAAGATCTTTCCGCAACAAGATATAGCGAAGTATTTAACATCGAACTTCAGGTAAACGGCACTACCGTACAGACTCTTACCTATAGCGCAAACAGTTATATCGCATCAAAATATAACGGCGCACAGAGCGCACTTGTTCAGGCTATCGGAAGATATGGCACAAGCGCTGTTGCACTTGTTGACGCACAATAATACAGAACGCGAGAAATATGTAAAAACATACCCCATCCGAGATTTTGGATGGGGTATGTCTGCTGACAAAGTAAGCAGGCTGCCAGAGTTCGAGAAACCCTTGCAAGCCAAGGCGCTGAACTTGCAAAAAAGGGAGTTTACACAGACGTAAATGACCGCATTTTGCAAGTGAAATGCAACGAAGGAAATAAACCCCTGCAAAATTTTTGCAGGGGTTTGTGTTTGCATGGGTTTGTCAGTGCTCTGACCCCATCCGAGATTTCGGATGGGGTATTTGCTTTTGGCAAAAATTAAAGGCGAGAATTTCTCGCCTTTTTAAAATATACCTTTTTTCTTTTTCTTTTCGTCAGAAGTGCCGTTAAGTTCATCACCGAAAGCCTTTAAAAGGTCTTTTTGCTTATTTGTAAGGCGCTTGGGAACGGAAATATTAACAGTTACGTACATATCGCCTTTTGATTGGGTGTTAATATAAACGATACCCTGATTTTTAAGACGGAAGCGTGCACCCGGTTGAGTTCCTTCAGGAATTTTCAATGAAACCGTATTTCCGTCAATGGTGGGAACAAGAACTTCACCGCCAAGAACTGCCTTTGGATAATCAATATCAAGATCCAGCATAATATCGCAACCGCGGCGAACGAACTTTTCATGGGGCGCAACGGTTATGCGAACGTAAAGATCACCGTTGGAACCGCCTTTTTTACCTTGTTCGCCTTCATTGTGGAGATTGATTGCCTGACCGTTATCAATACCTGCGGGAATTTTTACGTTTATCTTGCGCTTACGGCGAATTCTGCCTTTTCCGTTGCAACGTGTACAAGGTTCTTTAATTATCTTACCCGTACCGCGGCATCTGTCGCAGGGGCGGGTTGATGCGAAAGAACCGAAAATGGTGTTCTGTTGTGAACGTACCTGACCTGTTCCGTTACAGATAGGGCAGGTTTCAGGTTGAGTTCCTTCTTTTGCACCGCTGCCGTGGCATACGTCACACTCTTCTTCGCGTAAAACCTCAATTTCCTTTTCGCAACCGAAAGCGGCTTCTTCAAAGGAAATGCGAAGATCAACTCTTAAATCGTTACCGCGTTGAGGCGCGTTGGGGTTACGGCTCTGCCTTTGACCGCCGCCAAAGAACGTATCAAAAATATCGCCAAAGCCTGAAAAACCGTCAAAACCTCCGCCGTATGTACCGCCGCCACCGAACCCTTGAGGTCCGTCAAAGCCGAACTGATCGTAGTTAGCACGCTTTTCGGCATCGGAAAGAACAGCGTAGGCTTCGTTGACTTCCTTGAACTTTTCTTCGCATTCTTTATCACCCGGATGAATATCCGGGTGATATTGTTTTGCCATTTTTCTGAACGCTTTTTTTATTTCATCATCGGTGGCATTTTTCTGGACACCGAGCACTTCGTAGTAATCACGTTTGCTGGCCATAAAAATTATTTATCCTCGTCAACTACTTCATAATCGGCATCGTATGTGTTGCCGTCGTTTGCATTTGCACCGCCCTGAGATGCTGAAGGATCAGCGCCTGCATTCTGCTGTGCCTGCTGTGCTGAAGCGTAGATCTTACCAAAGATCTCCTGTGAAACCTGAGCAAGTTTATCGCTTGCAGCCTTGATTGCATCGTTATCGGTGCCCTTAAGAGCTTCCTTAACTGCATCTGCTTCAGCCTGAATTCTTGCTTTATCGTCAGAAGCGATCTTATCGCCAAGTTCATTTAAAGTACGTTCTGTGTTGTATACAAGACCGTCTGCCTGATTGCGGATCTCAACTGCTTCTTTATTTTTCTTGTCTTCTGCGGCATACTGTTCTGCTTCTTTAACAGCCTTATCGATTTCTTCATCGGAAAGGTTTGTTGAAGCGGTAATTGTAATATCCTGCATATTGCCCGTTCCAAGATCCTTTGCAGAAACGTGAACGATACCGTTAGCGTCAATATCAAAGGTAACTTCGATCTGGGGAACTCCTCTGGGAGCTGCGGGAATGCCGGTAAGCTGGAAGCGACCTAACGTTTTATTGTAAGCAGCCATTTCTCTTTCGCCCTGAAGAACGTGGATTTCTACTGAAGTCTGACCGTCAGCGGCAGTTGAGAAGATCTGGCTCTTATTTGCAGGAATGGTTGTGTTGCGCTCAATAAGCTTTGTGCAAACACCGCCGAGAGTTTCAATACCAAGTGAAAGGGGAGTAACGTCAAGAAGAAGAACGTCTTTAACTTCGCCACCGAGAACACCGCCCTGAATTGCTGCACCGATTGCAACGCATTCGTCGGGGTTGATGCCCTTGAAAGGCTCTTTGCCGGTAATTTGCTTAACTGCTTCCTGAACAGCAGGGATTCTTGTTGAACCGCCTACAAGAACAACACGGTTGATATCACTCATAGAAAGACCTGCATCACTCATGGCCTTTTTAACGGGATCCATTGTTCTCTTTACAAGATCACTTGTAAGATCATCAAATTTTGCACGGGTAAGTGTCATATCAAGGTGTAAAGGACCTGCGGCGCCCATTGTGATATAGGGAAGATTGATGCTTGCTGAAAGTGTGCCTGAAAGGTCGATCTTTGCCTTTTCAGCGGCTTCTTTCAATCTCTGCATAGCCATCTTGTCAGCCTTTAAGTCAACACCGCTTGACATCTTGAATTCGTTTACCATCCAGTTCATGATGGCTTCGTCAAAGTCGTCACCGCCTAAACGGGTATCACCGTTGGTTGCAAGAACTTCGAAAACACCGTCACCGATCTCAAGAATTGAAACGTCGAAAGTACCGCCGCCTAAGTCATAGATAAGTATCTTCTGGTTGTCTTCTTTATCAAGACCGTATGAAAGTGATGCGGCAGTAGGCTCGTTGATTATACGAAGAACTTCCAAACCTGCGATCTTACCTGCATCCTTTGTTGCCTGACGCTGTGAGTCGTTAAAGTAAGCAGGAACGGTAATAACAGCCTGAGTAACTGTTTCGCCAAGATAAGCCTCTGCATCTGATTTTAACTTTGCTAAGATCATTGCTGAAATTTCCTGGGGTGAGTATGATTTGCCCTCAATATTTCTCTTGTTGTTGGTACCCATGTCGCGCTTAATGGACATAACTGTATTATCGGGGTTAGCAACAGCCTGACGCTTTGCAATAGCGCCAACTAAACGCTCGCCGTCTTTAAATGCTACTACTGAAGGAGTTGTTCTTGCACCTTCGGAGTTAGGAATAACAACGGGTTCGCCGCCTTCCATAACTGCTACACATGAATTTGTTGTACCTAAGTCAATACCAATAATTTTGCTCATAATATATAATCCTCCTGAAAAATTTTCAATATTTATTAAATGGTTACCTGTACCATTGAATAGCGAATAACTTTGTCGCCCATTTTGTAGCCTTTTTCAAAAACTGCGGCTACGATGCCTTTATCTTGACCTTCCTGGGCGGGAATCTGCATCATTGCATTGTGGCAAGCAGGATCGAAAGGTTTGTTTAATGCTTCTATCTCTTCAACGCCTAATGATGAAAGAGTTTGTGCCATCTGCTTTAAAACTATTTCAAGACCTTCCATTAAAGAACCTGTAGTGCCGTTTTTACGTTCTGTTTCAAGTGCACGCTCCAAATTATCCACAACGGGCAAGAAAGCCTTTATTGCTTCGATTTTGCCGTCAGAAAGAGCGTCTGCGCGAAGAGAAACGTTGCGCTTGCGGTAGTTATCAAAATCTGCCTGAATTCTTTGCGCAAGCATTAAGTATTCTTCTTCTTTTGAAGGAACTTCTTCTGCTTCAACCGTTTCTTCAGGCTGTGCATAATCGCTTGTTGCATCTTCGGTTTCTTCAATAACTTCTTCTTTAATTTCTTCTTTAATTTCTTCTTTTATTTCTTTATCTTTTTTGCTCATCGGAATCGTCCTCCATTAAATGTGTTTCGGTAAAAATATCGGTAAGAGTTTTTCCAACTTGATCAAGCACCGAAAGAACTTTATCATATTGCATTCGCGTCGGACCGATAACACCGATCTTTCCCAGATCGCGACCGCCCGAAGAATAGGTTGCCGTTACTATACTTACGTCACCCAATCCCGTTTCATGACCGATTCGAACGCTTACGCCTGAATTTTCGTCGTTGACTATATCGGTAAGTTTTTTGTTTTCTTCCAATAACTGCAAGAAACCTCTTGCCTTATCAACGTCAGTAAACTCCTGATGTGAAAGCATCTTGCTTGCGCCTTCTATAACCACTCTGCTTTCGCCTGCTTCAAGGCGGGCGGCAAGAACGGTGCATATTGCATCAAAGATCTGCTTTTGATCGGCAATTTCGTTTTCAACGATAAACTGTGCGCCGGGGTGAATTTCGTTTACGCTTTTGCCTGCAAACATCTTATTTAAAAGACGGGACATACTTTCAAGTTCCTGAGGCGTTACGCTTCGTGGCAGGGTTATCGGCGTGTTCTGTACCATTCCCGTATCTGTTAAAAGCACAACCATTGCAGTCATGGGATTTACCGGCATAAGCTGAATGCTTGAAACGTTTACGTTTCTTACCTTTGGCGGAGTAACGATTGAAACGTATTGGGTAAGATCACTAATTACTCTTGCCGCATCTGATAAAACTTCACCCGTCTGACCGATTCTCTTATCGTAGTATTTTTGTATGTACTCGATCTCGTTTAAGGAAAGAGTTGAAAGTTTTAAAAGATTGTCAACGTAAAAGCGGTAAGCCTTCTCACTTGGAACTCTGCCTGCCGAGGTATGAGGCTGTTCCAAGTATCCAAGATCTTCAAGATCGCTCATCTCGTTACGAATGGTCGCCGATGAAAGGGCAAAGTTTTTTGAGATCGTTCTTGAACCTACCGGCATGGCATTTGAAATATAATCTTCAATTATTGCCTGCAGGATCTCTTTTTGTCTTTGACTTAATTCGTCCAACTTAAAACCCCCTCATTTATTTTTTTGTTAGCACTCGAAGTCATTGAGTGCTAATTACAGTTTCATTATATTACCATACCTTTAATTTGTCAACAGATTTAGTTCGATTTAATTTAATTGTTTTCAAATTATCACAAAATATACAAAATCCAACAAGTAAATTCCATGAAATTAAAGAAAAAATACGTCAGATTAAATTAAATGAATGAAGGAAAAATAAAAGAACAATAATATGAAAGGAGAAAAAACCGTGAGAGAAATTACGGTAAAAATTTCAAACAAGAATTTTGAAAAACTTAAAAAAGCGTCAAAGGCAGATAAAATAGTTAATCTTGCCCTTAAACAATTTTTTGAGAAGAATCATAAAATAAAAGTAAGAATGCTTTTAAAAAGAGGCTATAAAACCTTCGCAAAAGTAAACTTGCGCTTATCTCGCGTGCTTGCGGAGGACGCTTCCTTTTAAAGCATTCTGAAATTTAGGAAGGGTGAACCATATTGATAAAAAGGGGCGAAATATATTACGCCGACCTTTCGCCCGTAGTGGGTAGTGAGCAGGGCGGAATAAGACCTGTTCTCATATTACAAAACGATATCGGCAATCGTTACAGTCCCACTATAATCGTGGCGGCAATAACCTCAAAAACAGATAAGGCAAAATTGCCCACCCATATAGCCCTCCAGGGCGAAAGACACGGTCTTCAAAAAAATTCGGTGATTCTTCTTGAACAGATACGCACCATTGATAAAAAACGCTTAAAGGAAAAGTTAGGCGGCTTAAATGATATTACAATGACTAAAGTTGAAGATGCCCTGCGCGTTTCACTTGGTTTTGTTGAGTTATAGAAAAAAAGACGAAAGCAATTTGCTTTCGTCTTTTGATTTATTTTCCCTCGTACTGCACCACTGTTCCAACGTCATATCCCTTTAGAACTTCTCTTCCGTTAAGACCTTTAAGTTCAAGTAAGAAAAGAATTTTTTCAACTGTTCCGCCAAGTTTTTCAACAAGTTCGCAACAAGCCTTTACCGTACCGCCCGTTGCAATTAAGTCGTCAATAATAACAACTTTTTGACCGGGCTTTATGGAATCAACGTGCATTTCAATTTCGGCTGTGCCGTATTCTAAAGCATAACTTGCAGAAACGGTTTCTCTCGGAAGTTTGCCTTTTTTTCTGATGGGAACAAAGGGTTTATTTAACTTGTAGGCGATAGGCGCACCAAAGATAAAACCGCGTGATTCTGCACCGCAGATAACGTCAAAATCGACACCGTCTAAAAGTTTTATATATTCGTCAATGGCAAGTTTAAAGCCTTCCGCGTCCTGAAGAACCGTTGTAATATCGCGGAACAGAATGCCTTCTTCGGGGAAATCGGGGATAGTTGTGATATAATCTTTTACTGTTTTCATTTTTATTCAGCCTCTAAATCAATATTTTTATCGTAAGGTCCAAGACCTAATGTTTCGGGAAGGCGGTAATCGGGAAGATTATCACGCTTTGTAAATACTTCGCGGATTGCCTGAAGATACTTAAAACCTCCTGAAAGGTGAGGTGCAATGTAATGTCCCTCGCCCCATTCATTCCAGTTATCCATCATGATAAAGCGTTTGCCCAACGCGGAATCAGGCATACTTTCAGCCATACCTTTAACCTTTTCCAAAAGCTTGCGCCAATTATTGGGGGTAAGTTTCCAACGAATGATCTTCTTTATGCGATCGGGATTCGTTCTGTGCCAAGGGTATGGATCCCAGGATTGCGAGCAAGTAAGAATAGTAAAATCAGGATCAAACTCAAGATGATTATTCATTAAATATTCCTGACGTGCAATAACTTCTTCCTGAGAGGGCAATCTTTCCTCTGTGTGCCAGCAATATGCAAAGGTGTTATCAAAGCCTGCATCTTTATACATTTGCAAAACTTCTTTATCGTCATAACGGTATTCAACCTGAAGAATTATGCCGTCAAAGCCGTATTTCTTGATTTCTTTTCTTAATGCGTTAAGTGCAGTTTTTAATTTTTTAGCACCGCCAAACTGTTTTACCACCTTAAAAGACCAATCGTAAACGTAAAGAACGGGCTTGTTATCAATTTTTTGATAATTGGGAAGAGAAAAATAGTTTTCAACCCAGAAAGGCAGAAGATTGTTTAGAAGATCGTCAGTATCCTGAGCGCTTGCGGCATTATCGCATTCCCACATAATGGCAAAATCAATCATGTTTTTATATCTTGCTTTAGAAAGCGCATTCAGCTGATGGGCAAGGCTTATCCCGTCATGGGTCAACGGTTTACCCATATTATCCCAACGGCGGTACCAACAATAAATAAAACAGTTTATGCCATGCTCCACCGCCCATTTTATTTCCCAGTCAATAACTTCGGGATCGGCTTCGTCATAATATCCCATAAGTGGAGTTCTTTCGGGAAAATCAACTATTTTTGAAAAGCCTGATGCACCGTTTGGCTTTACACCCCAGCCGGGATAATAATGGCAGGCGATGTAATAATCCGATGAAACAGGTTCAGGGGTGGGTACGTAATCAACAAATTTTCTGTTAAAATACATAAAAATGCCTCCTAAAAAAGGTCTTTAGAGTAATATACCACAAATGAATTAGGATTTCAAGACCATAAATGAATATTGACGAAAAAATTTTTTCGTATATAATTAAATAGGAAAGGGGGCGAAAAGGTGTTACCTGAAAATGTTCGGTTTGTGCTTAAAAAATTAAATAAAAAAGGTTTTTCTGCTTACGCTGTAGGCGGCTGTGTTCGTGACCGTCTTTTAGGTATTGAGCCTGATGATTGGGATATTACCACTTCCGCGCTTCCCCAACAAATTCAGGAAACTTTTTCCGATCTCCGCCTTAACTTAAAGGGATTAAAACACGGAACAGTCGGCGTTATCTATCATGGCGCAATGCTTGAAGTAACAACTTTTCGTGTTGACGGTGATTATACCGATTCTCGCCGTCCCGATTCCGTTACCTTTACACCGTCTTTAAAGGAAGATCTTGCCCGACGCGATTTCACCGTAAACGCCATGGCAATGGATATAAACGAAAATATTATTGATGAGTTTTTCGGAAAAGAAGATTTAGATAAAAAACTTATCCGTTGTGTGGGCGATGCCGAAAAACGTTTTAATGAAGATGCATTAAGAATCATGCGCGGTCTGCGCTTTGCATCAAAGGACGGTTTTTCTTTGGAAGAAAAAACTCTTTTGGCAGCAAATAAACTTGCGCCCAATTTAAAAAATATTGCTTATGAGCGCATTTACACCGAACTTAAAAAAATGCTTGCCTTTAAAAATGCACCTTATATAATGAAAAAAACTTTGCCTGTTTTTAAAGCAGTATTTCCCACTTTAAGGGAAGAAAAATGGCAGGAGATTTGCAGAGATATTAAAAAAACTCAGGATCCCGAAATAAGACTTGCTCTTATTTTAAATAATGCTGAAACCGAAGAAGAACTTTCTCGGTTAAAAGTGGAAAACAAATTAAAACGAAAAATTCTTTTTGTGAAAAATGAAAGCGTCATAAATGATGAAATAGCCATTCAAAAACTTATGAGCATAAATAATAAGGAATTGGTTCTGTTTTTATGCGATTATCTCTCCGTAATAAATAACGAAGATTTTTCTAAAAATGCCAAAAAAGCATCAAAAGGCATAACAAGCATAAAGGAACTTAATATTGACGGCAATATATTAAAAGAAGCAGGCTATAAAAGTTATAAAATCAAAGAAGCGTTAAATTATGCCCTTGTAAGCGTTATCGAAAAAAAAGTAAAAAATGAAAAAGATGAACTATTGAAATTCCTAAAAAAGTAAAAGCGGCTTATTAAGCCGCTTTTGCTATTTTTCTTATAAGTTTTGAAATCAAAAGAATTATGTATGATGCTAAAGTAAATGCAACAATATAAATTATCGTGCAAAGGGGATAGGGAACGATATTTTGAACAATGGAATATACCGGCAACGATGGCTCTTCGTGGGGGCTGATAAAGAACATATTAAATGTTTCTTCAAGACCTGAAAAATGAGCGATCTCGTTCATTGTCATTGCAAGAATAACGCAAAGAGCAAAAACACAAGCACCTTTTAAAAGAGTCTTGAATTCAGTTTTTACATAGCCTGAACCTAAAAGGAAAATACCCATTGTAACCATTGTGCCGTGATGAATCATCGTTTGAATATTTATTCCGATGGTTTTAATAAAAACGTCGCCGGGATAGAACATTACACATAATCCTGCAAAAGCAGAAAAAGTTGCAAGATATGAGCACAAGGAACTGTGTATTTTATCGTTTTTAATTAACCCTGCCAGCAAGGAAACATACATTGGTGTCGAACAGAATTGGAACGGAAAAGCGTACCACTGATAATCGGCTGTAATTTTGTTGCCGTCATACTCAAAAGTGTAATTTATCTGTTTGTATATTTCAAGAACAATGGTAACAATGCCCACCGTCAAGAGAATTTTTTGCACCGTTTTTTTATCGGGATTTTTAAATTTTTTAATAAGAATAACGCCTAAAATAATTGCCAATGCAAAAAATAGCAGATGAAACCAGCCGTATAATGCAGGAGTTTCCATTTTAGCATCAAGAATATTTAGAATTTTACCAAAGAAATGCAAAAAACCACCTCTTTTTACATTTTTCATAAGTAAGAATATGAAGAATTTAATCTTCGGTTATTTCAAGCTCACCTGTGCTTCCTGCCAAGATAAGTGCGGAAACTATTTCGTCAATATCACCTTGAAGGAAAGATTCAAGTTTATAAAGCGTAACGCCTACGCGGTGGTCGGTAACTCTGCCTTGGGGGAAGTTGTAGGTGCGGATTCTTTCGCTTCTGTCACCTGAGCCAACCTGATTTTTTCTTATACCGCTATATTCCTTGTCGGCAATGCTCTTATAATAGTCATATACACGGCTTTTTAAAACTTTCATTGCCTTTTCGCGGTTTTTGATCTGTGAACGCTCATCCTGACAGTCAACTTCGATACCCGTAGGCAAATGGACCATTCTTACGGCAGATTCGGTCTTGTTTACGTGCTGACCGCCTGCGCCTGATGAACGGTGAGTTTCAATTAAAAGATCTTCCTGGTTTATGGTAATATCAATATCGTCAGCCTCGGGAAGAACTGCAACGGTTGCGGCAGAAGTATGGATTCTTCCGCCTGACTCGGTAACGGGAACGCGCTGTACGCGGTGAGCACCGCTTTCATATTTCATGTGGCGGAAAACTTCTTTTCCCGAAACAAGACAAACTGCTTCCTTAACACCGCCGATCTCTGTTTCCGAAAGGCTTGTGATCTCAAAACTCCAACCCTTTTTCTCGGCATACTTCATGTACATTTTCAATAAGTCCGAGCCAAAAAGTGCCGCTTCTTCACCGCCCGTGCCTGCGCGGATTTCAAGAACAACGTTCTTATCATCATCAGGATCGCGGGGAGCAAGAAGTTCCTTTAATTCCTGCTCTAAAACTTCTTCACGGGGGTTTAAATCCTCAAGTTCGGCTTGGGCAAGTTCTTTCATTTCTTCATCGCCCATTGAGATAAGTTCGTTAGCATCTTCAATGCCCTTTAAAACGGCAGAATATTCTTCATATTTCTCCATTATTTCTGAAAGACGGGAATGTTCTTTTGCAAGTTCCTGCCATTGGGCGCGGTCAGCAATAACGTCAGGCTCAGATAATTTCTGATTTAATTCCTGAAAGCGTATTGACATTTCTTCAAGTTTTTCTAACATATTTAATCCTCATAAAACGTATAAACTATGCGGTCAAGTCCCGAATAATCTTTTAAAAGAAAGTTTTCGGTAAAACCGCTTTTTGATAAAAGAGTTCTTACTGCATCGCCTTGGTCAAAGCCGATCTCAAACATTAAAAGACCGTTTTTGTTTAAGTGATCTTTTGCTTCGAGAATTATATCGCGATAAAAATCAAGTCCGTCAGATCCGCCGTCAAGAGCACATTCAGGCTCAAAGGATAATTCTTTTTCAAGTTTTTCAATATCCTTTGTGGGAATATAAGGGGGATTTGAAAGTATCACGTCAAATTTTTCCGAAACGTTTTCAAACAGATCACTTTTGATAAAAGAGATTTCTGCTTCGTTCATTTTTGCATTTTCTTTTGCCAAAGAAAGGGCATCTTCACTTATATCGACGGCAGAAACGGAAACGTCAGCATTCTTTTTTATGCTGATGGCAATAGCGCCTGAGCCTGTACCTATATCAAGAACGGATCTGTAATTTTTTGCATTTATAAATTCAAGAGCCTTTTCAACTAAAATTGCCGTTTCGTCTCTTGGAATAAGGGCACGTTTATCGGTTTTTAATTCAATATTATAAAAGGGCACAAAACCGAAAATGTGCTGAAGCGGTTCTCTTGTTTTTCTGCGCGATAAAATATTATCTAAAATCTGTTCCTGCTTTTGGGATAAAACCTTATCAGAATCAAAGTGAAGTTGATTTCTGGTAAGTCCCGAAACGGCACAGACTATCCACGAAGCATCAACGTCGCGGTCGGGAACGTTTTTCAGTTCCTCTTTAGCCTTTTTCAGGGCATCTTTTACAGTCATTTATGCTTCCTCGTCAGTTTCTTCTTTAACTTCTTCAGGTTCTTTGGGTTCTTCCATAAGTCCGTCCATGTAAAGAACGTTCTTAAAACTTGTAAGGGAAACTTCAAGCATGCTGTCATCAGGTTCACGGGTGGAAAGTTTTTGTAAAAGCATTCCCGGTGCGCGTAAAATGCGCAAAACGATGTTGTTGTTTATTGCTAAAAGTTTTAAAATTTCGTAGGAAGTGCCTGCAACAAGGGGCAGAAGAAGAATTTTTACCGCAAGGCGGATAAGTGATGAACCAAAGGTTGCGGTTGAAAGACCGAAAAGATTATCTGCAACAGAAGCAATAAGAATTCCGACAACCATAATGATAAACATAAATGAAGTTCCGCATCTTGGGTGCGAGGTTGAATATTTTCTTGCGTTTTCCACCGTAAGTTCATCGCCGTGCTCGTAGCATGAAATAACTTTGTGTTCAGCACCGTGATACATGAAAATACGCTTAATATCTTTCATAAATCCAACCGATAAAAGGTATCCGAAGAAAATGAGAATTTTAACAAGACCTTCTATAACGTTTAACAGAAGTTTCGTTCCCACAGTAGCAGTTTCTTTTGTTATCGAAAAGATTTTGCATACAAGCGTTGAAACTGTTGATGGTAAAAACATAAACAGGAAAAATGAAAGACCGAGACCTAAAACGATACCAAGGATTATGGCAACTGTTTCAAGTTTCATGTTAAAGGTTTTTGAAAGCCATTTTTCAAATTTTGAAGGTTCTTCACCTTCTAAAAGATCTTCCCCGTACATTTCTGCAGATTGGCTTGTTAAATTCATACCCATAATTAAAGATTCAACAAAAGCAACAACACCGCGCACGATGGGAATTTTAGCAATTACTTTGCGCCATTTCTTTTGTTCTAATTTTCTTTTTTCTATAGCGATAGTGCCGTCAGCACGGCGAACGGACATAACAAGGGAGGTTGATGACTTCATCATAACCCCTTCCATAACCGCCTGACCGCCTATTGAAACGTATTTCATAAAAACACCCCATTTTAGTATTGACACTATTATATATTAAAATCAAGTATTTAGCAAGTGAAGAAAGAATGAAAAATATTTAACTTGCCAAGAATAGTAATACAAGTTATAATATAAAAAAACATTGGAGGAATTAAAAATGGAAGATATTTTATATTTTCAGGACGATGCAGGTAATGAGATCGGTCTTATCATGATCGATAATTTTGAGTTCGACGGTAAGAACTATGCACTTCTTGCAACACCCCACGATGCAGAAGACGGCGGAATCTACGTTATGCGCATGGAAGATAAGAATGGCGAGCTTTCATTCCATATGCCCGATGATGACGAAATGGAAAAACTCACTCCTTTCCTTATGGAAAAACTTGAGCATCAGGGCGGTTGCAGCGGTGATTGCTGTTCATGCCACGGCTGCCACGGTGATGAAGAAGATTTCGATGAGGAAGATATGGAATTCCCCGGAGAACATCATTGCTCCTGCGGTTGCGAAGAATAATAAAAAACGTAAACATCCTTTCTTTAACGGAAAGGATGTTTTATTTTCTTGCATTATTTTTGAAGATATGCTAAAATTCCTTATATAAAAACTTTATTTGAGGAAAAATATGAAGCGTATAATATGTGTTCTAAACATTTTAATAATACTTTTTCTTGCAGGTTGTGTTCAGGCGGAAGAACCGTTGCCTACGATTTCCGTAAAACCAACGGAAACGGCAACTGTAACGGAAACGGCAACACCCTTGCCAACGGAAGTTCCCACGCCGACGCCCACACCCTTTGATGAAAATAAGTTTACGCTTATGTACGTCGGCGGTGACGGCGTAAACGTCAGAGATATTCCCTCAACAAAAGGCGAAATTCTTACTTCCTTTTCAAGGAATGCAACTGTTAAATGTTATGGGGAAAAGGACGGCTGGTATTACGTTGGCTATGAAAAAGGGGAGTTTGGCTATATCCGCAAGGATCTTCTTTCCGAAACGCCCGTAGCAACACCCACTCCGTCACCTACGCCAAAGATTACCCCAACTCCTGAAATCAGTATAACGGGTGATATTCCTAAAAGTTATTCGGGAAAATTTGTGATAAAAGTAAATTTGCGCACAAATCGAATCTACGTTTTTCAGCGTGATTCGGAAGGCAAATATTCTGATCTTGTTAAGGCGTTTATCTGTTCCGTTGGAACGGGACCTGATGATGATTTCACGCCTACGGGAAGTTTTTATACTACAGATAAATATCAGTGGCGCTCGTTGTTTGGCGGAACCTTTGGCAGATATGCAACGAGAATCCACGGAACATATCTGTTCCACTCTGTTCCGTACACCGCCCAAAGACCTGATGCACTAAAGAGTGCTGAATTTAATAAATTAGGCGTTGCCGCATCTCAAGGCTGTATCCGAATGGCGGTTCGCGATGCAAAATGGCTTTATGATAATTGCGCCAAAGGTACTTTCGTATATATCTATGAAAAGGACGAAACGGGCCCCGCCTATGAACCCGTTCCAAAAATAGATCTTTCCGATCCTCGGTGTGGCTGGGATCCTACTGACCCCGACCCAAATAATCCATGGAAATAGCACAAAGAACCACGCGTAGTAATTACGCGTGGTTTTTGCTTATTCACTAAATTCGTCTTTTAAAATGCTGTACCAGCAAAGATTACTGAATTGACCGTTTACAATTATGTGTTTTCTGAATTCGCCCTCAAAAACAAAGCCCATTTTTTTATAGAAACTGTTTGCTCGTGTATTTTGGGGAATAACGTTAAGGTAAACTCTCTCAAGGTTTAAAACGTTAAAAGCGTATTTTAAAATTTCCTTTGTTGCAAAAGCGGAAGCGCCTGTGCCTTGTGCATCGTAGCAAAAACTAATTGCATACTCGGCATTCTTTGTAACGGGATCAATGTTTTTAAGGCTTACC
Organism: Clostridia bacterium; assembly: GCA_045541035.1. Taxonomy (GTDB): domain Bacteria; phylum Bacillota; class Clostridia; order Christensenellales; family QALW01; genus UMGS1322. The sequence goes on along the minus strand of JAZQII010000057.1, from coordinate 52,635 downwards.
GTGCCTAAATATTTATCCTCGTCATCAACGCAAACGAAATTCACGTTTTTTGAATCGCTATTGGCATTTTTGATGAAATTTTCAACCTTTTCATCTGTAAAACTTGCAAAATCGGTGGCAAAAATCTCTTTTGTGCGGGGATCTTTCATCCAACCGAGCATTCTTTCTTTATCCTTTAATTGGGGTTCTCTTAATTTCATAATACACCTCAAAATTTGTTGATGGCATCAATAACGAAGTCGATTTCTTCATCTGTCATGCCGACAAACAGAGGTAATGATAATTCCGTTGCGGCAATTTCTGATGCAAGGGGCATATGGGGTAAATTAAGGGATTCGTACGCTTTTTGATCGGGGATTGCAATGGGATAGTGCTTTGTAACACCGATTCCCTTATCAATCAAATATTTTTCAAGTTCATCGCGCTGTGAAGTCATAATTGCAAAAATGTGCCATATATGAGTTCTGTCTTTGCCGATAACGGGAAGTTTGATCTTGGGATTATTGATATTTTCAAGATATCTGTTTGCGATGCGGTTGCGATCAGCATTATATTCGTCAAGATGTTGAAGTTTGATTCTTAAAAGACCTGCCTGAACTTCGTCAAGACGGCTGTTTGTACCCATGTAAATATGGTTATATTTTTCCTTTGAGCCGTAGTTTGCAATGGCGCGTACTTTATCTGCAATTTCGTCGGAATCTGAAACAACTGCACCGCCGTCACCTAAAGCGCCAAGGTTTTTGCCGGGATAGAAACTGAAACAACCTGCAACACCGAAAGTACCGACTTTTTGACCTTTATATAATGCACCGTGTGCCTGAGCACAGTCTTCAACAACAAATAAGTTGTTTTTGTTTGCAAAATCCATAATTTCGTCCATTTCGGCGGCCTGACCGTAAAGATGAACGGGAATGATGGCTTTTGTTTTATCGGTTAAAGCGGCCTCAAGACCTTTTCCGCACATATTATATGTAACTTCATCAGGATCAACAAGTACGGGCGTTGCGCCTGCATACGAAACGGCAAGTGCGGTAGCAATAAAGGTGTTGGAAGGAATAATAACTTCATCACCCTTACCGATACCTAAAGCAAGAAGCACAAGATAGATTGCATCAAGACCGTTGCCTACACCGATGCAGTGTTTTGCACCGCAATATGCGGCAAATTCTTTTTCAAAGGCATCGTATTCACGACCTTGAATGAACCAACCGCGGTCGTATATTTCAGTAAATTTATCAAGCATTTCGGAACGGATATCCGCATGCATTCTGTCAAATGTAGAAAAAGGTATATTCATATTATTTCGCCTCGCTTTTGAAAAAATCCACAGCGATTTTTTCGTATTCATTGTAATCTCTTATGTAATCGCTGACGGTATAGTGCTCACTTGCAAGAACAAGAAGAACGGAACCGGGTGTGAAATCATACATTTCACGCCAAACCATAGGCCCGATATAGAGCCCTTGGTCAGGACTTGAAAGTTCGGTTATTTCCTCTTCATACGGTGTTTTTGTAAGAACTTTTACACTGCCGCTGACACATATAAGCATCTGATGAAGGTTACGGTGTGAATGGAAACCTCTGCGAGTACCGTCAGGTACATCATAAATATAGTAAACGCGTTTGACGCCGAAGGGAAAACTTTGTTCTGCTTCCAATGCAGTCAGGCTTCCGTATGTGGCGTCAAAAAAACTTCCAAATTCGTAATGGGCAACATTAAACATAAATTAACTCCTCTTTGTAAAGCGCTTAAGTGCTCTTAAAAATTTAAGTCCGAATGATAAAACAAGAATAAACAAGAATAATACAGTGCTGATTATAATACCAAATTCAAGCACGCGAAGCAACACGTCTAAAACCGGTAAAGTCAGGAATTTTAATGAAGCAATGGAAAAGCCAAAATAAATTATCACTAAATATGAGGTGAATTTGGCTGATTCCATAACGGGTGCCCAACTCTCCATAAAAGGAAGTAACATACAGCGAATAAAGTGAGAAGGAAACATTTTGAAAAGTTTGAATTTTGATAAAACTTTTTCGGTTCCGCCGCCATCGTAATAGGCTTTCTTTTCATAATAATATCTTTGGAAGATCAAAGAACGTTCTTTGGTCTTGAAATTCTTGAAATACGGCATGATCTCATTTTCAAAAATATGGATCATATCAAGCTTATACTGAAGAACGTGCTTGGGTAAAACTTCATTTTCTTCATAATGGCTGATGCCGCCGTCACGGTGAAGAAGACCGTTGAAATCAACGTAGCGGATAAGTCCGCCGGAACGGGTGAGATGCAAGAAATAAGCCCAGTCCTCTATAAACTTATATGATTCGTTGAAATATCCGAATTTTTTAAACATATCATTGCGCATCGCAGTTGCGCCGATAGCAAGAAAGCAAGTCAGACAGAACGTGTAGTACTGTTCAGAAGAAGACATCTTATTAAAACTTGCTCCTTTTGTGGGGCTTACGAAAAGGTCCAATTCTTCTTTCATTTCAATATCCATCATGTGGCATTGAGAAGAGATCATATAAACGTTCTCATCGGCCTTTTCAAAGGATCTTTCAAAATTCGCAATGACGTTTTCATCATATAAAGCATCGTCAGCGGCAAAAAATAAAATATATTTGCCCTTTGCAGCCTTTACTGCACGGTTGATGGTCTTAACCGTACCCTGATTAACTTCATTAATGCAATACTGCACGGAGGTTACGTTATCTTTTTTGTTTGCCTCGATATAATTTTTTATCATATCAAGATCAATATCTGATGAAGCATCGTCAGCCAGAATGATCTCTAAATTATCATAATTTTGTTTTAAAACGGAATCAATGGCGCTTAAAACGTAACGCGGCTGATTGTAATGCAATAAAATAACGGTAAAAAGATCTTTTGTCATTAACGGTTTCTCCTGAAAATATTGTAGATTTTTTTTATTATACTTGCTATCTTCCATGCCTTTGAACCGTAGATGCTTGCAAGTTCACCTTTCATAGCATTGTTCTCTTCCCTGCAAGCAAGAAAACTTTCATACATATCCGAATCGTAGTTTGATGCAAAATTGCTCGTGAAAGCATATAGATCCTTAAGAGAATATCCGTAATCTTTTTTCATGCATTGGCAAAAAGCCTTGTTTGAAAGATTTTCCATTAAAAAGTCAAGCCCAAGAGTTTTTACGGTTGAATTCCACAGACTCTTATTCCACAGAATAAAGAATTTTTCGCATTTTATCTGTTCCGGTGAAGAAGCGTTGACGTTGATAAAAAGATCACCGAATCCCTTTATAAAATCTTCATCGGAAATATTGTGAAACATATTTTCTATAACGAATTTTGCTTCGTTATAAAGGCGGAGATCGTTTTCTAAACTTGAATGGCTTACGTTGTTGGCACTTTCAATAAATCTGTAAGCGACAAGATCTTCGTTTAATACATAAACGGGATATTTCAGCAAAATTCTTACCCATAAGTCAAAATCGTGTAATTGGCGTAACTGAGGCAAATATTCGCCGATCTCTCTGTGAACGGAAGTCCTTATCAATGCGCTGGAATGGCATAAACGGTTGCCGCCGACAAAAAAATCACAAAGCATTTTTTCGCGATCAGGAGCATCGTATTTGAAGATCGATACGTTAAAAACGTTGCTGGCATTGATCTCTTCGGAATCTTTGCCGATTATACGGGCAAAAGAGAAGCAAGCTGCAAGAGAAGGGTCTCTTTCAAGCACCTGCAACTGCTTTTCTAATTTATCCTTTTCCCAAATATCATCTGAACCTAAAACGGCAATATATTCGCCTTGTGCCATGTTCAACAAATGATTCAGGCAGGGAACAGTTCCCTGGTTCTCATCAAAAAAAACGGTCTTTATACGATTATCATCGTAGCCGCTGATTTTCTCCTTTGTGTTATCGGGAGAGCAGTCATCGGAAATTAAAAGCTCAAAGTCGCAAAACGTTTGGTTAAGCACGCTCTCAATGGCAAGACCTATGTAGTTTTCGTGATTATAAGCAGGAATAAGCACGCTGACCTTTGGCTGCATTATTAACTCCTTCAATATTGCATAATTTTCGCATTATAATATTTTATTAAATTATACAACTTAACAAAGTCATTGTCAACTTATAAATATTTCGATATCCTTGACAAATACGGAAGGCAGGTATATAATTTAGAAAAAATCAAGGATAGGAAAAAAGAATGAAAAAAGCATTAGAAGTTATAAAAAAAGTAATCAGTTCAAAAGTGTTTATTTTTTTCTTAACGACGATCATCATGTTTTTGATGACGTATTCCATTGACTTGCTGGCTATATCAGGCGATGCTCAGGAAACGTGGAAGGTTGCAGAAACGTTTTTCAGTGAAGATAAATATTATTCTTACGTTATGTATAAAGGCGTATATGCCTTTTTACCTTGTGTGCTGGATATATTTATATCGGGCCTTTTGAACATTCCCCAAGTTTTGATTTTTAAATTGTTTAACGCTTTGTGCTTTGGCTACGTTGCCGCATACGGAATTCCAAAACTTGTAGACTATATTCACAAAAACGAAAAAGTGTCTGTATGGCAAAGGTATCTTCTTGCTGCACTTTTGATCTTTTTTGAAAGCAATATTATTTTTATAGTCAGCGTTGATATGATGAGTTGCGCCATGTTCTTTGCCCTTTGCAACAGCGCTATGAAAATAGCAAAAAGCGAAGAAAAAAAGATTGCCGATTTTGTTTGGTTTGGAATTTGGTTTGGCTTGAATATGTGCTTAAGCGGTCAGTTCGCAATTTCTACCGTAATCGTGGCAATTGCACTTGTTATAAATACTATCTATAAGCACTTTAAGAAGCATGGCTTCAGGCAGATCAAAAAATATGTCCCGTTAGCCTGTTCTTTGTTAATTATCTTTGCTTGCTATTATATTGCAAAACTTCCCAATCAGATCTATATGGCAACAGTCGTTGCTCCTGCAAAGGCGGCGGGAGAATGGATACCGAGCGGCGGAGACTGGATAATAAACGGATTATCACAGAATCTTTTACATATTACGTATCCTTCCCAAGTACCCGATAATCTGAGTATGGGCTTCCTTAACGCTGAACAGCTTGAACAAGTGAAGGCCGGTGGAGCAATATTAAGTTACGGTGATTACATAAACCTGATTTTGCATCATCCCATAAGATTTCTTGTGCGCTGGAGTGAACGGTTGTTCCTTGGTATAATGAACGACCCGCAAAACTTAATTGCTAAAACGGTAAGATATCCTTCGGTAATGATCGTGAGCATGGCGGTGATAGTATATTCTCTTTACGACAGATTTAAAGCACGCTTTGTAAAGTATAAGGATATAATTTCCGTAGATATGGCGATTTATCTGGGACTGTTGTTTTCTGCACTTGTACCATCCTTTGGCCATGTTGAAAACAGATATTTCTTTACGGCAAGATGCTTTATTTACGGTGTGTTTGCCGTATCGCCTTATCTTAATGAAACAGTAACCACTATAAAGAATAAGTTTAAGGGCAAGACTCTTGAACCTATCTCATGGCGATTCTGGGGCAGTGCAGTATTTGTGTTGCTTTCGCTTATCATTTATTACGCCTTATATCAAAGCGCCGGAGTAATGTATGTACAATAAAAACGGCATATTAAAATAAGAAATTTTATATAAAAAAAGATCCGATGTCAAAGGCATCGGATCTTAATTTTTTATGCTTTGTTGATTGAACCGAAAAGTTCCATCTTTTCTTTAACTGTTGCCTTAATTGCTTCAACGCCGGGAGCAAGAAGCTTTCTGGGATCGAAGCCCTTGCCTTCAAGGTCTTTGCCTGCTTCGATGTATTTTCTTGTTGCTTCCTGGAAAGCAAGCTGACATTCTGTGTTAACGTTGATCTTTGAAACGCCAAGGGAGATTGCCTTTTTGATCATATCGGCAGGAATTCCCGTGCCACCGTGAAGAACGAGGGGCATATCACCTGTTAAAGCCTGGATAGCATCTAAAGTATCAAAACTTAAGCCTGCCCAATTTGCGGGATATTTGCCGTGAATGTTACCGATACCTGCTGCAAGCATTGTAACACCGAGATCAGCGATCATTTTGCATTCGTTGGGATCAGCAACCTCGCCGCCGCCAACAACGCCGTCTTCTTCGCCGCCGATAGCGCCAACTTCTGCTTCAACGGAAATGCCCTTAGCGTTGGCATCTTTGATGATCTGCTTTGTTTTCTCGATATTTTCTTCAATATCGTAGTGTGAACCGTCAAACATTACTGAAGAAAAACCTGCTTCCATTGCCTTGTAAGCACCTTCGTAACTACCGTGATCAAGGTGAAGCGCAACGGGAACGGTGATGTTAAGAGTTTCGATCATACCCTTAACCATACCAACTACTGTGTTGTAGCCGCACATATACTTGCCTGCACCCTCGGAAACACCTAAAATAACAGGTGAATTGTTTTCCTGTGCAGTAAGAAGAATAGCCTTTGTCCATTCAAGATTGTTGATGTTGAACTGACCAACTGCATACTTGCCTGCTTTAGCCTTGTTCAGCATTTCTTTTGCAGAAACTAACATAATATATTTACCTCCGAAGATTTATTTTCTGCCTATATTATAAGATAAAATTATTTAATTTGCAACTGATTTTGTGAAATTTCGATATATAAAAATTTTTTATATTATATATAACATAAGTGTTGACAATTAGGACAAAAAACGTTTATAATATTAGTGTGTAATACTGCCCCGTATTATCAGGTTAATAGGAGCTTTATATATACGTATTTTTCTTTAAAGGAGGTCGTTTTATGAAAAAATACGGCAAAAAATTAGTTAGTTTGATGCTTTGTATCGCACTTGTTCTTTCACTTGTGCCACTTGCTTTTTCAAGCGTTGCAGCGGCATCAAGTTATGACAGAGTTGTTGATGCACATAAGCTTGACGGTTGGAAGAACGTTTTTGATTTAACCAATCTTTCAACTGTTAATGCAGGCGGTGTATGGGCTGATAAATCAGTGTTCACAAACACAAGCAATTTCCCCTCAAACGTTACGATGAAGGATGGCGATAAGAACTTTATTGTTGCTCTTTCTGCAATGGCGGCAAATAAAGAAATTGTTGGATACTCATATATTCCCACAGATACAATCATTGTTCTTGATGCTTCCACAAGTATGGGTACGGGAAGCGGAACGGGCACGTCGATTGATGATATGGTATCAGGTGCAAATAACGCTATTAAAACCCTTATCGGTCTTAACAACCATAACCGTGTCGGCGTTATCGTATATTCAGGCACTTCAAGCGTGCTTCTTCCTCTTGGCAGATATGAAGCCACCAATGCAAACGGTGATTTCCTTACTTACAGAAGAGTAAGCAGCACAAACAGAATCTATATTGCCGATGGCGTTAAGGATGCTGACGGTGATAGCGTAAACCAAAGATACGTTGCTCAGGCTCAAGGTACTTACACTCAGGGCGGTATCTATCTTGGCGGTCAGGAACTTTTAAATGCTGAACCGGAGATTTCCAGCGGTCAGATCCAGGGCGGAACAAACAGAATTCCCATTATGGTTCTTATGTCTGACGGTGCACCTTCATATTCACATAACACAAGTTATACCGCACCCACTCAGAACGGCAGAAATAACGATCTGAGAGAGAACGAAAAGAACACTTTCCGCACTATGCTTACTGCGGCATACACCAAGGCAATGGTAACAACTCACTATGAAAACGAGATGCTTTTCTATACCCTTGGTTATAATCTTAACGGAAACTCAAATCAGTCCCTTGCACAGAATCTTCTTGATCCTTCAAATATGAACGCAACCTTCCGCGGTTACGCAAATACCTATCTTTCAAGAGATAAAGGCGATACGTTTAATTTAGGTTCATTCTCAGTAACGCGTTTATCAGGTAAGAACGAGGTTACAAGTCTTGAATATGTAAACGAATATTTTGCCGCAACGGGCGAACAAGGTCTTCAGGATGCCTTTGAAAGCATTGTTGCAAGAATTATTCTTCAGTCAAAATACTACGCAACACACGTTGAAACCAATAACCCCGAAATCGGCGGCTACATAACCTTTACCGATAAGATCGGCGAATATATGGAAGTTAAGGATATTAAAGGTATCCTTTTGCACGAGACCCTTTTTGACGGTCATATGTTTGCATCAAAGCTTAATACAAACAGTCAGGGTGGTTTAGGAAGCATTGAGAATCCCTCTGATTTAGGCGATCAGTTTATCGGTGCGGTTATGAAACGTCTTGGAATTAACGATCTTCAGACGGCTATCGATCTTATCCGCAAGGCATTTGATGCAGGTCAGCTTAAGGCTTATGACAGTGCAACCGGCGAATTCTCAAACTATATCGGCTGGTATGCTGATGCCAACGATAGATTTTTAGGCTTCTATAATGAAGGAACAACACAGGCTCCTGCAAATGCAGTTTATAAGAATAAATCCTACGGTCTTTTAGGCGAAACCACGGGCAGCATCAAGGATAGCGATATGATGTATATGTCCATTCAGGTTCACACCAATATTCAGAACGGTGAATCAGCACTTATCTGGAAGATCCCCGCAGCACTTATTCCTATGCTTACCTATGAGGTTGAGTTTGACGGTGCAAGCATTCCCGATGCCACAAACGTTCGTCTTGACGTTGCAGACAGAACTGTTCAGCCCGTTCGTCTTCTTTATGAGGTTGGTCTCAGGGATAGCGTTAATGAATTGAGCGTATCAAGTATTCTTAATCAGAAACACGTTCAGGCTGACGGCTCAAGAGTTTTCTGGACCAACTGGTTCGATATGTCAACAGATACCACACCTGATATGTCCGATCACTCCAAGCATTACGGCACACTTGTTGAGTTCTCACCCTCAGCACAGAACGAAAAATACTATTACACAGAAAACACTCCCATACTTACCTCAAGAAGTCTTGACACAAAGATTACTGACAGAAATGCAACAATCAACGTAAACGGCACTTATTATCACGGGAGATATATTTTTACCCCCAATGGCGTTGAAGAATATTATGAGCAGATCTCAAAGGAATCTTTGCAGAAAGCAGTTTATGATGACGTTGCAAATATGTGGGTTATCCCAATGGGCACCGTTTACAGATATTATGATGAATATCACGTTGAAAAAGCACAGAATTTAACAGAATCATTAGGCTACTATGCATATCCCTTCGTTGTTGCCGAAAACGACACTATCAACGTTGATATCAAGCTTGGTAATAACGGCAGAATTACTCTTGTTCCCGCAACGGGCATCAAGATTACAAAACTTGTTGATGATGTTGTTACGGGCGCAAGCAATAACTTCCGGTTCACCTTAACTCTTAAGGATGCAACGGGCGCTAACGTAAACGGAACCTTTAATACGGTTCTTGCAAACATTGATGAAACTTTAGGCGAAGAAGGCACCGTAACCTTTAATGACGGCAAGGCAACCGTAACTGTTCCCGGTGGCAAAACTCTTTATATTACAGGTCTTTCCGACGGTATGGCTTATACCGTTACGGAAGTTGACAGTGAAGATTATAAAGTAAAGACAGTTCATATTAACGGTCAGGCAGTAGTTGCCGCAGCAGGCACGGTAAAAGGTTTTGCTTTAGAGGATGTTGACTTCCTTAATACTGCAAGAGTATCAGGAAATCTTCTTATCACAAAGAACGTAAATCATCCCTACGGCACAAATTATCAGGTTCCCGATAATATTACATTTACTGCGAAGGTTGAACTTGCAAACGTAAAGAGCGACCTTGTAAATAACAAGACCTTTACTATCGTTAAAAATAACGGTCTTTCAACTGTTACTACCGATGGAAACGGCGCATTTACCGTTGAACTTAAAAAGGATGAAACGGTAACTGTAAGAGATATTCCCGAAGATACCACTTATAAGGTAACGGAAATAAATCTTCCTGCAGGCTTTGATCTTAACGAAAACGTAAGCAGAGCACTTACCGGTGTAATTGATGCAAATGTAAATGCACACGCAATACTTGTTAACGAGTATACCGCACAGCCCGTAAGTCCTGAAGACGGTCAGGTAAACGTTCAGATTATCAAGGCTCTCTCAGGCAGAGCATGGAAAGATACCGACGCATTCTCTTTTGAGATATTCCGTATGGACGTTAACGGTGCAACCATTGATTATAATAAGATCGGTCAGGTAACCGTAACAAATAAGGATGCTTCCTCAAATAACGGTTATTATGAAATTTTCGATCTTACAAACGAAGTGTTTAATGAGGTTGGCACTTATAACTATTATATAACTGAGGTTAAGGGCCCCTCTGATAAGGGTATCACTTATGACGTTTATGCACGTCGTTTCAGCGTAACGGTAACCGATACTGATATGGACGGATATCTTGAGATCGCAAACGTTGAGAATGTTTTAAGAACAGTTGTAACGGAAAATCCCGATGATGTTTACACAGTAAGCATGACCTTTGATAACGCTTATGCACCTACGGGCAGCGTAACGGTTGAAATTCCCGTTAAGAAGCTTATCAGCAATTTAGGCAATTCCTTTACTTCACGCGGTTTTGAGTTTGCACTTTACGATCCCTCCGAGCTTACCGATCCTATTGTTGAGTCAACTGCAACTGATGCAAACGGTAATGCTGAAATCACAATTAAATTCTCAGCTCTTGATTTTATCGAGGGTAAAGCAGAATATGAATACGTATTGGCAGAAATAGATACCGGTATCAGAGGTATGGAATACGATACGAAAACCTATAAGGTTAAGATAACACTCTTTGATACCACAGAAGGCACCATTGATGCAACGGTTGCAATGGAAGATGCAAACGGTCAAAACGTTACAACACCTGAATTTGTAAATGTTTATAAACCCACAAGTACACAGCTTGTCATTAACGGCGTCAAGAATCTTCAGGGCAGAGAACTGAAAGCAGGCGAGTTCACTTTTGATCTTTATCTTGTTCAGGGTAATCAGTTTAACCCTGAAAACGATAAATGGCTTATGAGCACAACTAACCTTGCAGGCGGTGCATTCACCTTTGATCCAATCGCTTACGTTCAGCCCGGTGTTCGTCGTTACGCGGTTGTTGAACACCACGTTTATCCCGTTGAAAAGGGTGTAACCTTTGATAGAACCGTACATTACGTTGACGTTACTGTTGAAGACGTTTCAGGTGAACTTCAGATAACCGGCCTTACGGGCAACGATAATATCGTGTTCAACAATACCTATGAGGCAGAAGAGGTTTCTGTTACCATTGAAGGCATAAAGAATCTTGCAGGTGGCAAGGATCTTCAAACAGGTGATTTTGAATTCATCATCACTGATGAGGACAGAAATGAAACTTCGGTATTTAACCGCGGTAACAAGATCAGCCACACCTTTACTTATGATGAGGCAGGTATTTATAAGTACACCATAAGAGAAAAGAACGGCGGCGCAACCATTAACGGCGTTACCTATGACAGCGCAGTTTACGATATTACCGTAACGGTTGTTGATGATAAAGTCGGTCAGCTTCACGCATCCTATGAAATCACACAGAACGGTCAGCAGGCGGCAATCATCTTTAATAACAGTTATGCGGCAGATCCCATTGAACTTGAAATAAGTCTTTTCAAGAGCATTGTTGGCAGAGAAATGAAGGCAGGCGAGTTCAAGTTCCGCTTAATTGACGTTAACCACGGATATAAGGAAATTTCCAATACTGTTGATGGCGCAATGGGCGAAAAACTTACCTTCAAGACCGATAAGATCTTTGCTGCAGGCACATATCATTATCATATCGTTGAAGAAAATACTAAACTTGGCGGTATGAATTATGATGAAACTGTTTACGGCGTAACTATCGTTGTTGAGGATGATCATACAACCGGTAAACTTAAAGAAGTTTCACGCACTATCTATAAAGACGGTGAGGAAATAGTTAACGGAACAGATGACGATATAGTTTTCAATAACGTTTATGATGCTCTTGATGCAACAGTTGTTATTGAAGGCGAAAAGAAACTTGAAAACAGAGATATCACTTCTGAGGACGTATTTGAATTTGAACTTTATCAGGTAATCAACGGAACTCCTGAACTTAAACAAACTGTAAGAAACGAAGACAAAGCATTTAAGTTTGAACTTACCTTTGATGAAGAAGGCACCTTCAATTACGTAATTAAGGAAAAGAAGGGCACAGATGCACAGATCACCTATGATACAACTGAATATACAGTTGAGATCACGGTAACTGATGAGGATGGCGCGCTTAAGGCTGATGTTCTCATTAACGGTGCAGCAGATACAAGCGTAGTATTTACCAATAAATATACTAAGCCTACGCCCACACCTACTCCCGTAGCGCCTACACCCACTCCAACTCCCACACCGAAGCCTACACCCACCCCCGGCTATGATGAACCTAAACCTACCGGCGATGGCGGAACACTTCTTATGTGGACAGCACTTCTGTTCGTTTCGGGCGGAATCGTTTTCACAGTTAAGTTAAGAAAGAAAAACGAGAATAAGTAATAACAAAAAGCGCACTTGATTTTTCAAGTGCGCTTTTTTTATACTTTTAATTTAGTTTTCTTTATTAAAAGCATTATTGACGGAATAAGTAGAAGTTGAAGTATTATTCCGGGAATAGCCTCAATAAATCCTGACGTAATAAATGCGGTAAAAGTAAAAGGATTTTTGCCAAAACCTAAAAGAACAGTCTGAACGATTCCCCAGATAATTCTTCCGCCGACCATTGCTGAAATCATACTTATATAAAGCCATAAAAGATTCTGCTTTTTTGATTTTGAATAAATAAGTCCCACTATAAAACCGTAAGCACAAAGTTCAAAAGCCATGGCAATTGCTTTGGGGTACATAGGCGGCATGGTAAAAATCATTGAGCGTAACAGGGGCAAAATAAATCCAACCAATGCGCCGTATTGCCAGGAGCAGATAAGTCCGCACAGAAAAACGGGAATGTGCATAGGAAGAAGCATGTTTCCTATTTCGGGAATCTGCCCCGTAAAAAAGGGAAGAACGATTCCTATTGCAATAAACATTGCCGATAAAACAAGTTTTTTAAGATTAGTCATGTTTATTCTCCCTTTATTTTGGCATATAAAGTAGGAATGGTTATCTGATGATCCCCATTAAAGTGCCAGCCTTTTCCGCCTTGGCTTGTGGGACGGTTTACAATATTTTTTCTTGGACGGTAGTAATAATTGGGATCTTCGTAGCCGATTTTGCAGCGGTAATCACCTAAATTTATAAGATCAAAGTTAGCAGTCGTTATCTTAAAGGTAGGATAACCTAAATTTCTTGCAATGGAAAGCGCCTTAAGGAAAACTTCTGCACCGATAACGGCAGAGCCGAAATTCAGGAAAACACCGCCGTCAAGTTGAGCAACTGAAGCGCACATCTTCTTAAAATCAATACCTGAACATTTTCCGATTACCGACATATCGCAGGTGGGGTGCTGATGGATAATATCCGTGCCCAATGCAATGTGATAGGAGCAGGGAATGTTGTTTATATAGCACTGATAAAGTATGCAGTCTTCGCGATAGGGGAATTTTTCGGGATTTTCAAAAATATATTTTCCTAAAGATTCTCCGTAGCCTAAATTTTCTTTTGCACCAAGTTTTAATGCTTCGTTCATCCAAGCCCCCGTCTGCTCCCACATACCGAAAGAGCCGTCTTCAATGGCGGTAGGCACGTCTTCACTTGTTCCGCCCAAATAGGCAAGTTCAAAATCGTGAATACTTCCTGCACCGTTGGAAGCAACGTGGGTTATAATACCCATTTTGATAAGTTCAATAATATAACGGGAAAGTCTGTTTTTTATAACGTGGGCGCCCATTGACCATATTACGGGGCGTCCGTTTTTTCGTGCCTCTTTAATGCGTTCAATAAGTTCAGAAAAACCGTCTTCAGAAAATTCTTCGTGGGGTGTTACACCGGGCACCATAAGATTTTCAATAGTAACAAGGTTGGTTCTGATATTTGCATCGTAAGTTTTGATCTGAGAAAAATCTAATTGAAGGCTTCTGCCTTCACCTGAAAATCTGTTATCCATTTTTATTCCTCCATCCAAGAAAAGATTTCTTTGTTAAATTCATCAACAAGCGCGTGAGCATCGGCTTTTGTAAGACGCGCAACCTTTGTTTCATCCCATCCGCAAAGATTTTTTTCGCTGGCGCAGATGCCCAATGTAAGTGCGCCTGCAACGTTACCAAGGCGAATTTCAACGGGCCCGTCGCCAACAACCAAAAGTTCATCACCTTTGTAATTTTTCATAAGTTCTTTTATGGTTGCTTCCTTTGAACAATCTTCGGAAAAGGGTTTTGCACCTTCAATGGAATCAAAGTAGTGTTTAACGCCTAAAACTTCGGCTTCTTTTTTAACGTCAGAATCATCGGTACCGCTGGCGGCATAAAGTTTTATACCTTTTTCTTTAAGTGCTTTAAGAAAATCTTCAGCACCCTTTATTAAAAACTTTTCTCTTTCGCCGTTTAAGGCAAGTTCTCGTTTTTTCATAACGCTTTCCATAAGTCGGCGGTTATATTCTGCCTTATATTCCCAGGGATCAAGCGGAGTATCACCTTGCAAAGCAACCTGCTCACTAAGCCATTTCATTTGAAGAATAGTTTGTATACCCGTTGATTGATCAATGAATTTTGCAACTTTTTCTTTAACGTTTTCGGTTTTTGAAAGATATTCTTCCATCATGGGCCCCATAACGGTTTCCCAACCGCACCTTAAAGTGGAGATCGTGCCGTCAAAATCAAAAATGGCGGCGGTAATTTTTCTTTTTGAGTGGTCTTTTAAAATTTTCATACAGATTATCCTTTCATAAAATAGTCTTCAAGCACCATGTTTGCAGGAGCACATGCTCGGTCGTCAATGAAAGATTCTTCAACAGAAATACTGTGCGTTGAACGGGTAAAAGCATGTTTTTTTAAATTTTCTTCGATTATCGGTTTCAAAAAAGCAATGCCCTCTTTTAATTGACCGCCTAAAATTATTTTTTCAGGCTCCATTAGATTTACGAAGGTAATTAAAGCGTGGGATAACATTTCACCTTGATATTTTATTGCATTAAGTGAAGCCGTTTCACCTTGACTTGCCCAAAAACACAGATCTTTATAGTCGCTTTTTCCTGCTGATTTCAGCGTGCGGCCGATGGAGGTATAAAGGCTGGCACAACCTACGTTTCCGCAGGAACATTTTTCCCCTTGAAAACTTAACGAAACGTGACCGATCTCACAGCCTGCGCCGTTATGACCTTTAAATAATGCACCGTTTTTAATAAGGGCACCGCCAAGCCCATGGTCGGCAAGCAAGTACAAAAAATTATCGTTTTCACTTTTGCTTTTTTCAAGTAGAGCAAGGGCATTGGTATCTTTTTCAAAAAATACGGGAAGACCAAGCCTTTTTTCTATTTTCTCTTTTATGTTGAAATTTTTAAAAAGTTTAAGGTTGGGCGGATCAAGGATCAAGCCTTTTTCCTTATCTATAGGTCCGGGCGCGGAAATTCCCACGCCTAAAACGTTTTCTTTTTTGATTTTTTGAAAACTGTTTTCTATAAGATTGAGAGTTTCCTCTTCTGTCGATAAAAAGTTTATAAATTCTTTTTCTATAAGTTTTCCCGAAAAATCACAGACGCACAAAGTACAGCCGTCACGGGTGATATCTATTCCGTAAGCGTAAAAAGATTCAACGTTAAGGTGGAGTAAAGTAGGCCGTCTGCCGTTAGAAGATTTTACCGCCGTTCCCTCAAAAATCAGATTTTCTTCTAAAAGTCTGTCAACGATTACCGAAACTGCCGATCTTGTAAGTCCCGTCTGTCGGGCAATTTCGGCTCGTGATATAGGCTCTTTTCTTATCAGGCGCAAAACGTGTGAACTGTTTTGCTCTTTCATTAAAAATGAGTTATTGGCTTTAGTCATTGACTGCTCTCTCAAATGATTCGATAATTTCTTCTTTTGAGGCGCTTCCCGTTGTGTTTATTTTCTTTACGCATATGCTTGATGCAAGATTGCCAAGTGCAGCCGCTTCAAAAACTTCCGCGCCTGCCGAAAGGGCAAGTGAAAAGGCTGAAAGGAAGCAATCACCTGCACCGCAAGTATCTATAGGCGGTGAAACTTTTACACCTTCGGAAACAGTAAGAACACCGTCTTTATAAACCTGCACGCCCTTTGCACCTAAAGTTAAACATACGTTAGAATTAGTTTTTTCGGAAAATGACTTTAAAAGTTCAAGGTTGTTTTCACCGTTTACAAGATCGGAACTTTCAACACCTATGGCACGGGCACATTCAATTTCGTTGGGTTTTAAAATCGCGTTTTCAAATAAAGCGATTCTTGAACGGCTGTCAACTACCGTAAGAATATTTTTTGCGATCTCATTTACCGCTTTTCGAACTTTATCAGTTACACAACCGAACTCAAACTGATCACTTACACATAAAACGTCGGCGTTTTCAGTTGCTTTTTTAAGATTTTCAATTAAAATATCTTCGGTTTTTTCGTCAATTTTATCAAAACTTTCAAAGTCAATGCGGGGATCTTCAACTTCAAAACCAAGATATCCTTTGCGCATAGGCTTGCAATAAGCATTGGTAATTCTGCCTTTTACTTCGGTGATATATTCCGTATTGATTCCTGCTTTTTTAAAACAGTTTTTAAGGCAGAAACCGCGCCAATCGTCGCCTATTATACCGATTGCAGAAACTTTATCCGATAAAGTTGCCATGTTGTTTAAAGCGTTTCCGCCTGCACCGGGAGCCATTCGTTCTTCAACAACGGGCAAGGGAAAGTGGGGAGTTTCACGGGAAAGCACGCTTTTTGTCATATCGCATGACCAATAAACGTCAAGGCACATATCCCCCAGTAAAACCGCCCTTGAATTTTTCATTTTATCAAGAATCTCAACGAGTCTTTTTTCTGTAAGTCCGTTAAAAGTTTTCATTTAAACACATCCTTTACAAATAGTATATATAAAACAGGAGAGTTTGTCAAATCATTTGACAAACTTAATTGCAAAAGATTTCCTTGATAAATTAAAAAACGCTAAATCATTTGACAAAGTTGTATGTTTCAAAGTATAATATCATATTATATTGGAAAAATTTTGTTAAGGAGGTTTTTTCTATGAAAACTGATCTTGTAAAAGACATATACGCCTCTATGGAAGCAAAGCACGTCACAGTTGCAGGTTGGGTGCGCACCATAAGAGCAAGTAAGGATTTCGGATTTATTGAACTTAATGACGGTACAACACAGAAAAATATTCAGATCGTGTTCGACCGCAAAATAGATAACTTTGATATAGTTGAAAAGCAGAACGTTTCAGCATGCCTTATTATTGAGGGTGATGTTGTTCTCACTCCTGAAGCACGTCAGCCCCTTGAAATTCATGCAACAAAAATTGATATTCACGGCACAAGTGAGCCTGATTTTCCCATTCAGAAGAAAAAACATTCTTTTGAATATTTAAGAACGGTTGCTCACCTTCGTCCCAGAACAAATACCTTTACCGCAGTATTCCGCGTTCGTTCCGTTTTAACCTTTGCAATCCATCAGTTCTTGCAGGAAAACGGCTTCGTTTACGTTGCAACACCTTGTGTAACGGCAAGCGATTGCGAAGGTGCAGGTGAAGTTTTCCGCATTTCTACTATGGATGTTGATAATCCTCCCCGTACAGAAGACGGCGCAGTTGATTGGTCAAAGGATTTCTTTGGCAAGCAGGCATTTATGACTGTTTCGGGTCAGCTTAACGTTGAGCCTTTCTGTTGGGGCTTTAGAAAAGTTTATACTTTCGGTCCTTGCTTCCGTGCTGAAAACAGTAACACTCCCCGTCATGCCGCAGAGTTCTGGCAGGTTGAACCTGAAATGGCATTTGCCGATCTTAACGATCTTATGGATACCATTGAAGCACTTTCAAAGTACGTTATTAAATACGTTCTTGAGCATTGTCCCGATGAACTTAACTTCTTTGATAAGTTTATGGAAAAAGGTCTTATCGAAAAACTTAACCACACCGTTGAAAGCGATTTTGCACGCATCACTTATCGTGAAGCATTGAAGATCCTTAACGAGTCCGGTGAACATTTCGATATTCCTGCAGAGTGGGGCACAGGTATTCAGACCGAGCATGAAAAATATCTTGCTGACGTTGTTTTCAAACGTCCCGTTTTCGTTACCGACTATCCCAAGGAGTGCAAGAGTTTCTATATGCGCCTGAATGATGACAACGAAACCGTTGCCGCAACTGACCTTCTTTTCCCCGGTCTTGGCGAAATCGTTGGTTCATCACAGCGAGAAGAACGTTATGACGTTTTAATGAAGCGTATTGATGAACTTGGCCTTAACCCCGACGATTACTCCTGGTATATGGATCTTCGTAAGTACGGTTCATGTCAGCACTCAGGTTTCGGTATGGGCGTTGAGCGTATGATGCGCTACATTACCGGCATGGAAAATATTAGAGATGTTATTCCTTATCCTAGGACTCCTAACTCCGCCGAATTCTAAAGCGCAGCACAAAAAACTCTTGAAACTGCGGTTCATAAGCAATATAAAGCCTCAGTCATTTACCGTTTTGTAAACTCCTTCGGCTTTAATCGCTTATTCACCTGATTTCCAAGCTTTTTTGCACTGCTTAATGTAAAATAAAACCCCTTGCATTTGTAGGGGTTTTTCTGTGTTACGGACGGGATAAAAACTCGGTCATTTACGTGTTTGTAAACTCCCTCGCTTTTACCCATCCGTGCCTTGAATTTCGGGTTTTCTCGCACTCTTGAGTTGTGCGGTTTGTCGCACTTTGGCGAGCGTGAGAAAACTTCGGCTTTAATCGCTTATTCACCTGATTTCCAAGCTTTTTTGCACTGCTTAGTATGAAATCAACCCCCTTGCATTTGCAAGAGGTTTTTCCGTGCCTTGAATTTCGGGTTTTCTCGCACTCTTGAGTTGTGCGGTTTGTCGCACTTTGGCGAGCGTGAGAAAACTTCGGCTTTAATCACTTATTCACCTGATTTTCAAGTTTTTTTGCACTGCTTAATGTAAAATAAGACCCTTGCATTTGCAGGGGTTTTTCTTTTATAAAAAACTGTTTTTATATTCTGTTGGTGTCATGCCCGTATGCTTTTTAAAAAGGCGGGAGAAGTAATAAACGTCGCAGAAACCGCAATTTTCGGCAACGATGCTTACGGGAATATTTTCCTTTAGAAGTTTTAAGGCATTTTCCATGCGCAGAGAAATAATATACTGCTTTGGCGTTGTGTGCATGGTTTCAAGAAACAAACGGGTAAAATATTTTGTGCTTACGTTGATTATTTTTGCAAGTTCTAAAACTGTTGCATCGGGATTTTCCTTTAAAAAATCAAGGCAAGGCTGAATTTTCTTTATATATGCAGGGTGGATTGAATCTTGTTGTTCCTTTTCAATAAGTGCACACAAAGAATAAATCGAAGCCTTTATTGTAAACTCATAGCCTGCTTTTTTATATTTTTGTGCTTTTACGGCATTTTTTAGCTCGAAAATAAAGTTCTCCTTATCATTGGGCGAAAAACTGAAAGCGTTTTTGCAAAAAGTATTTGAAGATGAAAAGTTTATTATAAGAAACTCGCCTTTTTCATAGGGCAGAGTCTTATATGCTTTGCCTTGGGGCAGAAAAACAAAACTGTCTTTTTGTGCGGAAATTACGTTGCCATCGTAAATAAAATCAATTTTGCCCGATAAAAAATATACAAAGGCATTGTGGGTGCGAACGGGGAAATGCACGTGCTTGCCGTTATTCTCAAAAAGCACAGCCTTACCGATGGCACCTAAATCTTCTACTGTGGCATCTTTAAATATTTTAGTCATTTACCTTTAATCCTTTTGAAGAAAAGATGTTTTTTATAAATGCAATCTGCTCATTTGTGGGCGGATCGACTTTGGGCATAGTGTTTTTTAGTGAAAGAGCCTCATATTTTGAGCCTGAAAAATTGTGGTAAGACAAAATATCAACACTTTCAACATTGTTAAATCTCGATAATTTTTCGGCAATCTGTTCTGCTTCAAAATCGTTATAAGTGGGGATTACGGGGTAGCGGATAATGCATTTCTTGTTATTTTTATCTAAAAATTCAAGGTTTTCCCAGATAAGTTTATTTGATTTCCCTGTGCATTTAATGTGGGTTTCCTCTGAAAATGCTTTTATATCGTAAAGAAAAAGGTCGGTATAAGGGGAAACTAAAGAAAATGCACTTTGCGGTGCATACCCGCAAGTATCAACGGCAGTATGAATATTTTCTGCTTTTAATTTTTTGAGAAGTTCTTTTACAAAATATGCCTGCATCATACATTCGCCACCTGAAATTGTCACACCGCCACCTGAGGTTTCGTAAAAATCCTTGTCTTCTATAAGAACATTGAAGGCTTCATCTACAGTCATTTCGTTACCGAAAAGGGTAATGGCATCGTTAAAGCAGACTTCTGCACATTTTCCGCAAAGAATGCATTTATCACGGTTGATTTTTCTATCACCAAAAAGTTGAGCAGAATTGTTGCAAACACTTTCGCACCTTTTACAAGAAATACATTTGTGGGCGTATAGCGCGATCTCTTTTTTATATGATATGCCTTCTGGATTATGACACCAAAGGCAGGAAAGGGGACAACCTTTCATAAAAAGAGTGGTGCGAATACCCGGTCCGTCATGAACGGCAAATTTTTTTACGGCAAAAACGTTTCCTAACATAAATTTTCACTTTGCAGGATAAATTCGTCCTGCTCCTTTTTTGTTAAATCATTGAATAAAACGTTCCAACCGCATAAGCGTACCTGAAGCGTTTTATAATTTTCGGGAGCTATTTGGGCATTTTTTAACGTTTCGGGATTTAAAACGTTATATTGAATGGCGAAACCGCCCTTTTGCATAAACGTATCGAGCGTGGATTTAAGTATCTTTGCGCCATCTTTGCCTGAAACTTGAGTATGACTTAATGAAATATCAAGTACCGTTCCGTTGGGAACAAGAGTATAATCAAGTTTTGATGCTGAAAGAATATGGGCGGTCGCTCCCTTTTTGTCGAGGGCATTAGCTGCGCAAACATTTTTAGAAAGAGGCTCCTTTGCACGTCTGCCATCAGGGGTTGCACCTGTTTTTTCACCAAATCCCATACGGTAATCTATGGACCATGTGCCGCCGCGGAAAACTCCGCCATGTCCGTTTTTGCGGCCGTTGATATTTTTTAATGCAAAATCGGTTATTTCGCGGGCAAGAGCATCGACCTCATCAATATTATTGCCGTATTTAGGCAATGAAAGAGCGTAGTGCCTTAATTCTTCATATCCTTGCCAGTTGTTTTTCAGAATATCTTTAAATTCTTTTAACGTTACTTTCTTTTCATCAAAAACTATCTTTTTTACCGCGTAAAGACTATCGGCAACGTTTGCAGTTCCGATAAGCGTTAAGGATGAAGAATTATATTTTGCACCGCCCTGATAGATATCAAGACCTTTTTCAATTGAACTGTCGTAGGTTGAGGAAATAAAGGGCGTGAACTGTGTTTTTTTATAACCTTCCTCTTGCTTAACGGTAAGGGCGATGGATTGATCTATAAACTGAAGAATATAATCTTTCGTAGCCTTTTTAAATTCATCAAAAGTTTCAGGTAAAGGCGATTTTTTAAAGACCTGTTTATCGGTTAAAGCATCTTTGCCTTCAAAAATCACTGCTTCAACTGCCTTGGGAAGATTGATAAAACCGTTTAGGGAACAAGGAATCTCTTTGCCTTGGGAGAAGATCTCGTAACAACCTACAATGCCGTAATCAAGGGCATCGCTTTTTTCTTGACCGTTTTTTATAAGTGCTTCCGTTGCAATTTCGTTGTTTAAAAAAACGAAAGAGTTGCCGTTTTCCTTAATGCTTTCGCAGATTTTCAGAATAAAGTCGGCAGGAATATTTTTTGAGTATCTTATGTGAACTTTTGTATATACGGGTTTTAACTTTATAAATTCTTCGAGAATAATATAAGAAAGTTCGTTTACCGCATCCTGACCTTCCGTTCCGCACAAGGCGAAAGGTTGGTTTGCCCACACTTTTCGCGCATCAAGAGTTTTTATAAAATATCTTATTAAAGTTTTTACCTGATCTTTTGTGAAAGTGCCTGACTCAATATCGTGCTTATATATTGGATATAAAAGCATATCTAAACTTCCAAATGTGCGCACGTAAGTACATTCAACGTTGTTTTGAAAAATGAAAAACAGATACATAAGCAAAAGTGCTTCATAAATATTTTTAGGTGCGCTTGTTGTTAAGTTTATAAGGGCATCGGCAAGAAAATCTGTGCGGGGAGCGTTTTCTTCTCTTGCGATTTTTTCAAGACGCTTTAAGAAAGTTTCTGCACCTTCGTATGCAAGGACAATGCCTTTATAAAAGTCATCACTTTTGTTTTCTGCACGCTTTTTTAAGCCGGGAAGACCTAAAGAGATCACGTTTTTCCAATCAGGCGCGGTGTGCGAATAGTCGGGACCGCCCGAAAAATAGCAAAGGCTTGTAGGCAAGATATAATCATCTAAAAACTCGGCTTCGTGTTTTTTTTGTTCCTTTATACGAATATCGTTTCCGATGATGCCTATATTATCATCAAAGATATCCTGAAAAAAGTTTTCGGAACATAAGCCTATCTTAACGTTTGAAAGAATATATTTTATAATTTCACCGCGGGTTTTGTGTGAATAGGGTGCTTTTTCATGAATGGCAAGAACGTTCTTTTTAATTTCGTCAGTAGAAAGACCGTCAACAAAATGTTTCTTTGGCGCGTTTAATATTTCAAGATCTTTTTCAAAATCATTCCACATATAGATTCACCTCATAATATATTATAGGTTTAAATATATTGTTTTTGAATGGATAAAATCTATAATTTGTGTAAAAAGGAACTATATTTATTCAGATTATATCAAATATTATTAAAAATCTCAATATTTTTTGCACAAAAAAGAAGGACTGAAAGAATCAGTCCTTAACTTTCTTATAAATAAGTGCGCCAACGATTATTCCGATGGGGAAGATTATTCCCGAAAGAACGCCTATTTGTAAACTTCCGCCAAATATTTCAGATACCCAGCCTGCAAGTCCGGGGCCGACGCTGCAACCCATATCACCGCCCAATGCTAAAAATGCAAACATTGCAGTTCCGCCGCCGTATATTGTTTTTGCCGAAAGGGAAAGTGTGCCTGGCCATAAAAGGGCAGATGCAATACCGCAAAGGGTGCAACCTGTAAGGCATATTACGGGGTTATCAAAAAGGGCGATCATAAGATATCCGATAACGCCGATAACTCCTGAAAGCATCAATGCATTTTCAATAACTATCTTATTTGAAATTTTAGCGTAAAGGGCACGGACGATTCCCATGAATAAAGCAAACATACAAGGTCCTAAAAGGTCGCCCATTGCCTTTGAAACGTTAAGACTTGTTTCCGCTAAAGCCGATGCCCATTGTGCAACGGTCAATTCTGTTGCGCCTGCACAGAGCATAATGAATAAGAATAACCAAAAAATCTTTTTGGAAAAAAGTTTTTTAAAGGGCAAAGCCTGACCTTTTTCCGTCAGTTGATTTATGGGAATGAATATACAGTAAATACTGTTTGAGAGGGGAAGGATCGCCCATAAAAGGGACATTATCTTCCAATTTTCAATGCCGAAAACAAGGAAAAATACGGTGGAAATAAGAACGGTGAACAACTGTCCCCAACAGTAAAAGGAGTGTAAAAGGCTCATTGCCGCTTCTTTCGCGCCCGTTGACGGAGTTGCTTCAACAACGGGGGAGACGGTAACTTCAATTAGTCCGCCGCCTATTGCGGTAAACACCGTTGAAATAAGTATGCCTATATAGGGATCGATGATTTCGGGCAGAATTGCAAGAAGAATAAATCCCACTCCTGCCGAAACGTGGGCAAAAAGCATAGATGCCCGATATCCGATCTTATCAACCATCTTTGCGGCAATAAAGTCAACGATAAGTTGAAGAATAAAGTTTAAAGATACAATTAAACCGATCTTGTCAAGACTGATTCCGTAAGTAATGGAAAAAGTTACGAACAAAAGGGGACTGAAATTATTTACCAATGCCTGCACAATATACGCAATGTACGAGGCATAAATAGTGTGATTAAAGCTTAAACGTTTCATATTAAAAGTCCTTGGGAAATTTTTGTATATTATACTCTTAAAAGGAATTTTGGGCAACAAAAAAATACTTGCGATAGCCTTTGTTTTATGTTATACTAACCTTGCGAAACAAAATTAAAGAAGATAAACAGGGATATTTCTATTTTTGGGTAATATTCTATTTTGTCATACGCTTTTAACGAATTTGAAAAAATGCAAATTCCAACGAAAGCGTGTGTAATTTAATATACCTGTTTTTTAATTTTGTTTCGCGACAATCGGAGTTTGCGTTTTATGCGCCAGCCTCGGTTGGCGCTTTTTTATTTTTAAAAATTAGGCGAAGGGAGAAAAAATGAGCAAGGGAATAGAGCTTATGAAGTCATTATCAGCTCAAGAAAAGGCAAAGCTGTTTGACAAAATTGCAGAAAATTACTACAACGTAAATTTCGGCAGCTTTAATAAATCACAAATAGACTTGTTGATGTTTTCGATTTATTTAGACAAGCTGATAGAATCGGGACAAAACTTTGATGATTATGAAATGAGCAAAAAATTGGGGATCACTCAAGCAACGGTAAGGCAACTAAAAGTAAAAAAACAGTTAATTTATCCGCGTGAGTATAAATGGTATGATGCATTTATTGAATATAGCAAAAACGCCGTATTTGATAACGCTGATAGGATTGTTATAAGCATTCCCGATCCTAATGTCTACCTTGAATTGCAACAGGCAATAGAAGCACTTGGCGGCTTTGTGGAGGTTCAGCTTAACTCAAAGCTATTAAAAATTCCACCGGGATATTTTATTGAGTTATTGCTTCATATCTATCAGTTAGAGAAAAAACTTAACGAAAAAGAAATGAAAACGCTCAAAAAAGACTTTATAAAAAATCTTAATGAGCGTTCGCAAAAAGATTCAGAGCTTAATGAGAAATTTACTGAAAAATCTTTTTTAACGAAGTTAAAAAAGGCTGGTATCAGTCTTGGCTTGGAAGCAATTGAAAAAACCATTCCGGGTGGCTGGGTTATAAACGATTTAATTAAAATTTTTAGCAACAAGGCATAAATAGGAGGAAAATATGAAAAAATTATTATCTTTTATCCTTATACTTACACTTGCAATTTCTTGTGTAAGTATGGTAATGTTTACTGTTAGTGCTGAAGAAAAAAATACACCTCTTACATCCTCTATATCAACAAAAGAGACGGAAACCGTAGCAGGTTATTTCTTTAAAAAAACAACAAGCAATTATTATGTTACCTCAAGCGCAAACGTATTTACTGCTGATGACGTAAAGAATGGCTATATTACTTCGACACAAACATTCTATAACCTTAACAGTTATGCTATTAGCCTTTCCTACTGCGTTCAGTCTACAGTTGCAGTTAACGCTGAAGGAGGAATGGGCTGGTATGGTTATGACCAGACTGCTGTAATTCATCCCGGTGAAAAGCATACATTTGTAATTGAAGTTCCCATTGACTCAGAAACAGGCAAGGTAATTATTGTTAATGACAATATTTTAAATGGTATTCAGTATGTTGATGTTTCAAAGTTATTTATGCGCATAAATATCAATACTGTTGATGGCATAGCGGCACCTTCTGGCACTGCATTCGTTATTGAAGCAGAAGAAGGCGATTTGGTTGGTACAATGTTCACTACATGGAATTGTGGTTACGTTAATGCAATATTACAGTATCTTACATATAGTTATAGCATTTCCAACAACAGCAAAGTTTCAATTATAGATTGTAACACTTCGACAATTGGCACATTGGAAATTCCCGCAACGATTGAAGGCTATCCCGTAACAAGTATTGGTAGTGGTGCATTCTATGGTTGCAGCAGTTTAACAAGCGTAACAATACCTGATGGCGTTACAAATATTGGCGATTTTGCATTCGCTAATT
Source organism: Clostridia bacterium (assembly GCA_045541035.1). Taxonomy (GTDB): domain Bacteria; phylum Bacillota; class Clostridia; order Christensenellales; family QALW01; genus UMGS1322. The sequence continues at coordinate 26,564 of JAZQII010000057.1, read as the reverse complement.
GCAGCGGTTTAACAAGTATAACGATCCCCGACAGCGTAACAAGTATTGGCGATTCTGCATTCTATGGTTGCAGCGGTTTAACAAGCGTAACAATAGGTGATAGCGTAACAAGTATTGGTTATTCTGCATTCCGTGATTGCAGCAGTTTAACAAGCGTAACGATACCTGATAGCGTAACAAGTATTAGTGCTATGGCATTCGAAGGTTGCAGTAGTTTAACAAGCGTAACGATACCTGATAGTGTAACAAGTATTGGTGGTCATGCATTCTATGGTTGCAGCAAATTAAAGACAGTATATTACACCGGCACACAGGCGCAATGGAATAGTATTTCAATAGAAGGCGATAGTAATAGTTATTTAATAAACGCAACACGTTATTATAACAGTTGTATTCAAAGAGCAGAACATACATTCGACAACGTTTGCGATACAGAATGTAACGTTTGTCAATTTGTAAGAACAATTACTCATACTTACGATAATACCTGTGACACAGAATGTAATATTTGTAAGTTTATAAGAACAATTACTCATACTTATGACAACGCTTGCGATACAGAATGCAATATTTGTAAAGATATTCGCACAGTGCCTGACCATAATTATACGCTTAATAATAATCACACCTGCGATATTTGTAAATATAGCAAAGCACCTGAAAAGCCTATTGTTGAAAGTAAAACTAACAGTAGTGTTACTTTGGTAAAACTTGAAGGTTTTGAATATTCAAAGGATGGTATAACATGGCAGAATAGCAATATTTTTGCAAATCTTTCACCTGATACAACTTATACATTTTATCAAAGGGTAAAGGCATCAAGCATTGCATTGGTAAGTGAAATAAGTGAAAGCGTATCTGTTACCTTTAAATCAGCACAAAACACTCCATCGGCACCCGTAGTGTTAAATTTCACCGATACTTCCGTAACACTTATGAATCTTACAGATGGCGAATATTCTCTTGATGGCATTACTTGGCAGGATAGCAATGTGTTCAGTAATCTGTTAAGCGGAACAGAATATACCTTCTATCAGCGTTACAAGGAAAACGAAACTCACGAGGCTAGCAACGTAAGCGCAAGCATTACATTTAAGACGGAAAAGGCAAAGCAAATGCTTGTTCCCGAGGCACCAACTGCAAAAAGTTTTACCGCAAACAGCATAACACTTAATATTGTTAACGGCTGTGAATATTCGCTTGACGGCAAAACATGGCAAGCAAGCAACGTATTTAACGGTCTCGATTGTGGAACAGAACATACTTTTTATCAACGTTATGCTGAAAGTGAAACCCATTACGCTGGCAAATCAAGTTCAGGCGCAACACTTAAAACCGATAAAGGGACACAAACAGCACCTAACACACCAACGCTTTTAAATAAAACTCATAATACTATAACCCTTAATAAATTTGATGGCTATGAGTATTCGATGGATACTGTATCTTGGCAGGAAAGCAATGTGTTTACTGACCTTGATCCTGAAACAAACTATCTCTTCTATCAGCGAAAGGCTGAATCTGATAAATATTATGCAAGTTCATTAAGTGCTTCACTTATAGTTAAAACATTAGAGCCCCAAGGCACAGTCACCGGTGCGACCGTTGACGTAGGCTCAACTCTTACCATCAACTATTTTGCTGAAGCACCTGAAGATGCTAAAATGAAGTTCACTTCATCAAGCGGCAGAATTACAGAAGTTAATGGCGTTCTTGATGAAAAGACGGGCTATTATAAGTTTGCATATACGGGCATCAATCCTCAGTGTATGGGTGATACTATTAAGGCTGAACTTATGTGGGGGGATTATGTTCTTGACACCAAGGAAAGCTACAGCATAAAATCATATTGCGAAAATCAGATCTCAAAATCTGCAAGTGATTTAGGCTTAACCGAAACTCAATATAACGCCCTTAAAACTCTTCTTGCCGATATGCTTGTTTACGGAAGCGAAGCGCAAAAATATAAAGATTATAATGTTTCCGAGCTTCCTGATGCAAGTGAATGGGTAAGCGAATATAAGAGCACCTTTAAAACTCCTGATGGTGTTAAAAAGGTAACGGGCAATGCCGATGCTGAAAACAAGGTAAAATCTGTTGGTCTTAATATGGCGAACGTAAACAGAATCTACTTTAAAATGATTCTCAATGATGAAAACGTCGTTATTAAGTTGAATAATAAAGTAATTGACCGCGCAGAGTTAATAAAAAATACTGACGGAACATATATGTTGTATTCCTCGGATATCTATGCAACGGGCTTTGATGATGTTTATACCTTAACTCTTACACAAGGCGAAGATGTTATTTCAACAGTTGAATATAACGTAAACGCATATATTCAGTCAAAGAACGCTGATGCCAAGGTTGGCAATATAGTAAAAGCATTATCGAACTACGGTAAGTCGGCAGCTGATTATGCAGATTCATTTAAACCAATTGGCGATAATCAGTTCGAGCTTGAGGATGATATCCTTTAACACAAAAAAGACAGAAGTTTTAAAACTTCTGTCTTTTCTATTACTTCCTCAAATCACCCTTATAAAGGGGAACGCTGATGACGTCCATAAAGCGGATGGGGAATTGGTCTTTTGTTAAGGTGAGGGTTTCGTTGCCTTTATGTTCCTCAACGATGCGGGACCACATTTTGTCCTTGGCATAGGTGATGGAAGAGGAAATGAAGCTTACTGCGCTATCACGGTTTATAATTGCAGGGAAACGGTCGCGGTAGCAGATGCAAAGTGTTCCACCGAAAACCTCGGTGCGTCCGCCGTTGATGGTTTCAAAGGCGGTGCCTTCTTCCTCAGCCTTAAAGCCCAAAACCCACAGGTCGGAATGATCGTTTAAGATCTCTGTTTTACTGCGTTCGGGGTTTATTTGTCTAGCCCAAACCTTTTGTCCCTTAAAGTGATAGCAGGGCGTTGAACGTGAATAGTGGAACTGTTTTTCTCTTTCCTTTTCGCCCTCATCGGTAAGACCGCCCGTGCCGGGGATTCCGCCTAAAGTACAGCCTACGTTTTCCATAAACACTTTTCCGCCCTCAACGGAGTTAAAGTACATTGAAAGTGCCTGAGTGTGAAGATCAGATAAAATAAGTGTTCGCGTTGAAGCGTGATCGACTAAGGTGTTCATTCCCGAAAGATACTCAAAGGCAAAAAGATCCTCAATAATAAGGGGAGTTTCGCTTTCGCCCGTAACCTTAAATACGCCCGTGTGGGTAAGCTCTTTCATTTCATCAGTGTTACAAAGGTCGCAATACATAAAGTTAATGCGGTTTACCGTTGGGGGAATAACTATCTGCTTATCAATTAAATAGTTGCCCGGCTGAAAATAAACCGTTGATGCCCCTGAATCAAGAGCCTTTTGAATGGCATCAGAACAAGGCGTTTTGCCGTCGCCAACTGCACCGAATGAATTTACCGAAACCCACTTTTCAGGTTCTTCCCAAGGAATTTTCGGTGTGCTTTCAATGGGCAGATTAAGTGTTAAGGCTTCGCCTTTATCAAGACCCATAACGTGACCGTGGGATGAATATTCTTTTAAATCGCCGTCAACGTAGCCTGAACAGTAGCCGAACATTGAGTGGAAATAGTTTTCCACCAAAATATCCCTTAAATAAAGTGTGCCGAACTCGTGGCGCACGGCAAAATCATTCATCGTTGTGCCCTTAAAGCGACCGTCAATGCAAACGGTGTGTCCGTCAAAGCCGGTGCAACGTAAGGCAGGGCAAGCGTTTTCGCTTTCGTAATCGTGAATGGAAACGATGGTATCGCCAACAAAGAAGCCTGCGCGCTTCTGATTCTTTGCCTTAATATGCTCAAAGAATGCAAAGTGCGTTTGGGGCGTTACCTTGAAGCCATAATCAAAGCCGATAACTTCAATATTATCTGCGATGCATGCAGAAGCCTTATCGTGAATAATGGCAAAGCCTGCGCTTCCGCGGAAATTATCGTCAGATGAAATTATGCGAAGATTTCGTGCCGCGCCCGTATTATTGGCAAAATGAACCACACCCGTTGCACCTGGGTTATTCTTGCCGATATCAATGGTGAAGTTTTCGAGCATATTGGTCATTGCAATGTTTGATGCTTCACCGCGCATAAAGGAGATAACGGGGCGGTCAGTACCATATTCAAAGCCCTTGCAGTTATCCTGAAGTTTTATTGTTACGCCCTCCATACTCTGCCCGATAAGGCGCAAGCGACAGTTCATTTCAAGATAGGGAACGTTGTTGAAAATGTTCCTGAAATGCTCTAAGGAATAAGTGATTGTGTCAGAAACAAGATAGGTGCCGTTGGGGAAATAGATTATCTTTGAGGGAGGTAACTTTTCAGGCCAAATAATGCAGTTTACGCCGTCAACTCTGCGGATCTCAAAGCCGATCCACACTTCGTCGCCCTCGGTGTTGTTCACCTTTTCAACGGTCTTGTCAAAGGCACGCTTATATTCAAGAAAAATATCGTCTATCGCCTGACATAATGCCTTAGTGCAATCGGTCTTGCCCGTGTTATCGGCATTGTAAGGCGGTTTTGTAACGTCAATTAACCCTTCAAGATCATAAGGAAAAACAAAATTATCCATAAAAACTCTCCCTATTTTATTGTTTTTATCTATTTTACCATATTTTTCTTAAAAGTTAAAGATTAAAAATAAACTTATTATTGTGAAAAATAAACTCCCGAAAATTTTCGGGAGTTTGGTGTATTAAAGATCGTCACCTTCAAGATCAAAATCATCATCTGAAATAAAGTTATGATAACGCTTTGCAGATGTGCCGTAGTTAGATAATGCCTTTACTATATCTCCTACGGTTGCATCAGCATTCTTTGATTGAATATATGCGTTAACGTTATATTCAACTGTTGAAATAACTTCTTCGCCTTGTGTGAGAGTTAAGGTGTGAACGTTATCAAATCCCGTTGCCTTAATATTGGAAGAATAAAGTGAGAACGTTCCGTCAGCATTTGTAATAAGGGTTGAACGGTCAATTACTTTATTATTCAACTTAATAACAACGTTTTCATCATTGAGAATCAATTTAAAGTAGATTCTGTTTACGTTTGCCATATTTAAGCCAACGGACTTTACCTTGTTTTCAGCATCAGCATTGCCCGTTACCTTTTTAACGCCCGTAGGTGAAGTAAACGTGCTTTTATTTGTGCTTACCCATTCGCCAACATCAGGAAGTTCGGAAACATTATACTCCTTATATTTCTGTGCTTCGCTTCCGTAAACGAGCATATCGGCAAGAAGAGTTTTAAGGGCGTTATATTGAGTTTCGGTTAAGCCTAAATCACTTGCGGACTTTGATATCTGGTTTTCACAATATGCTTTTACGCTGTAGCTTTCCTTTGTGTCAAGAACATAATCCCCCCACATAAGTTCAGCCTTAATAGTATCACCCATACACTGAGGATTGATGCCCGTGTATGCAAACTTATAATAGCCCGTCTTTTCATCATAAACGCCATTAACTTCTGTAATTCTGCCGCTTGATGAAGTAAATTTCATTTTAGCATCTTCAGGTGCTTCAGCAAAATAGTTGATGGTAAGACTTGATCCGATATCAACGGTCGCACCGGTGATTGTGCCTTGAAAAATTGGTGCTGGTGTAGGTGTAGGTGTAGATGTAGGTGTGGGTGTAGGTGTGGGTGTAGGCGTAGATGTGGGTGTGGGAGTAACTACAGGTGTAGGTGTAGCAACAACATAATTGTAAACAATATTTGCGGTTGTCAGATACTCATTGCCATTATCAATTACAATATTATTCCACTGTTCTGTTGTGCCTATATAATATACTGTGTTTAAACTGTTGCAATCACGGAATGCATTATAGCCAATACTTGTTACGCTATCGGGTATTGTTATGCTGGTTAAACCGCTGCAACGAGAGAATGAATACCAACCAATACTTGTAACGCTATCGGGTATTGTTATGCTTGTTAAACTGCTGCAACCAGAGAATGCATAACCACCAATACTTGTTACGCTATCGGGTATCGTTACGCTTGTTAAACTGCTGCAACCATTGAATGCATCATCACCGATACTTGTTACGCTATCAGGTATTGTTATGCTAGTTAAACTGCTGCAATTACGGAATGCAGAATCGCCAATGCTTGTAACGCTATCGGGGATTGTTATGCTTGTTATACTGCTGCAATTATAGAATGCAAGATCACCAATACTTGTAATACAATTTGGGATAACACTATTTTTGCATCCTAAAATAAGCGTGTTTGTGTCTTTTTCAATAAGGCAATTATTTTCAGAATAATACTTTTCATTATTTTCATCAACAGTTATGCTTGTTAAACCGCTGCAACTGGCGAATGCCCCATGGTCAATACTTGTTACACTATCGGGTATTGTTATGCTGGTTAAACTGCTGCAATCATGGAATGCATCATCACCAATACTTGTTACGCTATCAGGGATTGTTATGCTGGTTAAACTGCTGCAACCATTGAATGCCTCATAACCAATACTTGTAACGCTATCGGGAATTGTTACGCTTGTTAAACTGCTGCAACCGGCGAATGCAGCCACACCAATACTCGTTACGCTATTACCTATTGTTACGCTTGTTAAACTGCTGCAACCGGCGAATGCAGAACTACCAATACTTGTTACACTATCGGGTATTGTTATGCTGGTTAAACTGCTGCAACCGGCGAATGCCTCATAACCAATACTTGTAACGCTATCGGGTATTATTATGCTAGTTAAATTGCTGCAATATTCGAATGCCATAGCGCCAATACTTGTAACGCTATCGGGGATTGTTACGCTTGTTAAACTGCTGCAACCATTGAATGCAGAATCACCAATACTTGTAACGCTATCGGGTATCGTTACGCTTGTTAAACTGCTGCAATCACGGAATGCAGAAGTACCAATACTTGTAACGCTATCGGGTATTATTATGCTTGTTAAACTGCTGCAACCATAGAATGCAGACCTACCAATACTTGTTACGCTATCGGGTATTGTTATGCTTGTTAAACTGCTGCAACCATAGAATGCAGAATCACCAATACTTGTCACGCTATCGGGAACAACACTATTTTTGCATCCTAAAATAAGCGTGTTTGTGTCTTTTTCAATAAGGCAATTATTTTCAGAATAATACTTTTTATTATTTTCATCGACTGTTATGCTGCTTAAACTGCTGCAATCAGAGAAAGCATCAACACCAATACTTATAACGCTATCGGGTATTGTTATACTGGTTAAACCATCACAACCGCAGAATGCCCTTTCACCAATATTTGTTACGCTATTACCTATTGTTACGCTTGTCAAACTATTGCAACAAGCAAATGCCTGACCACCAATACTTGTTACACTATCGGGTATTATTATGCTGGTTAAACTTTTGCATTCTTCGAATGCAGCCACACCAATACTCGTTACGCTATTACCTATTGTTACGCTTGTTAAACTGCTGCAATATTCGAAAGCCCATTTACCAATGCTTGTTACACTATCGGGTATCGTTATGCTGGTTAAACTGCTGCAACCTCCAAATGCATGCCCATCAATACTTGTTACACTATCGGGTATTGTTATGCTGGTTAAACCGCTGCAACCTTCGAATGCAGAAGTTGCAATAGTTTTTGTCCCTGTTTTTATTGCATATTCACCTGAAATTGTGTTTTTTGCTTTAACCAAATGATTGTTTATGTATAAAACATTATTTGACCATCTGTTACTGTTATTATAATATGCAGTATTATAGAATGCATCATAACCAATACTTGTTACGCTGTCGGGTATTGTTACGCTTGTTAAATTACTGCAACCTTCGAATGCCCAATCACCAATACTTGTAACACTATCGGGTATTGTTACGCTTGTTAAACTGCTGCAATTACGGAATGCAGAATCGCCAATGCTTGTTACCGGATAACCATCAATAGTTGCGGGGATTTCCAATGCACCGCTTACTGAAGTATTGCAATCGGTGATTGTAACTTTGCCGATGGAAGTGCTATATGTGAGATGCTGTAACACCGGATGAGGTGTAGGTGTGGGTGTGGGTACAGGTGTAGGTGTAGGTGTAGGTGTGGGAATTGTATCTGAAGTCTTTAAAATTGCAACATCATCTACATGATATGAGAAAAACTCACTGTTTGCAAATGCACTTGCAGAACCTGAACCGTCAAGACGGAGAATAAGCTGATATGCAGAAGGCTTGCCTGCATCATAGATACCCTTAAGGTTATCAAGGAATGCCTGTGTTACAGCAATTGTTGTCTCAAAATACTGCCACTCAGTTGTCATTGTAACAGAATCTGATGAGATGTAGGTGTTCATTGTAACGGTGTAGTCACCCACTTTATTATTGGGACTATGATGCGCCTGACTGTTAAGAAAGAATATAAACTTGTTGTTTGTTTCGTTAGCATCAGCCTTTACCCAGAAGCTGATCATGTACAAACCTGCGCCGCCGCCGTTATAGCCGTGTTCAGGAGCGTTAATGATTGCAGGACCTAAGTCAAATGCAATTGAATGATATACACCTGAAGCAGTAAACTTAGCTGCATGACCTGTGCCGTCAGCACCGGGTGTTGTAAGTTCAACCTTACCGCCTGCTGCTGCAAACTTATCCCAGTTTACAAGGCCGTTTTCAACGTTACCGTTTACAACTTCTTTCTTTGTTGCAGGTGTAGCTGTGGGAGTTGCTATGGCTGTAGCTGAAGGAGTAGGAGTAGATGTTGCGATGGGTGTTACTGATGGATCAGCAACGTCACTTTCTGCCCGAATAGAAACGTTAAAGTTCAATCCGGCAAACAAACCGATGGCAATTGATATGGAAATTGCTAAAGAAATGATTTTTTTCATTATGCTTCTCCTTTATTTATTTTTATTTTATTATAAACCTAATACCAAAAATAATAAACCTACGTGTCGTAGAGTTTTATCCATCTTTCGTGGATTTTCTTTGTTTTTGAAATAAAAAAGCGCCAACCGAGGTTGGCGCATAAAACGCAAACTCCGATTGTCGCTCAACAAATCAAAAAAGGTATAGTAAACTATTGCCAATTCTGTGGAATTTGCATTTTTACAAATTCGTGAATTGACAACGAAAAATAAGCGTAAGTTGATAAACTACACCTTTTAACTTTATTGATTTGTTGAGCATAAGTATTATAACATAGGTTTTCAGTAAATGTAAAGTAAAAAAATTGGCACCTGCAAAAAGCAGGTGCCTAATAAGTATTTTTGTAGATTATTTAAAGATAGTGCCGATCTTGGCGTTTTCGATGGTGCGAACAACTTCAAGGGCTTGCTCGCTGGGAATGGGATAGGGCTTATTATTAACGTAAGCATCGTAGAAATAGTCCCAAACAACTGCGGTCTTATCGTAGGGGCCGTAGGTGATGGTTTCTTCTTTCCACTGTAAAACCTCGCTGTTGCCAAAGGCTGATGATGAGCCGGGTGTGGAGGGATCAGCCTTAATATCCTGAAGTTCAACCTCGGGATCAAGATATTTTAACTTAAACTCGTTGTTGCCACCGATCAAGGCACCCTTTGTGCCGTAAATAACGTATTCGGGAGTGGGAAGTGCGGCACCGCCTGAGATTTCCATATCAACGATTCTGCCGTTTATGCCTTTGAAAACGAGCTTAATATGGTCTTCGGCATCACCAACTGCGGCAACGCGCTTGATATCAGCAAACATTTCGGTGTAAGCACCGCCACAGAACTGAATTGAATGGTCAACAATGTGGGGGCCCCAGTTAAGAAGCTGACCGCCGCCAAACTCCATAATGGTCTGCCAGTCGTTTCTTCTCTGATATTCGTTTCTTGTAAGTTTTATCTCATAAACTTCGCCTAAAATGCCTGAATTGATGATCTCATTAACTTTAATAAAGCCTTCCTCAAAGCGACGGTTATGGCGAACGTAGATCTTAGGTCCGCCGGGCTGTGAGCCTAACTTAATAAGCTCCTTTGCCTGCTCATAGGTTTCACAGAAAGGCTTTTCAACTAAAACGCTTTTGCCTGCTTCAAGTGCCATTTTTGAATGAATATAGTGATCGCAGGAGCGTGTTGCAATATCAACAACCTCAACTTCAGGATCGTTAATAAGATCTTCGATGTTAAGATAGCCTTTGCAACCGAACTCGTCCTCATATCTTTTTACGCGGTCCTCAATAAGATCGCAAGCCGCAACAACCTTGAACTTATCGGGGCGATCCTTTAAGCAACAACGGTGAACGGACATACCGATTCTTCCTAAACCAACAACGCCGACTTTAACTACTCTTGACATAATCTTTTCCTCCTTAATTCAAACCTAATGATTTAAGATATTTATAGCTCTTTTCAAGGCAAACGAAGGGATCTTCATCGTAGCAGTAATCCTGCTCAACCAAAAGATACTCTGTGCCTGCTTTTTCGGCAGAGGCAATAATTCTTTCAAAGTTCATATTGCCATGACCAACGGGAGCCATTTTCTGCTCGATCTTTTCCATAACAAGATCCTTTAAGTGGATGCAGGGAACACGGCCCTTTAACTTTTCAAGCCATGCGGCAGGATCACCGCCGCCAACCTGAACCCAATAGGTGTCCAAGGTAAAGCCTAAAGTATCTGCGGGGAAAGCGTTAATAATTTTATCAAGAACTCTTTGACCGCCAAGCTTTGAAAACTCATAGTGGTGGTTATGGTACATCATATATGCGCCTTCATCCTTTATAGCCTTTGCTACGGGAACGAATTTTTCGATAAACTCATCAACCTTATCATAAGCGTGAGCACCGCCGGGCATTGAGCCTAAACCGATGTATTTGCAATCGTAAACTTTGTGATCGCTAACGATCTTCTTTGCATCGAAGAAATCTTCTGTATTGGGGTGAGTGATAACGCATTGAAGTCCTGCTTTTTTAAGTTCATCGCGCATCCATTGAGGCTCATAGGGGCAAACACCTGAAACCTGAACGGTGGTGTAGCCTATATCGGCAATTCTCTTTAATGTTGTGCTTAAATCTTCAAGGTTTTGTGTGGCATTGCGTACTGTGTACATCTGTGCACCGATCTTCATAAAATTTATCCTTCTTTCTTTAAAAATATCATACGCTTAGGTAAAACGGTGAATGTTTGGGAAATCTCTAAACTTTCGCGGTTTTGCCATTTATCGCGCAAAGTAACGGTGTAGGGGGTATTTTCCAGATTGGAAATTACCAAATAGTCATCAAGGTTTGTGAACTGTGATATATATACGTTTTCGGGAATAGGCGAAAGAATTTGATCAGACTTTCGTATTTCCATATGAACGATGGTGTTATCACAAACCATAGGCTTGTAAAGTTTAAGATATCTGCACCAACGGGGATAATCCTCAACGTCATCGGGTATTTGGGACCATTCGGAGTAAACGTAAGGACCGTTGGGGTGCAAATCTACCCAATCACGGACTTTTTCAAAAAAGTGATACAGATGATCTTCCTGAAAAGTATTATACTGTTCAACACCGGGAACGTCAATACATTTTCCCATTGTAGGTCTGCCGTGGGTCAATAAGGGGAACTGCACAAAGGGAATGGTTTTTGCAAAGTATTCATCCATATCAAAGCGTGTCTCAAACCAATTTGTAAGTCGAGGCTTATCAGGGCAGGGGACAAGGTAAGGCTCATACATTTTTCCTGCACCTGCCTTTGAATCGAACTCACATTCGCCAACCCAAAGATAATCATAATATTTGCCTCTTACGGGAGCGCGGTCGCTTTGTCCGATATGTAATTTATAAATACCGCCCCGTTTTTTTACGCCCTCGTAAATGCAATGGATAAGGTCCTCTGCTTCGGGATCGTATTTAGTTAAAGGCTCGTTTTCATAGTTGCGCTTATTTTCTGGAATTTCAATATATTCGCTGTTATCCCAATCGTAACCCCAATCGTTAAAGATACCGTCAAAGCCGTAAGTATCCATAATATTAAAGGTTCTTGGAATAATAAAATTGCGCCATTTTTCACTTCCTGCCCAGCCTAAACGGTAGGAATAGTGCATATCGGTGCAACCGCCCGTTGAGCGGGAAAATTCCTCGGTATAGTATTTTGATTTGCAATGAATATATGAAGAAGAACAGTAAGGAATGATTTTTATGTTGAACTGATGGCATAAATCAATAAATTTCAGCATACCTTCGTGATCGCAGCTGTGCCATTTATCGCTGCCGTATTTTTCAATGGTGTCGTTCCATTCCTCGTGAACCTGAATCATATCAACACCGTTTTCGGCGTAGGACTTTAAAAGATTATAATCGTATTCTGTGGGGGTAATGCTCATTTTATCGGGATAATCACCCAGATAATATATTATCTGTCCCGGAAGATAATCTTTTATGCGCATTTCACGAGCACATTCTTTAACATCATTTCGCGCATTTTTAATATTATTCATTCGCTTTTTGTGATCGTTTTCTGTAAAATACTGCATAAAAACCTCCTTATATAATTATTATATCAAATTAAATCGGTAAAATAAATTGCATTTTTTAATATATATATTGCATTTTTAACTTTTTTGTGGTAACATTAGTAAAGAAGGAGATGATTTTATGCGTATCGACTGCAGTGGTGTGGATTTTTCAGCAAATCATGGAATTGATCTTAACCCTATGAAAATCGGCTGTTATGAGCATATGCATTCCAGACATGAAATACTTCTTATATTGAAGGGAAACGTAAGCTACTGTATTGACGGGCATAAGTTTAAAATCAATCATTACGATCTTCTTTTTATACCTGCAAACACATATCACTTCCTTATACCTGAAGATGAAAGCACCTATGAAAACTTCGTTATAAGCGTTGAAGAGAAGTTTCTTGAGGATGAAAGATTTCAGGCGTTGTTCACACCGCCTTACAGAATAAACATCAGTAAGGATGAAGTTATGCGGGGGTTTTTTGAAAATTATACAGCCCTTTCAAAGATTCTTTCTGAAGAAGATTTTAGTTTAGTTGTAAGAAATATTATAGAACAGATCATTATTTGTTCTATGTATAAGCCTAAAGAGGGCGAAATAAACGAGAAAAATACCGTGGCAAAGATAGGCCGATATATTGCCGAAAACATCGAAAAGCCTCTTGATTCAAAGATAATAGCAAAAAAATTTAATTTTACAAGTTCATATATACAAAATTTGTTTTCACGGGAGATGGGCATCGGTATCAAGCACTACATAAACAAGAAAAAAATATATGCCGCCCATCACGATATGCAAGAAGGTCTTTCACCGTTGGAGGTTGCCGATAAATATTCCTATCAAAACTATTCTTCCTTTTACAGACAGTATATAAAAACATTTGGCGTAAGCCCCAGAAAAAAATAAGAGTACGATTTAAGAATAGTATAATTTTTAATACCCATTGCCCGACTTGTTGTCGGACAGACCACTATAAAGGATATGAAATAATTAAAAATTCATAAGACAATTTATCCGCCGGAAGAAATTCGGCCGGATTTTTTGCATTTATTGACATCTTTCCATAAGTATGGTATAGTACATTGAAAATAAGTGTGCAATGAGGTGAGGGGTGCGCATATGAAAATGTTGTTTGTCGGAAATAGTTTTACCTATTATAATGATATGCCCACACTGTTTCAAAATATGGCTAATGCATGCGCTTTAGACGTTCAGGTGGATAAATTGACTTTTGGTGGACATTATCTCCATCAGTATGCAGATTTTGAAAGTGAAAGAGGTATGCTTTTTTTGAAAAAAATTAACGAGGAAAACTTTGATATCGTAGTTATACAAGACCAAAGCATCAATCCCGTACGAAATTATGACGACTTTTTCACCGCTGCACAAAAACTTTGCAACGAAATCCGTAAAAAAGGAGCAATGCCGATTTTTTATCAGACTTGGGCCTATAGAAACGAAAGTGAAAAGCTGAAAAGCACAGGTTTTTCTTACGACGAAATGCACGAAAAACTTGAAAATGCCTATCAAACTGCAGCAAAACAGTTGAATACAATCGCAGTTCCCGTGGGCAGAGCCTTTTATAATATTACAAAAAATCGACCTGACATAAATCTTTTGGCACAGGATGATTATCATCCGTCCTGCGAGGGTTCCCTTGTTGCTGCATCGGTTTTTTTAAGCACAATAAAGCGATAAATTACGAAAGACTCAGTTTTATTAAATTTGCACGCCCTCTTTTGCGTACTGCACCACAGGCTGCAATTAAAGAATCTAAGTAATTAGATTTATAAAACAAAATTTATCCCTCTGTTGAGAAATCGGCAGAGGGATTTTTGTACATATTGCAAACAAATCAAAAATATGGTATAATTTATTTAATAAATAAAATAGGAGGCATTTATTATGCCATATTATTTTCCATTTGGACAAGAATTATATCCTTTGGTGCAGCAAGATAAATCACCTAAAAAAGTTTTTGTTTTAGGTGTATATGCAAGTGCGGTTCATGCACGATGGAAGAAGGAGGGAAAGGTTATCTGTCAAGCATTGGCGGTTGCCAGTGAACCGCGTATATTTTGGGACGGAAACAAAGAAGAAGCCAAAAGAATTATTGCTGACGTTAATATTCCAAAAGAACTTGGCGTTTTAGAACCTGCAAGCAGTCAGTTAAACGGACCTTCAGCAAAAGTTCTTAATGAGAACATTCTTGCTCCGTTAGGATTTACACGTGAAGATGCTTGGTTGTGTGATTGCTTACCTGAAACACGAATCAATCCAAGTCAAGCCAAGGCACTTCGAGAAAAATACAACCCTCTTATCAAAGAATACGGATTAAATCCCGTGACAATTCCTGCACGTCCATCTACATTTTGTGATAAAAAACGCAGTGAAGAAATTACTGAAGAATTGATGCAATCGGAAGCAGAACTGTTGGTGCTTTTAGGAGATATTCCGATTGAACAATATTTAAAAAAAGTCGCAGATGTTCCATATTCCACACTTGGTGAATATGTTGATTTATATGGTTACGGAAATCCTACCGAAACAATCATTTGCGGAAAAAATATAAAGGTTCTTCCTCTTGCACATCCTCGTCAAATCGGCGCATTGGGTGCACACAGTGAAAGATGGAATCTGGCACATAAAGAATGGGAAAAAGAAACGGGAGTTTAATTTCCCTCTTTTGCGTACTGCACCGCAGACTGCAATTAAAGAATCTAAGTAAATAGATTTATAAAACAAAATTTATCCCTCTGTTGAGTACTCAACAGAGGGATTTTTTATCTTTCAAGAGAGAATGATTTGGTTTTTGAAAGTGGTATTTTGCTATTTACCTTTTAGCATCAGTTGCTTGCGCGCCAATCACCTATTGCGTCATAAGTGAGAATTGTGTTGGGGATAAGACGGACGCTTACGTTTTCACTAAACGTTACGTCTTTAACGGCGTTTATAAAACTTAACTGACGGGGAACGAAGCGCCAACCGCAGATATATTCTTCTCCGCCGTTATCAAAGATGCCGTCGATAACAAGATAACTTACTGAAGCACAAGTATCCGTTATCCAGGCAACGTGATGCTTTTTGCCGTCGCAAACATTTATTGAACTTTCAACGGTAAAGTTTGCGTTTTCACCGGAGGCAAAACAACAAAGTGTTCCGTCATCGTTTACGGTAACTTTAAAACCGCCCCGTTGCTTGTTAAATGCTGAAATAACCTTGTCGCCTTTTTGGAAAATTCCTTCAAAGATCCAAGTGGTTCCGCCGTTTTCAACAAGTTCTTTCCATTCGTCGCGATCGCTGTGGTTTACCTTGGAATAATCCTGCCTTGGAACGCCTTTTTCCTTTAATTCCGCCATGGATATTCCGTCAAGTTTTTTGCAGACTGTATCCTGATTGCATAAGGCATTTACAAGTTTTTCATCAACTTCGTGAATGCGGGCAATCTGCTTTTGTGTTTCGGTTATAAAAAGTTTTCCGTCATGCTCAATAAAATCGGGATAACTGATGGAAAGTCTATCACCGATATGATAGAAAAGAATTTCAGGCTGACCGTAAACAAGTTCTTTGCCTTTTTCGGTATCAATTTCAAAAGCAGGCGCACACCAGGCGGGGTTTCTGAAATCATATCCCATGTTTCCTACGTTATGGAACCAATAAAGATATGTACCGTTTTCTAATTTCCACAAGAAGTTGGCGGCACGGGGTTGTTTTACCGAAAGTCCGCCTACGTGCTTGGGAATAAAACCGTCGGTGAAGTTTTTGCCGTCATCGTGGCTGACAAAAACAAGGGGATAACCGTTTTCTGTTCTTGAAGTAACAAAAAGCGTACCGTCGGAAAGTTTTACGCAACAATGCTCTTCTGTAATTCTGTCACCTGGACGGGGCAGAAGTTCTTTTTTACCTTCAGGAAGTGTTATAAATGGGGCATGGGGGTCTTTTACGATTCCTCTTGCGATAAGAAGCACACCCCGTGTCGTTTCAAATTCATACAGATTTTTGATACCCAAAAACGGCTTGCCGATCATTATATAAAGATCATCACCGTCAATAAACGGTCGGGCAACGTTCCACATAAATCTATATTGCTTTCCCTCTTCGGGGAAGTAAGGATAATCGGTATCAAGATCGGTAAAACCTACGTCAACGATAATTCGATCTGACCAGGAAAGACCTTGATCATCGCTGTAGCGCATACAGTAGGTGCCACCCATATCAAGGCGATAACAACCGAAATTCTTTATGTCGAAGTGGTCAAGATTGTAATTGTATAAACAGTAGATTCTTTCAAATCTGTCCTTCACAAGCACGGCATAGGCTGATTCCCATTGGGGGTCTTCAAGCTGACCGCCCTCTGTCCAGGTCTTTCCGCCATCAGTAGAGCGCATAACGGAAACTATCTGCCCTTTTGCGCCTTCTTCGCCCTTGCCGGTGGTGGTTGCACAAACGTAAGTGCCGTCAGATAAAACTACGATGCTTGGCTGATCGGCATATCCGCCTGCGGTGGGGATTTCTGAACCGTTGTTTATATATCTGGGATCTTTATTGATCATGTTAAGTTCCTCTAATCTGATACTTTAAGTAAAACTTTCATAGTGTTTGTTTTTCCGCTGATGATTTCCTGGAAAACTTCCTGACCTTCTTCTAAAGGCAAAACGTGGGAGATTACGGGAGCAAGTTTTTCACCAAAGGACTTTAAGTAGTCAATGGCATCTTTATAATCAAGACTTGTATAAACACGAGTGCCGATAATTTGTTGTTCTTTAAAATTGATGGCGCGAAGATCAACGGCGGAAGGCTCTTTAAATACGCTTAACAAAAGAATCTCGCCGCGGACACCGGTAATATCCGTCATCATTTTCGCTGCCGCGGGACTGCCGCTTGCTTCAACTAAAATGTCAACGCCCTCATCATCGGTATTAGAATAAATATACTCTTTAACGTCGTCAGTCAAGGGATTTATAACGTCAAGACCCAATGATTTTGCCATTTCAATACGTGCTTGCTGTGTTTCAATACAGAATAATTTGCTTACACCGCTGTCTTTAAGCATCAATGCGCTTAAAAGTCCCATTGGGCCAAGACCGATAACTGCGGCAGAGCCATGGAACATTTTCTTGATCATGCGAAGACCGTGAACGACAACTGCAGTTGGCTCAATTAAAGTAGCCAATTTAAAATCAAGATCATCAGGTAATTTTAATAAACAACTTTCGGGAATAGCGGCATATTCTGCCATTCCGCCGTCGGTATCTATGCCGTAAAAACGTAAAGTCTTGCAAACGTGAGTGTTTCCGTTAAGGCAGGCACGGCAACGTCCGCAGAAATAAAGGGGATTAACAACAACTCTGTCACCGACTTTAAGTGTGGTGTTTACATTTTCGTCAATGGCGTGAACGGTGCCCGTAAACTCATGGCCCATAACAAGAGGAGTTTTTGCGCGGGGGTGCTTGCCTAAATAAATGCTTACGTCAGAACCGCAGATGCCCGCATATGCAACTTTAATTAAAACTTTACCGCTGTAATCGGGCATGGAACGTTCTTCCATAACAACTTTTTCTTTTTCGGTCCATACTAATGCTTTCATAATAAAACTCCTTACTTAACAAGATATCCGCCGTCAACGGGAATGATGGCACCGCAAACGTAATCGCTGGCGTGTGATGCTAAAAACACGGTAAGACCTTTCATGTCATCAGCTTTGCCCCAACGGCCTGCAGGAATACGGGCGCTGATCTGGGTAAATCTTTCGGTGTTTGCCATAAGCGCGGCGTTAAGGTCAGTTTCCATGTAACCTGGAGCAATGGCGTTTACGTTGATGCCTCTGCCTGCCCATTCGTTACTGAGAGCCTTGGTAAGTTGCATTACACCGCCTTTTGATGCGGCATATGAAGGAACGGTCTGTCCGCCGAAGAAAGAAAGCATTGATGCAACGTTAATGATCTTTCCGTAACCTTTTTTAAGCATTACTTTGCCTGCTTCCTGACAAAGAAGCCAAACGGAATTAAGGTTTACGTTCATTACAGATTCCCAACCGTCATAAATGAACTCTTCTGAAGGCTGACGGTGAATAACGCCTGCACAGTTCACCAAAATATCAACTTCTCCGTTAAGAAGTTCAAGACTTTCATTAAATGCACGGTAGTTTTCTTCTTTTTTTGCAAGGTCTGCCTGAACTGCCTTGCACGAAAGACCTTTATCGCACATCTTTTTTGCTGATTGATGAACGCGGTCAGAAGAACCGATGATTACTACGTCGCAACCTGCTTCTGCAAGAGCTTCTGCCATGCTGTAACCAAGTCCGCGGGTGCCGCCTGTAACAATGGCTTTTTTGCCTGAAATGTCAAATAAAGTGTTCATAGAAATTCGCCTCTTTCGATTGTTTTTTTATATTTTATCATATCGAAAAAGCAATGTATATTGGAAAAATAACAAATAATATTGACAATTCAGTAAAAATTGTGTATTATGACTTTGGAGATGATATAAGTGGAAGAAAAGTTTTCAAAACACATTTATGGGCAAAAATGTACTTATAAGCACGCAAAAGGCACAAGCGCGTATCCTGAAAGGGAATTTCATAATTATCATGAGATATTATTATTTGTCGGCGGTCAGACGACTTTTCTTACAGAAGAAAAGCATATACCTCTTTCACCTTATCAAACTATAATAATTCCCAAAGAAACTTATCACCAATTCAAAAATGAAAAAGATGAAGAATATCACAGATGCGTATTCGGTTTTTATGA
Source organism: Clostridia bacterium (assembly GCA_045541035.1). Lineage (GTDB taxonomy): Bacteria > Bacillota > Clostridia > Christensenellales > QALW01 > UMGS1322. The sequence goes on along the minus strand of JAZQII010000057.1, from coordinate 7,381 downwards.
TATTCCTGAATTTGAAGATCTTATTAAAAAATGTATGCACGAAACCCGTGTAATTGAAGCAGACAGCGAGCAGAAAAAACTGTTTTATAAAATGAATGAAATCGTTGATTCAAAAAGCGGAGATAACGAAAAACAAGTTCTTATGCACGCTTTATTGGCTCTTGTGTTAAATGAAGTATCTAAGGATAACCAAGCGGTGAAAGAGGGAGGGAAACCTTCGGAAATAACCTCAAAAACCATTGAGTTAATCAACGAAGAACTTTGCGGCAAAATCTCCGTTTGCGAACTTTCAAAAAAGTTAAACGTATCTGTTTCCACTTTAACACAAACTTTTAAAAAAGATATGAATATATCTGTTTATCGGTACATTTTAAAGAAAAAACTGATTCTTGCACAACAGAAAATTCAGCACGGCGAATCGGCAACGGAAGCGGCATTTCAATGCGGATTTAATGATTATTCAGGTTTTTATAAACAATATAAGAAGATGTTTGGCATAACACCATCGGAAAAGACGACGATGTTTGAATGAAAACAGTACACCTTCAAAAAAGGTGTACTGTTTTTTATCTTATAAAGAAATCACAAATTATTTCGGCGGGGTGTTTGTAAAATTCTTTGCGCATAATATCCTGCTGTTTTTTTAATGCATTTTCATCAAGAAGCCTTTTTAAAATAAGGCGGGGCAGTTTTGACTGATCGTTTGAAGCAAGAGCCATGCCGTGAGTAAGGAAGAAATATCTGTTATAACTTTCACAACCTGAAACGGCATCAATAAACACTAATGGAAGGCGCTTCGTTGCGGCTTCCGTTACGCTTAAACCGCCTGCTTTTGTAACGTAAAGGTCGGCGCTGTCCATAAGCAGAGGAACGCTGTCAACAAAGCCAAGAACGTCAATATTTTTTGATTGGAATTTTTCAATGCGCTTTTTAAGTTTATCGTTAGTTCCGCAAACAACGGTCAGATGTACGTTATCGGGCATTATGGCTTTAAGTTTTTCGGTAATATCTTCCATGGGACCGCAACCCATACTTCCGCACATCATAAGAATGTGTTTTGAATCATAGGGGATATTAAGTTCGCGCCTTGCAAGATTTTTATCAACGGAATAATAAAAAGCATCTTTTACCGGAATACCTGAAGGAATCAGTTTTTCTTCTGCTATTCCGCAGGCAACAAATTCGCCTATAAGATTTTCGTGGGGGATAAAATAGACGTCCATATTTGATTCGGCAACGCCGGGAGAGCAGGTATAGTCCGTTGCAACAAATGCCGTTTTTAAGTTCAGCGAATGCTTTTTGATAAGTTCCGTTACCATAAGCGCGGAAAAAACGTGCACACAGATAATACCGCTGTATTGATTTTCTTCAACGAAAGACTTTAATTTATCAACACCTAAACAGAAAAAATTGTAGGCAACAGAATCATCGGCAAAAACTGACGGATATTTTTCTGCGAATTCATATCCGCGGTCAAAAAGTACGGGAGCATAACGGTATAATTTTGTGTGCATATTGCCGATAAAATCTGACATATTTTTCGATACAAAGGAAAGCGCGTCGGTGCTGTCACATTGTATATTGTATTTCTGAAACTTCTCCTTGATAGAATTTGCGGTGGAGTTGTGTCCTTGTCCTGTGTTACAAGTAAGTATAAGTATTTTCAAAAAATCACCTCGTAAATATTATACTCCCGAAAAAACGGTGTGTCAAGGTTAGAAAATGTCGATTGCATTTTCTTGACTAACTGTGTGAAAAGGACTATAATAAAATCATCATAATAAAACGAGGCGTTTGCGCCCATTATGCAGGTGACTTTTTTGAGAGAATACGATGGTGTAACGGTATTTTTTAAGGCTGTGGCAATCGCCCTGGCTGTTGCGATAATTTTAATAGGTCTTCTTTACGGCGGCTGGCTTTATCTGACAGGCGAAATGACGGGAGAAGTATATAATCCCAACGTGAGCGTAAATATAAACGAAGGAACGATAAGAGAAAATGAAACGGGCAGTTTGGAAGATAAAATAGTTGCATGGCAGAAAAACGGTCAGCCTGCAAGCGAAGAAAACGTTACTAATATTCTGCTTTTGGGGATTGACGTTGATTCAGCCGATATGAATTTAAACTCGCGGGCAGATGCGATGGTTATCGTTTCCATAAATCATAACACAAAAACCATTACTCTTGCATCTGTTCTGCGGGATCAGTATTGCTATATGGAGCACGGAAACAAAAAGACCTTTGAAAAACTGCACCATGCCAATAACTACGGCGGACCTAAAATGCAGATAGAACTTATTGAAAAGTATTATAAAATATCAATTGATAACTATGCTCTTGTAAACTTTTATTCGCTGCCTAAAATCATTGATAAAATGGGCGGAGTAAAAGTAAATATCACTAAAACCGAAGCCGATTACATGAACACCTATTGGGGAACGAAGGTAAAGGCAGGAACCAACGTAATTGACGGCGCAACGGCACTTATCTTTATGCGCATTCGCCATCAGACCGGCGGTGATACTGCCCGCGTTGGCAGACAGCAGCAAGTAATAAAATCCATATTAAACGAAATAAAAAATCAAAGTAAAACCGAACTTATTTCCCTTGTTAGCGAAGTAACGAAATATATCCGCACAGGATATACTTCCGAACAATTACTGTCCCTTGCAACAGATGCGCTTTTAAACGGCTGGCTTGAATATAATATGGTGCAATACAGTTTCCCTGATGATGAAAGCGCGGTGGGTACCACCATTGACGGCATATGGTATTGGAAAGTCGATTATCCCCTTGTTGCACAGAAAATGCAATGGGCTTTTTACGGAAAAACAAACATTGAACTTTATCAGGATAGGGAAAGTTGGATAAAATAAATAAAACCGCTGAAACCGCAAGGTTTTAATATCACTTTGCCGTTAGGCAAAATATCACTATGAGACCTGTCTCACAATATCACTATTAAAATATTTTCTCTTGAGATAGTAAAACGGATGCGCAGAAATTCTACACATCCGTTTAATATTTGTCTCATACCGTAGCAAGCAGGGAAAATGTACGGCACATTTCCCAATCTTTAGGAGAACCTAAAACTCTTTTCTAAACAAATATCATCTATTTGATAAATTGGAATTTGAATAGCAAGATTTTTTGAGATGTTATTGGCTGTTCATAACACATAGTAAAATGCTCTAAAACCATTGAAAATAAAGGAGTTTTCGCAAACAACTCATTTCATCCCACTATACGGTGTTACACCGTTTTACCCTTGTCCCTAAAGATTATAAGGGCAAAATTAAGGGCAAAAATTATCAAAATCTTATGTTTTAGATTTGGGAAACGAACTGTTGCAATGTGAATTTACAAATGAATTGAGGACTTATCGTGAAGATATCCAAATTATTTGCAATCACATTGCAGTCGAAATCCGGCTTTATTTTCTTTTTTATCCTGGCAGCATACAATCTGCTGTTGGGCATATATCTGAAAGACTTTTTTGTACTTTCACCGATGCTGGTGACATTGTATTTGCTATCAGCACTGCCGACCTTATTTTTCGTCCTGAAAATACGGTCAACACCTATGCGGGTGGTCGTGCTGATTGTCCTATTTTTCGTCATGATAATGAGTATTGTTAGCGCTTTTTCCTGCCGCAGGCTTCTGCCGATGCTGACGTTTGTGGTAACGGCTATCGAAATGATGTACTTTGGTATAGTCGATAACAGTTCCGGCAAGGATAAATTGCTGACGAAAATTTGTGTCTTGGTTCTAACAGCATTTATTGCAGTACTTCTGTTCTTCTCATATAATTTCGTCTACAAACCGGAAGCCCCTTATCTTTCCAACGGTAGAGATACCCTGTGGGACACGCAAACGGAAGAACTTGCTGACGAAATTTGTGCCGATTGTGAAACCGATCAAGAAAAGGTACTGGCTTTTTATAATTGGATCATAGCCAACTTCGAGTATGACTACGACTGTTATCCAGTCTTCCAATACTTTGATGTTCGCAAGACACTGCAAACCAAGCAAGGACTTTGCTTTGATTTTGCACATCTGTTCGCCGTATTCTGCCGTAGTCAAGGTATCTCTTGCTACGCTGTTGACGGAATATCCCGTAAAAACAGCACAGATCGCCACACTTGGAATCGTGTGTATTTTGACGGTGTTTGGTGGAACGTAGATATTACCTGTGACATATCAAGAACAGCAATCGGTAAAAAGTTTTACGGGTTTCAACAACTCGAAAGCGCAACTGCACTGGATGAAGACTATTTCATAACGAAAACATATTAAGGCACTTGACTGAAAACAATATCAAAGATTATCATGATGATATATTAGCAAAGCAAGTATACAAACAGCATCGATGAACTTATAATCGAATATACAAAATGATAACAGGCACGGGAGTCAACCTCTCGTGCCTGTTATGTATGTAGCTCAATCTATCGTTGCCTTAATTCTATTTGTAAGTCTTTCGGGAATTTCATCTTCTGTAGCCCACATAATTGTATTCTTTTGAGCAATGTCAAAATGCAAATATGTATCCTTTTGACAAAGCTGAATAACAGACTTGCCAAGTCCCATTGCATATCCTTCCTCAAAATAAGCACCGTTGTTTTGATGTGTTAAGTCGACCACAACAAATTTACTATCACGAATATGTTTTAACAATTCCGGAGTGATAAAATCGTTATGCTGAACTTCATCAATAAATATAGCATTATACCCGGCTTCTTTTATACCTTTCCGAATTGCTTCTCGGAGATTTTTTGTATCATCTCCAAATTTCATGGCAACGAGAACTTTACGACCGTGAGAAGTGCTTTTTTGTAACAGATCAATTCTTGAGTATCCATCAGGTGTTATAGATATCTCTACCCAATCATCTTCACTGGACCCTTCGGTATATTCGATATAGGAACATTTAACTAAGTAATCAAGCATATATTGCAGCTCGTGTTCGCAATCTTCGTTATTTCTAAGTTCCCATTTTCCAACATCATATGCAGGGGATTTATCGTAATCTTTTCTATCGATAAACATAGCACTTAATAAGGTGTTGTACCCAAAAGACACTTGCTGACCAATATGTTTTATCTTGTCATTCAAATAAAGAAGAATATAGTCTACTCGTTCGCTGAAAGTTTTGGGATACCAGTTTTCAATAATGTCAGCATCCATATGTACGGGACGTCCGTGAGTATGATCGCCGTTTTCGAAATCAGCTTTATATTTATCACAATGTTCTTTATCCAATGTTGTATGATAACGATATTCAATCATACCATGCTTGAAACAATTGTGTGCCAAATATGCAGCAAGATGATTGTGGTTTATTTTATGGAAAACATCTAATTCATATCTGCCACAAACAGGGCACGTGTAAAAAACAGTATTTTTATCGTAATTCGGATAGGATAATGCCTCGTCATTACAAATTGGACAGTTTATTTTTTTCTCCACTATATCACCTCGTTCAGGCTAATTTGTTATTATTTGTGGCTTGTCCAATATGTACATCAATTGACTTGCCAACAGAATTTGTTCCAGTGATTCTCTTTTTGTAAGAGATAGGTTTTCGTGAGCAGAAGGATTTCGATATGCTGCCATAGTTCCTTCAAATAGGGCTTGTACACCCCTTCTATAATCCTTTCCACTCGCGGTAGATGTATCGCAGAACTTAAACGCACCATTTTCCGTGAGCAAAGCACCGATAATATCGCCCACTTTTGTTGGCACGGTAACACTTGGTTTGAGTTCTTTGAACTTTTCTCTCAATCTGGTTTCTACTTCTTTAATAGCCTTTTCTGCAGCAGAATCATAATAAGAATCAACATAAAGACCTTTTGAAATTTTTTGGATTCTTGGGTGTATGTTTTCCCATAGCTTTAAATCAACCGGCTCTTCATTAATATGCCTAATTATAACAGCTAATTCTCCAAATGCTGCTGTGTTCAACCTAAGCGAACCCATAAAATTCATAAACAATCGAGACGCTACTTCGGGCAACAGTTTCGAATAAAAAGGATACTCTTCTTGAATTCCATTGGAAACAACTGTAATCAGACGAGTCACTTGCTGAACTTCTTGAACAAGATGGGTAATTTGCCTTGAAGATCCAATAATAGCATTTGCATTTGATATCCATCGTATCAACTCATTAAGCTCATTTTTATATGGTATTTTCAATTATTTACCCTCCTTTTTATTACATTTGCATGTCAATCTTTATCCATTTTAAGTTCAAAGCAGGCATCACAGATACAAGATTCATTATTTCTCATTATTTCGCCACATTCAGAACAAAATGATATATCAGACGTTGTAAAATCTGCTCCGCAATGGAAACAATGAAATTTTTCTTCTTCGGCAACATAAACAAGTTGTTCTTCATTGCACTCGAGACACTCATATAACGGAAATTCGCCGCCATCTTTTGCACACGAATATTCACTTATGCCTAACTCTTGATTGATGAATTCTTTACCATTGTCTTCGTACTTGAAATAAAGATAACACCAATCCTTTAACGTTGAGAAAATTTCCGGTTCATCAATTCCGTAAATTTCGATACAGTAGTCTATAAACGCACAGTGGATTTTTTTGATAAAACGATAATTACTTTTAAATTCTTCGTTTTCGTTTCGTATTCCGCTTATGCCCAAATTACATAAAAAGTATAGATCCTCTATAGACAACGAATTATCCATAATAAATTCCGAGATGTCGGTAAGTGCATTGATATATGGCTCATTATAGTTTTTAAGCAAAAGCTCTATGTACTGTTTCCGTAGCACCACACAAAAACTACTATGCAGTGCACTTAAATTTGCATAAATAGTTTTAATGTCACCGGCTAATGTTTCATCTGATATATTGCCTTTTCCAGTTGCATGAGCAAAGTCATCTCTGTCGCTTATATACTTCGATAATCTTTTGATTGTATCATCATCCATTCCGATGATATGAAACACTTTAAAGATTTCCTTTTCGGGAAATTTACTAAAGTCATATACACTGGCGTAATTGTCTATATCAGGTTTATCTTTTTTCCCATTATAAACATTCATAGGATAGTAAATATCACGCATTCTTTCGGGGTATAGCTGATACGCCTTTTCTACGCAATAATACACATAACTCATAAAAATCAGATGAGAATAGAAAAAAGAGACTTGATAGTTTCCGTTTTTGTAATTATCGGCAACTGTTTTTTGCAAATCATAAAGATATTGATCATAGGTGCCTGAGATAATATCAATTTTATCTATAGGAAAGTAGTTCATCATTCCTAACATAAAATCATCATATTCTGAATCTTCATCAAAGTAAAATTCATCATATAAGGCTTGCGTCAAGGAAGAATTATGCATAT
>JAZQII010000056.1:0-3787 GCA_045541035.1 Clostridia bacterium | reverse complement strand
GAAACGGGCAAATTTATTGCCGATAGAAAGGTGATTCTTCCTGTTGAATGTGGGGAAGATGAAATAATTCTTTCATTTGAAGCCACAGAAACAAATATCGTTAGCATTGAAAGCATCGATGTTTACGGTTTTAAACCCAACGGCAACTTTCTTTATCCTGAAGTTAACGAATTTAATCTTTGCGGTGAAGGAAGCTTTTTGCCACAAATTTTAGAAAGTGTTTCTGCTGATTGTGAAATTGCAAAAAAAGCAATAAACGTTCTTGAAGATAAATTTTTTGAGTTAACGAACAAGAAATTAAAGGAAGTTTCGCAAGGAAATATTGAGTTTTGTTGTGATGACAATATAGAAAAACAAGGATATACTTTATGTACCGAAAATGGTTGTGTTAAAATTTGTGCATCAGACGAGCGCGGTTTCGTTTACGGTGCAGAAGTTTTCTTAAAGCTTGTACGCTGGGGCAAAATTCCTTTTGTAAGCATTAAAGACAAACCAAACACTAAACTACGCGGAATCCATTTGTTTTTGCCCGCAATGGACGAAATAGATTTCTTTAAACGCTTTATAAAATACATTGCTTCGCCTTTAGGATATAATGCAATTATTATTGAGCTTGGCGGTGCTTTTGAATTTAAAAGACACCCTGAAATCAACAAAAACTTTGAAATGGCAAATGAGAAAGCTTTAAAAGGAGAATGGCCTCCTTTTCCGCACGGTTCAGTAGGCGGATATAAAACTATTAAGCAAGAAACTATAAGGGAACTTGTGGAATATATTCAAAGCTTCGGTATGGAAGCAGTGCCTGAAGTTCAAAGCTTCAGTCACGTGGAATATCTTACGATAACGTATCCCGAGATTGCAGAAGTAAGTGACGAAGCAATTTCAACAATATTAAAGGACGGCAGAAGTGATTTCTATAATCACGATTATTGTCCTTCCAATCCCAAGACGTACGAAATTATGTTTGACATTCTCGAAGAAGTTCTTGAAGTGTTTGCACCTTGTAAATTAGTGCACATGGGGCACGACGAATTAAAAAAGGTCGGCGTTTGTCCTCTTTGTAAAGGCAAAGACCCTGCTGAAATTTACGCGCAAGATATTTGGAAATATCGCAATTTCCTTGCTGAACGCGGTGCCAAAATGATGTTCTGGGCTGACGCAGTTTCAAGCATAAGCAGAATTATTCCCTTTGCAAAAGAGGCAATTAAAAAGATACCTAAAGACGTTGTTCTTTTAGATTTTATCTGGTACGTTTATCCTTGTGAAACAGAAGATGCTCTTCTTGCCCACGATATGACCGTTGCTATCGGCAACTTCTATTCAAGCCATCATCAGCGTTCTGCTGAGCGCCTTGCAAAGCCTGGAATGATAGGTGGTGAAATATCAACCTGGACCAAGACAAAGGAAGAATCTATTGCCGCAGAAGGCAAAATGTATGACATTTTCTATTTGTCGAAAATTCTTTGGTCAGAAAAATATAATCCATTACTCAGATATGCTTATGACCGCGTGATTCAAAAAGAAATTTCATTTGCCCGTGAAAAAATACAGAACAAGGAATATCCTTCTTTACATCGGAATTATTCACAAAAAGTCATAGAAGATAAGGGCGATTTTAATCCTGAAAACATTGTAGGTGGAACGTTTGAAATCAACGATGTTGCTTTAAGTCTTGTGTTTGAGCATACCGCAACCGATTACGTATTCAGAACTCCCTGGACACCTTTGAAAAAAATAGGCAAGTATGTGGTTTATTATGAAGATGGAAAGTGTGAAGAAATAGAGTTAACGTACACCGGCAATATCAGTTATTGGAACAGACACTTTGGTGAACCCTTTAAGGGAAGATATTATCGGCATAACGGTTATATCGGCGCTATGTGGTATACGTCAGGCAACGAAGGCAGATTGCCTGATGGCAGGGTTTATACGCTTTACCGTTATGAATGGATAAACCCTCATCCAAAATCAAAAATTTCAAGGGTTGAATTCGTGTCGGCTGAAAATGCAGAAACAAAGGTAATTATCAACAAACTTATTGCTTGCAAAAAAGGAAATGACTAAAAAATGAAAATTGGATTCAAACTGTATTTTGAAGATAAAACTGTTTTTATCGAAAGGGATTCCCTTAATGCCACTTGCACAGATAATAAAAAAGTTTATAAAACAGAAATAGACGGCGCAAATGTTTTATGGACTTTTGAAAAATACGGTGTGGGTGATATAGTAAGTTTATCAATTAAAGGTAAAAAGCCACTTGGAATAAAACGTGTTGACAGCGTTGTGTTTGATATTGAAGTGCCGAAAAAAACAGATAGAATCGTGTTTTTGGGCAGGGCATTTCTTGCAAATGAAACCCGTTATCCCTGGGAGCTTGGCGTGGGAGTTGAATATCCTATTGATTGCCTTGCGCATCTTGAAAATCTTTCAGCACAAGGTCCTGCTATTGCGGGTATAAGTCCCTTTAAAAACGTTTATGCTTCGGTTGCCTTAAAAAATACTGATGGAAGCTTTACGTTTTCGGCAAAAACAGAATATACTGTAGATATGCTTGAGTATAATGAAATTTCTGCTGAAAAAGTGCTTTTGCTTGAAAATGCAAGTATTGATGAGCTTTTTAATTTATATAGACCGCTTTTGCCCGTAAGTAAATTTCCTATGCCTAAACTTACCGGCTGGAATTCCTGGGACTATTATTTAGACAAGGTTAATGCCGATGATGTTATGGAAAATGCTGAAGCCATAAGTAAAATGCCATTTTCCAAAAAACTTGACTATATTGTTATTGACGACGGTTGGGAGCAAAATTGGGGAATATGGAGGGAAAACGATAAATTTTCCTGCGGACTTAAAGTTGTTGCAGACAAAATAAAGAAAACAGGCTTTCTTCCGGGGATATGGATGGCACCTCTTGCAGTTAAGGAGAGCGTTCCCTGGGTAGAAGAACATAAGGACTGGTTCTGTCTTAATGAATACAATAAGTATTACATTGACCCAACTATACCTGAGGCTGAGGAATTTATTTTAGATAATTACCGCTATCAGTACAATTTAGGTTTCAGACTTTTTAAGATGGACTATGTTTCACCTCTTCTTAAAGTAAAAAAGTTTTATGATAAAAATGCCACTGCATACAGTGCTTTATCAAGACTTGTTCAGCGCGTGAGGGAATGTACGGGACCTGATGCGGTGGTGCTCGGTTGTTCTTTGCCCGTTGAATGCGGAGCCGATGTTGCACCGTCTATGCGCATTTCTGTTGATATCCATAATTTCTTCCCACACGTTGAACGTATTGCGCAGGCTATGCAATGGGCTTGGATGTTCAACAATAGGGTAACACGTATCGATGTTGATTTTCTCGTTGTAAGAGGAAATGAAACCTCTGATGATGACGAATTATGGAAATATATAAAAAGAAATAACTTTGCGCCCCCGCCACGCTATAAGCAGACCAATGATGACAGAATGAGAAGTCTTTGGTGTCACGGGGATATGTTTAATGCTCTTGAGGCGGAAACGTGGGCGAATCTTGTTTGCATAAGTGGCGGAAACATCTTTATGTCTGACAGAATGTCCCGTCTTAACAAGCTTGGCATTGATATTATTGATAAGTCCTTTAAACTTGCAGGTGATGAGGTAAGACCTGTTTTTCAAATGAATGATAAGCGCATCGCTTCACTGTGGAAAGGTGACAAAGGCTTGCTTGTGATAAACTGGGAAGATACACCGCAAAGCCTCGTTATTGATAATATTGATTGTCTCATAGAATCAGACAAAGAGTTTTCTC
>JAZQII010000055.1:0-11583 GCA_045541035.1 Clostridia bacterium | reverse complement strand
ACCGCTTTGGCCCCCGACTTGGTCTTGCCCGCGCCGGAGATGGCCTGATAGGTGCAGACCAGAGCGGACTCCAGACCGTACTTGCGCAGGGGGTGCAGGGCGGGAACATAGCTCTGGAGAGAGCAGTTTGATTTAACTGCAATAAAGCCTTTCTTTGTGCCTAAACGCATCTTCTGCGCTGTAATAACTTCTGAATGATCAGCATTAAGTTCGGGAATGATCATGGGAACGTCGGGAGTTCCACGATGTGCGGAGTTATTTGAAATAACTGCAACTTCAAGCTTTGCATATCTTTCTTCAAGTGCGCGGATCTCTGCCTTGGGCATATCAACTGCGCAGAAAACCATGTCAACCATTGATGCGATTTTTTCAGCATCCTCAGTTGCATCTAAAACCATCATTTCGTTGATGAAATCAGGAACGGGCTTATCCATAACCCAGCGATCACCAACGGCTTCTTTGTATGTTTTATTAGCTGAACGTGAACTTGCGGCAAGTGTAACGATATTGAACCAGGGATGATCTGAAAGAAGCGTTATAAAACGCTGACCAACCATGCCTGTTGCGCCTATAATACCTACATTTAACTTTTTCATAAATATTTCCTCGCTTTTATACATAAAGTTATGATTATAATACCATAAAAATACTATTGTGTAAAGTAAATCTACGCAAATAATGGCGATTTTTTAAATTCTTTCCACTTGCTAAAAAGCGCATAAAATGATATAATTTTATAAATCATAAAAAAGGAAACAGAAAATTTGTCATTAACGTTTTGTGCATTAGGAAGCGGAAGTAAAGGCAACAGTTATCTTATCGCTACCGAAAAAAATAAAATATTAGTTGATGCAGGGCTTTCGGCAAAGTGTATTTCAGATAATCTTTGTGAGTTAGGCGTATCCCCAAGTGAGATTGACGGAATAATCGTTACTCACGAGCATATGGATCATATTGCAGGTATCCGTGTGTTTTCAAAGAAATATAACGTTCCCGTATATGCAAATGAAAAGACTATGGCTTCAATTTTAAGGAAAGTGCCTGATATTCCTGCTAAAAATGTCCGTACTTTTGAAAACAGTAAAAGTTTTTATATAGGTTCTTTTGATATTTCGCCCTTTAAAACCCCTCATGATAGTGCCTGCTCTTGCGGATTTTCTGTTTATTCGGGAATGAACAAAATAACAGTAGCAACTGATTTAGGGCATATGAACAGTAGTATCGTGGAAAATTTAAAGTATAGCGATATTCTTGTTTTAGAAGCGAATCATGATCTTGAAATGCTTATAAAAGGTCCCTATTCGCCCTTTTTAAAACAGCGCGTGCAAGGGCCAAAGGGGCATCTTTCCAACGATCTGTGCGGAAAAACCTTAGCATATTTACTTGATTACGGTTTAAAACAAATAATTCTTGCTCATTTAAGTGAAGAAAATAATACGCCCACGTTAGCCTATAACACCGTTTGCGCACATCTTAATCAGCGCGGTGCTCAGGATAATGTTGACGTTAATATTGATATTGCCATGCAGGATAAGCGCGGCAAATGTTATAGGATAGTATAAAGATGGTAAACGGAAATTTAAAAGGAATAAAAAATTACATAAAAGAGAGAATAGAGGCTCTTGATAACTTAAAGTGTGATGCTTCTAAATTTATAGACGAAGCAGTTGCCAAAGAAATCGGCGAAATTACGGCTCTTTTAAATAAAGAGATATGCATATATATTTCCCGTCAGGGCGAGATCCTTTACGTTAACGTTGGCGAGGAAGACCGCGCAAGTCTTCAAGGTATTTCGTTAAGAAGAAGCAATAGCCGTCTGTCGGGGTTAAGGTGCATTCATACTCACCCCGGAGGAAACGGTCATCTTTCAAGCGTTGATATTGAAAGCCTTAAAAAATTAAGGTTTGATTCCATGTGCGCTATCGGTGTAGATGAATATGGCACAACAAATGTTTCAATGGCAATCCTTGCGGATAACGAACAAGGATATAACTATTTTACTGCACCGAAAGTTGAAAAAATTCCTCACGATTCCTGGATAAATGAAATATATGATGCCGATAAAATTATCAAGCATGATACATTTGAAGAGCAGGAAACCGAAAAAGAACGGGTGCTACTAATAGGCACAGATGCTGATTCTGTTGAAGAACTTGAACGCCTTACCGATACTGCAGGCGGTGAAACGGTATATAAAGCCATTCAGAAAGGCGCAAAGGGCATTATCGGTAAAGGTAAGATTTCGGAACTTTCTTTGATCGTTCAGGCAAAAAATATAGACCTTGCCGTTTATGATGATGAATTAACACAGTCTGAAGCCAATATGCTTGAGCAGGAACTTGGCGTTCCCGTTATTGACAGAACTGCGCTTATTCTTGATATATTTGCCATGCGTGCCGCCACAAAAGAAGGTAAAATGCAAGTAGAACTTGCCCAACTTCAATATAGGCTTTCCCGTCTTAAAGGTGAGGGTATAGCTCTTTCCCGTCAGGGCGGCGGAATAGGAACTCGCGGTCCCGGTGAAGAAAAACTTGAAACTGACCGCAGACATATTAACAGAAGAATTTATGAACTTAAAAGCCAGCTTCAGCAACTTTCACAAAGACGCGGTCTTATGCGCAAACAGCGTAAAAAACAGGAGTTACCGCAGATTGCACTTGTGGGCTATACCAATGCAGGCAAAAGCACGCTTTTGAAGACTCTTTCGGGCAGCGAAGTTTTTTGCGAAGATAAACTTTTTGCAACGCTTGATCCTTTGACGCGCCGCTGCGAACTTGATAAGGGGATAGAAGTTTTAGTAACCGATACCGTTGGATTTATTAAAAAACTTCCCCATCAACTTGTTGAAGCATTCCGTTCAACCCTTGAAGAAGCAGTTTTTGCGGATATTTTATTGCACGTCTGTGACGGCTCAAGCGATGAACTCTTTTTGCAAATGCAGGCGGTTGATGAAGTTTTAACACAGATAGGTGCATCAAATATTCCGACCATTACCGTTGTAAATAAGGTTGATAATATTGTCGGCGAAGAAAAATCCGTTAAAAACGGTATATATATTTCTGCCAAAAACGGAACGGGCATTGATGAACTTAAAAAAGCAATAGTAGACGAACTTAAAAAAATGCGTCAGGAGGCAACCGTTACGGTGCCTTATGCCCGAGGAGACGTGCTTTCCTATATTCATTCAAAGTGTAAAGTTATTTCTGAGGAATATGGTGATAACGGCACAAAAATAACTTTCTCCGCACCAAGTGAAGAAATAAACAGAATAGTTTCAAGATTAAAGTGAAAGCGAGGAATTTTCCTCGCTTTTTATTATAACGTTTTTAAGAAACTGCAGATTCTTTCAGCAATAAGTCTGTGACCTTTTGAACTTGGGTGCAAACCATCGGGCATAAATTCTTTTTGTATTATTTCCACGGCAGGTTGCATACAACTGTTTTTGTAAAGGTCAAGAACGGGTAATGAATAGTATTCGGCAACCTCACGAATAATTTCAACATATCTTTTTAGCGGTGCCTTTGCCTGACCGTTTCTGTCATTGTTTGCATCAAACTCGTTGCGGCGGTGTAAAGGAGTCATAAATACAACGGGTTTTCCGGGATATTTGTTAATAAGTTTCTTGCATAAAATGTGCATTGCACCATAGAAGGTATATTCGTCTGTGTCTTCAAATGTACCGATAGGTGCATCACCGTGGCCAAAATCATTTGTTCCGCCAAAAACGACAACTATATCGGCATCAGGATCAAGTTCGTCAACTCGTTTAACGAAGTCGTTTTTATCATAAATTTCGTTAAATGGGGTGGTTTGTCTTGCGATTCTTGTGCCGCTTATGCCGTGATTTGAAACTATCGCTCCTGATAAACGCTGAAAAACATCGGTATATCTGTTTTCTGTTTTATCTGCACCAACACCTTGTGTAATACTATCACCTAAAAAAACTATTTTCAAACCTTTTAATTCCATAGATTTAATCCTCCCGTATTTTTAGTTATTATACATCTGTTGAAAAATCAAATCAAGTGTTTTTTAATTTTAAATATTTTTCTTTTGTGGCAATTCCGCCGCGTATATGACGTTCTTCCTTGTGTAACTCCATAATCTTTTTTATTTCTTCAAATAAATCCGAATTGATGGTTTCAAGCCTTTCCGTAATATCCTTGTGAACGGTGCTTTTGCTTATGCCGAATTTTTTTGCCGCACCGCGGACGGTATCGTGAGTATCGGTAATATATTGGGCAAGTTCCAACGTGCGTTGATAAACCCAATCGTTATGCATAAAAAAACCTCCCTATAAGGAATATCTTATTTAAAAATATTCCTTATGGGAAGCCGATAGAACAATTATTATAAATTTACTGAATATACCACGTTCTGCTTAAATATTCGGTTCTGAACATAACGTATTCACCGTTATACATTTTAAAATCACAACAGTAGTTATAATAATTTTTTCCGTAGTAAATTTTTACGGGAATTGTTAAGTCGCAGTCTTCAAGTTGGGTATTTTTTATTGAGCCGTAACCGATTGTAACACCGCGTTCAATATCCGAAAGATTTTTACGTAAACCTTCTGAAATTTCCACACCGTAAACTTTGAAAAGTTCCATTATTTCCTGCTTTTCAGCGTTGCTTAAAAGAACGTCGGAAGAAAACTCAAAAGAAATGAATTCAGGTTTTTTCTTCATATTTTCGTTGATGACGGTGTTTAAAACGAAATCTGTTGATTCGTATATCGCCTTTGTAATAGCGGGAGCATTTTCGGGTATAGTAATGCTTACGTTACCCATTATTTCGTGGGAAACGTCTTCAACGTGTTCCACCTTTTCTTCACAACCGGTAAACAAAAGAATAAGAATAAATAAAACCGATAATATTTTTTTCATAAAGAACCTCTAAAAATTTTTGTTAAGCATATTATACAATATTTCTCCTCTAATTGCAAATATTTATTCCCGATTTAGAAATGTTTGTGAAAAATTGATTTTTATGGGGTAGATTGCTTTACAGAATTGGAATTTTTTTGTATTATATATTATTACAAGGAATAATTTATTGAATTATATAAAAGGGGTATTTTCTTGGATAAAACTACTTTTAAACAATCCTATATAAATATGGCGCAGATCATTAAGAAAAGCAACGGCAAATTGCTTTTTGCCTTAATACTTGTTCTTATACCGGTTCTCATAATAACCTGTTATAGTTTTTACGTTATTTACGGGGGCGAGGGTTTAAATTATTCCCATCTTGCTTCCTTTGATTTTGAAAGTTTGTTAACGGGAAGTTCAGAGGCAGTCGTTAGTTTTCAGGAGGCAATGCTCAAAGTTTTTCCTGATATTTCTTATGAACAGAATTTTGGTGACGTTGCACTTGATTTTATAAACACTTTGCTGATAATTGCCCTTGATGCCTTCGTAATAATTTTTGCAACAAAAAAACTTTTTGAAAAGGAAATTTCCAATTCGGTTCTGTTAAAGGAATCTTTTAAAAAGATGCCTGCCGTAATGTTTTTCTGGATCCTCGCTTCGTGGATCGTTTTTGAAGTGCAGAACATGATCTATTCAAGTGTATTTATGTTTTTTGCGGCAAAACACTTAAATAACGCTATGTTCTTATATTCTTCGGTTGCATCTATGATTATGCTTACCGTTGGCTCAATTCTTCTTTCTGCATGGATATTGCTTTACATTCGTTATATGACTGTTGCAACAGTAAGCGGAAGATGCAGATTTATTCTTGCTTTCGGATATGCAAAAGAGGTGCTTAAAGGAAAAGTGTGGCGCAATATGTTCCGCATCATGCCGTATATAATAATCGGATTTATTTTTCCTTCTTTCCTCAAGGCAATAGCAATTTCGATGGCGGATAACGTTATTTTTTCAGTTTCGCTTATGGCAATAAGCACGTTGATCGAACTAATTGTTTTCTGGCTTTTGTGGATATATACCGTTCCTGAATTTTTTAATCTTGAAAAAGAATCAGGCATTCAGGAAAAAATTCAGGATGCCATAATGCGCGCAATGAAAATGCGTAATTCTGAAGAAAATGAAGATACTAACAACGAAGATAACAAAAAGGAGTAACTTATGGATAATAAAAAAATGATGATACTGCCCTTAAGAGGAGTGGTAGTATTTCCCAATATGACTATAAACGTTGAAGCGGTAAGAAAAAAAGCGGTTTCAGCCATTGAAGAAGCCATGGCAGGGGATAGCCTTGTTATGCTTGTTTCCCAAAAAGATCCCGAAACGAAAGAACCAACGGGCGAAGATATCTTTACCGTCGGAACAATCGCTAAGATCAAGCAGCTTCTCCGCTTGCCCGGCGAAGGTGTAAGAATCGTTGCCCAAGGTCTTCAACGCGGAAAAGTTGAAAGTTTTAATCTTGATGAAGATAGTTTCTGCGGTGACGTAAGTTATATTGAAGAAATTGCCGAGTTTGACGTTATTGAAGCCGAAGCGCATATCCGAATGGTTATAAGCGAACTTGAACTTTACACCAAAAACGGCAAAAAAATTCCTGCTGACGTTATTCAGGCAGTCAGAAATATGCGTGCGCCGGGGCTCGTTGCCGATACGATTGCCGCCGCAGTTATTGATGATATGTTTAAGCGTCAGGAACTTCTTGAAGCACTTGATCCTATTGACAGACTTGAAAAACTTTTTGCTTATCTTGATAACGAAAATCAGATACTTTCAATTGAACAGCGTGTTCGCGGCAGAGTAAAAACACAGATGGATAAGGCTCAGAGAGATTATTATCTTCATGAGCAGATAAAAGCAATTCATCAGGAACTTGGTGATAGTGATGAATCCTTAAATGATGAACTGTCAAAAAGAATAAAAGCAAGTAAAATGCCTGCTGACGTTCGCAAAAAAGCGGAAAAAGAACTTTCAAGAATGGCAAAAATGCCTGCCGCTATGCCTGAAACGGCTATTTTGCGATCCTATGTGGAAACGTTAGTTGATCTTCCTTGGAAAAAGCAGACGGAAGATAATCTTGATCTTGACAATGCGCAAATGATTCTTGACCGCGACCATTATGGAATGGATAAGGTTAAGGAAAGAATTATTGAATATCTTGCAGTACGTGCGCTTTCAAATTCCATGCGCGGACCTGTTCTCTGCTTCGTAGGCCCTCCGGGAGTAGGTAAGACCTCAATTGCAAAATCCATTGCCGAGGCGGTTGGCAGAAAATTTGTGCGAATGAGTCTTGGCGGATTAAGAGATGAAGCAGAAATTCGCGGACACAGACGTACTTATGTGGGCGCAATGCCCGGCAGAATAATTACTGCCATGAAGCAGGCAGGCACAATAAATCCCGTATTCTTATTTGATGAAATTGATAAAATGGCATCGGATTATAAGGGGGATCCTTCAAGTGCCATGCTTGAAGTGCTTGATCCTGAACAGAACAATGCTTTCAGAGATAATTTTTTGGAAGTTTCCTACGATTTAAGTAACGTTATGTTTATAACGACAGCCAACTCTTTAGAAGGCATTCCCGGTCCGTTAAGGGACAGAATGGAAATAATCGAACTTTCAAGTTATACTGACGTTGAAAAACTTCATATCGCTCAAGACCACTTGATGAACAAACAACTTAAAGAAAACGGAATGGCCGAAGGCGATGTATCCGTTACTGATGAAGCAATGCTTCACATGATAAATAATTATACCCGTGAAGCAGGCGTACGTTCCCTTGAAAGGCAGATCGGTCAACTTCTTCGCAAGTGTGCATGCAAATTCGTTAAAAACGGCAGACGCGCAATTAAGGTTAAAAAAGACCAACTTGAAGAACTTATCGGTAAGCCTAAATACCATAGAGACGACGTTATTCTTGAAAATAAAGTAGGTTCTGCAACGGGACTTGCATGGACAAGTATCGGCGGCGAAACGCTTGAAATTGACGTTACAACGTATATGGGCGGTGGAGAACTTCTTTTAACCGGTCAACTTGGTGACGTTATGAAAGAGTCGGCAAGAACTGCATTTTCGCTTATAAGAACACGCGCTGAAGAACTTAATATTGCACCTGAATTTTTTAAGGAAAAGGATATTCACATCCATATTCCCGAAGGCGCAACGCCTAAAGACGGTCCCTCTGCAGGCGTTACCATGTTTACCGCAATGGTTTCGGCAATTACGGGAATTCCCGTTCGCGGAGATACTGCAATGACGGGCGAAATTACTTTGCGCGGAAGAGTTCTTCCCATTGGCGGATTAAAAGAAAAATCTCTTGCGGCATATCGCGGCGGTATCAGAAGAATTATCATTCCCTTTGACAATCAAAAGGATATTGATGACGTTCCTGAAGAAGTAAGAAACAACATTCAGTATATTGCCGTAAAGAGTGTTGATGAAGTTCTTGAAAATATTCTTAAAAAGGATTTATGACAAATGATTATAAAAAAAGCAGTGTATGATTACGGCTTTGCCTATTCATCACAGTATATCGATAAAAATTTGCCTGAAATTGCCATAGCAGGTAAATCAAACGTAGGCAAATCAAGTTTTATAAACATGATCTGTAATAATGGCAAATTATCAAAAGTAGGGCAGACACCGGGTAAAACCATATTGATAAATGCCTTTAAAATTAACGATAGTTTTTATTTTATGGATTTTCCCGGTTACGGTTTTGCAAAGGTAAGTGATAAGGAAAAAGAACGTTGGGCAGGGCTTATGGAAGGCTACCTTGCACGCTCAGAACAACTAAAAGGCGTTATTCTTCTTATTGATATCCGCCATTCTCCCTCTGAAGGTGATAAAGATATGATAAAATGGCTTTCTTATTATCATATCCCTTTTATCGTTGGGGCAACAAAAGCAGATAAATTAAGTGCCTCACAAATACAAAAAGCGATTAAAACCTTGTCTGTTGAAACGGGCATAATTGCTAATATGATAATTCCCGTATCTTCCGTAAAAAGAACGGGTAAGGAAGAAATTTTATCCAAAATAGAAGAAATGCTTTTAAGAGGTCTTTAAGATGAATATTAAAAAAGAATTTTTATGTTCTTGCGGAAAAAAACACACTGTGAGTATTGATGCTGTTATTATTGAAAATAATGCAATCTTAAAGTTACCTGAAATTATAAGAAGATATACAGGCGGAAAGGTTTTTATTCTTGCAGATAAAAATACGTTTAAAGCAGCAGGGCAAAAAGTAACTGAAGCTCTATTTGATAATAACATAGAATATTCTAAATTTGTTTTTGAAAGCAATGTAACACCTGATGAACACTCTGCTGGTGCGGCAATAATGCACTTTGATACTAAGTGCGAAATCGTTGTTGCCATCGGTTCAGGCGTCATTAACGATATAGGTAAAATCGTCGCAAACGTTACCGATAAACCCTATATTATAGTTGCAACAGCACCTTCTATGGATGGATATGCGTCAGCAACCTCATCAATGGAAATGAGTGGACTTAAGGTTTCTCTGAACTCAAAATGCGCAAATGTTATTATTGGCGATATTGACATTTTAAAAAATGCCCCCCTTAAAATGCTTAAAGCAGGTTTAGGGGATATGATCGCTAAATATATAAGCATATGTGAATGGCGCATAGCAAATCTTCTTATTGATGAATATTATTGTGAAGAGGTTGCATCTCTTGTACGTTCAGCATTACAGAAGTGTGTTGATAATGCTGAAAAACTTCTTGAACGCGATGATGAAGCCATAAAAGCGGTTTTTGAGGGACTTGTTATAGGCGGTGTTGCAATGGCGTATGCAGGTGTTTCCCGTCCTGCATCGGGCGTTGAACATTATTTTTCCCACGTGTGGGATATGCGCGGTCTTGAATTTAAAACACCTGTTGACCTTCACGGTATTCAATGTGGTATCGGTACATATCTTGCCTCTGGGATATATGAACAATTAAGGAAAATAACTCCTGATGTTGAAAAAGCAAGAAACTATGTAAAAGAATTCGATAATGAAAAATGGAATAGTGAATTATGTGCTTTTATAGGTAAAGGTGCTGAAGCAATGATTGCTTTGGAAGAAAAGGATCAAAAATATTCAATTTCAAAGCACGAAACAAGAATTAAAAAAATTATTTCAGAATGGGATAATATTTTAAAAATAATTGAAGAAGAAGTACCCACACAAGAGTATATCGGAAATCTTCTTGATAAAATAGATGCCCCAAAATTGCCTGAGGAAATAAACATAAAAGACGATATATTGCTTAGCTTTAAGGCAACAAAGGATATCCGCGATAAATACGTTTTATCAAGGCTATTCTGGGATCTTGGCATAATTGAAGACGTTAAAATATGAAAAAGGCTTCTCAAAAGAGAAGCCTTTTTTCTTTTATATTAATACGCTTCGTAATCGAACGTACCCTTGATAACCTTATAAAGAGCAAGCTTATCAAGCGCTGTAACCTTTCCATCAAGGTTCACGTCATACTGAACAGAAGTATCAGCCGACTTCAGTGCCTTGAGTATAGAAAGCACATCAAGCGCTGTTACTCTGGAATCAGAGTTAGCATCACCGTGAACTACTGTATTCATTGTAAGAACCACGTCATTTTCAGGCATTGTGAATGAGATATCCTTGGAGGATGCATTCTCAAGCACTACGCCTTCTGCGTTCCAGCTTACAAATACGTAAGCCTTACCGTCAGCAGCAACGTATTCAACCTTCTTTGCACTAAGCTCAACGAGTGCGCCAACTTCGTAGTTAGTTGTAACACCGTCTACTGTTACAGCAAATTCTGTACGCTCAAGCATAGGAATTACGAGGTTGAGGTATGCTACGTTGAATCTGCCTTCTGCATCAGCGAAGTAGCAATCACAACCTGCGCAGTACCAGTGCTCCTGCATACCGTTTGCTTCGTATGTAGGTTCAACTGCTTCAAAGTGCTGGAGTTCAACATTTGCAGGAATTGTGAGGCTGAGGTATGCGATGTTCATCTTACCTTCTGCATCTGTGAAATAGCAATCACATACGGAGCAGTACCAGTGCTCAGCAAGACCATCTCTGTGGCATGCTGCGTAGCCCTCGAAATACTCAAGTGCATTTTCAGCTACGATTGTAAGGTTCTTTCTGTTTGTGAGCTCTTTACCTGCTGCATCTGCAAATACTGCATCACATGTTTCGCAGTACCAGTATTCTGCACAGCCGTTGATGTGACAACCTGCTTCAACTGCATCTACGTGGATAAGTGCGGGAGCTGCGATCACGAGGTTGAGTCTGTTTGTAAGCTGTTCGCCTGCTGCATCTGCAAATACTGCATCACACTCAGGGCAGTACCAGTATTCTGCAGAGCCGTTCTGGTGGCATCCTACTTCGAGAGCTTCTACGTGAACGAGTTCGTTTTCAGCTACGATTGTAAGGTTCTTTCTATTTGTAAGTTCCTTACCTGCTGCATCTGCAAATACTGCATCACACTCAGCGCAGTACCAGTATTCCTGGCTACCGTTCTGGTGGCATGTAGCTTCAAATGCCTCAGAGTAGAGGAGTGCAGGAGCTGCGATCACGAGGTTGAGTCTGTGTGTAAGCTGTTCGCCTGCTGCGTCTGCAAATACTGCATCACACTCAGGGCAGTACCAGTATTCTGCA
>JAZQII010000054.1:0-10320 GCA_045541035.1 Clostridia bacterium | reverse complement strand
AAAACCTTAACTGTGCTTGAAATGTTAAGTGTTGCGGAAGCTACCTTGTTATTTGCATCTGTATTTGTAACTGACTTAAATAATTCATTAGGAGTTGCAAGTGCAGTTGCATCTTCTGTGATCCATGTAAATCCGTCAGTTGCAAGTTCAGTTAAGT
This sequence comes from Clostridia bacterium, assembly GCA_045541035.1. GTDB lineage: Bacteria > Bacillota > Clostridia > Christensenellales > QALW01 > UMGS1322. The sequence goes on along the minus strand of JAZQII010000054.1, from coordinate 10,163 downwards.
TATAGTTCATATGCTTCTGTGCTTCTCTGCCATAGATAAGAGTATCGTTTGCAAGCTTAATAAGAGCGTTATACTGTGCTTCAGTAATACCAAGTTTTGTTGCATCGCTTGCCTTAATATTTTCAAAGTAGTTCTTTACGCTGTATTCTGCTTTTTCGGAAATTACTTCACCGTTAAATGCGAGAGAAGCGGAAACGTTATCAACCATACACTGAGGATTGATGCCTGTGTATGCGAACTTGTACATTCCGTATTCTTCATCGTAAACACCGTTAAGCTCAACAGTTGCATCGTTACGTGTAACCTTTAACACTGCATCCTTGTGTGCATCATCAAGGTCAGCATAGTAGTTGATTGTAAGAGTTGAACCAATATCAAGCGTTGCGCCTTTAATGATGTTTTTATCATTAACCTCAACAATCATCTTAATATCATCATAGAAAATAGCCTTTTCTGTTGTTGAATCGGAATAAGCATCCTTTGTATAACCATCAAAGGTAAGTGTTGAACCAACTAAAGCTTCAAGTTCTGATCTTGTTAAAATTTTTGAATAGGAAACGTCTACCCAATTATTGAAGCCTAAAACTTCACCCCAACTTGTAAAGGAGTTACCGTTACGGAAACCGAATTTCATTGCTTCTTCATCGGCTGCGCCTGAACCATCGCTTGTTACGTACTTAACTTTTGCTGAAATCGTTACAACATATCTTTCGCTTTCGTTTTCTGCAAGGTATTCAGTAAGAGCCGTTGAATATGCCCACTGCGGGCCTGACCAAGTATCTGCAAAAGCTCTGCGGTATCTTAATACTTTGCCCTGAACGGCATCGTCTGCAAGACCCATACGCCAAGAAGCAACTGTGCCAACGTATGTAATATCATTAGGGATTGAAGTCTGACCTTCAAAATTTGATGCGCCTGTGCTGATAAGGTTTGTTGTAGGCTCAACAACTTCTTCCTCAATATTTTCAATAACGAGTTTAATATCATCAAAGAAAATGGCCTTTTCTGTTGTTGTATCAGAATAAGCAGCCTTTGTATATCCGTCAAAAGTAAGTTTTGAAGTGGTTAATGCCTGAACCTCAGCCTTTGTAAGTTCCTTGGTAAAGGAAGCTTCAACCCAAGCATTAAAGCCTTTTACCCTACCCCAACCATTCATACCTGCAGAATTGCGGAAGCCAAATGAAAGGCATTCATCATCTAAAGTACCTGAGCCATCGCTTGTTACATACTTAACTTTTGCTGAAATTGTTACTTTATATTTTGCAAAATCATTTTCTGCAAGATATGAATTAAGTGCATCTGCATAAGCCCACTGAGGACCGGAATATGTGTCTGAAGCATGGCAACGGTATCTTAAGGCTTTGCCCTGAACAGCATCGTCTGCAAGACCCATACGCCATGAAGCAACTGTGCCAACGTATGAAATATCTGATGGAATTGAAGTCTGACCTTCAAAATTTGATGCACCTGTGCTGATAAGGTTGTTTTCGGTAGGAGTAATAACCTCGCCACCTTCTTCTTCAACTGCTTCAATGGTCATCTGTACGCTATCAAAGAATACAGCCTTATCAGTACCGCTGTTAGCTGCCTTGGTATATCCATCAAAAGTAAGCTTTGAAGAAGTTAATGCCTGAACTTCAGCCTTTGTAAGTTCCTTAGTAGCTGATGCATCAACCCAAGTGTTGTATCCGATTACATCACCCCAACCATCCATTCCTGAAGAAGAACGGAAGCCAAATGTAAGGCACTTATCAGTTGCTGAACCTGAACCATCATCTGTTACATATTTAACTTTTGCTGAAATTGTAACGATGTACTTTTCAGCATCGTTTTCCGCAAGATAACTGTTAAGGTTATCTGCATGAGCCCACTGAGGACCTGCGTAAGTGTAGGCTGTTGAACCGCGCCACCAAACAACTTTACCATAAGTTGCGTCATTTGCAAGACTAAGTCTCCAAGTTTGGCTTGTAAGACCGGCGGTAATTGTGATTTCTGACGGAACAGAAGACTGACCTTCCAACGTTGATGCTGCATCACTAATAAGTTTTACGGCATCAGTACTTTCTTGTGCAAAGGAAATTATCCCAATGCAAGAAAGCATGATTGCTACGCTGAGCAGAATTGATAAGATCTTTTTCATTTTTTTCTCTCCTTTTTTATTTATTTATATTAAAAATGTTTTTCACATTTTATTTTTGAAGTAACTTTTTCAACTGCATCTATTCTCTCGCGGTTAATTAAAGGATTGCCGTTTTTATCGAAAATCTGTCTGCCTTCTTCGTCAACTGCGATTGTAGGACATATCCAACCGCCTTCGTCGTGCTCATTCCAAGCGTACATTAAAAGGGTGTTTAAGTTTGTCTGCCCGTTGTTTTCGTCAAGATGGTCGTAAGCCTCCTGAAGATGTTCTTCAATATCTTTAGCAGTTGCGTATTCTGCCCAACCGTCCTGACCGCAAGCCATCCAGAAAACAGGATTTTTTACTCTTGGCAACGTATGATAGCCCGATGAAACGGTAGGAACATACTGCATTCCCGTTTCCTTAAAACTTTGCCATAATTCTTGAGCCTCCTTACGCACTGAACTGAAACTCATTCCTTTGCTTCCGGGCACAGCGTACTGACTCTTTGCATCTGCGCCTGAATTTATGGTGTCTTCAGTACCTATATTGCATACAACGGAAAAAGGTTCGGGTATTCCTTCTTTTTTGCAAGCATCCTTTAACATTTCAATACATTTTTTTGCAAGTTCAAAGCCTGTAAAATAATAGATTATAGGTCTGCCGCCCTGAACGGTCATATAAAAATCTTCTTTAAAATACTTTATGTATTCAGGAACTCTTTCTTCAGTAAAGCCGTGTGTAAAGAATGCAAACTTAACGTCATTTTTATACTTGCTTTTAAGATGCATTTCACGGGCTTTTTTCATATCGTCTGCATAAAACATATAAACGAAATAATCAATACCCGCTTCTATTGCATATTCCATTTCCTTATCGAAGATTTCCTGAGTATATTCGGGAATAATTATCTTATTATCTTCAGTAACCTTTGCAAAGAAAGGCGCGCGGAAGTGAAATTCGGGAGGAGATAAGGTTCTTTCCACCGCACTTATTACGCTTTTGGGATCACCATCATGCCCGTACCAAGCATCCCATCTGATAACGCCCAGCGTTTTTTTATTTTCTTTAATACATTCTTTATTAGCCATTAGTCATTTTCCTCTGCCTTCTTCTTTTTCTTTATAACTACAACTGTTACAATAATGCCGATAACAACTACTGCGCCACCGATTACGTAATATATCCAATTATTTGAGTTTGCATTTTTGTCGTTGGGAACGATTTGCTCGTCGTTACCACCGTTTTTAAAATCAGAAATTGCTTTCTTCACCGCTTCAATTCTGCTTGTATCAATAAGTTTTTCGCCGTTTTCGCCATAAAGTTGATTGCCGTTTTCATCGACCTTTAAAGTAGGACAGATCCATCCGCCCTCATCGTGCTCATTCCAAGCGTACATAAGAACGGTGTTGATTTTTGTTTTTTCCTTAACGTCAACATCCTGCATATATTCAAGCGCGCTCGTTAAGTGGGCACCGATTTCTTCTGCAGTTGCGCAATCTGCAACCTTATCAGTTTCAACTGTCATCCAATAAACCTGATTTTTATATCTTGGAAGCAAGTTGTATCCCGTTGTTACAAGAGGCACATATTGGGCAGTTCCTCTCTGATAACTCATCCATTTCTTTTTTGCATTGGACGCAAGTTCACTAAATGACATATTGAGGCTCTGATTACTTATCGCATAATCACCTATAGCATCAACACCGGGAAGCGTTTCTTCACCGGGATTAGCTTTCAGGCATACAACGTAGGGTTCGGGAATACCTAATTTTTCACATAATCCGCGATAATAAGCAATCTGATTTTTGGCACTTTCGTAAGTGCAATCGTAGTACATTAAAGGTCTGCCGTTAAGAACAGTCATATAATAGTCTTCTTTAAGAAGTTTTGCCATTTCCTGATGTTGTTCAATACTGCCGTTACCGCCGCCAAACATAATGCACATTTTTACTTTGTCATTATATTTGCTGGTCTGATAGAGTTTTCTTGCGGTCTGCATTGCATCCTCATACCAATAAAAAGCAAAATAATCAATACCTGCCTCTATTGCATATTCCATCTCTTCATCAAATATTTCCTGTGTATATTCAGGAATGATAATTCCCCCCTCTTCAGTTACCTCTGCAAAGAAAGGCGCGCGGAAATGAAATTCTTTAGGAGATAACGTTTTTTCAACTTCAGAGATAACGCTTCTTTCAACGTCATCATGTCCGTACCACGCATCCCAACGAATTGCACCTACGGTAGTGGGTTCAGGGTTTCTCTCAACCTTTGAAACGTCAATTGCCGTTATTTCCTTTAAATTAACTTCGATGTCCTTTATTTCTTCCCTTTCACCTGTGGAAGCAACAACATCTGTAGTTTTATATAAAGTTACGTCATCAATATAAAACTCGGCAAAGGAGTTTAAATCAGAAGATACCACCTGAGGATATATACACAACTCTCTTACTTCGTTAGGATCAAAATTCAATTCTTTATCAAATATAATTTTTTGCCACTTTGTAGTAAGTTTCTTTCTACCACCTACAATATATTGCTGACCTTTTCCTTTAAGAGAATATCTTGCAACAAATTCACAGAAAATTTCTTCATCTTCATCAGGTTCTTCTGCAAGGCGAATATATATACAACCTCTGTATTTTCCGGGGCCGTTTTCCCAAAAAATGTCTTCTAAATCCCATCTTACCGTTGAATATTTATGTCCTCTGTTTGATACAAGTAATCCGTATTCCCCGGTGTGAGCATATTCTTTTTCAAACTCGAAATCAATTCTTCCTTCCGCAACGGCTTCCTCTTGGTCGGCAGTTTCAAAATTACCGTTGGGAATAAGATTCTCTGTTTTTGCATCAGGAACAACGTCAATATCAACGTAATTAGGATCAGGTGTAACAACGGATGTTTTCTTTATAAATGAAGCATCGTCAAAATAAAAATCAACGTTCGTTTCGCCTGAACTGCTTTCAACCTGAGGATATATAAGCATAGATTCAATGGAATAAATATCCATACTGAAATTCTGCTCAATGGTGAACTCCTGCCATTCTTCAGTAAGGGTTAAAATTCTGCTTGTAATCCATTTTGTACCCGTACCGCCTGCAGCATAAGAAATAACAAGCTGACATTTTACTCTGTCCTCAACCGGTTCAGCCAATTTTATCCACATACTTGCTTTGTAAGTTCCGGGACCGTTATTATAATAAATATCAGCAAGATTCTGCGCAACGGTTGAATATCTGCCCGTGCGGTTTGTAACTGCCATACCGTATGAGCCTTTGTGGGCGGCATCTTGTGAAACTTCTAAATCACTGTTAGGACCGCTCATTGCCCAGCCGGAATAATCACCGGTTTCAAAATCAGCATTTATTAAAAGTTCATCTGTTTGTGCTGCTATGGTAAAGGTTGACACCGAAAACAGCATGAATACAATTAAAATTAGTGATACGATTTTTTTCATACAATCCTCCATAATACATTCTGCCTAAATTATACATTATATAGATTATCTGCGACAATGACCTCTCTTTTTGAGTTTTATTGACTTATATTTAACTGCTTTTAATATTTTCCCACTAAATTCTAACGAAGAAATTAATATTCCGTCATAATTCCAAACTTCAAAAAGTTTACTATTGACTTATATTTAACGATATGCTATTATTTTCATGGTGATTTATATGGAAAAAGCAGAAAAAACATCCGTTTTTATACAAAAGAAAGGTTTTCACGGTTATACTGAAAATTTGTCACAATATACCGGTGAAGGTGCAAACGTAGTTGTTAACCACCATTCCAATGACTATATGAACTTTCACACCCACGATTTTCTTGAAATAAACTACATATTATCCGGGCAATGCTCCAATCTTTTTGAAAGCGGTTCAGTTGATATGCAGGAGGGTGATTTTATTCTTATTCACCCTGATTCAATGCACTCTTTGTTCGTTGATAATACGTCAAGAGTTTATAACTTTCTTGTTTCAAAAGCTTTTATCTTCGATTTTTTTTCAAAAATAAAAAATTGCGAGAACACAAATTTCTTTGAATTTATCAAAAGAATAAAAAAAGAAAACGCCCCTGCCTATTTGCTCATAAAAGGCAGCAGCGAAACAACGAAAATAGCAACAAGTATGTTAGGTGTTGAAAAACATATAAATAAGTCAATGTATCTTGAATGTTTATTAGGTCAGCTTCTCTTGACTTGCGCCAAAAACACGGATAACGCATTTTTATCTGAAGCAACCATCGAAGGCAAGGACGTATTAAAGAATATTTTCACAAAAATGGAATCAGAATATCAAACCGTTTCTCTTGATACCATTGCAAAGGATTTCGGCTATTCAAAAACTTATATCTGCGTACTTTTCAAAAAACACTATAACAGCACCTTTTCTGCAAAACTTAACGAAATAAAAATACTTCACGCTAAAAAGTTGCTCATTGATACCAATATGTCAATAGCCGATATTTCTTATAAATTAGGCTTTGAAAGTATTGAATATTTCCACCGACTTTTCAAAAAAACCTGCGGTGAAACACCCAATAGCTACCGCAAAAATCAAAACAATATATAAAAAAGCAGACGAAAATTCGTCTGCTTTTTTGCTCAACCTCTTGAATATCTCTTTGCGCAATCGGTCTGTAATGACATAAGTGCTTCACCGAAGCGCTGGAAGTGGACGATTTCCCGTTCACGGAGGAGGGAGAGCGGTTCGATGACGCTTCTATCGTCGGTAAGATTCATAAGGCGCTCGTAGGCGGCGCGTGCTTTCTGTTCTGCCGCCATATCGTTTGTAAGGTTAGCGATGGGATCATCGACTACCTGAATATAGCCTGCACTCCAAGGTTCGCCCGAAGGGCTTGCTTGGAACACACCTTTACCGCGGGTGGCGTAATAGTCGCCTAAGCCTGCTTCGCGCATTTCTTCGGCAGTTGCGTCCTTTGTAAGTTGGTAGATCATTGTGCCAAGCATCTCCCAATGTGCCATTTCTTCGGTGCCAATATCGTTTAAAAGAGCCTTTGTTTCGGGGGTTGGCATGGTATAGCGCTGAGCAAGGTAGGTCTGCGATGCAGAAAGTTCCGAATCAGGTCCGCCATACTGGGCAAAGAGAAATTTTGCCATCTGTAAATCCTTTGATTTGATGTTCACGGGGAACTGCAATTTCTTTTCATAAATCCACATAACATATCCTCCTTAATTTTCCCATGGCCACGGTGAATTCACCCATGAAAAACTGTCGCCTGCGGGGCAAACGCCGAAATTCATGGTAGGTCCGAACTTTTCAAAATATTCTTCGCGAAGCATAGCCTGCTCGCGGGAATAGCGGTTATAAAGTTCTCTGGCGCGGTCGCAATGAGGGTGGGTATCAAGATAGAGATTCAGTTCCACCAAAGTGAAGCCGATTTCCTGCAATTTTTTGATCATTTCTTTTTGCGTCATTATCTTTTGCCCCCTTTGTAAGGATCATAAAGTTCTTTCCAGATAGTGCCCATTTTAAGTCCTTCTTCAGGAGAAACGGGAGAAGTAAAGCATTGATCGGGTACGTATGCCCTTGAAAGAGGAAGTCCGTTTAAAACGCGGAGTTCCTCATCTTTTATACAAACTTGTTCCATAGGAATAGTCCTTTCATGAAAAAATGTCAGCAGAAAACTCTGCTGATATATTTTATGAGATCCGATTCATTTTTGTTAATATTTAAGCATACAATTTTAAAAAGCGAGGTAGTTTTATGACAGATTATGAAGTTTTGGGAATTTCCGCCCACAACACCGACGACGAAATTTTTTCTTCATACACCGAGAAAAAGGAAAAAGCAAAAGACGAGAAAGAACTTGAGCGCATTGAACTTGCCTATAAACGGTTAAAAAGTATAAAAGTGCCTGACATCAAATAAAACAGCACCATGCATAAAGTTTTTGCATGGTGTTTTTTCCGTTATTTTATTTGTTCCTTTGCAATGTTTATAAACTCTTCCATAGCGCGGGAGACGTACTTATTCTTCTTATGGGCAACGTAGAGAGTACGGGCGTTATAATTATAGTCCACGTTATAAAGGCACACGTTATCGGGGAAATTGCCGTATTTAAAAAGAGTATCGGTTAAAAAGCAATCGCCCATGCCCGATGCGGACAAGGCATAGGAAATGTTCATCTGGTCAACTGAGAATATGATGTTTGGTTGAATATTTGCTTCATCTAAAATTTTCTTGGCGCGGAAATACATATCGTTACCGTTTTTAAGCAAAATAAAAGGCTCATTTTTAAAATCTTTTATGAAAACGGGTTCAACGGAATCAATATCTCTGCCATTAAAAATTTCAGATGGCAGAATGCAGTTTTCAGAGAATTTTTTATTTATTTCTCTATCCATGGGCACACAAAGAAGAATTTTTTCGTTTTTCAAAGGAAAACCGTCGTAAATATCCATGGTACTGTCAAAACTATCGATAATAACGTCAACAGTTTCGTTTTCAAGCATATGACTTAATGAAATGGAATTGGCTTCAACAAGAGTTACGTTGATCTTTGGATATTTTAATGCAAAGCGGTTTATTATTTTGGGAAGAACGTAGGAGGACAGATAGTTTGTTCCCCCAACGGTAATTGAGCCCGTTTCAAGAGAAAAAATATCGTTAAGGCGGTTGACGAAATCTTTTTGAACGTTCATAATTTTTTCGGCAGAATTTATATATTCTTTGCCGATTTCAGTTAAAACCGCGCCCCCTGCCCCTGAGCGCACAAAAAGAGGCGCGCCGATCTCATCTTCGATCTTCTTGATCGCCGCGCTTAACGACGGCTGTGAAATATATAATTTTTCCGCCGCCTTGGTGAAACTTCCCGTTTTATAGACTTGGTAAACGTATTCGTACTTCTTAAACATACTCTACCTCATAGATTTTTTCTATAATAATTATAAAATTAAAGTATTTGTCTATATTGTAGCACAGACGTATAATATAGTCAACAATTTGGCCAAAGCATTGTAACTTAAATCAGTTTCAAAATGTAAAATTTCTGTTTTAACTGTGTCAAAGCCCTTGATAATATATTTTAGGAAAGAAGTTTTTGAAAATGAAGTATATAAAATATCCCTTAATTGCTCTGATTGCTTGTTTATCAGCACTAAATTATAAAATATTTGTGTTTCCCAACGGCTTTGCACCTGCAGGAATTGACGGCATATGCACCATGATCCAGGACGTTACGGGAATTTCAATCGGATATTTTTCACTTTTGGTAAACATTCCCCTTTTAATTCTTGCATTTATCTTTTTAAAAAAAGAGTTTGCAATAAAAACAACCCTTTACGTTATTGTTTTTTCGGTTTTCAATATTTTTCTTAAAAACGTTGATCTTTCGGAATTTATCTATCAATCAAGCACCATGCTTGCACCCGTTGCGGCAGGAACGGTCAGGGGAATCTTATATTTCTTCACATTAAAATTGGGCGCAACAAGCGGTGGAATTGACATCGTTGCCGCCTTAGTTAAAAAGAAAAAGCCGTATCTTAACTTAATGAACGTGATCTTTGCTTTAAATATGACCGTTGCCCTTATCTCCTACCCCGTTTACGGCTTTAATTTTGATCCGGTCATATGCTCAATAATCTATTCATTTGTAACAAGTACCATTTCAAACAACATTCGCGCAGGTGAGCACAAGATGATAAAATATGAGATCATCTGTGATAATGCCGATCTTTTGACAAGAAGCATTTTTGAAAAAATTCACCGCACCGCAACAGTTATGGATGCCCAGGGTGCGTACTCGGGATTAAACAAGAAAATGATCGTTTGCGTTGTGGAAAACAAAAAAACCTATGAACTTGAAAAACTTTTAACACCCGATACTCTTTATATCAAAAGCGTGGTTAATGACGTTGTATAAAAAAAAGACACTTTTCAGTGTCTCAGCCTGCTGACAAAGTCAGCAGGCTGCCAGAGTTCGAGAAACCCTTGCAAGCCAAGGCGCTGAACTTGCAAAAAAGGGAGTTTACACAGACGTAAATGACCGCATTTTGCAAGTGAAATGCAACGATGGA
>JAZQII010000053.1:0-14415 GCA_045541035.1 Clostridia bacterium | reverse complement strand
TTTTCACCTTACGTTTGCGGTGTTTATAAATACTTTATCTTTTATTTCGCCAACGCCTGTATTATTAACCAAAATGGGCTTTTCACAGCCTGAAGCAACGTGAATTTCTGAAACTTCGCCCCTTATAATATTACCTTCCATCAGGATGTTTTTTCCGCCGGGGTTAAATGCAACAGCGGCTGATGCGCCTTGTTCAGTTTCAATAATATTCCCCCTTAAAATTACGGGGCCGTATCCTGTGCCATAAGTGGTAAAGTAAAGTTCAGGGTAACTTTCAAATTCACCCGTAGCCTGACAAATTCGCCCAACGTTAATATGGCGGGTGCATTTTTTTGTGTTTCGGATAAACACGTTATCACTTATAATAATATTTTCATTTTGGTTGAACCAACTTCCCCTGCCGCCTCCGATAAAAGTATTACCTGTAATAGTGATGTTTTTCGTGCCGCACTCAATGCTCATAGTACGCGAGCCATTCGTGCCGTAAACAGTATTACCCGTAACGGTTACGTTATCGCAACAAAAGCCAATATACAATGCGCCCATTCTTGCGCCTAAAATCTGATTGTTTGCAAATACCACGTTGATGCTTTTGTTTATGTGCATACTATCGCCTATTGCACTAATGCGGCAATTGCTTACGTTAACGTTTTTACAATTTGTTAAGTCTACCGAACCTTTCTCATAAGCCGTGTCGCCTACGGGCGCATATAAATCGTGGAAAATATAGAACATATTTCTGAAAAGCCGTGTATTTTCAGGCATTTCATCTATAAAAAGAGGCTCGCCGCACTCAGTTTCGCTAATTAAAAGACCGTTTTCAGCACCTTTGTTCAGAACGTAATATTGTTTGCCTTTCTTTATTCCCTGCGGAAGTTCTTTGCCGAAAAAGGTAATTGCATCACGTTCTTCAGGCAATCTTTGGGGCATATAATCAGCCCATATTTTACCGTCTTTTAAATACAATGCAGAAGAAATATGTTTTTCGGGCAAATATTTAAACGCATTTTCAACGGTCTTTTCATCATATTCATCAGCAAAAACCGCACGTTGCCACAAATAGCCGTAATCCCACATAAATTTTCCGCTTTTTAAAAATTGGCAATTTTTTACGTCAATATTCTCAGCATAGCAATTTTCCGTTCCAAGAATATGCACAACTGCACCTGCAACGTTTTGCGCCGTTACGTTTTTTATAGAGATATTTTTCGTCTTGCCCTCTTTTGTTGTAACGATATTGATGCAACCGCTGTATGCATAAGGTTCCCACAAATTTTCAGCATTTTCAGGGTCATATACATACCCTTGAAAATGGCCGCCCTGCCAAGTTAAATTTTCAATATCCGTTCCCTCGAACATTATTCGTCTTGTATTTTTGCCTAAAAATTCAGGAAAAATAAACTTTGCGCCTTCTGCCTTAACCGTAATATTTGAGCACAATTTTATAGGCTCAATATCATCAAAGAGATACTCTCCTGACTCAATAATCACCATTGAATTGCTATATTTTGCCGCTTCGCTAAACAACTTTTTCAATGCCGCAACACAGTTATTCTCATTTTTTATAAAATCCGCTAAACGTAATAACATATTAATTTCTCCTTATCAATTCTAAAAAACTGCGGGAGTTTTCCTGACTAAGAGTGCAAAAAAATTCACAAAGCTAACAATTACGCACTGTATTAAGAGTGCAAAAAAGCTTGAAAATCAGGTGAAAAAGTGATTAAAGCCGAGGGAGTTTACATAACGGTAAATGACCGAGGCTTTATGGGGTCCCCGAAAAGCAGAATTGCTTTTTGGGGAAAAGGAGGCACAGCGAAGCCACACAGGTTTTGCGCACTTGTGCGTGAAACCGCAAAGCGAAGCTTGTGCTGACGCGAACCGCAGTTTCAAGAGTTTTTTGCGCTCTGAATTATTGTTTGTGCTATACGTATTCCGTCAACGGCGGCGGACATTATCCCCCCAGCATATCCCGCACCCTCACCGCAAGGATAGATGCCTGAAATGGAACTTTCAAAAAGTTCGTTGCGCAGGACGCGGACAGGTGAAGATGAACGGGTTTCAACGCCCGTCATAACGGCATTGTCATCGGAAAATCCTTTGATTTTATTATTAAATAAGGGCAAGGCTTCTTTTAAGGACTCGGTTGCAAAAGCGGGAAGACAATCTTTAAGATCGCACCATGTAACACCCAAGGGATATGATGGTTTTACCGCTTTTTGTTCCTTTGACGGAACACCCTTTAAAAAATCGCCAACGGTCTGGGCAGGTGCTTTATAGTTACTTCCGCCAAGAGAAAAGGCAAGTTTTTCATATTTTTGCTGAAAATCAATGCCCGAAAGCATATCGTCAGAATCAAAGTCCGAGGGTTCAACGTTTACTAAAAGTGCCGAGTTGGCATTTTCGCCGTTTCTTGCAAAGAGGCTCATTCCGTTTACAACAAGATGTCCCTCTTCGCTTGACGCGGCAACAACCTGACCGCCGGGGCACATACAGAAAGTGTAAACGCTTCTTCCCGACGGAAGATGTACCGACAACTTATAGTCGGCAGCAGGCAGATATTTGGAAAACTCACCGTACTGACTTTTATTTATAAGTTCTTGCTTATGCTCGATTCTGACACCGATTGAAAAAGGCTTTTGCTCCATTTTCACGTTATGTTTTTTAAGCATTTCAAAAATATCGCGGGCGCTGTGTCCCGTTGCGATAACAAGATTCTCCGTTTCTATCCTGCCTTTATCGGTATGAACGGCACAAATTTTGTTGTTTTCATACTCGATATCGGTGAGCGTTGTTAAAAAACGTACTTCACCGCCAAGTTCTATTATCTTGTTGCGGAGATTTTTAACGATCTCAATTAAATTATCCGTTCCCAAGTGGGGTTTGTTTAAATAAAGAATTTCTTCAGGCGCACCGCACTCATAAAAAGTTTCAAGAACCTCACGGCAACGGGGATCGTGAATATTGGTGGTAAGTTTACCGTCAGAGAAAGTTCCTGCACCGCCCTCGCCGAACTGCACGTTAGTCTGAATATTTAATTTGCCCGTTTCAAAGAATTTTTCTATTTCTTTTTTTCGTGTATCGGCATCTGCACCGCGCTCAATAAGAATAGGCTTTAAGCCTGCTTTTGCCAAAAACAACGCGCAAAAAAGTCCTGCAGGGCCTGCACCGCAAACAACGGGGCGACTGTTACTTACAGCCTTTGGAACAGTAATTCTTTCAGGCACTTTATAGATTCTTAAATCCTTATTGTTTGCTCTTTTAAGAACTTTTTGCTCATTTTCAACGTTGACGCCGACTGTGGCATTATAGAAAACGTTATCCTTTTTTCTTGCATCAACGGATTTTTTCAAGAATCTGTAATTTTCAATTTTATCTACCCGTAATTTTTTCAAAATAAGACTATATATATCCTTATCACTATAGGTTACGGGAATTTTTAAATTCATAAGTTCTAACATTTTATCACCTGAAAAAATTATATCATTTTATCGCGCTATTATCAAGGATTTTATTGACTTTACATCTATTTTGTGATATTCTAAAAACATAAAAGGAAAGGAATTATTTACTATGGAATTACACTTATTGCACAAAAAAGTTATAGTTGAAAACTGTCCCGTTCTTCTTGACTACAAGCCTGACGAAAATTGGCAGGAATATTGGACCGTTAAGCGCGGTGAATGGAAATATGAGGATGGTTGGCTGATCGGTGCAGAACGCGGCAACTGCGGCGGCATCTTATTCTCAAAGGAATATTACGAGGGCGACGTTATTTTCTCCTTTACCGCAAAAACAGTTCTTCCTGCAACCCGCGACGTTAATGCTCTTTTCTGTGCAAATTGGATCGATGAAACAGACAGCCTCGGCAACGCTTACGTTGTAGGTCTTAACGGCTGGTGGGAAGATAAAAGCGGAATAGAAAGAAATCCCGAAAATCTCGTTCGCGCTTTGACGGGCGCATATAAATATACTCCCGGTGAAGAAGTTAAAATCGTAACGGGTATTATTAAGGGACACAGTTTCTTATATGCTGACGGTGTTCTCGTTGAAGAACTTGTTGATCCCGATTATATTGAGGGCGGTTATATCGGCTTCTCACCTTACTGCACAAAACTTGCAGTTAAAGATATGGTTATCAGACGTGCCGTTTTCGAGCCTTTCGAGCAGAGTTACGAGCCTGAATTTTAAAACCAATCAAAACAGATAAAACAAATTAAACCCCATTCTACTTGAATGGGGTTTTGTTGTGCAATTTTCTCACGCATGCCCTATTGCAATATCTTCAGAGCTCAAGAAAGCTTGCAAGTCTAGACGCGATGTTCTGAACGCGAGGGAGTTTACATGACGGTAAATGACGGCTTTTATGTTCCACACTTCAGAGTGCGAGAAAGCACACAAAGTAAGTTTCCACTATATATCTCACAGTGCGAGAAAATTCACAAGACAAGGAGAGCCGTTCTGAAGGCGAGGGCGCTTACATGAACGTAAGTAACCGAGCCTTCAAGGTTGGCTCGACATAGTAAAAGGTCCTGATTTTTGTGAAGATTTATTACACATATCCTATTGCAATATCTTCAGAGCTCAAGAAAGCTTGCAAGTCTAGGCGCGATGTTCTGAACGTGAGGGAGTTTACATGACGGTAAATGACCGAGCGTTCATGGTTATCGCAACGACGAAAATAAACCCCCGAAATATTCGGGGGTTTATGGTTGCAAGAAATTCTTGAGTTCTGAGAATTACTTCCAGGAGTAAGGTGAACGGCTAACAATAGCAGTATTGATAGCGTTTGCGATACTTGTGAAGTATGTTCTTGCGTTCTGAGTCTGTGCAAGGATAGCGTCTTCACCCTTACCAAAGAGAGCCTGTGAAACCTGCTTTGCATCACCGATTGAAACGGGAGCCTGTGAGTACATGAACACACGGAAGTGAGTCTTTGCACCTTCTACAAGGTCAATGTTCTTAGCGGATGCTTCATCACGTGAGAACAAGAGCTTCTCTGATTCGTAAAGAGCCTTTGCTTCAGCACTATTGATATCATAGATAGGTGTATAGAGTGAGCAAAGAACCTGAACTGCGCCCTTTTCGTTACCGTCTGTACGGAATACGCAATAGGGGTTAAGGTGAGGATAGAATGAATTATAAGTGTTTTCGTTCTTTACGTTTGAGGGTCCCTTAGGCCAAGGAACGATACCGTATTCGAATTCAACACCGGCGATTTCCTTTAAGGGGTTTGAAGAGTAGCCGTTATAGAAGAATGCTACTGAGCCTGCCTTGAAGTGATTAAGGGGTTCGGTGCTTGTGGAACCATAATATGTGGTTTCCATCCAGCCGTTCTTTGCAAACTTAATGAACTCATCATAAGCTTCCATAAGTCTGTCGCCCTTGTCGCCTGAATATACGAATGTATCCTGAATCTGACCGTTAGGAAGAGTTTCCTTAAGAACGAACTCAGTACCGTTGGAGTTTGCAAGAGACCACATTACGAGAGCCTCGTTACCTCTTTCAATACCATACTGACCTTTATCGGGAACTGTTGTTGCTGCAAGAAGAGCTTCAAACTTTTCCCATGTCCATTCGCCATTGTCAACCCACTTATAGATTTCGTCAGCAGTGTAACCTGCAGCTTCTACAAGAGTCTTGTTGAATACGAGGCAGTTACCGCCGCATTCGAAGTGAATACCAATCTCCTGAGGAATGAAGAACCAAAGTTTGTCATTGTACTCGCAAAGGTCGTACTGTGACTCAACGTTGAACTTCTCTTCGTTTCTGAAGTTATAAACGTCAGAATGGTCGGAGAGAGGAATAAGACACTGACCGGGGTTACCCTGATATAAGTAGGTGTTCATCATTGTATGAAGACCGCCCTCTTTCATACCGGTGATTTCCGGTACACCCTGGAAAGCAGAAGCAAGCATACCGCTACCTTGGCTTGTTACAAACTCAATGGTAATGCCGTATTTTTCCTGGAGAGCCTGGATTCTATCACGCATTTTCTGATCTCTTTCAGTATCTTCTGAATAAGGAGATTCAGACTTGTACTGCCATGAATAGAAACTGTACTTTTCACCACGGTTAGTGAAATTTGCCAGAGCATCAACGCCGGGTTCGTTGGGAGCAGGTGTTTTCGTAGGATCGTTGCTGCTGCCGCCGCCTTGATTACCATCACAGGCTACAACCGAAACAAGCATAAGAGCTACCAGCATAGCTACAAATAATAATTTGAAAGCTTTTTTCATGTAGATTTCCTCCTTTTATTTTTGTGCATGTTATGCACGCTACAGTTAAATTATAGCAGATTGTCAAAAGATATTCAATGATTTTTTTACTCTGTTTGTTAATAAACTGTAAATATTAAATGTGCATTTTTTTGCTTTTGCCATTATTTAAGCCTTTTCATCACTTAAAGAAGTCATATTTTGCTGAAAGACCGTTTATAAACACCAAAAGGGGAACTCCACCGCAATAGCAGATAACAAGTTCGCTTGCCGCTATTCCCAATGCAATAAGCAAATAGGATTTCAGCGTAAACTCCACTGACATCAGAGTTACGACCAGCCCTACGATTGCGCCGTTAAAAACTACTGCAGGCAACGGTGCAAGCCACATTTTCTTGATCTTCGAGGTTACGAGAGCCGCAAGGAAAGTTGCAAGAGTGCCGAAAATTATATCGAAAATATTGCTCATGAGCATATTTGATATAAGGCATCCCACCGTCAACCCCAGAACTGCTTCGGGCATAATAAAAGGAAGCACCGTTAAAACTTCAGATACCCTGAATTGCAGGCTTCCGAAAGAAATCGGTGCTAAACATACGGTCAATACGGTGTACACCGCCGCAATAAGCGCGCCGCGTACAAGTTGTTTTACTGTGATCTTCATTTTTATGCTCTCCTAGTTTTAATTATAGACAGGATGGTTTCGAACTGTCTTTATTGCCTTTAAATTATATTTTTTATATTATTTTTTGTCAACTTCTTTTAAACTTCGATATAACCGTTGCAATTATCAGAAAAACAAGATTTACAAGAATAACGCCTGCGCCTGCAGGAATATAAGTGAAGGCGCAACTTAAGATCATTCCGATAACAAAGGCAACAACGGAAATAACCGATGCGCTGACCGTTACTTTCCTATATGAATCAAAAAGTTTCATTGCGGTTATTGCAGGGAAGATTATAAGTCCCGAAATGAGCATGGTGCCCATAATGCGCATACCTACTATAATGGTAGCGGCAGTAAGCATTGCAAAAAGGGTGTTAAACGCCTTTGTTTTAATGCCGGAAGACGATGCAAAGCCTTCATCAAAGGTTACGGCAAAAATTCTGTTATAGCAGAACACGTAAACAATAAGTATAAGAAAGCAAAGTAAAGATGAAATAACTACGTCACTTTTCGTAACGGCAAGAATGCTTCCGAACATATAACTGTAAACGTCAACGTTCATTCCTCCTGAAAGGGAAGAAGCAAGAACGCCCGCCGCTATTGATGAACTTGAGATCACCGCTATTGCCGCATCGGTATTTATACTGTTGTTTTCCCGAAGTTTTAAAAGCAAAAATGCCGAAATGAACATAATGGGCAAAGCAATATATAACGGTGCAATATTAAGGGCAAGGGCTATGGTCATTGCGCCGAAACCTACGTGGGAAAGTCCGTCGCCGATCATGGAATACTTTTTTAAAACAAGGGTAACGCCCAGAAGTGATGCACATAAGGATACCATCACGCCGACAATGAACGCTCTTATTACAAAGCCGTAACTGAATATTTCAAAAAATTCAGACATGACAGCACCTCCCCGTAAAGTGAATTCCTATTTCGCTTGAAATATATTCTTCGCTTGTGCCGAAAAAGCGCACAGTCTTTCCTAAATGAAGAATTTTCGATGAATACTTTGCCGCCTGCGGAATATCGTGAGAAACCATAAGGATCGTTATTCCTTTTTCTTCATTAAGGGTTTTTATCGCCTTATACATATCTTCGGTAACGAGAGGATCAAGGCCCGTAACGGGTTCATCAAGAATAAGCATATTTTCTCCTGCGCACATGGCTCGCGCAAGAAGCACCCTCTGTTTTTCCCCGCCTGAAAGATGTTCAAACTTCTTTTTTGCCAAGTTTTCGATATTGAGGCGTTTCATATTTTTAAGTGCAAGTTCTTTTTCTTTTTTACTGAAAAAAGGTCTGTATCCCAAGGAATTGATACATCCTGATAAAACGACTTCATAACAAGATGCAGGGAAATTTTTTATCTGCATCTGTTGGGGAAGATATCCTATTTTTCCTACCTTTTCCGAAAAGGATACTGTTCCCGATTTTTGGGGTACTTGACCGAGAATCGCCTTTATAAGCGTGCTTTTGCCTGATCCGTTTTCGCCGACGATACTTATATATTCGCCTTTTTGAACGGAAAAAGATATGTTTTCAAGAACGTCTGTGCCTGAAATCGACACACACAAATTTTCAACTTTCAGCATTTTCAGTTACCTTTCTGATACTTTCCGCATTCTGTTTCATTAAAGAAACGTAAGTTTTACCTAAAAGAAAATCTTCCTTTGATAAGTTGTGGCAGGTGTGGAGAAGAAATACGTCAACTTGCGCTTCTGTGGCTATAGTCTGTGCAATACGCCCATCGTTAAGTTCTTCTTTAAAAACACCTTTCAGATTTTCTTTTTTAACGGTATCAATTATCTCCTTAACACGCATGGCGCTTGGTTCTGCAAAAGACGAGCAGGAATCGTAGGCCGCCAGAAATTCAAAGCCGTAATCCCTTTCAAGATATTTCATGGAAAACTTTCCGCCGTGGCAAAGAGTTTTCCCTTTTGTTTTTTCCGAAAGAGAAGTGAATTCTTCATCAAGTTCTTTTAATTGAAGAAAATATTTTTCCGCATTTTCTTTATAGTAAAAACTGTTTTCTTCATCAATTTCACAAAGGGCGTTTAAAATATTTTCCGCCATTATAAGCGCGTTTTTAGGCGAAGTCCAAACGTGGGGATCTTCATGGTGATCGTGGTGATCATGGTGCTGATGATCATGATTATGTTCATCTGCACATAAGTCAATATTTATTGAAGCATCAAGGATCTTTGCCTTTGAATCAATTCCGTCAAGAATAGTTTCTGCCCAAGGTTCCATTTGGGCGCCCGTATATACAAACAAATCGCTTTCTGCTATTTTTTTAATATCGCCTACGCCAGGTTCAAAATTATGGCTTTCCATTCCCGGTGGAAGAAGAAGCGTTATTTCTGCCTTATCGCCTGCGATGTGCCTTAAAAAATCGTATTGGGGAAAAAGGGTAACGGAAATATCAAGTTTTTTATCTGTTTTTTCACTTTGCCCGCACCCGCAAAAAAGAAGCAATACTAAAAGAATCGCAATTGTTTTTTTCATTGTGCGCACTCCTTGCAAACTCCGAAAAATACGGTTTTTGAAGAATCTATCGAAAAACCGTGTTCCTTTAAAACGTGATCGCTTATTATATCAAGGCTTTTACATGTTAGATGAACGAGTTTTCCGCATTTAGTGCATTTGAGATGAAAATGCTCTGTGCAATCACCCACCGCCTGATAGCAGGCACTTTCCCCTGCGCCTGAAAGATATTTGCGCAAAATACCTTCGTTGACCATTTTGTCAAGATGACGGTAAATAGTGGTAAGTCCCACGTTTTTGCCCTGTTTTTTAATTGCTTCAAAAACGTCTTCAGCAGTAAAATGACCGCTGCCAAGAACTTCTATTATCTCTTCTAACTGTTTTTTCTGCCTGGTATTGTAATTTTTCGGCATATTTCTACCTCTTTCGACAATTTGAAAATGGTTTTCAATTTCATATTTATTATATTTTTATAAATATTTTTTGTCAAGGACAATTTTACTCTTTTAATTTTGGAAATTATATGTTATTATATATATAACTACGTTAAGGAGTAATCTTATGAGCGAATTTTTTACCAATATATGGCAATGGCTAAAAAACGGATTTACGATGAGTCCTTTTGACTTTATCGATATTCTCATAATAACCACCGTCATATACCAGATACTTAAATTATTTAAAAACACAAGGGCGATGAACGTTTTAAAAGGCGTTGCATTGCTTATCGTTGCGCTGGCGGTTGCTTCATGGCTTGAATTGCCTACCACCGAATGGCTTTTAAGTTCCGTTGTAACCTCAGGTATCGTAATCGTGTTCGTTCTGTTCCAGCCTGAACTGCGCCTTGTTTTTGAAAACTTCGGCAGAGTTAATTTTCACGATCAGAAAACTATCGAGCACAACGTTGATAAAACCGTTTCAGAACTTGTTACCGTTTGCGATAATCTTTCAAGAAGGCACGTTGGTGCATTGCTTGTGTTCCAGCAGAAAAACGATCTTAAAGATATCGTTGCAACGGGCACGATGCTTGATGCAAATATTTCGGCAGGTCTTATTGAAAACATATTTGAGCCTAACACCCCTCTTCATGACGGTGCCATGGTTCTTTCAGGAACGAAGATCATTGCCGCAGGTTGCTTTTTGCCCTTATCGGAAAACAACAACATTGAAAAGAAGTTGGGCACAAGGCACCGCGCCGCTTTGGGTATGAGCGAACGTTCCGATGCCATAGTAGTTATAGTAAGCGAAGAAACGGGCGTTATATCCGTTGCAAGAAGCGGTAGTTTTATGCGCTATCTTGATCTTGAAACTTTAAGGCAGCTTTTAAGAGATATGTATATCAAGGAAGAAGAACCTCAGAAAAACAACGTATTTGTAAATCTTTTTACAAAGTTCTTCGGAAAGGAGCAGAACAATGACCAATAAGAAAAAGCGTTCTATCCGCTCCTATTTTTTAAACAATATATCACTTAAACTTATTTCACTTTTATTTGCCGTTATTTTATGGGGTTTCGTTACCAATTCGACTAACCCCGAACGCACCAAGACCATTGAAGACGTGCCTATAGTCGTTCAGGGCATTGAGGCTCTTGAAGAAAAAGGTCTTACCATCCGCGATGACTTATCAAAGACTTTGCCTACAGTTGATATAAAGGTAAACGTAAAAAATTCCGATTACCGCCACGTAAACAAAAGCATTATTTTTGCAAGTATTGACGTTTCCGAAATTTCAAAAGACGGCGCGAACAGCGTAAAGGTTACGCCTACTTTCAGTAATCTTGTTGACGTCAGCCTTGATTCAATTGAGCCTCAGGCAATTAACCTTACCGTTGATAAAATAACGAAAAAAGAAATTCCGCTGACCGTTGAAAAAACAGGTCAGTTAAAGGAAGGTCTGGTTTCCGTTAAACCTAACCATGCAGAAAAGGTTACTCTTGAAGGTTCCAGTTATTATCTTGATAGAATCGAAAATGCCGTTGTGAACGTTGACCTTTCAAATCTTAATGACGGTGATAAACTTACGACTTTGTGCAGTTATACCGATAAAGACGGCAATATTATAAACTTTGAAGGTCAGAAGATCGTTGTTGATATGGATATTCAGACTACAAAGGAAGTTTCAATCAATGCTAACGATTCCATTATAAATTCAGATAAGCTTGTATCAGGCTATCAGTTTGCAAGCATCTCCACCGGCAAGATAGTTATCTGCGGACACGCAAAGGATATAAGTTCCGTAACGGAAGTTAAAATTGAAAATATTGATCTTACCGATAAAGATTCAACCTTTACTTCAACTCCCATAAGTCTTATTCTACCCGAAGGCATAACCGTGCTTTCAGGGCAGGAGGCTCCCGTTGCAAAAATCGAGATCACACAGCAGAAAGAAACAAAGAACATTACCCGTTATATTACGGTTTCCGGTCTTAACCAAGGTTTTAACGCAAGCCTTACAAGCGGCGATCAGACAGTTCAGGTTACAAGTGACGGTACTGCCCAGATAAAAGCTACCGTTTCGTTGACCGGTTCTAAGATACTTCTTGATAACATTACCGAAGCCGACGTTGTTGTTCGTCTTTCTTTACTTAACAAGGGCGCAGGCACTTATGAACTTTCACCGGTGGTGGTTTTGAGTTCATCTTTTGCAAACAGCGTAAGTGCGCAACTTGTTTCACCTACACAGATTTCCGTTTCAATAAGCGCGAATCAATAAATAAATATACGGGGCGAAAAGGCGCCCCGTATATATTTTAAGGAGTAAAATATGCAAAACAAATTAAAATCTGTTGTTTCATACTTGCTTATCGGACTTATTGCAATTCTTCTTGCCTTCAATTATCAACTTTTCATTGTGAAAAACGGATTTGCCCCTGCAGGACTTAACGGAATTGCAACCATGATACAGTATAAAACGGGATTCAGTATCGGCTATATGTCCTTAATAATAAACATTCCCCTTTGTGTTCTTGCCTACTTTCTTGTGGATAAGCAGTTTGCAAAACGTTCATTGTGTTTTTGCCTTATCTATTCTTTTTCTTTCTTGTACTTGCAGAAAATCGGACTTGAAGCATTTCAGTATGATGCCAAAGGCCACGATACCGTTTTCCCCGTTATTTTAAGCGGTGTCATTTCAGGTTTCGTATACGGAATATGTATGCGCAACAACGCTTCAACGGGCGGAACCGATATAGTTTCCAAATATATTTTCAAGAAAAAACCGCACATGAATTTTTTCTGGGTAACTTTTGCGCTTAATACCATTGTTGCTATTGCCTCTTTCTTCGTTTATGCCGAGCCTGATATTCAGGGAACACTTGTTTATGATTACAAACCCGTTTGCCTTTGTATTCTCTATTGCTTTATTTCAAGTTTTTTAGGCAGTTATATTATTAAAGGTACGAAAACCGCCTGCAAGTTTACCGTTATTACTACTCACGCTGACGAGATTACAAAAGAGATCCGCGAAACTTTAAAACACGGTTCAACGGAAATTTCCGCAATAGGCTCTTTCTCCCACGAAAACAAGACCGTTCTTATTTGTGTTGTTAATAAGCATCAGATCTTTGAGTTTAACAGCATTCTGAAAAAATATGATAATACCTTTGCTTTTTCGGAAACGGTAAACGAAACCATGGGCAATTTCAAAAAGATAAAATAGCAATATTTGTCCTAAAAAAATATAAAATGGTCTTGAAAACCCATCGAAATTGTCATATACTATTATTCGAGGTGATTATTTATGAATTATACATTCGGTTTGCAACTTTATTCTTTAAGAGACGATACTAAAATTGATCATATTGCTACAAT
Organism: Clostridia bacterium; assembly: GCA_045541035.1. GTDB lineage: Bacteria > Bacillota > Clostridia > Christensenellales > QALW01 > UMGS1322. Next base: position 1,236 of record JAZQII010000053.1, on the reverse strand, counting down.
AAAGAAACTTGCTTCAATGGGATATAAAAACGTTGAATTTGCAGGCTATTACGGAATGAACGGTAAGGATATGAAAAGTCTTCTTGATGATTTAGGAATGAAAGGTATTTCTTCCCACGTTGGATATCATCTTTTTACCGATGGTGAGGCTTTCAAAAACGAAGTTGAATTTAACCACGCGGTAGAAAATCAACACATCGTTCTTCCCTATTACAGTTTTCCTGATGAAGAAGCGGCAAAGGCTTCGGTAGAAAACATCGGCAAAATGATGGAAGCCTTTAAGAAGGAAGGCTTTGAATTCGGTTATCATAACCACGCCCACGAATTTAAGAAGTTTGAATCAGGAAAATGCCCTATGGATTATATCCGTTCAATTAACGGTATAAAATTACAGCCTGACGTTTTCTGGGTAAAGACCGCAGGCATTGATCCCGTAAAATTCATTAAAGAAAATGCAGGCAGAATTATTTCAGTTCATATGAAAGAGTATGCTTCAGACGGTTCTAATATTGAATTTGGCAACGGTATTCTTCCTTGGAAAGAGATTATGAATGAAGCCGAAAAAGCAGGTTCAAGCATCGGTATAATCGAGCAGGAGCAATATACCTGTGCTCCCCTTGAAAGCGTTAAAATTTGCATTGACAACTTAAATAAAATTTTTAATTAAGGAGATTTTTTATTATGAAACTTGGCGTATTAACAGTTCCCCTTTATGACAGAAGTTTTGAAGAAGCCTTAAAATGGCTTGCTGATCACGATGTGCACACTCTCGAAGTAGGTAACGGCGGTTTCCCAGGAAACACACATATAAATCCTGATGATTATTTGGGATCCCCCGAAAAAGTTACTGCACTTAAGGCGCTTTTAGATAAGTACGATATGAATATTGCCGCACTTTCCTGCCATGGAAACTGCGTTCATCCCGATAAAACTGTTGCAAAGAAATTCCAGGATGATTTTGAGAAAACAGTTTTAATGGCTGAACAACTTGGCGTTGATACTATCGTTACGTTCTCCGGCTGTCCCGGTGGCTCACCTGAAGATAAAACTCCCAACTGGGTAACCTGCTCTTGGCCTGACGATTTTGCAAAGATCCTTGATTATCAGTGGAACGAGGTGCTTATTCCCTATTGGAAAGAGGCAGTTAAGTTTGCAAACGCTCACGGTGTAAAGAAGATCGCTCTTGAAATGCACCCCGGCTTCTGCGTTTATAACACCACCTCACTTCTCCGCCTT
>JAZQII010000052.1:0-42309 GCA_045541035.1 Clostridia bacterium | reverse complement strand
AAGGTCCTGTGTATACTTCCGCCAAAACGGAAAGTATGAAATGGGGTCCTGCAAGCATTCAATATATTGATGCTCCCGATAACTTTGGACGTAACGTGTCATATAACGGTGAAAAATGGGTAAAAGTAAATCTTCCACACGATTACGTTGTATCAGGAGAGATGTATGAGGATGAAAATCCTGCATTAGGCTTCTTTAAATATGAAAATGCGTGGTACAGAAAGCATTTCACCGTTGATGAAATTGATGACGGAAAACGTATAACTTTATTGTTTGAGGGCATTGCAACGCGGTCAACAATATACTTAAACGGTTGCGAACTTAAACATAATAATTGCGGTTATAACACTTTCGAAGTTGATATTACCGATTACGTTCAATATGGCAAAGACAACGTTTTAGCAGTTTACGTAAGATACCATCAAAACGAAGGTTGGTGGTATCAGGGTGGTGGAATTTACCGTCACGTTTGGCTTATAAAAACACGTAGCGTTGCCGTTGATCTTTACGGTGTGTTTATCCGCGCAGAGAAAAAAGAGAATAAATGGAACGTTTTAATTGATACCGAGATCAGAAATGATCTTTATCGTGATGCTAACGTAAAAGCGCTGTCAACATTCATCGATAAAAACGGGAAAACGGTATTATGCACATCTGGTGAAACGTGCATAAGTATGAGAGATAAGGGAATTGCACGCTATTCTGCAGAATTTTTAAATCCACATATTTGGGATATTGACGATCCTTATATTTATACTGTAAAAACAGATATTTACGTAAACGACGCATTGTTTGATACGGTTTACGATCGTTTTGGTTTTAGGGAATATGAGTTTACCGCCGATGAGGGACTTATTTTAAACGGCAGACATGTGTTTATTTACGGTGTGTGCGGTCATGGCGATTTCGGATTAACGGGCAAAGCCGTTCCTGATAATATTTTACGTTATAAAGCGAAAATGCTTAAAGATATGGGCGCAAACGGTTACCGCGTAACACATTATCCTCAAGCAGCAGCATTTATGGATGCCCTTGATGAACTTGGTTTTATTGTAATGGACGAAACACGTTGGTTCCATTCTACCGATGAAGGAATCGAACAGTTAAAAATGCTTGTTAAAAGGGACAGAAACCGCCCCAGCGTATTTATGTGGTCCCTTGGTAACGAAGAACCCCATCATCTAACTGATACAGGTAGAAAAATTAACCGTGCAATGATGGCAGAGGTTAAAAAACTTGATCCTACAAGACCTACAACCTCGGCAGTTTCCGATTCTCCCGATAAAGCAACGGTTTATGATGATATGGAACTTGTCGGTATAAATTATAACCATTATCTTTATGATGTTGTGCGTGAAAAATACCCAAACAAACCTATTTATGCGTCAGAATGTTGTGCAACAAGTACCACTCGCGGTTGGTATGAGGATGTTAACGAAGTGCGTCAGTATCATCCTGCATATGATCACGATACAACAAAGTGGTTTATCGGCAGAGAAACATTTATGCAAGTTATCAAAGAAAGACCTTGGGTTGCAGGCATTTTTCAATGGATAGCCTTTGAGCATAGGGGAGAAGCCATATGGCCCAGAATCTGTTCTCAGGCAGGTGCAATAGATCTGTTTTTGCAGAAAAAAGATGCTTTCTATCAGAATAAATCAATGTTTACCGTTGAGCCTATGATACATCTTTTACCTCATTGGAATTGGGAACATAAAAAAGGTGAAACAATTAACGTGTGGGCATATACAAACTGTCAGGAAGCCGAACTTTTCTTAAACGGCGTATCTTTAGGCAGAAAAACAGTTGAAAAGTTTAAACACGTTGAATGGCAGGTGCAATTTAAAAAAGGAACACTTACCGTTGTAGGCTATAATGATAATAAGATTGTTTGTAAGGATGAACATAAAACAAGTAAGAAAGCCGCAAAACTTATGCTTAAATGTGAAAACGCTTATGACGTTTCGGCAAACGGTCAGGATCTTGCATTGTTTACGTGCTATTGTGTTGATGAAGACGGAATAGAAGTTCCCGATGCTTCACCTTTTGTATCTTTTGACAGTAATGGCTTAATAGTTGGTACAGGCTCGGATGTTGCTGATCACGTTCCCGTAAACTGTCCTGACAGAAAAATGCGTGCAGGTAGAATAAGCGTTGCAGTAAAAGCGCAAAAGGCAGGAGAGTTAAAACTCTTTGCAAAAGCAGATAATCTTGATCCTGCATACGTAAAAGTTCATATAAAATAATTGACTTTTATGGGCATTTAATGGTATTATATATAAAAATAAATTTTTAGAGGTGCTACTATGAAAAAAGTTTTGGCATTTGACTTTGGCGCATCATCAGGTCGCGCTATTTTAGGTACGTTTGATAACGGCAAGATCGAGCTTGAAGAGCTTCATCGCTTTTCAAACGATCCCGTTGAAGTTAACGGACATTTTTATTGGGATATCCTTCGTTTGTTCTTTGAGATCAAGCAGGGCATTTTGAAATGTTCTGCAGCGGGTCACAAGGATATTGCCGCAATCGGTATTGACACTTGGGGTGTTGACTTTGCTTTAATCGATAAAGACGGTGAAATTTTAGCAAACCCATACCATTATCGCGATGCAAAGGTTGAAAATATGGAAGCAACCTTTGAAGAACTCGGTAAAGAAGATATCTATAAGAAGACGGGTCTTCAGTTCCTTGCATTTAATACCCTTTATCAACTTCGTAATCTTAAGAAGAACAAGCCTGAACTTTTAGATAGGGCAGAGCATCTTCTTTTGATCCCTGATTTATTTAACTATCTTTTAACGGGCAAGATGGCTGCTGAATATTCAAACGTTTCAACAACACAGATACTTAACCCCGTAAAAGGTGAATGGGAGTTTTCACTTACCGATAAGATCGGCATTGACAGAAAGATTTTCAAAAACATCGTTGATTCAGGCACAGTTTTAGGCACGCTTAAGCCTGAACTTGCAAAGGAATTACAGATGCCCGAAGTTCCCGTTATCTGCGTTGCATCACACGATACAGGTTCTGCCGTTGCATCAGTTCCCTTTGAAGATCCTAAATCAAGCCTCTATATCTCCTGCGGTACATGGTCGCTTATGGGCACTGAGCTTGAAAAGCCCCTTATTAACGATACCGCTATGGAGTTTAACTTCACCAACGAAGGCGGCGTAAATCGCACAACACGTTTCTTATCAAACATTATGGGTCTTTGGCTTATCCAGGAAAGCCGCAGACAGTGGAAGCGTGAAAATCTTGACTATTCATTTAACGATATGGAAAATGCCGCAAAGGCATCTGAACCCTTTAAGTCCTTTATAAATCCTGATTTTGATGGCTTCACACCTCCCGGAGATATGCCTTCAAGAATCAAGGAATTCAATAAGAATGCAGGTCTTAAGGTTCCCGAAACAATGGGCGAGGTTGTTCTTTGCATCTATCAGAGCCTTGCACTTAAATATCGCTTTGTTACCGAATCAATGGAAAAGATGATGGGCACAAAGATCGATACCATCCATATGGTAGGCGGCGGTATCAAGGATAAATTCCTTTGCCAGATGACTGCCGATGCAACGGGCAGAAAGGTCGTTGCAGGTCCCGTTGAAGCAACTGCTATGGGTAACATTGCCGTTCAGCTTATGGCTTTAGGCGAGATCAAAGATCTTCAGGGCATTCGTGATGTTATCAAGGCTTCTGCTGATACTTTGGTTTACACTCCCTCAGGTGATAAGGGTTGGGATGAAGCCTACGAAACATTTAAAAAAACTTGCTTAGGTAAGTAAGAATAAAATAAGTAAAACCGCCTTTATTAGGCGGTTCAGAGCACTGACAAACCCCTGCAAACACAAACCCCTGCAAAAATTTTGCAGGGGTTTGTTTCCGTCGTTGCATTTCACTTGCAAAATGCGGTCATTTACTCTTTTGTAAACTCCCTTTTTTTGCAAGTTCAGCGCCTTGGCTTGCAAGGGTTTCTCGAACTCTGGCAGCCTGCTGACTTTGTCAGCAGACTGAAACCGCCTATAAAAGGCGGTTTTTTTATAGTTCGTATTCAATAGGTTTTCTGTTTTTATAGTAAAATGCAGTTTTAACGTTTAGAGAAGCAAGCATTTCCTTTGCTTCATCAAAACAGAAAGAGGCGTTTTCTTTTTTGTGGGCATCAGAGCCTAAGGTGATCTTTTTGCCACCCATATCCAAGTAAACCTTTAACAGATCTCTGCTTGGGGCGAAATCACAGTTATTTTTCTTTAAATATCCCGTGTTTATTTCAAGGGCAATATCCTTTTCGATAATCATATCAAATGCTTTTTTGAATTTATCAATATTGGCGTTTATATCAAAGTTTTTGATGTACCGTGCCATATAACTTATATGTGCAACCGTATCACAGCCAAACTCAATAACGTTATATAAGCAGTTGAAATAGTTATCAATGATGATGTTTATTTCCGTATCGTTAAAAACAGAATAATCTGTGGTAGACGGTCTTAAAAATTTACCATTTAATTCAACTCCGTGTACCGAACCGATAATAACATCAAAATTACAATAATCGAGTAATTCCTTAAAAGCATCTACGCATTGATATCCTCTTGCAAGTTCAATACCTGCTAAAATCTCCACACCGTCAACCTTTGTATTGCGCGCATCAAAATAAGATTTTTTTATTGCATTGATAGATTTTTCATCATATCTGTTAGGAAAATCAAAATGATCGGTTACGCCAAAAATAAAAGTACCCTTTTCTTTTTGGGAAAGAGCCATTTCACGGACCGAACATTTTGAATCAGGAGAATTTTCCGAATGGGTATGTAAATCAACGTACATTTTAATCACCGCGAATATTATATTCCCGTTAAAAGAAAATGTCAACTTGCAAAAAAGCCTTTTTGGTGATATACTAAAACAAATACGTTATTAAGGTGAATACTATGCAAAAATTATCAAAACGTCTTGATCATTTTAAAACGGGAATATTTGCTTCTCTTACGCTGAAACGAAATGAACTTTTAGCCCAAAACAAAAAAGTTTATAATCTTTACGTTGGCACGCCTGATTTTGAAGTGGGCGAAAATATACGTCAGGCAGTAATTGAAGCGTCAAAAGATCCTGAAAACTATAAATACTCCCTTATAGATTCAGTTGAAATGCTTCAAGCGGTAAAAGAATATTATAAAAAGAGATATTTTGTGGATATTGAAGTTGATGAGATCACTTCGGTAAACGGCTCGCAGGACGGCATCGGTCATTTAGGTCTTGCTCTTTGCGATTCGGGGGATAAAGTTCTTCTTCCCGATCCGGGTTATCCCGTCTTTGAGGCAGGCGCTTTTTTAGCAGGCGGTGAAGTGGTATATTATCCCTTAAAAAAGGAAAATAACTTTTTGCCCGATTTAAGCGGAATAGATGAGGAAACTTTAAAGCAAGTAAAATATATGATAGTTTCCTATCCATCAAACCCTTGCGGTGCGGTGGCAAATAAGGAAATGTACGTTGACTTAATAAAATGCGCAAAGAAATACGGATTTTACATAATCAACGATAATGCTTACAGCGATATTATTTTTGACGGTCTTGAAGGATTCTCTTTCTTATCTATTGAAGGTGCAAAGGAAGTGGGCGTTGAGTTTTTCTCGTTATCAAAATCCTTTAACACAACGGGCGCAAGAATTTCTTTCTGCATCGGCAATAAAGACGTTGTAAATGCCCTGAAAGTTATTCGTTCTCAATATGATTTCGGAATGTTCTATCCCGTTCAGAAAGCGGCAATAGCGGCGCTTAAAGGGGACAGAACGTCAGTTATTGAACAATGCAGAGAATATCAGAAACGCAGAGATGCTCTTTGCGGCGGATTAAGAAGAATCGGTTGGAACGTTCCCGATTCAAAAGGAACAATGTTCGTTTGGGCACCTATTCCCGAAAAATTCAAAACTTCCATGGAGTTTTGGGAAGAGTTAGTTGATAAAACAGGTGTTATATGTACGCCTGGCACCGCATTCGGACCTATGGGCGAAGGTTACGTTCGCTTTGCCTTGGTTCTTCCAACGGAAGAACTTAACGAAATCGTTGACGTAATAGATAAAAGCGGAATTTTAAAGTAAGGAGTTTTTTATGGCACAGCAGGTGATTTTATCTTTAATTAAAGAAGCACTTTTTAACAAAGAATGTGTAATTGAAAACGTCGATCTTGATGCTGTGCGCAAAGAAGCGGATTTTCAGGAAATTTCACCGTTTATATATTCGGTTCTAAAAAAGAAAAACTTGCTTTCCCGTGAGTTTGATTCAGAATGGCGTAAATTTTTAACGCCGCGTCTTGCAAAAAATAACGGTGTGTTTCTTACTCACGTTGAAGTGGCTTCTTTATTTGAAAAAGAGAAAATTCCTTATACAATTATAAAAGGTGTTGCCTCCGCAAAATACTATAATGAGCCTCTTGCCCGTATTATGGGCGATACTGACGTGCTTGTTAAAGAAGATTTTATAGAAAAAGCAACAGAAGTACTTTTAAATAACGGTTATAAATTAACGGGTGAAGAAACTAAATATCATATATCCTTTAAAAAGAAATCAAGTTCAGTTGAACTTCATAAATGGCTTAACGGTATACCCGATAATAAAACAGAAGAAACAAAAGAACTTCTTAAAGATATTTTCCAAAAAGCAGAAAAATATCAAACACCCTATGGCGACGTTTATGTGCCGTCAGCTTTTCATCACGGATTTATAATGCTTGCCCATATGTATAGCCATATAAATACTGCAGGTATCGGGTTAAGGCATTTATGTGATTGGGCAGTTTTTATTGAAAAAATTGATGAAAATGAATTTGAGGAAATTTTTAAAGAAAGACTTAAACATATAGGCTTGTGGCGATTTGCCGTAAAAATAAGTCAGGCATGTTTAGAACTTGGCGTATCATATAAAAAATGGATGGGCCAGATCGATAAAGATTTTTCCGAGTTTTTTATAAATGACATATTTGCAGGCGGTAATTTCGGCAGAAAAGATGATGAAAGACGCATGAAACTTGTTTTTGCGCCAAATACGATCGAAGAACGGTCTGCGCCGATAACAAGATATTTTAAATATGGGGTTGCATCGTTAAAAAGAATATGGCCCTTTTTTGAAAAATATAAAATTTTTATGCCGATAGGCTTTGTGATGTACTGCTTCCGTATACTTTTCAGGCTTATTTTCGGAAAGTCAAAGGTCTATGATTTAAAAGAAGGATATCGGCGCCGCGATATATATGAGCAGTTAAAATGGTATGAAAGGGAGAATTAAATGATTGATATAATTCTTAAATTTTTAAAAAAGGAATTGTTCAATAAAGATTCTGAATTTGGGGAGATCATTTGGGAGGATGTGTGGAAAGAAACACGCGTTCAGGCAATAGGAACTCTTGTTTTTTCAGGCGCGGGGAAATGCGGTTTTCAGTTTGATGAAGACACACAAAATAAAGCCGCAAACCAACTTACAAGAATAAACCGCTCGTTTATGGGGCATAAGCGTATTGCAAATATACTTGAAGGAGCAGAAATTCCTTATGTAATAATTAAAGGAGTAGTTTCATCAAGTTACTATCCCGATCCATACGTGCGCCCCATGGGTGACGTTGACGTTCTTGTAAAAAAAGAAGATTTAAAAAAGACTTGTGAATTATTTAAAAGTACAGGGCTTACTATAGAAAAAGAAGACGTTGACTTTGATAAAAAACACCATTTGAATTTTATGATGGGCAACCAAAGTATCGAATTACATTTTGATCTGCCCGGTGTTCCTGATAACGATATGCGCGATGAAGTGCGCTCTTTGGCAGATGATATTTTTGAAAAATCCGTTGATTACGATAGCATTTACGGAAAAATAAAAGGCCCGTCGCCTTTTCATCACGGCTTAATAATGCTTCTGCATATGCAAGAACATATGCAGGGAAAAGGAATGGGATTAAGGCATCTTTGCGATTGGGCAGTGTTTGTAAACAGTTTTAAAGAAAACGAGTTTGTTTCAGTTTTTAAAGAAAAACTTGAAAGCATCGGCTTGTGGTATTTTGCCTGTCTTATGTGTCAGACAGCATCTTACATCGGTCTTGATCATAAAGATTGGATGGGTAACGATGAAGAAATGGCAAAAAATCTTCTTGATGATATTACATCAGGCGGAAATTTCGGCAGAAAAGACGATAAGCGAATGAACTCGGCAAGATATCTGCCAAAGGTTCAGGAAGGTAAAAGAAGAAAAACACAGTTAGGGCAGTATATTTCTTACGGAATAGATATAACTCCTAAACTATTTCCATTCTTTAAAAAGCACAGATGGCTTATGCCCATTGGATTTATTTGCTATTGTTTCCGCACTGCATATAGGCTTATTACGAGAAAATCCAAGTTTTATGATCTTTCTGAAAATAATAAGAGATATGACGTTTATTCTAAATTAAAACTTTTTGAAAAATAAAAAATGCCGAATATTCGGCATTTATAAATCGTTATCTAATAAGGTACCTACGCTTACGGCTTGGGTACCGTATTTTTTTCTTATGGAATCAAGGGTGCCTTCAAGATCTTCTCTTTTTTGTCTTGAATCGTCATCAAAAAATGAAAACTGCATAAAACTATCGGTATCGGGAACAAGTTGTGCACCGCCTAACGTTATGGCGCGAACGGCTTTTTTGTTATATATCTCATAAAAAAGTTCAAGGCAGATCGTCCATATATCGTGCATAAGATTTGTGGAGAAATCAAGCTGCTTTTGACGTGATACAACGGAAAAATCACTGTACTTTATCTGAATTGAAAGTACCGTGCATTTAACGTGTTGCTCCTTCATTCTTGCTGAGAGGGTATCGCTTAAAAGCATAATGCCCGTTTTGATTTCTTCTTTTTTTGTCAGGTCGTGAGCAAATGTTGTGCCGTTGCTTACTGATTTCGGCGTGTGCTCAGCGTAAATAGTTTCAACGGGCGAATCGTCCATTCCGTTTGCATAATCGTGAAGTTGACCGCCAAGTTTCCCTAAATGCTTTATTACGGTATTTCTGTTCGATTGAGCAAGATCGCCTACAGTATAAATGTTATGTTTGTTTAGTGATTGTGTGGCGTTTTTGCCTGCATATAATAATACCGAAACGGGCATAGGCCATACCATGTTTTTAAAATTATTTTTGTCTATAACGGTAACTGCATCGGGTTTTTTATAGTCGCTGGCAAGTTTTGCAATGGATTTATTAAAGGAAACGCCGATTGAGCAGGTAATGCCGATTTCATCTTTAAAACGGGCGCGAATATTTTCTGCTATTTCTTCACCCGAACCGAAAAGCCGTTGGCTGTGTGTTACGTCAAGCCATGATTCGTCTATGCCGAAAGGCTCAACCATATCGGTATATTCTTTATAAATATCATTGCATTTTTTAGAAATCTCTTCATAAAAAGAATGGTGAGACCTGACAAGCACCAGATCAGGGCACTTTCTTAACGCCTGATATACCGTTTCGGCAGTTTTTATATCATACTTTTTTGCAAGTTCATTTTTTGCCAGAATAATGCCGTGTCTGTTTTCAGGATTACCGCAAACAGCCATAGGCACTTTTTTTAATTCAGGATTTAATAGACTTTCGCAAGAAGCATAAAAAGAATTGCAGTCAGAATGAAGAATAACTCTGTCCATTACTTATATGCGGCAACGATTTTTGCAAAGTACAAGCGGTGCATATCGTTGTTTGAGTACCATTTTTCCTGAGTTTCTTTATCAAGATCTTCTTTTTTAAGATCTGTGTATGAAAGAATCTTGCACTCGTAATAAATATCGCAACCGTCAATTACGGGAGTTGAGATTTCTTTTGCTTCTTTTGTTTTTAGTGATGCAAGTTCGAATTTATTACCGTTTCTGCCTGAAGTTGATCCGCAAATCTTTAATGCATCGTCAAACTGCCCGTTAACGGGAACGCTTATAGTAAATTCATCAACACCGTCTAAAAGTTCAAAAGTGTAACGTGAATGACGGATAGGTGCAATAAAAATTTCCTGCCCCCAATATTGGCTTAAGGAACCCCAGCCGATTGTCATAGTGTTGATCTTATCGCCGTTTTTAACGGTAAAAAACACACCTTTGCCTGAAAGCTGTTCAAGAGTTTTTTGTGCAAATTCTCCAAAATTATACATATTTTCGTCCTCCAATCTATATTTATATTATATATAAAAACTTTGATCATTGCAAGAAGTTTATTCAACTAATTTCCCTTTCTGTCATATATTGTAAAGAGTTAAAAGGAGGAAAAATTATGCCTAATATTTTTTTGAGTCCATCACTTCAACCGTGGAATCTTTACGTCAACGGCGGTAATGAGGCACAATACATGGGATATCTTGCAGATGCCCTTGAACCGTATCTTACGGAAAACGGAATTTCTTACACACGCTCAAGAATGCCAAACACCCTTTTAAATGCAATAAATACGTCAAATCAGGGAAACTATGATCTTCATCTGGCGTTGCACTCAAATGCATCACCTGAAGGCAGAGAAGGGCAGTTCAGAGGGATTCAGGCTTATTATTATCCCACAAGCGTTAAGGGCAGGGAAGCGGCACAAGACCTTGTTAACAGTCTTAAAACCATATATCCCGATCCCGATTTAGTATATACCGTGCCCTCTACCGTTATAACGGAAGTCAGAAGAACGAAAGCACCTGCAGTTTTAATGGAAATAGGATATCATGATAATCTTCAGGATGCCCAATGGATAAAAGCAAATATACAAAATATTGCAGCTGCCCTTGCTAAAGGACTTACTTCTTATTTTGATCTGCCTTTTAGAGAAGTTTGCACAAGAAACGGTTCAAGAATAGTAAACGTTCCCAATGTTCAATTAAATACATATGTTCGCGTGTGCACAAATGATGGTGATAATCTTAATATCCGCCAAAATCCCAATACGGGAAGTCCCGTTGTAGGGCAGATTCCTGCGGGTGAAAATGCAATAATCCTTGAAAAACTTCCAAACGGATGGGCGAAAGTAAGATATAATGCCACAGAAGGTTTTTCTTCAGGTAATTTTCTGTGTGTATGTACCCAAAATCAGAGCGTAAACGTGGGCAGAGTCAACACGGACGGCGGAAATCTTAATTTAAGAAACGCGCCTAACGTTAACGCGCCTATTATCGGAAGAATTCCCGATAAATCAACGGTAAATATTATTTCATCGTCAGGTGAATGGTATCAGGTGAATTACATGGGCGCAACGGGCTACGTAATGAAAGATTTTATCACCCTTTAGATAAAGAGTGCATAAAATATAAATGTACAAAAGAAATAAATTTTTGAAGAAGGAGGAATATATATGTCATTTTATTCATACAGAAACAGCGAAAATGAAGTATGTCCCGGCAGAATCAGCGGAGACTGCACAAACGGACTTACTGAAAGAGTATGCATTCAGGTAAAGAAGATTTACGACTCTTGTATGCAACAAGAACAACTTGATAACATAAACGTTCGCCTTACAGATATTTGTCCGGGAAACACAAAATTTGAAGCGCCCGTTACGTTTATCAGTTGCCGTTCAACATCAACAAAAGGCAGAGTAAGAGAACTTTGCATTGAGAGACTTTGCGATCGTCCTAATTTTGCAAGGGTACGCCTTAAAATTGATATTCCCGTTGAAATTATCTTTGAAGATAATTCAGGCAGAGAGGGTAGCGGCAGAGGCATCATAACCATTCCCAAGGACGTTGTGCTTTTTGTGCCCGATGAATCGATTATTCCATATGAAGTGGATAATATTGTAAGCGCCATCTGCGTTCAGGGTTGCTATATGGGAGAAAACACCTTCAACCTTACTGCTTGCGTAACGGTGATACTTAAAATTGTTGCTGACGTTGAATTGCTTGTGCCTGCTTACGGCTTCTGCAGAATTCCCCCCTGCGAAGAGTTTGCCAGCGAAGTGTGCGATGAATTTTTCAATCTGCCCATCTTCCCGCCTGCAATGAACGATATGTGCTGTAATTAAAAGGATATGAAAACCTGCAAAATATTTGCAGGTTTTTATTTTACTTGACTTTGACTTTTTTAAAAGTTATAATTTTCTTAAATTAAAGATGGACGGTGAATTTTATGATCCTTGTTTGCGGTGGCGGACCTTCAGGCGTTGCGGCGGCAGTAACGGCGGCGAAAAACGGCAGAGATGTTATTCTTGTAGAAAAAAATGCTTGTTTAGGCGGAACTCTTACTGCCTCTTTGGTAGGAATAGTTCTTGATGATGCCAATAAAAAAGGCGGAATAATAAGAGAGTTTTCCGATAGAGTTAATGTTGAAGTAAAAGAACATGGCGTTCCCGTTTATGAAGCGGAAAAATATATTTTGGAAGATATGTGTGTTTGTGCAGGCGTAAAACTTATATATAACGCCTTTGTTACTGATGTCAGTGTGGAAAACGGAAAAATAACAAGCGTTACGGTTATTTCAAAATCAGGGAAACAAGTATTTTCGCCTGAAGTAGTTATTGATGCAACAGGTGATGGCGACGTTGCATATATGGCAGGCTGTAGTTTTGAAGTAGGAAATGAAAATGGCGAAACACAACCTATGAGCATGATTGCGGTAGTTAGCGGTATTGATGAAGTTCAGGCAGAAAAAATGATATCCGCCCCTGAAAAAGATTTTTGGGAAAGCAGAAATCTCTTTAACGGACTTTTAAAAGAACTTGGCGTTGAACCGTCAATGGGATGCGCAAATATAACGAAGATCAACGAAAGTTTGTTTTATTTAAGCGTTAATCATGAGTACGGATATAGATTCGATAATGCAGAAGATATTACAAATGCCATGATAGAAGCGCGAAAAGAAGTATATAATACCGTTAAAGCATTAAGAAATTACGGCGGTGCATTTAAAAACATAACCCTTGCCTGCACACCGCAGATGTTAGGCGTCCGTGAGGGCAGAAGAATAAAAGCAAAAGACAAAGTTTGCGTAAATGATATGATAAACGGTGTAAAGCGTGAAGACGGCGTATGTACGGCAACTTATTGGGTAGATATTCATGCTTTATCAAAAAATAATAAAAAAGGATTTGAAGGAGATAATATAAACGTATTACCTTATGATATTCCCATGGGCGCGCTTATTGCCGATGAATGTAAAAATCTTTTGCTTTCAGGCAGAAATATTGACGGAGATTTTTATTCTCATGCATCATACCGCGTGGTTGGAAATATGGCGTGTACGGGACAAGCTGCAGGTGCAATAGCTTGTGTTATGGATAAAAATAAAATTACTTCAGATGAAGTTAAATTCAATATGATAAAGGAAATGCTTACATAACTTTTTAAAGGGGATTTTTATGAAAAAACACACTTGCGTTTCCTGGCTTTTGATAACTATTGGGACTTTTTTGCTTGCACTTGGAATAAACGTGTTTCTTGTGCCCCAAAAACTGTCAACAGGCGGCGTAAGCGGAATAGGTACTGTTTTAAAGTATCTGTTTAATATTCCTTTATCGGTTACAAACGTAATTATAAATGCAATTCTTTTTGTTCTCGGTTTTAAATTCCTTGGTAAAAATTCCGTACTGAAAACCGCCATAGGCATAGTTTTGCTTACTTTGTTTTTAGAATTGACTTCATATATTCCTCAATATGACGGTGATATGTTTTCTGCTTTTATAGCAGGAAGTGTTTTTGTGGGAATAGGCGTAGGTGTTGTTATACGTCAGGGTGCGTCAACGGGCGGAAGCGATTTTTTATCACTTATGCTTAATAAATTTTTTCAGCATATAAGTATTGCAAGAATAATGTTGTTTGTTGATTGTATTATAGTGCTTTTTTCAGGCATTGTCTTTAGAAGCATTGGCGTTATGATATATTCTCTTTCGGCGTTATATCTTTCGTCTAAAATAGCTGATTTTATATTAGTGCTTGGAGACAATGCAAAATCAGTATATATTTTTTCATCTGAAAACGAAAAAATTTCAAGTGTCATTCTGAAAGATTTTCAGCGCGGTGTAACGGCGATAAAGGCGCGGGGGATATATTTAAACGAAGAAAAAGAAATTCTGTTTTGCGCAGTAAATCCAAAAGAATTACCTAAACTTGTAAGTTTGGTAAAAGCGGAAGATGAAAAAGCATTTATGATTATCAATGACGTTCATAAAATTTTTGGTGAAGGATTTAATATTTTAGGTGAATAAAATGATAAAAGCGGTACTGTTTGATCTTGCCCAAACTTTAGGATTAAAAGTTTTTCTTCTAACCGACTGTATCATAAATAAAGAAAACAAAGATATTTCCCAATATCCTAACGGTGATTTTAACGCCTTAAATGATTTTTTAAAAAAATGCTTGACAATATAGAAATCTGTGATAAAATCACATTAAATAATAAAACCTGCGATTAAGAATAGTAGTTTTCAACAAACCTTTCAGAGAGTTGCCGTTTGGTGTAAGGCAATAGGGGAGTTTTAAATGAATGGACTTATGAGGGCAGCCGAAAACCTTTTAGGTTAGTAGTAGCTGACGGGGCGCACCCGTTACAGTGCGAAACATATTAACGTATGTATTAAGGCGGAAGTAATTCAATTTGGGTGGCACCGCAGGAATAAAATCTATGTCCTGTCCCATATTATAGTGGGATAGGGCTTTTTTTATAGGAGAAAACAGATGTTATTAACAAAACGATGGCGTAATTTCCCAACAAACGGTTAAAATAAAAATATTTGGAGGAAAATTATTATGAAATTCAATGAAATAGATTTTGATACTTATTTTAAACATTATCCCGATAAAAACGGCTTTTTCGGTAAATACGGCGGAGCATACGTTTCTGATGAACTTAAAAAGGCAATGGAGGAGATCACAGAATCTTACTTCACTATCTGTAAATCCGCAAAATTTATCAACGAATTGAGAAGAATCCGCAAGGATTTTCAGGGCAGACCTACTCCCATCTCACACCTTGACCGCCTTTCGGCATCTTTAGGCAACGTTCAGCTTTACGTTAAGCGTGAAGACTTGAACCACACCGGTGCACATAAATTAAACCATTGCATGGGCGAAGCACTTTTAGCCAAGTTCATGGGTAAGAAAAAAGTAATTGCCGAAACGGGCGCAGGTCAGCACGGTGTTGCTCTTGCAACTGCGGCAGCATATTTCGGTCTTGAATGTGATATTTATATGGGTTCTGTTGATATTAAAAAGCAGGCACCTAACGTTGCAAGAATGAAGATTTTAGGCGCAAACGTTGTTGAGGTTACACACGGTCTCCAAACACTTAAAGAAGCCGTTGATGCGGCATTTGAAGCATACTGTAAAGAATATAAAGATGCCATTTATTGCATCGGTTCGGTTTTAGGCCCGCATCCTTTCCCCATGATGGTTCGTGATTTCCAGAGCGTTGTAGGCATTGAAGCAAGAGAACAGTTTGTGGAAATGACGGGCGAACTTCCTGATGCAGTTGTTGCTTGCGTAGGCGGTGGATCCAATGCAATGGGTATGTTCTCAGGATTTTTAAATGATCCCGTTGATATTTACGGTGTTGAGCCTTTAGGAAGAGGCGAAAAGTTAGGCGATCATGCCGCGAGCCTTAAATACGGCACAGAAGGTATTATGCACGGTTTCAATTCCATTATGCTTAAAGATGAAAACGGTGAGCCTGCTCCCGTATATTCAGTTGCAAGCGGTCTTGATTATCCCTCTTCAGGTCCTGAACATGCATTTTTACATGATCTTGGCAGAGTTAAGTATGACGTTGTTACAGATGATGAAACCATTGATGCATTCTTCACACTTTCCCGTCTTGAAGGTATTATTCCTGCCATTGAAAGCGCTCATGCAGTTGCTTACGGCATGAAACTTGCAAAAGAAATGGGCAGAGGTTCTATCCTTATTAACCTTTCAGGCAGAGGCGATAAGGATATGGATTACATCATTGAAAAATATGGCATACGTTAATTCTTGACTTTTAAACTATAAACAGTTATAATATTTCTAAATAAAGTTGATAGGATGTGATACCCTTGAAGAAAGAGTACCTTCAGCCTGAAGTTGAAATAACTGAATTTGAGAAGTTATCAGTATTTACTCAGAGCGGTAATTATGAAGAAGATGATGACGGAAACGTTTATCTTCCCTTCGATCCGTTTTAAATAGCAAAAATAAAGCAGGCATCCGCAAAATGCGGATGCCTCAGAGCACTGACAAACCCATGCAAACATAATCTCCTGCAAAATTTTTGCAGGAGATTATTTGCTATGTTGCATTCACTTGCAAAATGCGGTCATTTACTCTTTTGTAAACTCCCTTTTTTTGCAAGTTCAGCGCCTTGCCTTGCAAGGGTTTCTCGAACTCTGACAGTCTGCTGACTTTGTCAGCAGACTGAGGCATCCGCAAAATGCGGATGCCTGTTATATTTTTAGAAAAAAAGAGTTCAAGTTTACTTGAACTCTTTTGGTTTTTAGTATCCAACCTTTTCCCAGCACTCGAAAGGAGCGGCGATTTCTTCTGAAACGTAAACCTGAGTCTTCATTGTCTGAAGCATTGATGAAGGAATTGCAGGTGTTACGGGGCCGTGAAGAACAAGACGTGATGTCATTCTCTGCCATGATGAGAAGGTGTTGTTGGTTAAAAGTGCATG
The DNA here is from genome assembly GCA_045541035.1 of Clostridia bacterium. Taxonomy (GTDB): domain Bacteria; phylum Bacillota; class Clostridia; order Christensenellales; family QALW01; genus UMGS1322. The sequence continues at coordinate 25,695 of JAZQII010000052.1, read as the reverse complement.
AACTTCAATACGTTCTCTTGCATTCTTAACGTCAACGGGGCCGATTGTTGCAGCCTTGGGGGGAACAGAAGCAATGTAACCTGACTGACCGAATACACCGTGAAGTGAGTTCTGTGCAACGGTTAAAGGATGAAGTGTTACAATGCGTGCTTCCATGTTAAGCCACTCGTCGATGTTATCTGTCATAAACTCATCAACGGGATCAATAAATGCCATATGACCTGTCCAACCGGGTGATGATGAGCAGATATCTGCACCGCCTTCACCGATTTCGGTGATAAGTTTTGAATAATGACCGATATTAGCATTTGTGGGATAATGAACGTTTTCGAGGGGCATGCGGAGTTTGGGATCGATCTGATATACGAAGTATTTAAGCATTGAATGTGCAAAACCTGCTTCGTAAGTTTCAGGAGCAATGTTGCCCATATCGTCAGCCCATTCGTCCATTGCGAAGATATGAAGTTTTGAGCAGTCAACCTGGAAATAGTTGATAAGCTGTGCAAGGGGAATATATGTTTCAGGCTCAGGATTGCCTAAAATCATAGTGTACTTCTTGCCTGCCTCTGAAGCAGCTTTAATACGTGAAAAAAGTGTTGCAATAAGTACGGGATGGGGATTCATCATAACCTTGATGTTAAAATCGGGGTTAGGATGCTTTTCAAGATCCTTACCGCTTATTTTGCGAAGACGTTCGCAAACTTCACGATCTTTAAAGGGTACGTAGTCACCACACTTAAAGTCAAACTTTGTTGGGGGATCAAAAATAATGTCTTTCATTTTGTTTTCTCCTTCTATATGAATTATTAAAATTAACCGAAAATCATTTTGCCGAAGCAATCGGGATTGTGGAACGATGAACGGGGCAACTTAACAATGGGATTCCATGTTATATAGTGTTGTATTTTACCTTTATCGGAACATTTATAGCAGTTCGCCATAATATATTGACCTTTTTCTGCCTTGAAATCCTTGAAAAATCTTTTAATGAAAGAATAGGGAATACTGTAAGTTATTTCCCAACCGCAGTCAGATTCCTTAATTTGGGGGTGGAACAGTTCTTCATCAACGAAAGTCAATCTTGTAAGATCGTCAACGGAACTTCCCATGCCAAGGAACATACAAGCGTTTGCATTAAATTCTATATTGAAATATCTTTTATCACCGTTTATGGGACTAAAGAAAAATTCAAGGCAACTGTCTTCACAGGGCATACCGAGAGCATCTGTTTCAACTTTGCGGTAATCCTTTTCGCAAGTTGTTAAGCGGATAAAAAATGCTTCGTCATTGTAAGCAATCTGCGCAGTTGCAGTTATTTCTTCTGCTTTTTCGCCATAAAACTCATTGATCTCAATAAGGGGAATTTTATTCCAATCAACATTTTTTGTATGTGTTATTACATATTCTTTCATTCTACTATCTCACCTTCAAAAAGAACTTTATCAACTTTCATAAAATGATCAACAAATACAAGATCGGCACGTTTTCCCTTTGCAATTTCGCCTCGGTCTTTAAGACCTACGCACGTTGCAGGGTTAAGGGAAGCAAACTTAAATACGTCAACAATAGATGCACCGGTGTGTTTCATCATGTTACGGCAGGCAATATCAAGAGTCATCTTTGAGCCTGCAATTTCGCCCATAAAATCAAAATTGATATCGTCAACGTCATCATATCCGGGAGGAATGGGCCCGTCGCAAGCATAGGCATCGGAAATAAGAATAATTCTGTCATCACCCTTAATTCTGCGAACAAGCCTTAACATATAGGGGTCAACGTGGATACCGCGGCTATCACAGATAAGTTCTGCATAGATCTCTCTGTTATAGTTTACCGTTTCATCAACACACACACCGCGGCATTCAGGATACATAGGTCTGTCACCCGTTGCATTGGTGTGGTGAGTGCCTATTTTTAAGCCGTAAGGCATAATAGCCTCAATATCGTAAGGTGAAGCCTCACTATGGGCAACTGAAAAAATAGCATCGGGATTTTTTTCTTTAACGTCAAGAACAAAATCAAGAATATTTTCTCTTTCAGGTGCTAATGCCCAAACACGGGCAATATCATATGCTTCCTCAATTATGGGCATATGTTTTTCTTTATCAACGGGGCCTTTCCATGGATTCGATTCTCTGTCGCAACCGAATTTGGGGTTAAGGTACGGTCCTTCCATATAAAGACCGCCGATGTTTTTACATTGAGGCTTTTTCATAGCTTCACGAAGTTTTCTTATTGCTTCAACGTAACCCTTTGTGTCCATGCTGTAATAAAGAGCAGGAAAAAGAGTTGTAGTGCCATGCTTTAAATGATGCTGACTTGCTTTTTCGGGCTCGTCCTGAAAAAACACGTAGCCGTCTGAATGGGTGTGAATATCGATGAAACCGGGGCCTACGTAAAGACCTTTTGCATCAATGATTTCAGCATTTTCAGGAACATTTAATTTTCGTGCTTCGCCAAAATCTTTAATAATACCGTCTTGTATAATAATAACGCCGTTTGGTATATAGTGATCGCGAAGAACGATGGTTGCATTAATTATCGCTTTCATTTATTTATCTCTCCAAGAAGTTTTTTGCCTTCTGAAATAAGAAGTTCTGCAACACCTGCTTTAAAATTGGAACTTCTTGCTTCATAACCGCCTTCATCATAGGCTTCCTGCATGGGGAAGTAACCTTCATCACCGTTTGTAAGACAGCAAGGCAAAATAAGTTCATAACCTTCAGTATCTTTTATACCTCTGCCGATACCCGTAAAAGGTTCGCCTGCAATACCAACAAAAGCAACGGGACCTATTCTTAAGCCTGAAAGATTGGTTTCAAAATAATCAGGGCCGTTTTCAAGGCGCACCATACGTGCCGCTTCTGCAACGACTGTAGTGAGCATCATTGCTTTATAAGGAATCTCATCATCTCTGCCCTGAAGATGTAAATCGTTATATTTCTTTGCAAGGGGCAGATCCTTAGGATCAGGTCTGTTTGAGGGAACGTTAATTGATTTTATCATTCCGTCTATCGAATCAACGTCAACGTATTTAACTTTAAGATATGTTTGCATTACTGCGCCTGCAATAACGTAACCGATATGCTTTGCGTGCTCGTAGCCTCTTGAAACGTCGTCAAAATCCATAAACATTCCGTTAAGGTCGCCACCGCGGGGGTGTACGTTTACGTGGTTTACGTCGCCCTCTGCACCGTTAAAGAACAAGCATTTTGTGTTATCAACTGCTTTTTCAACAGTTCTTCTTAAAAATCCGGGCCAGTCGGCAGAAATCTTGCAGCCGCCAACAACGTCAGGGTGATTTGCAAAGTTTACAAGAACGATGGTTTCGGCATTTTCTCTGTCAAAACGAAGTACGCTTACTCTTTCATCAACGTCACCGACAGGTGAAACTATATCGGGATTATCAACACCTGGGTTTGTTTTAATGCTTCCGTCTTTCATACGGAATCTTCTTACAAAAGCAACGTTCTTTGCTTCGGAAACACCGTATCCCATTTTTGCAGGTTTAAGATCGTTTATTGCAAAAAGAGCCGCATCACTTGCGCGCTTAATTAAGAAAGAGGAATACTCTTCTTCTAAAGACTCTTTTTCTACTTTTACGGGGTTAGTTGTCGGCCCTGTGTGAGTGTGGGTGGCGGAAACAAAGATCATTTCTTTATCAACACCCGTTTTTTCACAAATAGCATCGCGTATGGGCTGATAAATACCGCGCCTTAAATCACAAACGTCAGCGGAAAGCATAATTGCCCGCTTATCTCCGCATTCAAAGGCGATAACGTTTAATTCAAGGTCGTCTAAAATACCGTCTGCCTTGCGAACAACAAAGTATCCGTTTATATCAATACCCATCATTGGGTTAATGTTTACTCTCGAAAAACCAACTTTAAGATCATTCATATAAAAATGCCTCCTTATAAACGATTATAACAAATAAAAACGGTATTTAAAATTGCAATTTTAAACATAAACATTGCAAAATTAACTTTATCATAATTAATGATACACTAACGAAATTCAAAAGTCAATGATTATTTTACGTAAATTTCGTTTAAAATCAAAACGAAAGAAAAACGAAAATTTTTTAATGTATAACTTATAAAACGAAAGTTTAAAAGTAAGCGCAAAAGCCTGCTATATCGTTGACATTTTTCCAAACCTATGTAATAATACGTATATAAAATGATTATAATGGGGTATTTTGATGTTTAAGAAGCTTTTTGGCACAAAAGAATTTTATAAAAGCATTATAAAATTGATGCTTCCCATAGCGATACAAAACGGCATAATGCAGTTTGTAAATATGCTTGATAATATTATGGTAGGAAGATTGGGCACAGTTGAAATGTCAGGCGTTTCGGTAGCCAATCAGTTAATATTCGTATTTAATCTGTGTATATTCGGTGCAGTATCAGGTGCAGGTATATTCGGTGCACAGTATGCAGGTAAAAAAGATCATGAAGGTATAAGGCACACTTTCAGATTCAAGATGATCTCATGCTCGATTATTGCCATTTTGGGAATTGCACTTTTTATATTTCTTGGTGAGCCGTTAATTAACGCATATCTCTCCGGTGACGGAAGCGTTGAAGATGCGGCAATGACCTTAAAATATGCCCGTGATTATCTTAACGTAATGCTTATCGGTCTTATTCCTGCATCGCTTGTTCAGGCTTATGCAAGTACGTTAAGGGAACTTGGCAAACCGAAGATTCCTATGTATGCAGGCATTGCTGCAGTTGTTGTGAATCTTTTTCTTAACTATGTTCTTATTTTCGGAAACTTCGGTGCACCGCGCCTTGGTGTAACGGGTGCGGCGTTAGCAACGGTTATTTCCCGTTTTGTTGAACTTATATTCGTTGCGGTGTGGACTGCACATCATAAAAGTGAAAATCCCTTTATTATCGGCGCTTATAAAAGTCTTTACGTTCCGGGTTCGCTTATTAAACAGATTGCCAAAAAAGGCGTGCCCCTTATGCTCAATGAAACACTTTGGGCTTCGGGCATGGCAATTCTTGCACAGAGATATTCGGTTCGCGGTCTTGACGTTGTTGCCGCAAACAACATTGCCACTACCTTCTTTAACGTGTTCTCTGTTGCATTTATTGCAACGGGTGCAGCAATCGGAATCATGCTTGGGCAGATTCTCGGCGCAGGCAAAACTAAAGAAGCTTACGAAACAAGTTATAAACTTATAACTTTTTCGGTTATGGTAAGCGTTGTGTTTGGATCTATTTATTTTGTGTGCGCAGGCTTTATTCCTCAGATGTATGAAACTACCGATGAAATACGCTCCCTTGCAACGGGACTTATGCGTATTACTGCTATCATGATGCCCGTTGATGCATTTGCTCACGCAACTTATTTCACCTTGCGTTCAGGCGGAAAGGCATTTATTACGTTCCTTTTTGACTGCGGATTTGTTTGGGCGGTTATTTTACCGATAATATTTATTTTAAGTCAGTTTACAACACTTCCTATTTTGCCTTTGTATGCAATAGGTCAGGGACTTGCACTGTTTAAATGTATTTTAGGCTTTATATTTGTTAAAAATGGTTCATGGGCAAAAAATATTGTGTGATTTCAAGGTTTTTATGATTGATATCTGGCAGAAATTAGCAAGCACAAAAAGACCTATCGTTCTTTACGGCATGGGTAACGGTGCTGAAATAATGATGAAACAACTTAATAAATACGGTATCGAAGTTTCAGGCTTTTTTGCAAGTGATGATTTTGTTCGCGGGCAGTCCTTTTTGGGATATAGGGTAATGACTTTTAGGGAAATTAAAGAAAAATTCCCCGATATGATCGCACTTATATCTTTCGGCACACAGAGAAAAGAAGTAATTGAAAACATTCTCTCTCTCGATTGTGAGGTTTACGCGCCTGAAGTGCCCGTTGTGGGAGATAACGTTTTTACCCTTGATTTTGCGAAAGAGCATAAGGCAGAAATAGAAAAAGTATATTCACTTCTTGCTGACGATTTTTCCAAAAAAGTTTTTGAAGAAGTTATTTTATATAAACTTGACGGCAAAATATCACATTTAATAAACTGTCAGAGCGAAGATTCATTGGAGATTTTTGATTTTAACGAAAATGAAAAATATCTTGATTTAGGCGCATATAACGGAGATACGGTTCTTGAGTTTGTAAACAAAACAAAACAATATGACAGTATCGTTGCCGTTGAACCTGATGTAAAAAACTTTAAAAAACTTCAGAAAAACACGGAGCATTTAAAAAATATAACTTTAATAAATAAAGCGGTAAGTGAAATAAGCGGAACTGTTAAGTTTTCAACTGCAGGCGGAAGAAATTCCCGTATAGGCGGTGAAACGGAGATATTATCAACAAGCGTTGACGATCTGAAAACAGACTTTACTTTTATTAAAATGGATGTGGAAGGGCAGGAAGCGGCGGCAATAAAAGGCGCAGTTAACACCATATTGAAAAAGCCTAAAATGCTCATATCTGCATATCACAGAAGCGAAGATATTTTCAAGATTCCGCTATTGGTGCATGACATAAATCCCGAATACAGGGTATTTTTAAGACATTTACCGTATATTCCTGCATGGGATACCAATTATTGTTTTATTTAATGCTTGCAAAAAAAGATTAAATGTAGTAAAATTATTACGTATGATTTAATTTGGAGGAATTTGCAATGAATGCAATCAAAACTGAACTTGAAGGCGTTCTCATAATCGAGCCTGACGTGTTTAGTGACCATCGTGGCTGGTTTATGGAAAGTTGGTCCAAAAAGAAATATGAAGATTTAGGCATAAACGTTGAGTTTGTGCAGGATAATGAAAGCTTCACTGCAAAAAAAGGCACATTAAGAGGTCTCCATTTTCAGATGGATCCCATGGCACAGTCAAAGATTGTCCGTGTTGTAAAGGGCGCTGTGCTTGACGTGGCAGTTGATCTTCGCAAAAATTCACCTACCTATCTTAAATGGATAAGTGTTGAACTTTCAGAAGATAATAAACGTCAGTTCTTTATCCCAAGGGGCTTTGCTCATGGCTTTGTTACACTTACTGACAATGTTCAGTTTGTTTATAAATGCGATAACTTCTACAGTAAGGAATGTGATCGCTCAATCAGATTTGATGATCCTGAGATCGGTGTAGAGTGGGGCATAACAGATCCCATAGTATCGGATAAAGATAAGAATGCACCTTTACTTAAGGATAGCGACTGTAATTTTGTTTTTAAAGGAGAATAAAAAAATGACAATTATCGTTACAGGCGGGGCCGGTTTTATCGGCAGTAATTTCGTTTACTATGAACTTAAAAATCATCCCGAAGACAGAATAATCTGTCTTGATGCGCTTACCTATGCAGGTAACCTTGCAACTCTTGATGAAGCAATGAAGAATCCTAACTTCCGCTTTGTTAAGGGGGATATTGCTGACCGTGAGTGTGTAAACAAGCTTTTTGAAGAGGAAAAGCCTGATATTATCGTTAACTTTGCCGCAGAAAGCCACGTTGACAGATCTATTGAAAATCCCGAAGTTTTCTTGCGCACCAATATTATGGGCACACAAGTTCTTATGGATGCCTGCCGTAAATACGGTATCAAACGCTATCATCAGGTTTCAACAGATGAAGTTTACGGCGATCTTCCTTTAGATAAGCCTGAACTTTTCTTTACTGAAGATACACCTATCCATACTTCAAGTCCCTATTCAGCAAGTAAGGCTTCTGCCGATCTTTTAGTACTTGCATATCACCGCACATTTAAACTTCCCGTTTCAATTACACGTTGCTCAAACAACTACGGACCTTATCATTTCCCCGAAAAACTTATTCCCTTGATCATTTCAAGAGCATTAAATGATGAGAGTCTTCCCGTTTACGGCAAGGGCGAAAACGTTCGCGATTGGCTTTACGTTGAAGATCATTGCTCTGCTATCGATCTTGTTATCCGTAAGGGCAGAGAGGGCGAGGTTTACAATATCGGAGGTCATAATGAAAGAACAAACCTTCAGGTTGTAAAGACTATTCTTAAGGAACTTAATAAGCCTGAAAGTCTTATTACATACGTTACTGACCGTCCCGGTCACGATATGCGCTATGCCATCGATCCCACAAAGATCCATTCAGAACTTGGCTGGCTTCCCGAAACCAAGTTTGATGACGGTATAAAGAAAACCGTTAAATGGTATCTTGATAACAAAGCCTGGTGGGAGAACATCTTAAAGGGCGATTATCAGAACTATTATGAAAGAATGTATTCAAAGAGGTAAATAAATGAAAGTTCTTGTTACCGGTGTTAAAGGTCAACTTGGATATGACGTAGTTAAGCGTCTTAATGAACTTAATATTGAAGCAAAGGGCGTTGATATTGAAGATTTCGATCTTACCGATGAAAACGCAGTTATGAACGGTATCGAAAGTTATTTGCCTGATGCAATCATTCATTGCGCCGCATATACAGCAGTTGACAAAGCCGAAGATGACAAAGAACTTTGCCACACTGTAAACGTTATTGGAACAAGGAACGTTGCGCTTGCCGCCAAAAAACTTGATGCAAAGATGATATATATCAGCACTGATTACGTTTTTGAAGGCGTCGGCGAGAATTTCTATGAGCCCGATGATAAAAAGGCACCTCAGTCAGTTTACGGTGAAACTAAATCGTTAGGTGAAGATGAAGTTACAAATTTATTGGAAAAATACTTCATAGTTCGCATTTCCTGGGTATTTGGTATTAACGGCAAAAATTTTGTTAAAACCATGCTTCGATTAGGCAATGAAAAGGAAGAACTTAACGTTGTTTCCGATCAGATCGGTTCACCTACCTATACCTTTGATCTTGCCATACTTCTTTGTGATATGATTCAAAGTGATAAATACGGTATTTATCATGCAACTAACGAAGGCATCTGCTCATGGGCAGAATTTGCTGAAGAAATAATGAAACTCGGCAATAAAAATACAAAGATCAATTATATTACAAGCGACCAATATCCCGCCAAGGCAAAACGTCCTTTTAACTCTCGTATGAGTAAAGATAAATTGGAAGCCAACGGCTTTAAACGTCTGCCTCATTGGCGTGATGCACTAAAGCGGTATATTGAAGAATTAAAAGAGTTTTAAAAACCTCCGAAAGGGAGGTTTTTCTCTTTAAACAGTAAAATCGGTTGATAAACTTTTAAATTGGTGTTATACTATAGGTAACAATTTTTAGAAGGTGATTTTTAATGGGTTGCACACATAACTGCTCAACTTGCTCATCAAACTGCGCAAGTAAGGATAAAGAAAGCTTTATTGAAGAAGCGCACAAATTAAGTAAAATTAAAAAAGTTATCGGCGTTGTTTCAGGTAAAGGCGGTGTTGGTAAATCTTTTGTTACCTCGCTTTTAGCCTGCGAAATGAATAAACGCGGTTTCCACAGCGCCGTTCTTGATGCTGATATTACAGGTCCATCAATTCCTAAAGCATTCGGTATTCACGAAAAGGCTATGGGCACCGAAGACGGTATTATTCCCGCAAAAACAGATACGGGCATTGATATTATGTCTATTAACCTTATGCTTGAAAATGAGACCGATCCCGTAGTATGGCGCGGTCCCGTTATTGCAGGGGCAGTAAAACAGTTTTGGACTGACGTTATCTGGGATAACGTTGATTATATGTTTGTTGATATGCCTCCGGGAACAGGAGACGTTCCTTTAACCGTATTCCAGTCGCTTCCCATTGACGGAATAGTTATTGTTACTTCGCCTCAGGAACTTGTTTCCATGATCGTTGAAAAAGCGGTTAAAATGGCAAAGATGATGGATATTCCCGTTATAGGTATCGTTGAGAATATGGCGTATTTCGTTTGCGATGAGTGCAACAAAAAGCATTATGTTTTCGGCGAAACCAAGGCAGAAGATATTGCTAAAAACTTTGATATTCCCGCATATTGCGAACTTCCCATAAATCCTGAAAACGCCCATCTTGTAGATGAAGGTAAGGTTGAGGAGATCGATTCATCATTACTTAAAATGATCGCCGATAAGATTCAGTAATATGTTTTCGGAAAATAAAATAAAAAGTTTAACAGGGTTAACTGACGTTTTAGTGTTGGAGGAAACAGATTCCACCAACACTTTTTTAAAAAGAGTTGCAACACAAAAAAACGAAGGTGCACTTGTTATTGCAGAAAAACAAACTTCAGGCAGAGGGCGTTTGGGCAGAACTTTTGTTTCTGAAAAGAACGGACTCTATATGAGCCTTTTTCTGAAACCTGAATTTAGTGACGTTACGATGATTACCACTATGGCAGCAGTGGCGGTGGCTCAGGCTGTTGATGAATTTACGGGAAGAAAATCAAAAATCAAATGGGTAAACGATATTTACCTTGATGATCTGAAAGTCTGCGGGATACTTACTGAAGGCGTTTTTGAAGGAAACAAACTTGTGGGCGCAATTCTCGGTATTGGCGTTAATCTTTTTAAACCGCAAAACGGCATGGACGAGAGTATAAAAAATATTGCAGGATATCTCTTTGAAGAAGATAACGGACTCGCCAATGAGTTTTTATGCGCAATAATAAATAATTTTCTGAAAATATATAACGGAATGGATTATATTGGTGAATATCGCAAGCGCAGTTATCTTCAGGGCAAAAATGTTTCTTTTATTAAGGATAGAGAATATTTTGGCACGGTTATCGGCATTGATGATGATTTCGGACTGAAGATAAACTGTGATGGAAAAATTATAACCCTTAAATGCGGAGAAGTAAGCGTTAAAACATCGAAAAGTTAAGAAACTTTTAATTTTTTTTAGACTTTTAAAAGAAGTGTTGACAAAGTACATAAAAACCTATATAATTTCTTATGTAAATAATTTTATTAAAAATTAGGAGGATTACTATGAAAAATCTTATGAAGCTCGTTGTTCTTGCACTTGCTGCTGTTATGGTTTTATCTTTTGCAGCTTGTGAAAAGGATCCTGATGGTGCTCAGGCTACTCCCAGACCTACTCCCAAGAGCAAGGTTGTTGATATCTCTGCTGAACAGATGAATAACTACTACGTTGCTTACACCGTAACAAAAGCAGGCGAGATGATTCAGGACGAAGAAGGCAACTGGATTGAAAAGAAAGATGCTACAAACTATGTAGAAGTTGGTTACTCCAGCGTTGTTCTTAACAGTGCAGATGGCGGTGAATCATTTACAGTTGGTTCAGCACAGTGCTTCCAGAGCGTTTCAGGCATCGAAAATCAGCCCAAGAGCGTTTTCAGCGTTCACATGAACTATGAAAAGGATCAGCTTGAAAAGAAGGGTACTGAAACTGTTGCAGGCAAGGAATGCACAATCTATTATTTCAAGAGCGGTCCCATGGAGATCAATATGTATGTTGATGAATCCTTTGGAACAACCGGTATGTGCTTGAAGTATGTTGTTACAGGTTATATGCCTCAGACAATCGAAGTTACTGAACTTAAGTTCGGCGCAATCAACGCTGAAGATGGTTATGAATTCGTAAACTTCCAGTCAAAGGTTGCAACACCTGCACCTGCTGAAGAAGCTCCCGCAGCATAATAACTTAAAAAAGCAAAAAGAGATGCTTTTAAAAGCATCTCTTTTTTTGTGCTTGCAAGGGAATTTTTAATAAAAAGCATTGAAAAACATTTAAAACTTTTGTATAATATAGGCAGAATATTTTTTAGGAGCGTTTTATGAAAAGAGCATTTAGCACATTATGTTGTATTGATTATGATGTTGACCAAATAATTGAACTTGCACAAAAAAACAACCTTGCCGTAGAATTACGCGCTGATGATAAAAACGTTGAAAAATTTTTCAACACGGGCGAAAAATTTGAAAAAGCAAATGTATTTATTACCGATATTGCGGCAAGTATTTCTATTCTTGGTGAGGATTTTTCGGAAACTGCATATAAGTATATTGATCTTGCCCAAAACCTTAATGTAAAAGGCGTTCGCATATTTGCAGGTAAAAGTCCGCAGACCTTTCAGAATGAAATAATAAGTGATATTGACGGCATAATTAAGGGAATTAAAAAACTTTGCCTTTATGCCAAGGAAAAAAACGTTGAAATATGGCTTGAAACACATAGCGAACTTTCAACGGGCAAACTCTGTAAAAGAGTTCTTGACGGTGTAAATATGCCCAATTTAAAAATTATCTGGGACGTTCTTCATTCCATTGAGTATCGTGAAGATATAAATGAAACAATTTCTTATTTAGGAAACAGTATTGTGCACATACATTTTAAAGATGCCCGTCAAGGCGAAGATATGAACGCATGCCAATATGTGCATACGGACTTGGGCGAAGGCATTATGCCCTTTGAAAAGGTAGTTTCTGCTCTTAAAGAAATGAATTTTAAAGGATATCTTTCCTTGGAATGGGAATCACCTTGGCGCCCTGAAATAAGAGAACTTTACCCTGATCCCAACGTGCTTTTAGAAAAATACAACAAAATACTTGAAGTCTGTGGGGGTTAATGCAGATGAAACGGTTTATATCACTGTTTTTAATAATTGCAATGTTGCTTGTGTTTTCTGCTTGCGATAAGGGAGAAACACCACCTAAACCTGAAAATAATAAAAACGAGGTTATTGAAATGACCGAAAAAGAAAAGATTTTAAACGGTTTAACAGATGATGCCAATGAAGTTTCTTTGGCAAACGAGGGCAATGCAGATAGAATTAAAGCCTTGATGAAAAAAGCAGAAAACGGTGGAACTTATACCATTGCCGTACTTGGCGGCTCAATCAGCGAAGGTGCAGGTTCAACTTCGCAGAAAAATTGCTATGGTTACCATGTGAAAGAATGGTGGGAAAAATCTTTTCCGAATGCAAAATTCAATTTTGTAAATGCGGGCTTAGGCGGAACAAATCCCGAAATGGCTTGCTACCGTTTTTCAAGGGATATTGAACCGTATAAACCTGATTTTACTGTAATTGATTTTACACAAAATACCTATCTTGATAAAAATATAAAAATATCTTACGGAACTTTAGTTCATAAGTTGCTTACCCAAGGTTCAGCAGTTATGGCGGTGTATTTTACCCGTTGTAACCCTGATGAATATAATAAAGGTAATTATATTGAAGTGCCTGAAATTAAAGTTCCTGATGATGATATTAAATATGTTGTTGATAGATATGATCTTCCCGCGGTAGACACCGATAAATATATTTGGAAGTATATGAATAATGAAATAACTTGGCCCGGTATTTATTCTGACTATATTCATCCTAACGATCAAGGGCATAAACTCTGCGCAAATCTTATAGCGTTGCAACTTGAAAACATTAAGGCAACTCTCGGTGATTTTGACGGTAAAATTTCTGAAATTCCCGAACTTGAAAGCGATAAGTATTTAAACGTAACGTGCCTTAGTTCAAAGTCTATGGGTGTAACTGCAAGAGGTTGTTTCAAAACTCTTGAAGATAACGGGCTTTCTTCTTCCCGCGGTTGGCGCGTTTCAAAAGGCGAAGGCTCACTTACCGTAATGCTTCCCGATAACGTAAAAAAAGCAAGGCTTTTTGTTGCCTTCGGCAGTGCTGATAACGGCTATTTATTGCTTACATCAAAAGACGGTACAACTCAAAAAATTATGGCAAAACAAGCCGTTCATTCTACGCTTATTGATATCGAACTTGATCTCACAAAACTTATAACAATTACTTCCGGTGTTGAAAATACTATTTCTATACACTATATAGGATTGGAATATTAAAATAAAACCCTGCTTTTTGCAGGGTTTTAGCTTTGTAATCTTGACATAATACCTTATTTTTTGGTATAATATCTTTTAGTTTTATATTATATTTATTGAAAAGGAGAATAAAAATGCAGGAAAAATACGAAGCTTTATTTACCCCTTGGAAAATAGGTAATGTGGAGATTAAGAACAGAATAGTTCTTTGCCCAATGGGCGGCACGTCCCTCTTCGGTTGGATGGAGCATACGGGGAATCATTTTGATAAGGAAGCGGCAAAATTCTTTATTGAAAAGGCACAAAACAACGTTGGTCTTATTATTCCCGGTATTGCACCTATTAAAAGTACCTTTATGAATCAATGGCTTTATCAGAACAAAAAGATGTTCAAAGAATTAAAAGAGTTCATGGATGAAATTCATAAAACGGGTGCAAAACTCTTTGTTCAGATAACGGCAGGTATGGGCAGAAGTTGGGCAATTCCTTCACCTCTTGTAATGATTCATAATATGCCTGTTGTCCGTGATATTATCAAGCCTATTATAAATATTCCTTATCAGTCGGCAAGTCCCAGCGAACTTCCCTCAAGATGGTCAGACAAGGTTACAACAAGAGCACTTACCGTTAAGGAAATTGAAGAAATAGTAGATGCTTTCGGTAAAACCGCAAAACTTTTAAAGGAAGCGGGAGTTGACGGTGTTGAGGTTCACGCCGTTCACGAAGGCTATCTTCTCGATCAGTTTACGCTTAATTATACCAATAAGCGTACCGATAACTATGGCGGAAGTTTTGAAAACCGCTACCGTTTCGCAACGGATATTGTAAAGACGATTAAAAAAGAATGCGGTGAAGATTTCCCCGTATCACTTCGTTATTCAGTTCGTTCATACGTTAAAGATTTCTGTGTTGGTGCAGTTCCCGGTGAAGAATTTACTGAAATCGGAAGAGATATGGAGGAAAGCGAAAAGGCGGCAAAATATCTTCAGGATGCAGGCTACGATATGCTTAACTGCGATAACGGTACCTACGATTCCTGGTATTGGGCACATCCCCCCATGTATATGCCTTTAAACTGCAATCTTGATGACGTTGCTCATATTAAGAAATGTGTTGATATTCCCGTTGTATGTGCAGGCAGAATGGAGCCTGACGTAGGTGCAAAGGCAGTAAGCGAAGGACTTATTGACGGTGTTGGTATTGCCCGTCAGTTCTTGGCAGATGCACAGTGGGTAACAAAACTTATTGAGGATAGACTTGAAGATATCCGTCCCTGCATTTGCTGTCATAATGCTTGCTTCAACATGGCGCATTATAAGGGCGTTGCCAATGCACAGAGTATTTACGATGCAAGCCACATTGCCCGTTGCGCTCTTGATCCTCAGGTTATGCAGTCAGATAAATATAAGATCGTTCCTGCAAAGAAAAAGAAGAACGTTGCCGTAATTGGCGGCGGTATCGGCGGTATGGAAGCGGCTATTGTGTGCGCAAAACGCGGTCATAGTGTAACACTTTATGAAAAGTCTGATAAATTGGGCGGTGTGTTTATTGCGGCAGCAGCACCTTCCTTTAAGGAAAAAGATAAGGCTCTTATTACTTGGTACAGACGCGAGATTACAAAATATCCCATTGAAGTAAAACTTAACTGTGAGGTTACCGATGTTAATTCTCTCGGTGCAGATGAAGTTATAGTTGCAACCGGTGCAAAACCCAACAGAATTCCCGTTAAAGGTGCTGAAAATGCAGTTGAAGCAATTGATTATTTGCTTCAGAATAAGAGCGTAGGGGAGAAAGTTGTAATTGTAGGCGGCGGTCTTACAGGTTGCGAAATCGCATACGATCTTTACCTTCAGGGCAAAGAACCCGTTATTGTTGAAATGAAAAACGATCTTATTGTGTCGGATAAGATCTGTCTTGCAAATACAAGTTATCTTCGTGATTTCTTTAATGCAAATAAGGTTTCGGTATATCTTGAAGCCAAAACACAAGAAATTCGTGAAAACGGTGTAACAATTACCGATAAAGACGGAAAAACCGTTGAAATTGAAGCAGATAGTGTAATTCTTTCGGTTGGTTATAAGCCTGATCCTATTGCCAAAAAATCAGGAAAAGTACATGTTATCGGTGATGCAAATACAGTTGGAAGTCTTCGTACCGTTATCTGGCAGGCATGGGATGCCGCAATGAAGATTTAAGAAAGGAATTTGTTATGGAATTAACTAACGAACAGCAACAAATATTAAATGGCGAAAAGGGCGAAACCTTAAAAAAGGTTATGGAAACTCTTGTTCGCTACGGTGAACTTTTCGGTGCAACAAAACTTGTTCCCGTAACAAGTAAATACAACCATCTTGTAACGTCATTCGGTCTTAAGGCTTTAGGTCCCGTTTATGATCTTATGGATAAACTTATTGAAGAGGGTGCAGTTTCTAAACAGAAATTCTCTTGTGATCCAAGACCTCTTGATAAAAACGTACCTGCCAATTTTTTGCAGAACTTTATTTTCAATAACTTTATGTATTCAAAGCAGGATTTTTATGAAGACCAGCTTAACAAGTTAGGTCTTATGGATAAAGACGCGTTCTCTTGCACCTGCTATATGGAACAGATGGGTAACGTTCCTGAAAAAGGCGACGTTCTTTCATGGGCAGAATCTTCTGCAGTTGTATATGCAAACTCCGTTTTAGGCGCACGTTGCAACCGCAATTCAGGCATTATGGATATTATGGGTTCAATTTTAGGCTACGTGCCTTATTTCGGACTTCTTACCGATGAAGGCAGAAAGGCAAGTTGGATAATTGAAATTAAAACCACTAAAAAGCCTGAAGCACAACTTTTAGGTTCTGCAATCGGCATGAAAGTTATGGAAGCAGTTCCTTACGTTAAAGGTCTTGATAAATGGCTTGGAACCGAACTTGATGATGCCGCAAAAACATATCTTAAAGATTTTGGTGCCGCAACTGCATCAAACGGTGCAGTAGGTCTTTATCATATTGATAACCTTACTCCCGAAGCCAAGGAAATGGGCGAAACACTTATTAAGGAAGATGCTCAGGTTTACGTTATTGACGATGAAGAACTTCAGCGCGTTTATGATAACTATCCCATTATCTGGAAAGATAAAGATGCAAAGCCAAAACTTTGCTTTATCGGTTGCCCCCACATGAGCCTTGAACAGTTAAAGACGTGGACTGATAACGTTGAAAAATCTCTTAAAGAAGCAGGCAATAAGAAAGTGGTAATTCCTACTGTATTTACCGCATCTCCTGCCGTTTTAAAGGAATTTAATGAAACTGAATATGCTCTTCGCTTAAAGGCAACGGGTGTAATTACTTCATATATCTGCCCTTTAATGTATATGAACAATCCTCTTTCAGGCAAAATGCCCGTTATTACTTCAAGCAATAAGTTGCGCACTTATACAACCGCCCGTTATTATACTGACGATGAAATATTAGTTGAGATCACCAAAGGAGGCAAAAAGTAATGAAACAGTTTAAAGGTAGGGTAGTAACACCCGGTAAATTAACTGCGGAAGCACTTGTTTCACATGGCGGACTTAATACTCTTGCTTCCTTCCAGAAAGCATTGCAGTTCGGTGATAAAAATGCAACTTGCGGTGATCAGAACAACCCCGATCTTTACGGTCATCAGATGGCAGGAAAGGCGCTTTGCCTGCCACAGACCATCGGTTCAACAACCGGCGGACTTGTTCTTTACTGCGCATGTTCGATGAAACGTCAGCCTGCATGTATGCTTTTCTCACTGCCCATTGATTCTCTTGCAGGGGCAGGTGCGATTTTAGCCGATGTTTGGCTTGAAGGTGATGGCGCAAAAATGCCCGTTATTGATTCATTAGGCGATGAATTCCTTGAATATGTTAAAACGGGAATGAAGATTTCTATAGAAGAAGATGGAACGGTCTTTGTAGATTAAATTAAAAAATCCTGCTTAAGCAGGATTTTTTTTACATCTTAAATTCTTCTATAACTTCTTTACCATCAAAATACTCAAGCATATTAAAGGCAAGTAAGTTCCAACTTGAAAAGCCTTTGTTAAATAGACCTCCGCCCGTTTCGGGATCGTAATATTCGTGGAAAGCGCCGTTTTTATCAAGATCCATTGCCAACAGATCAAGAGTTTTTGTTGCAAGTTCATCGGCTTCTTTTTTGTAACCGTATCTTAAAAGAGCCTTGAAAACAAAGTAGTTTGATAAGATCCACACACCGCCTTGCCAACTTGATGGATTACCCGTTCCTACAAGACGGTACATTTTCTCATATTTTGAAAGTGATCTTACGCCGTAAGGCGCCCAGAATCCTTTTTCGTCCAAAAGATTTTCTTTAACAATTCGGTCTGCCTGCTCTTTTGTAGGAATGCCCGCCCAAAGAGGTAAAAAGGAACTCCAACAACCAAGGCGCTGAATAAGAGTTGAATAATGTCTTGGCGCGCCTGAATGAAGTAAAACGTCAGGCTCAATGGGGCGGAGGTTAATATCACAACTGTAATACATACCGTCTTTTTCATCAAAGCAATGTTCGTTTATTGCGTTCTTTAATTGAAGTTGCTCCTCTTTATAATATTTTTCGTCTTCTGTGTTTCCGATAAGCGAAGCAATATGACTCATTGAGCCAAGCTCCATATACATTAAAGAATTTAAGAAAATTGATGCTGAACTGTTGTCGGGACGGTAGAAAGTTGACGGATCGTTATCAACACCGATTGCAAAATCGTCAAAGAAATAAAAAAGTCCGCTTTCGTGTTTTGCATTTTCCTCATAGAAAGTAATGAATTTCTTTAATTTAGGGAAAATTTCCTTTGCCCAATCAAGTGCATCAACGTATTTTAAAATAAATGCAACGTGTTGAGCAAGAACGGGTTTATGAATATTTCTGTGGGGCATAAGGGAAACAAAATCGTGTTCTTTACCGCTGAAAACGGCAATTTCGATGCTTCCGTCTTCATGCTGTTCGTTTAAAAAGTTGTTTACGGAACCGATCTCGTGCTTTATAAGATCATTTTCTTTGCCCTGATATTTTGCAATTTGCCTTAAAGCAATATTATTTGCCCAATTTCCCCAATCCCAAAGTTGTGAAGGGTAAGAACTGTTTTTTGTAACTACTATGCAGTGATTCTTAAAATCACCGTAAGGCTCTGCCCAAAGAATCTGTGATAGTTCAAGCATATATTCTTTTAATTTATCATATTTCATTTTTTTACTCTCCTTTTTTAAAAGTATAGCATATAGAGAAAACAAAATCAATAGACATATACATACAAAAACAGGACTTTTTCAAACTGCATTTGACAAAAATAAACGAAAAATATATAATAAATGCAACAAAATACTTGGGTGATTAAAATGGAAAATCAGGATATTTTAAAACTAATATGCAACAGAAATTGCTATGCGCAAGTAAACGTCTGTGTATATCAGACGTGGGAAAGTTATAAAAGTTTCTCATGTATTGATGCGCCTAAAGAAAATGATCTTTTATTGTTTGTCAACCATTGCAAAGTTACCTATTCAATGAAAGACGGGGAAACATTTTCTTTAAATCATGGAGATATTGTGTATATTCCAACCGGCAAAGAATATACTCTAAAAATTGACCGCGATAACGATTACGGTTGCACTTACGGAATAAATTTTCTCTTGTTTGATGAAGAACATACCCGACTTGTTTTAGAAAATAATCAAGTGTTTTCCGATAATGAACATCTTAAAGAACTTTTTAAAAAGATGGGTGTTATAAGCGATTTAAGTTCCCGTTCCTTTGGTCAGTTGCATTCGTTGTTTTATCAGATAATAGTTGCTTTGAACGAGGGAGAAAAAAGTAAAGATATAAAAAATTTCTCCGTTATTGAAAAGGGAATAAGATATATTGAAAATGACGTATCTCTTTTACTTTCGGTTAAAGAAATAGCAGATATGTGCAACGTCAGTCAGAATTATTTCTGCCGTTTGTTTAAAGAGTATGCAGGATTGACACCTCAGGATTATATTTTAAATGCAAAGATAGAAAAAGCAAAAATATTACTTCGTGAAACATCTTTATCCGTTTTTGAAGTTGCGGGGCAGGCAGGTTTTCAGGATCCGTCATATTTTTGCCGTATTTTCAAAAGGAAAACGGGCGTTACGCCTTTAAAATTCAGAAATTTCAGAAATACATTATCAGTTGACAAAATACGCAATATGAATGTATAATTTATATAGGAAATTTTTTATCTTAATAGGAGTGAAACTATGGATAAGGTAACTGAAATATTTGCTTCTAACGTCTTTAATGATGACGTTATGCGCCAAAAACTCTCCAAAGAGGTTTATGATGGGCTTCAATGGACTGCAAAGCACGGTCATCGTTTAGATATAAACATTGCAAATGAAATAGCAGCGGCAATGAAAGATTGGGCCATTGAAAAAGGCGCAACCCACTTTACCCATTGGTTTCAGCCTATGACGGGTATTACCGCAGAAAAACACGATAGTTTCATTTCGCCTGCAGAAGATGGCAAAGTTATTATGGAGTTTTCAGGTAAAGAACTTATAAAGGGCGAATCTGATGCTTCAAGTTTCCCCAACGGCGGTCTTCGCGCTACTTTTGAAGCACGTGGATATACCGCATGGGATCCTACAAGTTATGCCTTTATTAAAGATGGTGTTTTATGCATTCCCACCGCTTTTTGCTCTTATGGCGGTCAAGCTCTTGATAAAAAGACGCCCCTTTTACGTTCAATGGAAGCCATTAACCGTCAGGCAATGCGAGTATTAAAATTGTTTGGTTCAGATGCATCAAGCATTAAAACTACCGTTGGCCCTGAGCAGGAATATTTTTTAATTCCCAAAGAACTTTTTGATAAGCGTAAAGACCTTATTTATACCGGCAGAACGCTCTTTGGCGCAATGCCTTCAAAAGGTCAGGAACTTGATGATCATTATTTCGGATCCATTAAGCCTCGCGTTCACGCTTTTATGAAAGACCTTGATAAAGAGTTGTGGAAATTAGGCGTTTTAGCAAAGACGGAACATAATGAAGCCGCACCTGCACAGCACGAACTTGCACCTATATTTACAACCGCTAATATTGCCGTTGACCATAACCAGCTCACCATGGAAATGATGCAGAAGATCGCCCGTGAACACGGTCTTGAGTGTTTGTTACATGAAAAGCCTTTTGAAGGTGTAAGCGGCAGCGGTAAACACAACAACTGGTCAATTTCAACAGATACGGGAATAAACCTTTTAAATCCCGGTGAAACGCCCTATGAAAATGCACAGTTCTTATTATTCCTTTGCGCGGTAATTAAGGCAGTTCATGAATATCAGGGGTTGTTGCGCGTTTCCATTGCAAGCGCAGGTAATGATCACCGTTTAGGTGCTTCCGAAGCGCCTCCTGCAATAGTATCAATGTTTTTAGGCGATGAACTTTCTGCAATTTTAGATGCTATTGAGCAGGGCACAACTTACGAAGGTAAGGAAAAAGAACAACTTAAGATCGGTGTTCATATCTTGCCCAGATTCCCCAAAGATACAACTGACCGTAACCGTACAAGTCCTTTTGCATTTACAGGTAACAAATTCGAATTCCGTATGCTTGGCGCATCTGCGTCGGTTTCCGATTCAAATATCGTTATAAATACGGCAGTTGCCGAAAGTTTAAAACAGTTTGCTGACCGTCTTGAAAATGCCGAAAACTTTGAAAACGAACTTAATGCGCTTATCCGCGAAACAATCAGAGAACATAAGGACATTATTTTCAACGGCAACGGTTATGATGATAAGTGGATAGAAGAAGCCAAAAAACGCGGACTTCTTAATCTTCCGACAACACCTGATGCAGTTGAAAGATATCTTGATGAGAAAAACGTTCAGTTGTTTACTACTCACAAGGTTTTCAGCCGTGAGGAAATGGAATCAAGATATGAAATAATGCTTGATAACTATAATAAACTTATAAACATTGAAGCACGTACAATGGTAAATATGGCAAGTAAGGACATTTTACCTAAGGTAAGCAAATATTCCAAAACTCTTGCCGATACGGCACTTTCAAAAAAATCTCTTTCCGATGCTATTGACTGTACCTACGAGGAAGAGACAATACGTAAAATATCCGAACTTCTTAACAGCGCATATAAAACTCTTGAAGAACTTCGCTTATCCGTTGAGGATATGAAAGCACTTAAGGGTAACAAGGAACGCGCTTTCCTTTGCAAGGATACCATTATTCCTTTAATGGAGGCTCTCCGTAAAGACGTTGATGAACTTGAAATGGCAGTTTCATCAGATGCATGGCCCTATCCTTCAATAGGAGAATTACTCTTCGGCGTAAGATAAAACTGAAAAAGGCACCCCTTGTGCCTTTTTTCTTATATTAAAACAAAGGAGAAATCAACTATGCTTACATGGATCAAATTATTGATAATAGCCTTATCTGTTTTTCTGGTAATAGGTATTGTTGCTGTTATCATCTTGGCAATTTCAGGAGCAGGAAAAAAGAAAGAAACAAATGGCGAAGGCTCATATTTTGATGGCGGAACACTTCAGCTTATCGGTTGGAGAATACTTGCGTCTTTATTGACTTCAATAACTTGCGGCATAGCATTTCCTTGGGCAATGTGTATGCTTAAACGTTGGGAAGTTAAACACACCGTAATTAACGGCAGAAGATTAAAATTTACAGGCAACGGCGCGCAACTTTTCGGCAAATATCTTCTCTGGGCATTTTTGACCGTAATAACCTGCGGTATATATAGCATATGGTTCGGGTTAGGAATGAAAAAGTGGGAAGTGAAGCATACCGTCTATGAAGATAATTCTTCCGAGTTTGAAAGTAAATTTACCGGCGGTGCAGGCGGATGGTTTGTAAATCACGTGCTTATTGCAATTGCAGGAATGTTCACTTTCGGTATTGCTGTGCCCTGGGCGCAGGTGCATCTTATGAAGTGGGAAGCGGAACATACCGTAATTAACGGAAGCCCCTTGGCTTTTGCAGGCACGGGCGGTCAACTTTTTGTAAAAAATCTTCTTTTGGGTATTTTAACACCTATCACCTGCGGTATTTATGCAATTTTCTATCCCGTAAAGATTTTGAAATGGCAGTATTCAAACACTCAGGCACTTTATCGCACAGCGCCTATCCAAAAACTTGCTCATGACCACGAAGAAGGCGCAAACGTTGATTTTGCCAAATTCGGTTTAGCCGCAAACGAAGCCGAACTTGCCGTGTTAAAATCAGGTATTAACGGAAATGAAACTGCAGAACAACTTGAAGAACTTAAAAATGCAGGCAATCCATATGCTATGTATATGCTCTCACAGATGATTGACGATCAGCAACAGATAGATGAGTATATCAGGCTTTCTGCATCGGCAAAATACCACCCTGCATTATTTAAATATGCACAGACTTTTGCAAACACCGATGAAGTATCTTTTGTGGGGTATCTTGAAGAAAGTGCAAAATGCGGAAACTCAGTTGCGCCTTGGATATTAAAGAATTTCTATGAAAATAAGGCAAAATCAATAAAGAACTTTAAAGAAATTCTTGATATACTTAAAAAAGAAGCATATTGGTTCAAGATAGCCATTGAACAAAATCATCCCGATGCTGTTCAGGCAAAAGATCAGTATAATAAACTTGTTGAAAATATTGCTATCCGTATATCAAATGACCACGTTACGGTAAAAGGTGCAAGCGCAGGTATTATAGTGGCGGCTATTGCAGGTATTTTAGCAATTATTCTTGCTTTAGGCGTAGTGCTTGCTTTTTTCGGTATTACGCCCGTATTGAGATTTGGCGGTAATGAAGCAAAAAGAGAAAATGAGAATTTAGTTTATCCTATAACTGCAAACGGACAAAGTCAATCTGCTTTCTCCTTTGAAAGAATTATAGAAGATGATGAAAACATTACCAGCAATGCAAAATATTATGATAGCGAGTATTCTGAAGTAGATAAATATATCAAGGAAAACTATTCAGAGGCAGATTACGGTGACGGTATTCACGATGCTTTAAAACAGCGCACAATAGAAGTAAAGAATAATTTTTCCAATGCTTTTGTAAGTTATCAGATAAAATTTAATATTTACGGTGCTGACAGCAATGCAAAAGAAATTCTCGTCTATGATACGAGCAGTGGAAAATTTACGGTCGTTGATGATTTTACTTATGAAGGCGTTATAAAAAATTACGGCACTCAAAGACTTTATATTATTATAATCGTAAAAACCGTGCCGGAAGATAAGTTTACTTCATGGTTTGTTGAGTATGATTATAAGCACCTTGAATTTTTGTCTGTTGAAAAGGGTGAAGAACCGGTAAACGATACTCAAACAAATACGGAAAATGCGCCTGAACTTTCTTTAGATAGGGCAAAGGAACTTATTGAAATGAAGAATGAGGCTCACTTGTTATATCATTTCAAAGAGTTAGGAATGCTTGATGAATCAAAAACATATCGGTTATCTACCTTTGACGGTATGTATGAAACCTGCTATGCTGTAAAAGGTATAGAAACGGTTGATGATTTAAAACAATATTTATGCAAGTATTATACTGAAGCATATGCGCAGGATATGATTGAAAACAAAAGTGGTTATTGGCGCATAGAGAATAACGTTATATATTTTGAACCTAATTACGGCATGGGTTCAAATATCATGTCAACAGACGGCATAATTATTGAAAGTCTTGGCAATAACCGTTATACGGTTACTTCAGAAACTGAATGGTCAGGTCCGAGAACTATTTACGTTTTCTATGAGAACGGCGATTATAAAATTGATCTGTTTATAGGTCCTGAATTTACAAAGGCTGATGCATGGAATCTTGTTTACAATTTATATGAAATGGAACACAGAACTCTTAAATACTTTGAAAACAAGGGTATGGTTGATAAGAACAGATATTATGATCGCACAGTACTTTTCTTTGGCGATAACTCAATGAAACTTACCGCTTATGCCCTTAAAGATATTGATAATGCCGAAGAATTAAGAAACTATGTTTACGGTTTCTGCACACCTGATTATCATCTTGCGAGACACGGAAATCCAAGTGTTGATGCAAAAACTGCAGATTCCTTTATGGATATGTGGTTTACCGAAGGCGGAACGATATATGTTTCAGAACAGTACGATTATCCTTGGTTTATTAAAGCAGAAACGCTTAATGTGAAGAAAACAGACGACGGATATTTTGTTACCGTAAATGAATATGCTGCAGGCGATCCTAACGGAAATCCTGAAAACAAATTAAATTATACCATTATTTATAAAGACGGAAAATACGTTATTGATTCCTGGAGTGCTAATTAAAAACATAATCACTTGCTTTAGTACATATAATTATGTAAAAGGAAGTGATTTTTTATGAAGAAAAAACTGTGGGACAGTATACTTATATCTGTTCTTGTAACACTTGTAACGGCAGGGATAGCCATGCTTTTTGTGGATACAAAAAGTGCATGGTATCTTGCCCTTGAAAAACCCGCATTTCAGCCGCCGCCGATAGTATTCGGTATTGCCTGGAGTGTAATCTACGTTTTATTTGCAGTTTCTTTGACCTTTGCACAGTTAAAAGAAGTTCCCACCAAAACTTATATCCTTTACGGCTTGCAGGCTTTATTAAACATTTTGTGGTGTCTGTTCTTCTTTACCTGGCATATGCTCTATACTGCGCTTATTATCATAATTGCATATCTTATAGTAACTTATCTTACGGTAAGAAAAGTGTATGGTTACAGTAAGGTTGGGGCACTGGTACTTATTCCGCAAATAGTTTGGTTAGGTCTTGCAATGGCTATAAATTATACCATAATCATTTTAAACTAAAGTCTTGAAATATTGTATGTATGATGGTATAGCCGAAGGGAATCGAACCCATAACGCCCAATAGGACTGCTTTTGCGCATAAAACGACTCTTGTCGCTTGAAATACGCCCGGTATTCCTTCGCTTCGCGAGCCGTTTTCTATCACAAAATCAGTTCCTTTGGGTTCG